>JAEWGX010000049.1 GCA_023388075.1 Pseudomonadota bacterium
CGCCGGAACGGCGGCCGCGGGCGAGGCCGCTCGCGGGGCCGGGGGGCCGCCGGGAGCCGGCGACGACGGCGATCCCGCCGCCGATCGGGCACCGGCCGCGTCGGACCGGCTGCTCGGCGCCAAGCCCAACTACGACTTCGACATCGAGGCGCCCGCCTGGCTGGCGGACGACATCCGGAGCAGCACGCTGGTGGGTCGCTGGCAGCGTCGCGAGGACTACGATCCGATCCAGTTCGACGGCCTGGTCGCGCGCCTGCCGGACGAGGTCCAGGCGATCCTTCGGGCCGACGGTCGCTTCCGCGGCGAGGTGAAGGTCGACACCTCGCCCGGCCGGGTCCGGGTCGCGGCCGACCCCGGCCCCCAGGTCACGGTGGCGGACGTGTCGGTGCGAATCGAAGGGCCCGCGCGCGGCGACGCTGAAGCGATGGCCCAGGTCCGCGGCGTGCCGGGGCTCGCCGTCGGGCAGCCGTTCCGCAGCCGGGCCTGGGAGGGCGGCAAGCGCGAGATCCTGGATACCCTGAACCGTCACGGCTTCCTGCGCGCCGCGGTCAGTCGGAGCGAGGCGCGAGTGGACGTCGCGGCCGGCAAGGTGGCGCTCGACGTGGTGGTCGAATCGGGCGAGCGGCTTGCCTTCGGCGAGCTCGAGATCGAAGGGCTCGGCCGCTACGACCGCCGCATCGTGGAGGACCTGCGACCGTTTCGCCCGGGCGACCCCTTCAGCGAGGCGAAGCTGCAGGAGTTCGCCTCGCGCCTGCGCAGCTCCGGCTACTTCAGCAGCGTGAGCGCGCTACCGGACCTGCTCGCGCTGCAGGACGATCCCGACGCGCGGCAGGTTCGCATCCAGGTGGTGCTGGACGAGCTGGCACGGCGGCGGGTGGTGTTCGGCCTCGGCTACAGCACGGACGAAGGGCCGCGCGGGCAGGTCGGCTTCGAGCACCGCGACCTCTTCGGCCGCAACGTCCAGATGGAGTCGGCGCTGGTGGTCTCGGCCAAGCGGCAGCGGGCCTTCGCCCACTTCCGCACGCCGTACGACGACGACAACCGCTTCTACGGTTTCGGCCAGCGGGTGGAGCGTGAGGACATCGAGCAGCTCGTCACCCTGCGCAGCAACACCTATGTCGGCTTCGGCAGGCGCGACGGCGACATCGAATCCTTCACCTCGCTGCAGTACCAGATCGAGCGCGAGCGGATCCCGGCGGGCCCGTTCGGCCCGGCCGAGCGCAACTCGCTGAGCGCGCTCGTGCTCGGCAAGTCGTGGACGTTGCGCCGCGTGGATTCGGCGCTCGATCCGCGCGACGGCTACGCCGTGTCGCTGCAGGTCTCCGGCGCGCGCGACGAGGTGCTGAGCGACCGCAGCTTCCTGCGGCTGCACACGCGCGCGACCCGCTTCCAGCCGATGCCGGCCGGAACCGCGTTCGACGGCGACACGCTGGTCGCCCTGTTCGAGCTCGGCGTCGTGGCCGCGAGCTCGCGGGACGGCATCCCCAGCGAGAACCTGTTCCGCGCCGGCGGCGTTCAGTCGATCCGCGGCTATGCCTACCAGTCGCTCGGCGTGCCGCGCGGCGACGCGATCGTGGGCGGGCGCTATCTCGCCATCGCGAGCCTCGAGTACCAGCACCGTCTCACCGACGCCTATTCGCTCGCCGCCTTCGTCGACTACGGCAACGCGGGCGACTCGCGCAGCGACTTCGACCCCGTCGCCGGCTACGGGCTGGGTCTGCGCTGGCGCACGCCGATCGGGCCGGTGAACCTCGACGTCGCCTACGGACAGGCCATCTCGCGCTACCGTATCCATTTCTCCATCGGGTACACCTTCTGATGGGCGGGCGAATCCTCAAGGGCCTGCTCGCGCTGCTGCTGGTGGTCGCGGTGGTGCTCGCCGCGGCGCTCTGGTGGCTCGGTACCGGGCAGGGACTGCGCTACGTCCTGGAGCGAAGCCAGGAGGCGCTCGCTGCCACCGGGCAATCGCTCGTCATCGAGGGAGTCTCCGGAAGCCTCTATCGCGGCGTCCGTGCCGACCGCTTCGAATGGCACGGCGACGGCACCAGCGCGAGCGGCACCGGCCTGGTCGCGAGCTGGTCGCTCGCCGGCCTGCTGCGCCGGCACCTGATCGTGCCGGAGCTGGCGGTGCGCAGCCTCGCCGTGCGGCTGCCGCCACCCCGGGAGCCGGCCCCGCCGCCCGAGCCGACGGCGATGCCCGGACCGATCGGGCTGCCGCTGACGCTCTCGGTGCAGCACCTGGCGGTCGGCGGCCTGCGGATCATTCCCGGCGCGCCGCCGGACCGGGCCGGGGAGTCCGCCGACATCGTGGTGACCGACATCGCGGCCCGGCTCGCCTACAGGGACGACGCCTTCCGGATCGACGACCTGCATGCGCGCACGCCCTACGGTGACCTCTCCGGCGCCCACGTCGGGTTCGGCGGCCAACCACCCCATCCGCTCACGGTCGAGGCGCACCTCGACGGCGCGGCGGCGCAGGTCGGCTACCAGCTCGCGCTCGCCGCGCAGGGCGACCTGGAGCGGCTCGAGGCCCGCCTGACCGGGACGGTGGCGGAGGCGCCCGTCGATGCCGTCGCGGCGCTCGCGCCGCTCGCGGTGATGCCGCTCACGACGCTGAGCGTCGAGGTCGCGCGGCTCGACCTGCGGCTGCTCGCCGAGGCGGCGCCCACCACCCGGCTCGATGCCCGCCTCGAGCTCGCTCCGCGAGCGGGGGGCGATGACTGGGGCGGCACGATCGCCGTGCGCAATCCGCAGGCCGGTTCGCTCGCCGACGGCCGCCTGCCGCTCGAGGCGCTCGACGCTTCCATCGGCGTGCTGGCGGCGCAGGATCCGGTGGCGCGCGAGCTGCGCCTGGACGAGCTCGTCCTCGCCTTGCCCGGCACCGCGCCCGAGCAGGGGCGCATCCGCGGCAGCCTCGCCGTCGCGCCGGGAAGGCAGCTGCAGCTTGCGGGTGCCGAGCTGCCGGAGGTCCGCGCGCAGCTCGCGTTCGAGGCGCTCGACCTCGCCGGATTCGCTGCCGGCCTGCCGCCCACCGCGCTCGACGGCCATCTCGACGTGGACCGCGACCGGTTCATGCTCGCGCTTGCCCAGTCCGAGGCCCGGCTGCGGGATCTGGTCCCGGCCGCGACCCGCATGCCGCCCGGCGATGCCGAGGTCAGGGTGCACGGCCGCCTCGACGCGGCTGCGCTGCACCTCGCCGAAGCGCGGCTGCGCCTTGGCGACACCCGCCTCGAGGCGAGCGGCGAGGCCACCCTCGCCGAACCGTATCGGATCGATGCCAAGGGCACGGTGGCCCGGCTCCGCCCGGGCCAGTGGCTGCCCGAGGCGCTCGCCGCCGACCCTCGCCTGCGCGACGGCGTGCTGAACGGCACATGGACGATCGCCGGCCGGGTCGCCCCCGGGTTCGACTCGGTCGTTTCGCTGGAGCTGGCCGACAGCACGCTCGCCGGCAAGCCGCTCTCCGCGCGCGTGCGCTCGCGGGTTGCGCTCGCGCAATCCGGCGCGCCGCGACGCGTCGAGGAGGCCGACGGCCAGATCCGGCTCGGCGACAACCGCCTTCGCGTCCGGGGCGGCCTCGGCCAGCCCGCGGATCGGCTGGCAATAGAGCTCGCGCTCGCCGACCTGGCGGAGGTCGAACCGCGACTGGAGGGCAAGGCCTCCTTGATCGGCGAGCTGGCCGGCAGCTTCGACTCGCTTCGCGCGAAGGCAACCTTGACCGCGGAGCGGATCGCCATGGCGGCGGAGGGCGATCCGTTGAGGATCGGATCGCTGCGGATCGATGCCGACCTGCCGGCGACCGGCGAGTTCGCCCCGCGATCAGCCGTCGACGTCGGCATCCGGCTGCGCGCGGTGCAGGCGGCAGGCCGGGAGCTCTCGTCGGTCGAGCTGAAGACACGCGGAACGGTAGCGGCCCACCGCTTCGAGCTTGCCGGCGCCGGCGAGGGGCAGACGCTGCGTGTCGCCGGGGACGGCGAGGCGCGGCTGGGCGATTCGCCTTCCTGGCGGGCGCGCATCGCCTCCGCCGTCGTCGACGGCGCCGTGCCGGCCCGGCTCGTGGCGCCAGCCACCGTCCGCGTGGACGCGCGGGATCTCCTGGTCGAGCGATTCGCGTTGGCGGTGGCCGGAGGCGAGGCGGCGCTGGATCGCCTGGCGCTGCGCTGGGGAGATGCTTTCCGGCTGGAGACCCGCGGCCGGGCGAGCGGGCTGCCGATCGAGCGGCTGCTGGAGCTGGCGGGCAGCGACGCCGGTTTCGATGCGCTGCGCGCGACGCGGCTCGATGCCGGTTGGAACCTTGCCGGCACCGGTGCCGACGACCTGAGCGGCACGGCCAGCCTCACGTTGCGCGAGGAAGGGGCGGGCGGCGGCCCGCTGCGGCTCGAGGGCGACAACGGCGTGCAGCTCACGCTCGCGCAGGGTCGCCTGGATGGCCGCTTCGCCCTCGCGCTGCCTTCGCTCGCCTTCACCCATCCGCTCACCGCGCCCGACCTCGTCCTCGACGGCAGCCTCGAGCTCCGCGGCAAGGTCGCCGGCACGCTGGCGCGACCGCTCTGGGACGCCACGGTCACCGGCGCGGATCTCGCGGTGCTGCAGCGGTCGGTCGGCTGGCGCCTCACCGACGGCTCGCTCGACGCGCGGCTCGAGGGCCGCGCATTTCAGCTTCGCACGCTGCGCTTCGCCTCCGGCGACGGCTCGGTGTCCCTGCGGGGCGAGGCGCGGCTGCTGGACAAGCCGCGACCATCGGCACGGCCGGCGGCGCCTGCGCCTTCCACGGCGCCCTTCGACGGCCGCTTCGAGCTGACCGCCGCGCAGTTGCAGGTTCCCATCGGCCCCGGGCAGCGCGTCGCCCTCTCGGGGACCACGGTCCTTGCCAGCGGTGACGACGGGCTCGGGCTTTCCGGCAAGCTGCGGGTGGACCGCGGCATCATCGAGATCCAGGGGTCGTCGGCGCCGTCGCTGCCCGATGACGTGCGCATCGTGAACCCGGTCGGGGCCCAGCCGGCGGAAGAGGACAAGCCCGCGCAGTCCGGCAAGCCCCTGCGGGTCGCCTCGGACCTGGCGGTCGACCTCGGCGACAAGCTGCGCGTGACCGGCAACGGCGTCGCCGCCAGGCTGGCGGGCAGCCTGCAGGTACGCGGCACGCTGCCGGATGCGCCGCGGCTCACCGGCGCGATCGACATCGTCGACGGCACCTACCAGGCCTACGGGCAGAACCTGCGCATCGAGAAGGGCGTGGTCCGCTTCAACGGCCCGGTGGACAACCCCGCGCTCGACCTCCTGGCCAAGCGCCCGTTCCTGCCGGTGGAGGTCGGCGTCTCGGTGACCGGCACGGTGCTCAACCCGGTCATCGCCCTGGTTTCCTCGCCCGAGATGTCGGACACCGACAAGCTCGCCTGGCTGGTGCTCGGCACGGATCCGAAGAACGCGCCCAGCGCCGCCCAGTCGCTCGCATTGCGCCAGGCGGCCCAGCAACTGTTCCTGAAGGACGACGGCCGCCACAAGCCCGGCGTCGCGGAGCGGCTGGGGCTCGACGTGATGAACTTCGGCTACGGCTCGGACACCGGGCAGGCCGAGGGCGTGAAGGAGAGCCGCAGTCCGACCGGGCTGCCCGGCTCGCAGTCGAACAGCACCGCCTCGGCCGCGCAGCAGGAGGTGGTCACCCTCGGCAAGCGCATCGGATCGCGTCTCTTCGTGAGCTACGAGCAGGGCGTGCGCGGGCTCTACAACCTGCTGCGCATCCAGTACGCGCTGTCGCAGCGGCTTGCGGTGCGCGCCCAGAGCGGCAGCGACAACGCGGTGGACCTGCTGTACTCCTACGCCTTCGACTGAGCCGCTCGGACGCGCGCGAGGCGCCTCACGCCGGCTCGGCGAGCGCCTGCGCGAGCAGGGCGTCGTAGGCCGCCCAGTCCTCGTACTGCACCCAGTGCCCGGCGCCCGGGATCTGCGCGAGCCAGCGGAAGTCCGGGGCGCTCGCGAGCGCCGGCTCGAGCCGATCGCCGACGCCGCGGTACAGCGTGTCCTCCGCGCCCCAGATGCCGACCACCGGGCAGCGGACCTTCGGCAGCGTCTCGAGCACGACGAGCGTGCGCGACAACCGCCGCAGCTTCATGCGGTCGCGCGCGAGATTGCGGGCGTGGATCTCGAGCGCGAGCGCGTCGATCGACTCCGCGCGCGCAAGCATCAGCGTCGCGAGATTGTGCCGGTGCGCCGCCTCGAGCGCCTCCCCGGCCAGCCCGCTCCACGGGCGCAGCACCAGCCTGAACCCGGGGTTCACGCCGAGCGCCGGCGCGCCCGAAAGCACCAGCCGGCGGACGCGGGCCGGTTTCGCGGCGGCCATCAAGGTGCCGACCATGGCGCCGAAGGAGAAGCCGACCAGGTCCACCGCCGCGTCGCCGAAGAGCCGCGCGAGCGCGGCCTCCATCGGCGCCGGCAGCGCGTCCGCATCCCCGCCGGCCGGCGGCCTCGCGGAGTCGCCGAAGCCCGGCAGGTCCGGCACCCACACCTGCCTGCCGGCGTATACCAGCGCCGCGATGTTTCGGGCCCAGTGCGTCCAGCTTCCGGAGCCCCCGTGCAGCAGCACCACCGGGGGCTGTGCCGACGCGTTCGCCGGCACAGCCGGCCGCCATGCATGCCAGACCATCGGGCCCTGCTCGCCGGTCAGCTCCACGCGCTCGGCCGCGCGCTCGAGCGCCGCGAGATCGTCGGTCGACCGGATGGCGCGCGGCAACGGCGCGGGCTCGGAGGAGGGCGGTGCTGCGGAAGTGCTCACGCATCGCATCATACCGGCGGGCGAGGCCACCGTCGGCCGCAGCCTTTGACAGACCGCGAGCCGGTCCGTACGGTGACGACTGAGCAGTCGACACGAGGAGCCCGCATGATCGACCTCGAGATGATCCAGGAGCGGATCCGCCCGCTCTTTCCAGGCCTCATGGGCGTCGAGCTGGTGGAGGCCACGCCGGAGTCGGTCGCGGCCCGGATGACGGTGCGACCGGATCTCTGCACCGCTGGAAACATCCTGCACGGCGGCGCCGTCATGGCGTTCGCGGACACGCTCGGTGCCATCGGCACGCTGGTGAACCTGCCACAGGGCGCGCGCACCACCACCATCGAGTCCGGCACCCGGTTCCTCGCGGCGGCGCCGGCGGGCAGCGTCGTCACCGGTCGCTCGACGCCGCTGCATCGCGGCCGCACCACCATGGTGTGGCAGACGGAGATCCGCAACGAGGCGGGCAAGCTCTGCGCCGTCGTAACGCAGACCCAGCTGGTGATGAACGAATCGCGCGGCTGAGCGGCGCTTCAGTCGCGATTGCAATGACGCGGCAACCGCGACGCCGGGCGTGGCGCCAGGGCGTCGCCAGCGACGGCGAGGCGCCTACTGCGCCTCGCGCACCTGCGGCACGAACAGGTAGCCCACCCCGCGCACCGACTTGATCAGCTGCGGGTTCTGCGGATCGGCCTCCAGCTTGCGCCGCAGCCGACCCACCTGCACGTCGATCGTCCGGTCGAACGGGCTCGCCTGGCGTCGCCGCGTCTGCTCCAGCAGGAAGTCCCTAGAGAGCACTCGCCCCGCGTGGCGCGCGAGCAGATGCAACAGGTCGAACTCCCCGGTGGTGAGCGGCACGTCGCTGCCGGCAGGGTTGGTGAGCTGCCGGGCGCCGACATCGAGTGTCCATCCGTCGAAGCCCAGGCGTGACCGGTCCGGTGGCGGGCCAGTCGCGGCATCCGGCGGCTCCGGCTGCAGGCGGCGCAGCACCGACTTCACGCGCGCGAGCAGCTCGCGCAGGTCGAACGGCTTGGTCACGTAGTCGTCGGCGCCGATCTCCAGGCCGACGATGCGATCGACCGTGTCGCCCCGGCCGGTGACGAACACGAGCCCGCAGCGCCACCGCTCCCGCAGTCGGCGTGCCACGTCGAAGCCGTCCTCGGCGGGAAGGCCGAGATCCAGCAGGACCAGGACGGCCGGGTCCGACTGCATGAGCTCGATCAGCTCGGCGCCGCTCGCCACGGCCGATACCCGAAAGCCGTGGCGGCTGAAGTAGTTGGCCAGGAGGGTTCGGATGCCGGCTTCGTCGTCGACGACGATCAGGTGCTGGAGGGCGGCGTTCACGCCCCGAATGCTAGCAAGCCGCGCTCAGGACGAGCGCAGCCTGACGGCAAGGCTCTGCGTCGCGCGCCCGACCAGGCCCCGGCTGTCGTAGAGTGCCGACTCGGCCAGTCCGCACCCGGCTGGCCCGAGCACGGTCCGGGCATCCAGGCAGATCCAGTCGCCGACGGGTCGGCGCAACAGGTTGATGGTGAGATCCGCGTTGACGAAGGTATGGCGCCGGTAGTCCAGTATGGCGCTGATGCCGTTGCCGGAATCGGCCGCCACCGCCACCCGCTGGTACGGGCCGGGCAGCTCGCCGGACAGGAGCGGATGGCGCAACCGGAACCAGACCGCGCACGGCCCCTGCCACATCCTGCCTCGGGCGACGCGCGTCTCCACCAGGTCGGGGTAGCCGGGGGCGGCCTCGTTGCGGAAGGGGAAGTGCGCCTCGGGCGATGAATCGGGCGCGAGCGGTGCGGCCGGCAGCGGATGGCCGGGGAGGGCGGCCGGGAGATCCACGGGCGACTCTCTCTGGGCCAGCGCGGTGAAGCGTCCGACCTCCTTGCCTGCGGCCAGCAGGCGGGCGGAGAAGTGGGCCGCATTGCGCCCGACGTAGTCGGGGGTGACTTCCACCATGACCTCGCCGATGGGGACCGGCCGCACCAGGTTCGCCGTGAGCCGGGCGACGTGGCCGAGGCCGTGCGCGTCGGCCGCCCGCTCCACCGCGCGACAGACCAGCGCGACAGGCGGCCCGGCATGCTGGTAGCCAGGGTCCCAGGGCCCGCGCGTGAGCTCGCTCGCGACGAAGCGGTGCTCGTCGAGCGCGACATAGGCGGCATCGAGGCCGTGGGCCGGCGAGGGCAGCGTCATGGCGACAGGTGATGGATAGCCCCGCGGCGGAGCGAGGCGACGAACCATTAGACCATGGCGGCAGGCCCGAGGGTCAGTGCAGCGCCACCTCCGCGCCGTCCCGGTCGGCGATGCACCGCCGGCTGAAGTCGCCGAGCGCGGCCAGGGCGGGAATCTCGATGTCGCGGCGACTGCGATCGGTGAATCGGATCAGCTCGCTCCGGGCCAGGCGCGAGAACGCACGGCTCACCGATTCCAGCGTCATGCCGAGGAAGTTGCCGATCTCCGCGCGGCTCATCGGCAGTCGCAGGCAGTCCGTGCGCATGCCGCGCTCGTCGAGCTCGGAAGCCCACCAGCGCAGGAACTCGGCGACCCGCGCGTCGGCCGGCAGCGTGCAGAGCGCAAGCATCGTCGCCCGCTCGCGCAACAACTCCCGGCTCATCGCCAGGTGCAGGACCTCGAGCAGGGCCGGCGTGCGGGCGCAGGACGCGAGCAATGCGTCGTACGGAACGCTCCAGATCTCGCAGGTGTCCATCGCGATCGCATCGCAGCCGTAGCGGCCGGCAGCGATGCCGCCCAGCCCGATCCAGTCGCCCTTGAAGTGCACGGCGACCACCTGCTCGCGGCCATCGCGGCTGACCTCGGTCGTCTTGCACATCCCGGTGCCGACGATGAAGAGGCGGTCGAACGTGTCCACGGCATGGTAGAGGTGCTGGCCGGCCTGCAGCACCCGCTTCGAGATCGGCGCATGGGCCTCGAGGAGCGCGAGATGACGCGTGATCGCTGACGGCTGCCAGGTGGGCTTGGTCGTTGCGGTCGCCTGGGCGTTCATGTGCCTTCCCCTCTTCTGATTTCTCGGTACGGATCGTAAGTCACGGCGGACAACCGGGTACGAACCGATCTTGACGCTCCGAGACGTTTGGTGAACGGCGTGTAACAGCCGCGCGCGGATTGACCCGGGTCAATCGCGGGCGGCCTGCCGTGGGGAGAATGCCCGGAGTATGGACACGGAACGCCCGGGCAGGAACGCGAGGACATGATGCGAAGGGAGGCGGCCGCCGCGGTCGCGACCCGCGCCGCGAACGCGTCGTCGCTGCACCACCTTGGTCGGCTGGCGTCCGCGACAGAGGCGCTGGCCCGGGGTGGGCGGGCACGTGCGCCGCTGCGCGGCCGCCATGTCGCGCTCCTCGCCGCCGCGCAAGGGGACGGACCCGGCGACGACGGGCTCGACGCCATCGAGTCAGCCGCCGCGGCGCTTGGCGCGCGGACCGCCCGGCCGTCGCTCGGGCACCCCGTCTCGGACGGCGATGTCTCCATGCTGGCCGGCCTCTACCAACTGGTCTGCAGCGACGCCTCGCTCGGCAAGCTGTCATCGCGCATCCGCCAGCTCGGCGTGCCGGTCGTCGACGCACTGCTCGAGCCGTATCACCCCGTCTCGCTAGTGGCGCTCCTGCTCGCCGTCCGGGATCGGGTCGGCGACTCCGCGCCGGTCGTGCTGCATTGCGCGGATCCGGCGCACGCGGCGGGCGCGGCGCTCGCCGCCGAAGCCGCCGCGGTGCTGCGCATACCGCTGCGTTCCGGCATCGCGGCACCGTCACATGCCTGGCGACTCGTCACCGCGCCGGGTGGCTACGGGGCGTGGCAGCTCGAGCCGCCGGCCGGCCTGGAGTGCGATCGCACCGACTGGGGCCGGACGCTGGAGCGGATGCGCGAGCTGGCGCTGCAGGCGGCGCTCCTGCAGGCGGTCACGTAGCCGGGCGCTCCCCGGAACCTCCCGCGATTCAATCGACGAGGCCGGCCACGCGGCGGTCGCGCCGCGCCAGGGCGAGTTGCAGGGCCGCGGCAAGCGCGGCGCGATCGAACGGCTTGGGCAGCATGTCGTAGCGTTCCAGCATCGCGCGGTCGCCCTCGAGCAGCTCGTGCGCGTACCCCGACATCGCCAGGATCGCGAGCGCCGGATGGCGCCGCCCCGCCTCCATCGCGAGCCGGGTCCCGCGCATGCCGGTGCCGAGCGCGATGTCGGTGAGGAGCGCGTCGAAGGTCCCGTCGCCCTCGAGCAGCGTCCACGCCTCCTCGCCGCTCGCGGCGGTCTGCACCGCGCATCCCAGGCCGTGGAGATAGCCGGCGGCGATCTGCCGCACCTCGGCGTCGTCCTCCACGAGCAATACGCGCAGGCCCTCGCGCAGCGTCGCGCCGGCGCCCGCGCGCCCGGTCGCCGCCCCCGCATCCGCGGGCGGCGTACCGGCCTCGGTCGCCTGCGGCTCGAGCGCGCGCGGCAGGTAGAGGGTGACGGTCGTGCCCGCGCCCGGCACCGATTCGATGCCGATCGCGCCCTGGGATTGGGTGACGAAGCCGTAGACGACGCTCAGGCCGAGGCCGGTGCCGCGCCCGGCATCCTTGGTGGTGAAAAAGGGTTCGAAGACGCGCGCCTTCACCTCCGCGGACATGCCCTCGCCCTCGTCGGTGATGCCGATGGCGACATACCCCGCGGCCGGAGCGTCGGTCGCACCGGCCTCCCGGCCCACGCCGGCCGGCAGCGCGTCGCAGCCCCCTACGTGCATGTGCAGCCGTCCCCCGGCCGGCATCGCATCGCGCGCGTTGATCGCGATGTTGAGGAGCGCCGACTCGAGCTGGCCGGCGTCGACCGCGACCAGGTACGACGGCTCGGCGCTGGACACCTCGATCGCGATCCGCCGGTCAACGGTCCGCTGCAGGATGCCGGCAAGCGAGCGGATCATCGGAACCACGTCGATCCGGCTCGGCCGCAGCACCTGGCGCCGCGAGAACACGAGCAGCTTGCCGGTCAGCTCGGCGCCTCGCCTTGCAGCGCGCGCCGCGGCCTCCACCAGTTCGAGGTTGCCCGGCTCGTCCGCCACGCCGGGCATTTCCTCGAGAACCTGCAGGTTGCCCTGGATGATCGTGAGCAGGTTGTTGAAGTCGTGCGCGATGCCGCCGGTGAGCTGGCCGACGCTCTCCAGGCGCTGGGAGTGCTGCAAGGCCGCATCCGACGCGGCGCGTTGCAGCGCACCTGCGAGGGTGCCGGAAAGCGACTGGAGAAACTGCAGGTCGTGCGCCTTGAACCGATCCGCCTGCTGCGCGCTTGCCGACAGGACGCCGAGCGTGCGCCCGCGATCGAAGAGCGGCACCGCGAGGAAGCTCGCGATCGCCGGCTCGTCTTTCCCCGCGCCGACCGCCGCCGCGGCAAAGCGCGGGTCGGTGCGCAGGTCGCGCGCGCGAAGCGAGTGGCCGCTCGCCATCACGTGCCGCACCGCCGCGGCCATGAGGGGGGAAACCGGATCGGCCACGTCGACGCCACCGGCCGCTGCAGCGACCCGCAGCTCCCCGTGCGGTTCCAGCAGCAGCACCCTTGCGGCGCCTGCACCGAGCGCCTCGACCGCGATGGCAGGCACCTGTTCGAGCAAGGCCATCGGGTCGTGCACCTCGGCGGCGATCCGACCGAGCCGGGCAAGCTGCTCCGTCTGCTCGGCGCGCCGCAGCGCCTCCTTCACGCGAGGGAAGTCCGCGATGCTGCGGATGGCCGCGACCACGTACTGCGCACCGCCGGATCGCAGCGGGCTGAGCGCGATCTCGACCACGACCTCGCTGCCGTCGCGCCGGCGCGCGACGAGCTGCGCGTCGGTTCCCATCGGACGCGCGCGCGGACTGGCGGCATAGCCGCGACGATAGGATGCGTGGGCACCGCGCGAGGCGGCCGGAACCAGCATGTCGACATTGGCGCCGACGAGCTCGCCGGTCTCGTAGCCGAGCAACTGCGTGGCCGCCTCGTTCGCGAGGACGATGGTTCCCGCGTCGTCGGTGACGACGAGGGCATCGGGGTAGGCGTGGAAGAGGACTTCGAAGATGTCCGGCCCTGCCGCCGGTGACGATCGCGCAGGGGGAGGGGCCGGATCGGTGTCCATGTCTGCGGGCAGGCTACACAATGCCGCCGCGCATGGCAACCCGGCCGGGGCAGCGCGCGAGGCGGTGCGCGGGCCGGGGAGGTGGGAAGGTCAGGCGATCTCGATGCGGCGCGAGGATGCGCCTTCGCGCTTGGGCAGCGTGAGCTTGAGGACGCCGTCCTCCAGCTTGGCCTTGACCTTGTCCGCGTCGACCTCCTTGCCGAGCGTGAAGCTGCGGCTGGCACGGCCGACATGGGATTCCTTGAGCAGTACGCGACCGCCTTCGGACTTCTCGCGCTCCGAACGGGTCTCGGTGCTGATGGAAACGAGATTGCCGTCCACCGCGACCTGGATATCCTCGCGCTTCACGCCAGGCACCGCGGCGGTCACTTCGTAGCTCTTGTCGTTTTCGGTCACGTCGATGCGGATGTCGCCGGCGCCATCCTCGTACCAGGGTGCCGTGCGGAAAAAGCGACGCATCATCTCCGGAAAGAAGTCGTCGCGATCGAATCGAGTCAATGCATTCATCTTGATGCCTCCTTTCAGCTGAAGTCTCTGGGTATGTGACCTATGTGGGGCCGCCGCACGGGAAATCAACCCGGTCCGGAATCGGTCGGCGGCGGCGGCGTGCCCGATCCCGCGGGAAATGATGCGCGACCAGGCCGCGGTCCGCCTTGCGTCAGATCAAGTAACCTTGCCCTTGCACGAGCACAATGACACCTGCAAAGGAGCGGAGCAGACATGTCCAACTACCAGCGAATCCTCGTCCCCATCGATGGCAGTCCAACGTCCGATGCCGGCGCCCGGGAGGCGATCGCCCTCGCGAAGCTGACCGGCGGGCAATTGCGGTTCCTTCACTATCTGGATCCGATGCCCTTCTTCGCCGGCCTGGAAGGCGCTGCCGCCATCGCGGTGGATGCAGTGGGCGTGATGCGCAAGGATGCCGAGCAGATGCTGCAGCGTGCGCGCGACCAGGCGGTGGCACAAGGCGTCGCGGCGGACACGGTGCTGGTCGATACGGCCGGTGGCCGGCTCTCCGATCAGGTACGCGAGCAGGCGGACCACTGGCTCGCGGACCTCGTCGTCGTCGGAACCCACGGTCGACGCGGCGTGCGGCGAACCCTGCTCGGCAGCGACGCCGAGGACGTGGCGCGTACCTCGCCGGTACCCGTGCTGCTGGTGCGCTCGCGCGAGCAGGGCAAGTAGGCAGCGATTCACCGTCCCGGTCGGGCCGGGACGCGCGGCTTCGGCGAGCCGCGACTCAGCGGGTCGGGCGGTCCGGATCCCGGATGTAGTCGCCGTCGATGACGCCGTCGTCGCGGCCCCGCGCGGCGCCGCGGAAGGGCTCCCCCCGGAACGACCCGCGGAACGCCTCCTGCAGCGGATCGCCGGCGGCCTCACCCCCGTGCATGCGCCGCATCTCGTCCATGCGATGGCGCAGGTCACGGCGCAGGTGCCGCGTCTTCCACCAGAGCCAGCCACCGGCCACCAGGCCGACCACCAGCATCACCGAGAAGACCACCGCCGAGACGAAGAGTCCGGCAACGAGGATCACGCCGCCGGCGGCGATCGCCAGGGCCCGGCCGAGAAGGCCCGAGGCGCCGGCCCGCAGGAAGCCGCGCCCGCGGTCACCCGCGTAGCGAAGCCTGGGATTGTCGAATCGTGTGTTCATCCGCCGAGTATCGCCGGTATCGGTGCGCGGCGCGAGATTGACCGCGGCCGCTTCCGGCACTCTCCGCGGGCATTCTCCGCGTCGCCCGGACGCTTGCCGCCGGAACAGAAAAAAGCCGCAGTCCTCGACGAGGCACTGCGGCTTCGGCGGACGGCGTGGCCGCCCGAGGCCGGGCACCCGGCCCGGCCAACCACGCTCCCTAGTGGTCGTGCATGCCGCCCATCGCGTCGAGCGGCTGGTAGACCGCGCTGTCGGCGGGTCCGCTCACGTGCAGCATCGCGGCCGCGCCCTTCCCGACCCGCGACAAGGCGTGATCCACCAGCACGAAGGTGCCGGGGTAGTCGAGCTTGAGCTCCACCGCGGTGGCGCCGCCCGGCGCGACCAGGGTCGTCTGGACGTCGTTCTTCAGGCTCGAGAGCGAGCCCTCGGCGTACACCTTGTCGAAGATCTCGCCGATGACGTGGAACGACGACACCTTGTTCGGTCCGCCCACGCCGAAGTAGATCCGCACGGTCTCTCCTACCAGGGCTTCCATCCTGTGCTCCTTGGTGAGCGCGCCCACGGCACCGTTGAAGGTGTAGTAGGTCGGCAGCTCGTCCGAGGCGCGCTCGTGGCTGAACCCCTGGTGGCCCTTGGTTCCGGCGGCATGCGTGGTGTAGAGGTCCCCCTGCATGACGTAGAACTCCCGGTCCACCTCGGGGAGACCTTTCTCCGGCTCGACCAGGATCATGCCGTACATGCCGGCGGAGATGTGGTGCGGCACCGATGCGGTCGCGCAGTGGTAGACATACAGTCCGGGGTTGAGCGCCTTGAAGCGGAAGGTACGCTCCTGTCCTGGAGGAACCTGGAGCTCGCCGCCGCCGTGGCCGCCGGTGACCGCGTGCAGGTCGATGGAGTGCACCGCCTTGCTGTCGGCGGCGTTGGCCAGCGTGAGCTCCACCGTGTCGCCATGCTTGACCCGCAGCATCGGGCCCGGCACCTTGCGACCGAAGGTCCAGTAGGTGAAGGTGGTGCCGTCGTCCAGCTTGCCCTCGAGCTCGACCGTCTCGATGCGGTACTTGACCAGCGTGGGCGCGCGGTCGCCCACCGGGGGCGGCACCGCGGTCGGGGACATCGCGATGCTGACCGCCTCGGCCTTGGGCGGGGGCAGGGGTGCCGGCCTGGCCGAGGCACGGCCCTGAGCCGGCTGGTCGGCTGTCGCCACCTTGGCGGCGGCCTTGGCCGGGGCGGCGGACGCGTCGGGCGAGCCCTTCACTTCCAGCACGCCGAACATTCCGATCTGGCGGTGGCCGGGAATCGAGCAGTAGTAGGTGAACGTTCCTGCCTCGGTCACTTCGAAGGTGACCTTGACCGGACCGGTCTTCGCGTTGAAGTGCGCCGAGTGGACGTCGAGCTCGTCGATGACGATGTCGTGCTCGGCGCCTTCGCCGCTGGAGACGGTGATCTCGACTGTCTCGCCGACTTCGGCCACGAGCGTCGGGTTCACCTTGCCGTCGCTGTCGACGTAGACCATCTTCCCGTCGACGATGGCGGTCGCGAGGACATACTGGCGCAGGCTCTGCTTCTTCGCAGTGGCGACGCTGGCGGCGGCCGGCTTGGCAGCGGCGGCTACCGCCTCGTTCGCTGCCGGCGAGCCCAGGTAGAGACCGGCTGCCACGACGGCAGCGGAGACGGTGGTAACCGTGAATGGGATGTAGAGATGCGAGTTCATTGGCTTTGAATACCTTGTCTGAAGGTCTTCACCCGGGGGTTCCCGGGATTGCAGCCTCCTGGCCGCACCTCTACTGTAGGGGCGAAACGGCGCCTGGAAGGGGCGCCAAGCCGGGCATTCGGCGGATTCTTGATCCGTCTTAAGCTTTCGTGATCCGGCGGGGCCGGGCGGCGGCAGTTGCTGCTGCTAGCCGCACTCGCCCTGGTGTCCGCAGGCGGTGCAGAACATGCAGCCGTCCCGCTTGATGTAGGCGCGCACGCCGCAGGACGGGCAGGCCATGCCCGCCATCAGCGGCACGCCCGTGCCGCTCGCCGCGATGTCGGCCGCCGGCAGCGCGAGCGCGCCCGCGCCCACGACCGCATGGCCGTCGCCGTCCAGCAGGCCGAGCACCTTGAAGCGATGCAGGATCAGCGCGGCGACGTAGGCGACGGTGCTCGGCCAGACCTGCTGGCGACGGTCGCTGGAGAAATCGCCGGGTACCGGCGCCCAGAACGAGCCGTTCAGCTCGCCGAAAGTGAGCAGCTTGCGCAGCTTGAGGCCGATCCAGTTGACGTCCACCACCTGCATGTCGAGCGAGAGCAGCTTGCAAAGGCCGTCCAGCACGCGGGGATAGTCGCCGGAGAGCCAGATCGAATACGGCCGGCGCGTGCCGTCGGGCAGCTGCAGCTCCTTGAGCCCCAGGACGAAGTCGTCGCCGGTGGCCGCGTTCTCGACGTCCGCGGTCCAGGACATGGTGCCGAGTGGCCCGGACTTCGGCTCCTTGCGGAACATCATCGCGTCGAGCATCGGCGTCGGCTGGCTCTCGAGCGACTGGAACATGCCGAGCTCCTCGCAGCGATAGCGCACCACTTCCGCGAATGCCGCCACGATGCCCGGCGCCCAGCGCACCTCGCCTTCAGGCGGGAACGGCATCTGGAGCGGCTGCTCGTCGCGCGTGCGCGCGAGCGCGTCGAGCTTGAGCTTCAGCCAGCCGCGGTCGTTGGAGCGCATGTCCATCGAAAGCGCCTTGGCGATCGCGCCGAGCCCGCGCGGCTGCTCGTTGCCGTTGACCCAGGTCTCGAACGGCACGCTGCGCGTGGCGAAGGGCAGCAGCGCCTGGCCCCAGGTCGCCGTCGCGCCTTCCGCGTCCGCCTCGTTCACCGGCGCCTCGGTCTGGCCGATGAAAATGCAGAAGGAGGCGCGCTTGTCCAGCGGCTCCACCATGTAGGCATAGGCCATGTTGCCGGCCGGCAGCTTCGGCCGGCCCGGCCAACGCAGTGACGACAGCGCCGGCTGCGGCACCCGCTCGAGCCGCAGCCGCCGGTCCGGCTCGTCGAGCAGGTCCTGCGGCTGCTCGGGCGAGGGCGTGGCGGTCGGCACGCTCAGCACCGACCCGATGACCGCGTTCGGCCGATAGGTCGTGATGCCCTTCAGCCCGGCGCGCCAGGCCTCGATGTAGAGCGACTTGAAATCGTCGTAGGGATAGTCCTGCGCGACGTTGACCGTCTTGCTGATCGCGGAATCGATGAACGGCTGCACCACGGCGCTCATGCGCATGTGGTCCAGCGCACTGATCTGCATCGCCGACACGAACCACGAGGGCAGCTCGCTGGTGTCGTGGCCCAGGTGGCGCCACAGCCGGTAGGCGAAGTCCTCGACCTCGTAGTCCTGCCGCGTGCCGTCTGGCATGCGCTTCTTGCGGGTATACGTCCAGGAGAAGGCGGGCTCGATGCCGCCGGAGGCGTTGCCCGCGAAGGCGATCGAGATGGTGCCGGTGGGCGCGATGCTGAGCAGGTGCGAGTTGCGGATCCCGTGCTTGCGGATGTCGGCCTGGAGGACCTCGGGCAGGCGCGAAGCCGCATGCGGCTCGGCCAGATAGGGCTCGGCCTCGAACAGCGGGAACGGCCCGCGCTCCTTGGCGAGCTCCACCGAAGCGGCGTAGGCGCTGTCGCGCAGCTCGCGCGCGATGTCCGCGGCGAAGGCACGGCCCTCGTCGCTGTCGTAGCGCAGCTTCAGCATGGTGAGCGCGTTGCCGAGCCCGGTGAAGCCGAGGCCAACGCGGCGCTTCGCCTGCGCCTCGCGCTCCTGCGCGGGCAGCGGCCACAGCGTGAGATCGAGCACGTTGTCCAGCGCACGCACCGCGATCGCGACCGTGCGGCGGAAGCGCTCGCGATCGAACGACGGCGACTCGCCGAACGGATCCGCCACGTAGCGGGTCAGGTTGATGCTGCCGAGATCGCAGCAGCCGTAGGGCGGCAGGTACTGCTCGCCGCACGGGTTGCTGGCCACGATGCGCTCGCACCAGGACAGGTTGTTGTCCTGGTTGACCCGGTCGATGAAGATGACGCCCGGCTCCGCATGGTCGTAGGTGGAATGCATGATCTGGTCCCACAGCTCCCGTGCCCGGACCGTGCGGTAGACCCAGGCGCCGTCCTCCCGCCGGACGGCGCGATCGGCATCGAACGGCGCCACGGCATGGACCAGCTCGAACGGGCCGTCCGCCTCCACCGCCTGCATGAAGGCATCCGTGACCGCCACCGACATGTTGAAGTTGGAGAGCGATCCGTCCCGCTTCGCGTGGATGAACTCCTCCACGTCCGGATGGTCCACCCGCATCACGCCCATCTGCGCGCCGCGCCGCGAGCCCGCGGACTCCAGCGTCTCGCAGGACTTGTCGAAGACGCGCATGTAGGACACCGGACCGGACGCGCGCGAATGCGTGCCTTTCACCAGCGCGCCGCGCGGACGGATCGCGGAGAAGTCATAGCCGACACCGCCACCGCGACGCATGGTCTCCGCCGCTTCCTGGAGCGCGACGTAGATGCCGGGCAACCCGTTCGCGTCGTCCTCGGAGATGGCATCCCCGATCGGCTGCACGAAGCAGTTGATCAGCGTGGCGCGGATGTCCGTGCCGGCAGCGGAATTGATTCGGCCGGCCGGAATGAAGCCGTTCTCCATGGCCCAGAGGAACTCCGCGGCCCAGTGCTCGCGCACCGGCGTTTCCTCGACTTGCGCCAATCCCCTGGCCACGCGTTGGCGCACGTCGTGCGCCGTCTTCTCTTCGCCCTTCGCGTACTTCTCGCGAAGCACGTCGAGGGTGACTTCCTGTTCAGGAAGGGCCGAGAGCAGGTCCTCGATCTTCATGCCGCACCTCCAGCCTTCCGATTATAGGGGTGGCGGGCGATGGATCCGAGCGCAAGCTCGGGCTGGCCACGACGCCGGCGCGGCGCCGGCTCACCACCATCCCAGGGTCCCGCGCGGCAGTTGCACGTTCAGCACATCGACGAACAGGGAACGGAACGCGACGACCACCACGACGGCCACGACGACGTAGAGCACGACACGGCGCACGGTCACCCTGTCGCGGTTGGCGACAAGGGCCAGGACGAGGAAGGCGACGACGCTGGTGACGACGAACCCGACCGTCTCGAGCAAGGCGATCCAGCCGAGCATGACGGCGATGAGCAGGCCGCTGCGCACGGCACCGTCGCGCGCCATGCTGCGATCCTTGTGTCCACGCCCGCGCAGCGAACGCCAGACGACCAGCAGGCTCGCCACGAGCATGATGCCGGAGATGGCCTTCGGGAACCAGGACCCCATCGGGGAGAACGCAGTCGCTCCCCAGAAGGCCGCGACCGCCACGAGCGCCAGGAGCGCGGCGACTATGGCGGCGCCGACGTCAGCGGGTTGCTTCGCCTGCACGGCGCACCCTCCTTTCGTGGTAGAGCCTGGACAGGGTCGGATAGAGCAGCGTGAGCAGCGCGACCCCCAGGATGGCGAGCGAGATGGGACGGCCGAAGAACATGCCGAACAGGTCGTTGGTGGCCGAACCGATCATCCACGCCTGGACGAAGCCCTGCTCGGCGAGCGGCCCCAGGATGAGGCCCAGGACGATGGGCGCCGGCGGGAAGCCGAATCGGTTCAGGATCCATCCGATCACCCCTGTGCCGAACATGATCTTGACGTCGTCGATGTTGTTCTGGATCGCGTAGCTGCCCACGACGGTGAGGAACGCCACCGCCGGGACGAGCAGCGTCTTCGGCACCGAGATGATGGTCCGGTACGCGTAGCGTCCCAGTACCAGCCCGGTCGGCAACATGAGCACGGTCGCCACGAGCAGGCCGAGGATGAAGGTGTAGACCACCGAACCCTGCTCGGTGAAAAGCGCCGGTCCCGTCTTCAGACCCTGGACCAGCAAGGCGCCGAGGATGACCGCGTCCGCGGGCGTACCGGGGATGCCGAGCACCAGCGTCGGGATGAAGCCGCCGCCCACCGTGGCGTTGTTGGCGGACTCGCTCGCGATGATGCCGCCGGGGTTCCCCTTGCCATAGCTGTCCGGCTGGTCGGAGGCGCGTCGCGCCTCCGAGTAGGCGACCAGGGCGGCGATCGAGCCGCCCGCGCCCGGCAGGATGCCGACGACGGTGCCGATGACCGAGCTGCGCGCGACGTTGACCTTGTTGGACTTCATCACGCCCAGCGCTTCGCGAAGCCGGATGCCGCTCACCTTGCCCTGCAACTCCAGGTGCTCGGTGCGCGAGGCGATCAGGTCGATCAGCACCGGGACGCAGAACAGGCCGATCAGGGCGGGCACGATGCCGATGCCGCCGAGGAGGAACTGCGTGTCGAGCGTATAGCGGATGTCGCCGCCGACCACCGCCGATCCGATCATCGACATCAGCAGGCCCGCGCACGCACCGACGAGGCCCTTCACGGTGTCGCCTTCCGACAGCGCGGCGACCAGCGTCAGCCCGAGCATGGCCAGCCAGAAGTACTCGATCGGTCCGAACGCCAGGGCGACCGTGGCGAGTGGTGGCGCAAGCAGGAGCAGGCAGATCGCACCGACGAGCCCGCCGATCACCGAGGCAAGACACGCGACGGTGATGGCAAGGTCACCGTCACCCCGCTTGGCCATCGGGAAGCCGTCGAAGGTCGTGGCGATCGCGGACGGGGTGCCCGGCGTGTTCAGCAGTACCGCCGAGTAGGCGCCACCGTAGATGGCGCCGGTGTAGATCGCGCCCAGCATGACGAGCGCGGACCCTGCCTCCATGGTGAAGGTGAACGGAACGAGCACCGCCACCGCCATCGTCGCCGTGAGGCCCGGCAACGCGCCGATGACCGTCCCCGCGACGACACCGATGAAGGCGAGGAGCAGGTTGCCGACCGAAAGCGCGGCCAGGAGGCTGGGCAGCAGATCCAATTGACGCGGCTCCGCTACGTCACTTGATCATGCCGACGTCGCGCGCCGCCGCCTCGTACTCCTGCCCCCGCGCCTTCATGAACGCGTCCATCTTCTCGTAGGGCACGTCCACCACCACGAAGCCGCCTTCCTTCATCTTCTTCCGGTAGTCGGCATCCTGGTTGACCTTGGCGAACAGGTCCGACAGCTCCTTGCGCTTCGCCTCGGGCGTCGCCTTGGGCACGGCGACGCCGCGATAGACGCCGGACACCATCTCGATCCCGAGCTCCTTGAAAGTGGGTACGTCGGGATGCGATGGCAGTCGCTCTTCGAGTGCCACGGCCAGCATCCGCGCCCGATCGCCCTGCTGGATGGCGGCGGTGGTGAATGTCATCGCCGCGTTGACCTGCTTGCCCAGCATGGCGGCCACCGAGGTCGCCGTTCCGGAGAACGGGATGTAGGTGAGCTTCGTGCCCGCGAGCTTGTTGAAGGTGGCGGTGCTCAGGTGCGGGCCGCTGTTGGTGCCGCTTCCCGAGATCGTGATCGCCCCGGGCGTCTTCTTCGCCGCGTCGATGAGATCCTGCAGCGTCTTGTAGGGGCTGTCGGCCGGCACGACGATCGCGTCGGGGGTCTGCTGGAAGACGTAGACGTTGACGATGTCCTCGGTCTTGTAGCCGACGTCCTTCTGCATCGGCTGCAGGAAGATGTGCGGGAAGTTGGTTCCCATGATCGTGTTCCCGTCGGCCGGCGACTTGTTCAGGGAGGCCCACGCCGTGGCACCGCCCGCGCCTACCTTGTACTGGACCACCACGTCCCGGTTCGCGATCTTCCTCAGGATCGGCTCCTGGATGCGCGCGGTCACGTCGGACTCTCCGCCGGCAGGAAACGCGATCACGTAGGTGAGCGGCTGCGCCACGGCGGGCGCTGCGACGGCCATTCCGGCCGCGATGGAAAAGGCAGTGGCAAGACGGCCGACGGCCGTGACGCTGATCTTCATCTGGTTTGTCTCCGTGATAGGTCTGTGGCGTCGGGAACGGCGGCGCCTTCACTGTCGCCGCGTTCCTTCGCACCGCGCACCGCGGATCCGCGATGCCCGGCGCCATTGTAGGCCGCCGGCAACCGTCGGCCAACCGCACGTTGTCGCGCGCGACCACGGCGGCCCCCTTTTCCGACCCCGACCGCCTTCTAGCGCCGCCGATGGGCGATCAGGTCCGCCGCCTTCTCCCCGATCATCATGGCAGCGGCATTGGTATTGGAGGAGGCGATCGTCGGCATCACCGATGCGTCGGCCACGCGCAGGCCGCCCACGCCATGGACGCGAAGCTGCGCGTCGACCACCGAGCTCTCGGCATCCACGCCCATGCGGCACGTGCCCACCGTGTGCCAGGCCGTCTGGCCGCAACCCCGCGCGTAGTCGAGCAGGGCTGCATCGTCGTCGCTGTCGACCGCCGGGCCCGGCCGGCGCTCGCCCCGGATCAACGGCGCCATGGCGGGCTGGCCCGCGATGCGCCGGATCAGCCGAAGCAGCGCCACGGCGGCATGCCGGTCCTGCGCTTCGGCGAGATAGTTGGCGCGGATCACCGGCATGTCGGCCGCATCGCGGGTCACCGCATGGACCGAACCGACCGAGCGCGGATGAAGCGCGAAGCCGCCGATCGAGAAGCCTGAGTACGGATCGATGCCGCCTTCCTTGCTGCGCGAATAGCGGTCGGTGCCGCTGATGTGATAGATGCGCACCATCACGTCCGGGCGCGGGAGGGCGGCGTTGGTGCGGGTGATCGCATGCGCGGTCGACGACGTCCCGGCCATCAACCCCTTGCGGGTGGCGAGATACTGCAGGCCGGTGCGCAACCGGCGCCAGCGGCTGTGCACGACGTCGTTGATCGTGATCGGAAGCACGGTCTCGTAGGTGCATCGCACCTGGAGATGGTCGAGCATGTGCTCGCCGACGGCAGGCCGGTGGCACACCATCGGAATCCCCATCGCCTGCAGGCGCGTGCCGTCGCCCACCCCCGAGAGCTCGAGGAGCTGCGGGGACTGGATCGCTCCGGCGCAGAGGACCACCTCGCGGGCCCGCGCCTCGTGTGTCGCCCCGTCGCGGCGGTAGCGCACGCCGCATGCACGGCCGTCCTGGAACAGGATGCGATCGACCAGCGCGCCGGTCATCACCCGCAGGTTGCGACGCCGCCGGGCGCTCCTCAGGTATCCCACCGCCGCGCTCCAGCGCCGGCCGTGATACGCCGTCTGCTCCAGGTACCGCACGCCCTCGTACTTTCCCGCGTTGTAGTCGTCGGTCGGGGCGATGCCGGCCTGCCGGCAAGCCTCGATGAAGGCGTCGGAGAGCGGATCCGGATCGCGCGCGCCGCGATCCGTGATGCGGATCGGTCCGTCGCGGCCGCGGCCGGGGCCCTTCGCGTGGACGTTGGACTCCAGCCGCCTGAACAGCGGCGCGAGGTCGGCGAATCCCCACCCCTGGAGACCGCCCGCGGCCCAGGCATCGAACTCGGCCGGGTCGCCCCAGACGTAGGCCATCCCATTCAAGGCGCTCGAGCCGCCCAGCACCTTGCCGCGTGGCCAGTAGACGCGCTGTCCGTGGAGTCCGGGCTCGGGTTCGGTATGGAACCTCCACGCGTAGCGCGGGTTCGCGAGCAGCTTGCCGACACCGAGCGGCACGTGGATCCAGGGATTGCGACCCTCTCCGCCCGCCTCCAGGAGCAGCACCTGGGTGGTCGGATCCTCGCTTGCCCTTGCCGCCAGCGCGCACCCCGCCGATCCGGCCCCGACGACGAGGACATCGGCGACGACGGCCGGTGCCGTCACCCTCCGGTTCCCCGGTGCTTGAACGAATCGCGCCGGAAGCTGTAGAGCGCCTCGGGATCGACGCGCACGTCCACGATCGCGGGCCGGCCCGCCGCGAGCGCCCCGGCCACCGCCGACTCCACCTGCGCGGCGGTGTCCGCGCGAAAGCCGGCGGCGCCGAAGAGCTCGGCCACCTGGTCGTACGGCGGATTCGGCACGTCCGCACCGATGTATCGGCCGCCGAAGAAATCGCGCTGATAGGCCTTCTCCGCGCCCCAGCAGCCGTTGTTCATCACGATGCAGATGGAACCGATGCCATGGGCCACTGCCGTGCCGATCTCGCTCATCGTCATGCCGAAGCCGCCGTCGCCCATCAGGCTCACCACCGTGCGATCCGGGCAGGCCAGCTTGACTCCCAGCCCGCAGGCGTACGAGAAGCCCACCAGGCCGAAATCCAGCGGCGAGAACAGCGCCGGCGGCCGCACGTAGCGCATCTGGTCGGTCGCCTGCAGGCAGAGCGTCCCGGCATCGACCGTGTACATCGTGTCGTCCGGCAGCACGCCTCGAAGGATCCTGAAGAGCGCCGCCGGCTGCAGCGGATCGCGCGCCGGCGCCGCGGCGTCACGCTCGGCGAGGAGCTGCCGGCGGCGCGCCTTGAAGTCCTCGGTCCAGGCCGGATCGGCGGCACCACCGGTGGCGCCGAGCGCGGCCAACAGCTGGCGCGCCACCAGGCCGGCGTCTCCGAGGATTCCAAGCGCCACCGGGAAGAAGCGGCCGAGCGCCGTCGGCTCCAGCTCCACCTGGATGATGCGGGCCTCGGGATTGAGATTGTCGTAGGTGTAGAACGTGGTGTTGAATCCGAGCCGCGTCCCGAGCGCGAGGATCACGTCGGCCTCGCGCGCGAGGGCGGAGGCGACCGGATTGCCCCGCGGCCCGACCTGTCCGCCATAGAGCGGATGCTCGCAGCCGATCGCATCGCCATGCCCCGGCGACATCACCACCGGCGCGCCCAGGGCCTCGGCCAGGGCGACGGTCTCGCGCGCGCTGCGGCCGTTCTTGACACCACCGCCGGCGAGCACCAGGGGCCGGCGAGCCGCGAGCAGCATCTGCGCGGCCGCATCGATCGCGGCCAGGTCGCCGGCGGGGCGCGCCACCGCCGCCGCGGCGCCGGCCACGGCGGGCAGCATCGCCGTGGCCGGCTCGATCACCTGCGCCAGCAGGTCCCGCGGCAGGTTGAGCGCCACGGGCCCCTGGCGCGGCGACAGCGCCGTGCGAAACGCCTCGCGCACCATCTCGGGAATGCGTGCCGCCTGGGTCACGGTCCAGGTCTTCTTGGTCACGGTGCGCAGCAGGGACTGCTGGTCCACCTCCTGGAACGCGTCGCGGTGCACGTGCGCCGAGGAGAGCGATCCCGCCAGCGCGACGACCGGGGAGTAGGCGGCGTGGGCCTGCGCGAGCCCCGTGACCAGGTTGGTCGCGCCGGGCCCGTTCTGCCCCGCGAGGAACACGCCGGCACGCCCGCTCGCGCGGGCGAATCCGTCGGCCATGTGCACGCCGGTGCGCTCGTCGCGGACGCCGACGAAACGCACGTCGCGGGCATCGTAGAGCGCGTCGAAGATCTCCATCCCGGCCGAGCCGATCAGGCCGAAGACGTGGTCGACACCCTCCTCGCGCAGCGTCTGCACCACCGCCTGCCCGCCCGACATCCCGGTCTCCATCAGCCCATCCCTCCATCCCGGCCGCCAACCCCGACCGGGACCGGCCGCCACACACCCGGCGGCTGCCGCGGACCAGGCGTCCTCAACTCTGCATCCCCCACTTGCGCACGGTGTGCTCTTCCACCTTGCGGAAGATCAGCCCCTCCACCAGGAGCCCGATGATGATCACCGCGAACAACCCGCTGAACACGGCGGGGATGTCGAAGAGGTTCTTGCTCTCGTAGATGAACCAGCCGAGGCCGCCCCCGCCGGAGCTGGATCCGAACACGAGCTCGGCCGCGATCAGGGTGCGCCAGGCGAAAGCCCAGCCGATCTTGAGCCCGCTCACGATGCTCGGGAAGGCCGCGGGGATGAGGATGCGCGTCACGTAGCGCATGCCCCGGAGCCCGTAGTTGCGCCCGACCATGCGCAAGGTGTCGGAGACGGCGAGGAAGCCGGAGTGAGTGTTCAGCGCCACCGGCCAGAGCACCGCGTGGATCAGCACGAAGATCAGGCTCGGCGCGCCCAACCCGAACCAGATCAGCGCGAGCGGCAGCAGCGCGATCGCCGGCAGCGGATTCAGCATCGCGGTGAGCGTCTCCAGCAGGTCGTTGCCCAGGCGCGTGGTCACCGCGAGGACGGTGAGCACGAGGGCGACCGCCAGGCCGGCAAAATAGCCTTGCAGCAGCACCTTCACCGACACCCATGCCTTGATCAGCATCTCCCCGGTCATGGTGCGCTCGATGAAGGTCTGCATCGTGGCCGTGAACGTGGGCAGGATCAGGTCGTTGTCCAGGTACACGGCATACGCCTGCCAGATCGCCGCAAGCAGCAGCAGGAGCACCATCTTGCGCAGCCAGGCCTGGCCGGTGATGCGCTCCCATGGGGTCAACGCCACCTGGACCACGCCGATGTCGTGCTCCTGCACCTGCGGGCGCATGTACTCGGGACGCTGCACGATCTCAGGCACGGACATCCTCCACGGACTCGACCCGATCCGCGAACAGCGCCCGGTGGATGCGCTCGGACAGGCGCTCGCCGGTGGCCGGGTCGGTCCGGTCTTCGCCGTCGCTGTTGAGCTCGCCCTTCACCTGGCCCGGGTGCGGCGACAGCAGCAGGATGCGGCTGCCGATGCGCACCGCCTCCGGGATCGAATGGGTGACGAACATGACGGTGAAGTGCGTGTCCTCCCAGAGCTGCAGCAGCTCGTCCTGCATCTTGCTGCGGGTGAGCGCATCCAGGGCGGCGAAGGGCTCGTCCATCAGCAGGATGTCCGGCTCCATCGCCATGCCGCGGGCGATCGCGACCCGCTGCTTCATGCCCCCGGAGAGCATGTGCGGATAGGAATCCGCGAAGCGGGTCAGGTTGACCTTCTCGATGTAGGCCATCGCCCGCTCCTCGGCCTCCTTGCCGGACAACCTGCCCGACGACTCCAGCGCGAACATCACGTTGCGCTTGACCGTGCGCCAGGGCAGCAGCTGGTCGAACTCCTGGAAGACCATCACGCGGTCCGGCCCCGGTTGGGTGATGCGCCGGCCCTTGAGCGTGATCTCGCCCTCGACCGGCGCGAGATACCCGCCCACCGCCTTCAGGAGCGTGGACTTGCCGCAGCCGGAGGGCCCCAGGACCACGAAGCGGTCACCGCGGTGGACATCGAAGCCCACCCGGTAGGTCGCGGTGACCAGGTGCCGGCTGGTCTTGTACTGCAGCGTGACCCCCTTGACGTGGAGCAGGGGGGCTTCGGTGGCTGCGGCCATGTGTCTCCTCCGGTCGTCCGGTTCGCGGCTCAACTGCCTTCGAGATCGTGGATGTCGTCGAAGAACAGGTCCTTCCAGCTCGCGGGCTTGTTCTTCAGGGTTCCGACCTCGTGCATGAAGACGGCGAACGGCAGCACGCGCTGCGGCGCGACGGTGTACGTGATCTGCGGATCGGACATCATCTTGTGGATCTTGTCCACCGACTCCTTGCCGCCACCCTGCTTCACGTACAGCTCCGCGGCACGCCGCTTGTCGGCGTTCACGAAGTCGGTCGCCTCCTTCAACGCATCCACCACCGCCTTGTACGTCTTCGGATTCTCCTCGCGGAACTTGCTCACCGCCCAGACCATCAGGAAGGTGTTGGGACCACCCATGACGTCGTAGGAGTTGAGCACCGTGTGGATCTTGGGATCCTCGAGCGCGTAGTACTGGAAGGGCGGCGAGGTGAACTGCGCCGTGATCTCGCCCTTGCCCGAGAGAAGGGCGGTCAGCCCTTCCGGATGCGGCAGGCGGACCATCAGCGGGTTGAGCTTGCGGTAGTTCTCCACCCCGAAGGCCTTGGCCGCCGCCATCTGCAGGTAGGTCGTCTGCACCGAGGAGCCCGCGCCGGCCATCGCGATGCGGTCCTTGTCCGTGAAGTCCTGGATCGTCTTCACGTCCGGATTGCGCGTCACCAGCAGGTTCGGCATCGACGACAGCGCGGCCACGCCCTTCACGTCCAGCTTGCCGCGGGTACGGTCCCACAGGATGAACGCCGGGCCGGTGCCGCCCGCGGCGAAGTGAAGGCCGCCCGCAAGGAGCGCGTCGTTGGCCGCCGCTCCGGCCCCGACCCGCGACCACGTGACCTTGGTCTTGTCGAGGCCGGCCTTCTGCAGGTGCTTCTCGACGAGCTTCTCCTGCTCCATGACGGTCAGCTGCATGTATCCGATGCCGAACTGGCTCACCAGCTTGACCTCGTCGACCTCCGCGTGCGCGGTCGCCGTGACGGCCACCGCGGTGATGCCGGCAGCCAGCAGCCGCAGGGTGTGTCTCCGTTCCATCGTAGCGTCTCCTCGTGTCGTGTTGACCGGACTGTGATGCCTGTCGTCACCTCATGGCCTGACTCCGTATCTCGCCTTGGGTCCGACAGTGGTGCGCAACCGCGCCTGTGCCGCGTCGATGAAGCGGCACAGGTACGGACGCGTCTCCCTCGGGTCGATGATCTCCTCGACGCCGAATGCCTCGGCCGTGCGAAAGGGCGATGCGAGCGCCCGCAGCTCGGCCTCGATCTCCTGCTCCCGCGCGCGCGGATCGGCCGCCTGGGCGATCTCGCGCCGGAAGGCGGCGGCGACGCCGCCCTCCACCGGCAGCGACCCCCACTCCGCCGACGGCCAGGCGATCTTCAGCTCCAGGCCGTTCTTGTCGGTCGCCCCCATGCCGGCCATCCCGTAGCACTTGCGGATCACAACGGTATACATCGGGACGCTTGCCTGCAAGCCGACATAGACGCTGCGCATCCCCTCGCGCAGCGTGGCCGCGGCCTCCGCGTCCTTGCCCACCATGAAGCCGGGGACGTCCACGAAGAAGATCAGCGGGATGTGGAAGGTGTCGCAGAGCTCGATGAAGTGGGTCTGCTTGCGGGCCGCCCTCACGTCCATCGCGCCGCCGTACACGGACGGGTTGTTGGCGACGATGCCCACCACCTTCCCGTTCATCCGCGCGAGGCAGGTGATCACCGCGCGTCCGAACGACGGCTGGATCTCGAAGACGGAGCCGCGATCCGCCACCAGCGCGACCAGCCGCTTCATGTCGTACGGCCGGCGCCGGTTCCGCGGCACGATGTCGGCGAGCGCATCCTCGCAGCGATCGGGGGGATCGTCGCTCGCGACCGAGGGCGGCAGCTCCCAGACGTTGGCCGGCATGTAGGACAGGTAGCGGCGGATCAGCTCGAGGCAGGCCGCTTCGCTCTCCGCCACGTTGTCGATGGTCCCGGCGACGTCCACCGCGAGCTGGTGCCCGCCGAGCTCTTCCTTGGTGAGGCGCTGTCCGAGCGAACGCTCCACGACCGGCGGGCCGGCCGCGAAGACCTGGCTGCTCCCGCGCACCATCACCGACCAGTGCGACAGGATGGCGCGACCGGCGGGCCCACCGGCCGCGGTGCCCATCACCGCGCAGACCACGGGCACCTCGCCCATCAGCTGCACCGAGCGCTCGAAGCCGTGGACGCCCGGGAAGATCGAGTGCCCGCGCCGCTGGATGGACGTCACGCTGCCGCCCGCGCCGTCGATCAGGTTGACCAGCGGAATGCGGTACTGGTGCGCCAGGTCCTCGACGAAGCCGCCCTGCCCACCCTTCTTGCGGTCACCGCTCCAACTTGTGCCGCCGCGAACGGTGAAGTCCTCGCCCCCGATCGCCACCGGGCGGCCGTCGATGCGCGCGAGGCCCATCACGTACGGCGCAGGCGTGACGCCGACCAGGTTCGCGCCCTCGTAGCGACCCTGCCCCGTGAGGCGGCCCACCTCCTGGAAGGAATCGGCATCCGCCAGGCCGGCGATTCGCTCGCGGATGGTGAGGCGCCCCTGCTCGTGATGGCGCCGCACGGCCTCCTCGCCACCGAGGCGATCGGCGTGATCGCGGCGCAGCGCGAGCTCGTCGAGCTCCGCCTGCCACTCCCGAGGGCTGCCGGACTCGGCCACTGCGCCTTACCCCTTGGTCGCCTGGAGCACGGCCACGACCTCGCCCTCGGCCACGGCGACGCCTTCGGCGACGCGGAACTCGAGCACGGTGCCACCATCCTCGACGACCACCGGAATCTCCATCTTCATCGATTCGATGATCATCAGCGTATCGCCGGGGCCGACCTGCTGGCCAACCTCCGTGGTGATCTTCCAGACCGATCCGGTCACCTCAGAGCGCGCTTCATACGTTGCCAATTGATGTCTCCTCTACGGGGCGAGGTCAGAAACTGGTGGGCCATGCGCTCATCAGGTGCCGACCGACGCCATTGGTCATGCGCGAGCGGTGCACCTGGAGCATCCGGATCAGGTAGTCGCGCGTATCCTGGGGGCGGATCACGGACTGCACCGCGCCGATCGCGGCGATGTCCCAGACCTCGCTGCCCCGGCTCATCGCCTGGAACGCCTCCTCGAAGCCCGGCTCGCCGGGGCCGAGCCCATGCACCACCTTGACCGCGAACTGGGGGTCCATGAAGCTGATCTCGGCGGTTGGCCAGGCGGCCATCTCGTCGGAGTTGCGGCCGCCGCCCATGTTGAGATAGGCCTGGCCGTAGCTCTTGCGCAGCACGATCGACAGCTTGGGCACGGTCACCAGCGCGAGCGCGTTCATGAAGTTCATGATCTTGCCCGGCGCGCGCTTGCGCTCGGCGTCGGTGCCGATCGCGAACCCTGGAGTGTCCACCAGCATCACGATCGGAATGTTGAAGGAGTCGCACAGGACCAGGAAGCTCGTGATCTTCTCGCAGGCATCGGTGTCGAGCGCGCCCCCCTTCACCAGCGGATTGGTCGCGACGACGCCGACGGTGTGGCCCGCCAGCCGCGCCAGGCCGGTGACCGCGACCTTGCCGAAGCGCGCCTTGAGCTCGAAGAAGCTGTCGCGGTCGACGACCGCCCGCACGATGCGCCGCATGTCGTAGACCCGCGTGCGGCTCTCGGGCAGCAGGGAGAGGATGTCCGGCATCTCGTCGCCGGAGCCCGCCGGCACCGGCCGCACCGGCGGCGCTTCGGCCTGGTGCGACGGCAGGTAATCGAGGAAGCGGCGCAGGAGGTCGAGCGCCTCCTCGTCGGTATCCGCGACCGCGTCCGCGAGTCCGGTGACCTCCGCGTGCAGGCGCCAGCCGCCGAGCTCCTCCGGATCCACCTTCTCGCCCATGGCGAGCGATGCCAGCAACGGGCTCGAGACCGCCAGCACGGAGCCCTTGCGGATCACGCTGAAATCCGAAAGCGCCGCGTACCAGGACGAGGAGCCGTACGAGAAGCCGAGCGTCGCGGAAACCCACGGCGTCTCCCGCAGGCGCTGGTACTGGCTGCCGTCGTTGCCCAGGAGGCTTCCCATCCCGCGGGAGCCCATCGTGTCCGGCATGCGGGCGCCCGAGGATTCGCCAAGGAAGACCAGCGGCAGCCCGCGCTGGGTCGCCACCCGCTTCATGTGCGCGATCTTGCGCCCGTTGGTCGCCGCGCTGGATGCGCCCATCACCGTGAAGTCGTTGACCACCAGCGCGGCCTCGCGGCCCGCGATCCGCGCGAACCCCGCGATCTTGCCGTCGGCCGGGGAACGCTCCTGGTCGGCCGGATTGGCCGACGTGCCGAAGAGGCCCGATTCGATGAAGGACCCCGGATCGCAGAGGTAGTCGATCCGCTGACGGGCGTCCAGCCAGCCCGCCTGCCGGCGGCGCGCGAGCTTCTCGGGGCTGCCCATCGCCAGCGCGCGGGCCAGCCGTCGCTCGTACTCGCGCATGACCGCCTCGTGGTGCGACGCGGGTGGACGGTCCATGGAAGACTCGCCAGTCATGATTCGCAGCGGATCGCCCCGGCGGCGGCCAGCTCGTCGATGCGCGCATCCGGCATGCCGAGCAGGCTGCGGAGCACCCGCCGGGTGTCCTGGCCGGTACGGCGGCCACTGTGCCGCACCCGGCCGGGTGTGTCGGACAACCGTGGGACCACGGCGGCCATCGCGACGCTGCCCAGCTCGTCATCCTCCGCGCTCACGATCGAGCCGCGCGCCCTGTAGTGCGGGTCGCCGAAGATGTCGGCGATCGTGTAGATCCGGGTGGCAGGCACCCCGGCTTCCACCAGGCGGCGCTCCAGCGTCTCGAGCGGCAGGCCGGCCGTCCAGCGCGCGATGATGTCGTCGATCTCCTCGTGGTTCTCGGAGCGGGCGATCGCCGTGGCGAAGCGCGGGTCCGCGCCGAGCGCCTCCTGCCCCATGGCGGCCAGCAGTCGGCGGAAGATCGGATCCGCCATCGCGGTGATGTGTATGAACTGGCCGTCGCCGGTCGGATAGAGATTGTTGGGCGTGCTCTCCGGCAGCCGCGAGCCGGAGCGCCCGGCCACGTGGCCGGTCTTCTCGTACGCGGCGATCCACGGCTCCATGAAGCTGAAGGCGCACTCGTAGAGCGCGGCGTCGATGCACTGGCCGCGGCCCGTCTTCTCGCGCGCGAGCAGCGCGAGGGTCGCCCCGAACGCCCCGTAGAGGCCGGTGATGTAGTCCGTCATCGACACCGCGATCCGGGACGGGGCCCGGTCCGGGTCCCCGGTCAGATGGCGCAGCCCGCTGACCGCTTCGCTGATCACGCCATAGCCCGCCCGCTGGCTGTAGGGGCCATCCTGCCCGAAGCCGCTGATGCGGACCATCACCAGGCCCGGATTGCGCTCGGCGAGCGCCGCGTACCCGAGGCCCCATCGCTCGAGCCCCCCGGGGCGGAAGTTCTCCACCACCACGTCGCACCGCGCCGCAAGGTCCGCGACGATCGCCTGGCCCTGCGGATGCCGGAGGTCGACCGAGATGAGGCCCTTGTTGCGGAAGATGCTGGCGGCATACAGCGACTTTCCGTGAAAGCGCTTGCCCATGGTGCGTACCGGATCGCCGTCGGCCGGTTCCACCTTGATCACTTCCGCGCCGAAATCGGCCAGCAGGCGCCCGCAGAACGGGCCCGCCACGGTGGAACCCATCTCCAGCACCCTGTAGCCGCGCAGCGGTCCGTCTCCCGGTCCGTCCTCTCCCGGGCGGGTCGTTCGCGGCTGCTGCAGGTCTTCGGCTGTGGCCATCGTGTCTGACTCTTCCGATCAGAGGATGTAGCTTTGGTACCGGTTCAGGTACTCGCAAGCGCTTCGCATGTTCGCGCGCCGAAGCTCCTCGGCAGCCCGGGCGTCCCCGGCGCGCATCGCCCGGAGCACGGCGAGATGCTCCGAAAGACCCGTCCTGGCCCGTCCGGGCAGGATGATGATCCGGCGGATGAGCACCTGGGTCTTCTCGTAGATGCTGTCCAGCATCTGCGCCAGCACGGCGTTGTCCGCCGCCTCCATCGCCCGGCGCCGAAAGCGCTCGTAGCCGGCGATGAACGCGTCGAAGTCGCTTGCCTCCACGAAGGCCGTCATCGGTCCCTCGAAGAGCTCGAGCAGCTCCTGCCAGGTCTCCGGCGGGCTGTTCTCCGTGGCCAGGCGCACGCACAGCCCTTCGAGCACCTCGCGCACGTGATAGATGTGAAAGACCTGCGCGATGTCGAGCCGGGTGACGATGGCGCCGCGATTGGGGATCCGCTCGATGAGCCCGCGCTGCTCCAGCGCCGAGAACGCTTCGCGCACCTGGGTGCGGGGCACGCCGAACTCGAGCGCGACCTCGTGCTCGCGAAGCTTCGACGCGGGCGGAATCTGCTGGCGGGCTATCCGTTCCCGCAGGGTATCGAGCAGGCTCGGCGCGTCGGCGCCCCGTCCCCGCGGCCTTCGCCGGCCGACGGCCTCTTCGTCCTTCGGAGCGGAGACCGATCGCAGCCGCGCACTGTTTTCTTCTCCATCCCGCGCGGCGCGCGGCATGGCGCGGCCCGTGGAACGCCGCTTCGTCGTCTCCGCCATGCCCGGACTCTACGAGTCTGCCAACAGTTTTGTCAACAAACTTGTAGACAAGACCTACGTCACCGGATTGCTGAACTTCACCGAATCCGGCGAGCTGGTCCCGCCCGTCATGACGAAGGTCATCGCTTCCTCCACCGTCCAGTCGGTGGGCACCAGGTCGGCTATCGGCACGATCTCGATGTAGCCCGACGTCGGGTTCGGCGCCGTCGGCACGTAGACGACGGCGAGGTCGCCGCCGCCGCCGGCATCCTTGAGGACCTTGGTGACGAAGCCGATGGTCTTCATGTCGCGCGATGGAAAGCTGATCAGCACCACGCGCTGCCCGGTGGTCGGCGGCTTCTGCAACGACTGCAGCAGCCGCTTGGTCGCGCCGTAGATCGTCGTCACCAGCGGGAGCCGGCTGACCAGCCGCTCCATGAACGCGATCAGGCGCCGCCCCACGACCAGCGAAGTGAGCAGGCCGATGAAGTACAGCCCGACCAGGGTCGCCAACGCGGCGAGCACGTACTGCACGCTCGGATGGACCAGGAACTCGGCAAGCTGCGGCGAGAACGGCCGCACGCCGCGCGCCGCCCCCCACAGGAGCGGGGCGCCGGTGCGCGCCAGCAACCGGAAGAGGAAATCCAGGACGAGCCAGGTGACCCAGAGCGGGGCGACCGTGAAGAAGCCGATCAGCACATAGCGCCAGGCGGACGCCCCGCCCGAAGAGCGCCGTGCGTCGGTGTCACCTGGGGTCCGGGTCGGGGTTCTTTCCATGCGGCGTCGGTCCGGAGCCCATTCTAATGAGCACACCGGTGGCGGGGCGACCGATACCAGGTCTGCGCGGTGGCGAGCGCCCCGGGGTGGTCGTTGTGCTAAGTTCGATCCGCCCGCGACGAGGCCCCCCATGTCCCCGACGACCACGATCTTTCGCGCCCGACGCATCCACACCATGAATCCGGCGCGACCGGTTGCCACGCACGTGGCCGTGCGCGAGGGCCGGATCCTGGGGGCGGGGACGCACGAGGAGCTGGCGGGATGGGGTCCGTACACGGTCGACGAACGCTTCGCCGGGCACGTGCTGCTTCCCGGCTTCGTGGAGGGTCACAGCCACCTGATGGAGGGTGCCCTGTGGCGCTTCGTCTACGTGGGCTTCCACGACCGGATGGATCCGGATGGCCGCCTCTGGTCCGGCGCACGCTCGGTCGACGCGGTGATCGACCGGCTGGCGCAGGCCGCCGAGTCCGATCCCGGCCCGGCGGTGGTCGGCTGGGGCTTCGACCCGATCCATCTCGGCGATCGTCGCTTCGATCGCTCCGATCTGGACCGCGTATCCCGCGCGCGGGCGGTGGTCGTGCTGCACGCGAGCCTGCACATGCTCAACGCCAACAGCGCCGCGCTCGAGGGGGCCGGCTACCTGCGATCGGGGCTCCGCCACCCCGGGCTGCCGCCCGCGGCCGACGGCCTGCCCGGAGGCGAGGTCCGGGGACCGGACGCGATGGCGCCGATCGCCGAGCGTGTCGGCCTCGGCCGCGAGCTCCTCGCCGCGGACGCCGAGGCGGTACGCGCCTTCTCGCGCTTGTGCGTGCGCAAGGGCGTGACGACCGCCACCGACCTCGCCGCGACTTTGTCGCCGCCCTCGCTGGAGGCATTGCTCTCGGCCACCGGCGAGCCGGGCTTTCCCACCCGCATCGTCGCGCTGCTGCGGCTGCTCGGCCAGTCGCCGCGGGAGCTGATCGATCGCGCGGTCGCCCTGCGTTCGATGAGCACCGAGCGCGCGCGCCTAGGCGCGGTCAAGATGGTGGCGGACGGATCCATCCAGGGCTTCACCGCGCGCATGCGCTGGCCCGGCTACTACAACGGCGCGTCCAACGGCCTCTGGTACACCGCGCCCGAGACGGCGCGGGAGCTGCTCGCGCTCGCGCTGGCCAACGGCGTGCAGGTCCACGCGCATACCAACGGCGACGAGGCCACCGACATGGTGCTCGATGCCATGACCTCGGCGCTCGCGGCGCATCCGGCGCCGGATCACCGCTTCACCCTGCAGCATTGCCAGCTCGCCGACGCGGCGCAGTTCCGCCGCATCCGGGCGCTCGGCCTCTGCGTGAACCTCTTCGCCAACCACCTCTTCCACTGGGGCGATGCGCACTACCGGCACACGGTCGGGCCGGAGCGCGCCGAGCGGATGAACGCCTGCGCCACCGCGCTCGCCAACGGCGTGCCGCTGGCGATCCATTCGGACGCACCGGTGACGCCACTCGGGCCACTCTTCACCGCCTGGTGCGCGGTCAACCGGCGCTCGGCAGGCGGCCGCCTGCTCGGCGCGGCCGAGCGCATCGGTGTCGCCGACGCGCTGCGCGCGATCACGCTGGGCGCCGCCTTCACACTGAAGCTGGACGGCGAGATCGGCTCGATCGAGGCCGGCAAGCGCGCGGACTTCGCGGTGCTGGATGACGATCCGTTCGAGGCGGAGCCCTCCGCGCTCGCCGATGTCGGCATCTGGGGCGTCGTCGCCGACGGCCGGCCGGTGCGGGCCGGCGAGGCCTGACCCGCGGCGGGATTCAGACACGGTGCCCGGACTCTCCCCTGGCCTGCCACTGCCGGTCACGGTGCTCGGCGGCTACCTCGGTGCCGGCAAGACGACGGTGCTGAACCACCTGCTACGGCACGCCGGCGGCCAGCGCATCGCCGTGCTGGTGAACGACTTCGGCGAGATCGCGATCGACGCCGCGCTGATCGAGTCGCGCGAGGGCGACGTCCTCGCCCTGGCGGGTGGTTGCGTCTGCTGCAGCATCGGCGGCGACCTGGTCGGGGCCCTGCGCGACGTCGTCGCCCGCCGACCGGGGATCCACCATGTGGTGATCGAGACGAGCGGCGTCGCGTTGCCCGGCGCGGTCGCCGCGGCGGTCACGCTGGTGCCGGGTGCGGCGGTGGATGCCATCGTCGTGGTGGCGGACGCGACCACGGTGCGGGCGCGCGCGCAGGACCGCTACGTGGGCGACGTCGTCATGGCCCAGTTGTCCGAGGCCGACCTGCTGGTCCTTGCCCGGCGCGATCTCGTGGACGACGCGGCTGCGGCGGCGCTTGGAGGCTGGCTCGCGTCCGTCGCCCACCTGCGCGTCGGCACGCCGATCGTGGAAGCCGTCCGCGGTGCCGTGCCGCCGGACTTGATCCTCGGCTTGGCCGGCGGCATGGAGCCGTCGGCTGGCGCGATCCGGCTCGGCGGGCGGCTGCGGCTGACGGCGACCGGTGGGCGCTTTGCCCAGGTGAGTCGCAGGCTCGAGCATCGCCACGATCCCCACCGGCTTGCCGCCGCGCTCGCCGCGCCGGCGCTCGGCGTGCTCCGCGCCAAGGCGATCGTGCGGGATGAGCGGGGCGAGGCCCATGTCGTGCAGTTGGCCGGCGCACGCTGCGAGGTGGCGCCGCTTGGCCAGGCCGTACCGGGGTCAGCGCGAACCTTCGGCCTTGCGTGCATCGGCCTGCGCGGCGGGCTGGACGAGGCCGCCATCGACACCGCCCTCGATGCATCGCGGTTGTGATAACTTCTGCGCCGCAGCGACAACCGGAGCCTCGCGAGATGAGCACCTTCGTGCAGGTCGAACTCTTCACCGCCGTCGATGGACGGGCCCGCTTTCGGGAGCTGCACATCCCGCTGAGCGAAGGCACGCCCCAGGCGATGCTTTCGCAACTCCTCCCGGCCTCGGGCGTGCAGCTGCGCAAGAGCCCGGTCGGCTTTCGCTCGCAGTTCCACTGCACCACCACGCCGCAGTGGGTGTTCATCCTGTCCGGCGCCATGGAGATCGGCCTGCAGGATGGCACCTCGCGCGTCTTTCGGCCGGGCGAGCACTTCTTCTCCGCCGACACCTTGCCCGAAGGCGCCTGCTTCGATCCCAAGGTTCACGGGCACCGCAGCGCCCAGGTGGGCGACGAGCCCCTGGTCACGCTCTTCGTGAGGCAATAGACCCGCGAGGGGTGGGCCCCCGGGGCCCGGCGGCGCGCCCGGACCCGAGTGGCGAGGCGGTGCGACCCATCAGCCAGGTCGGCAGCAATGCCGCGACGAAGACGAACGCGGTGACCAGGAAGCAATCCCGATAGGCGAGCGTGCTCGCCTGCAGGTAGACCGACTGCCCGAGAAACCACAGGGCGGCGGGCGCCTGCTGGAATGGCGGCAGCCCGGCATTCGCGGCCAGCTCCGACACGCCGGCGATGAAGGCCGCGGTCGTGCCGTTGTCCGGCGTCTGCGTGGCGGCGAACGCGTCGGCATGGAACATCGTGCGCCGTTCCAGCATCACGGCGAGGAGGTTGACCCCGAAGGCGCCGCCCAGTTGCCGCATGAAGTTGATCGCGCCGGAGCCCTGGGCCATCAGCGTGCCGGGCAGCACCCGCAGCGACCCGACGCTCAGCGCCGGAAAGATGAAGCTCATGCCGATGCGGCTGATCACCGTCCACCAGGCGAGCAGCCAGAAGCCCGTGTTCACGTCCACGCCCGCCGTGAGCCAGGATGACCAGGCGAAGAGCAGCAGGCCGCCGCCGATCAGCACGCCCGGGGCGACCCGGTCGCTCAGCCGGCCGGCCAGCGGGAACAGCAGCACCATGGCGAAGCCCGACGGCATCAGCAGCAGCCCCGACTCGGTCGGCGTCATGCCCTGGATCGTCTGCACGAACACCGGCAGCAGATAGGTGGTGCCGAAGAGTCCCGCGCCCAGCACGAAGCTCACCGCCGATGCCGCGAGGAACGGGCCGTTCGCGAAGAGGCGCAGGTCGAGCATCGGCTTGGCGGTGCGCCACTCCCACCACACGAAGGAAACGATCGCGACCGCGGCCACCGCGAACTCGGCGAGCACCTGGTCCGATTCCCAGCCGGCGCGCTGGCCGCTCGAAAGCGCCGAGAGGATGGCGGTGAGGAAGACGCCGAGCAGCCCGCAGCCGACCCAGTCGAAGCCGGGCCGCGGCCCGGTCGCCTCGCGGGCCGGCAGGAAGAACGCGGCCAGCGCGATGCCGGCCAGCGCGAACGGGATCACCAGGTAGAAGACGTAGCGCCAGTCGAATGCGTCCATCAGCAGGCCGCCGACCCAGGGACCGAGCGCCGGCGCGAGCACGACGCCGATGCCGAAGATGCCCATGGCGGTGCCGCGCTCGTGAGGCGGAAACACCCGGAAGATGATGACCATCGCGAGCGGCTGCACCACGCCCGCCGCCGCGCCCTGGATCACCCGCGCCAGGATCAGCACGTTCTCGTCCGGCGCGATGCCGCCGAGCACCGAGCCCGCCGTGAAGAGCGCGAGCGACAGCATGACGGTACCGCGCTGGCCGAAGGCGCGATCGGCCCAGTCCGTGAGCAGCATGGTGGCCGTCATCGCGGCCAGGAAGCCGGTGGAGAGCCACTGGGCCTTGGTCTGGTCGATGCCGAAGGCGCCCATCACCTCCGGGATCGCCACGTTGATGATCGTGGAGGAAAGGATGACGGAGATGGCCGCCACCAGCGCGGTCCCCGTCGCGATCCAGCGATAGCCGCGCCCGTAGCGGGCCAGGTACTCGTCAATCGACGACATCGATCGCCACTTCCACCATCATGCCCGGCCGCAGCAAGCCTTCGTCGGACGCGGTGCCACCGCCTTGCTGCGCGATCGCGATGCGCACCGGCAGCCGCTGGGTCACCTTGGTGAAGTTGCCGCTCGGGTTGGGGGTCGGCAGCAGGGCGAACTCGCTGGTGGCGGCGTGGCCCAGGCGTACCACCTCGCCGCGGAACTCGCGGCCCGGATAGGCATCGACCTTGACGAGGGCCGGCGCGCCCACCTTCAGCCGGTGGAACTCGGTTTCCTTCACGTTCGCATCGACCCACACCCGGGTGGGGTCGTGATACAGGACGAGGCGGGAGCCCGGCGCGACGTGCTCGCCCACCTCCACGAAGGTCGCGTCGATGACGCCGTCGAAGGCCGCCCGCACCTCGCGATCCTTCAGGTCCACCTGCTGCTGCGCCCGGCGTGCCTGCAAGGCCGCCTTCTCGGCGTCGAGCGCGGCGATCCTGCGGTCCAGCACCGCGATCTCGTCGGTCTGCGCCCGGATCACCACCAGCGCGGCGCGGGCCGATTCGATGCCGGCCGCGGCGCGCAGCGCCTGCTGCTGGGCCGTGAGGAATCGGGCCCGGCCCTCCTCGAGCTGCTGTACCGCCACCGCCCCGGACCTGCGAAGCGAGGCCAGGCGCTGATGGTCGCTGCGGGCGGCTTCGAGCGCCGCGATCGACGCGCGGTGCTCCGCTTCGGCGGCCTTCACCTCGGCCTCGCCGGCCGCCAACCGGCTCGCCACCTGGCGCCGCACCAGGTCCTGCTGGGCGCGCAGCTGTTCCTGGTTGGCCGCGATGCCCATGATGCCGGCATCGAGCTCCTCCAGCCGGAACCGCGCCTGGCGGCTGTCGATGGCGACGATGAGGTCGCCCTGGGACACGCGGTCCCCGGCCACCACCGGCACCGCGGTCACCCGCCCGGTCACCTCGCTGCCAAGCGTGATCACATGCGCGGCGATGCGCGAATCCTTCACGTACACGTGCGACCAGCGATCCAGCAGCCAGTAGCCCGCCGCGGCGACCACGGCCAGGATCACGAGCGCGCTCAGCACGACGCGCAGGCTGCCACGGCCCTGCCCGGCGGAAGGCCGCGAAGGCTGCGCCGCGTCGCGCTCCCCGAGCTGCGGCGCGGTACCGCGCTCGCGGACGGTATCGGATGGCCGCGGCGCCCGGACCGGCGCCTCGTCCCGGTCCACGCGCTCCTCCAGGCGCAGCCCGGTCATCGGCGTGTCCTCCGGTCGCGGTCGCGAAGCCTTCCTCTGGAAAGTCGAGCGCCCCGCCTGGCTCGTCGCGCGATGAAGCTCACGGTCGCTCCAGGCGATCGCCGATGTGGCGCAGCACGCCGATGCAGGATTCGAGCGTCGCGGCGGGAACGCCCGACAGGAGCTCGTGGCGCAGCACCGCCGCGGTCCGGTCGATCTCCGCGAGCAGCGGCTGGGCGGCGGCCGTGAGATGCAGCTCGTTCGAACGTCGATCGCCCTCGGCCTGGCGGCGCTCCACCAGGCCCTGCTTCTCCAGCCCGTCGATCAGGCGGGCGATCGTCGGCCCCTCGACGCCCAGGCGGGCGGCCAGCTCGCGCTGCGACATGCCGGGCGCGGCGCGAGAGAGCTGCAGGAGCGCGTACCAGCGCGCCTGCGTGAGCCCTTGTCCTCGCAGGCGGTTGTCCAGCTCCACGCGCCAGCTCCGGCTGATCCGCGCCAGCTCCTGGCCGAAGGTCTGCTCCAGGTCCAGACCCTCGATGCGGTCACGCTTCATTCGATAGCGACCTAATGGATAGTAGGCTAACCATTATAGGATTCGCACCGGCGGATGTGGGGCCGGCCGGGTGCCTCCAATGGAGTAGGACACGCCGATCCGTCCCTTGCTAGACTCGCGCCGACGGTCTACGCCACCGCCCCGTCGTCACACCAGGAGCTCCGATGAACGCCCTCGTCCATAGCGCGTCCCGCCACCGGACCTGACCCGCGCCGGCGGGCACGGGTTCCGCCCGTGCGCTCGCGCACGTCGCCGTGGACGCCCGCTCCCGCAGGCGTCCGGCCGGCGATCCGCTCCTGTTCCCTTTGCAACCATTGCCCCAGCCGTGACGGCGACGCGTCGCGGCCCAATGTCATGTCGAATCAAGGACAATCGCACGCGACCCGTCGCGTGACTCTCGGCGCGACCCTGCGCTTCGCCTGCCACCAATGGCGCGGGCAGGGCCGCCTGGTGGCGCTGATCCTCACGCTCGGCCTCGCCGCCGCCGCGGCCAGCGTGCTGATGCCGCTCGCCGCCGGCCGCCTGGTCGATACGCTGGCCGCGGCCGGCGATGCGCCCGCCGACGCGGACCTGGACGCCGCGATCCGCGCGACCGCGCTCTTTCTCGCGCTCGCGGCGGTGGCGCTGGTCACCCGCCACGGCACCTGGTTCGGCATCATCCGGCTCACCCTCGCGGCGATGAGCCGCGCCATCCGCGACGGGTTCGAGCGGGTCCAGAACCGCGGCCTGGACTGGCACGCCAGCCACTTCGGCGGCTCGACGGTTCGGGCGGTCACCCGCGGCACCTGGGCGATCGACCTCTTCAACGACACGGTGCTGGTGGAGCTGATCCCGCTGCTCGTGGTGATGGCCGGGACCACGGCGCTGCTGGCGATGCACATGCCGCTCGTAGGCCTGGTGACGGGCCTCGGCGTGCTGCTCTACGTCGTGGTGGTGGCGCTGGTATCGGTGAAGCTGGTCTCGCCGATCTCGCGCCTGGCCAATCTGTGGGACTCGCGGCTTGGCGGCGCGCTCGCGGATTCGATCGGCGGCAACCTGGTGGTCAAGCTGTTCGGCGCGGAGCGGCGCGAACGCGCCCGGCTCGATCGGGTGGCGAACAAGTGGCGCGAACGGACCCATCGCGCCTGGATGCGGGGCACGGCCTTCGGCTTCTTCCAGTCGCTGGTGCTGCTCCTGCTCCAGGCGATCACGCTGGCGGTCGCGCTCTGGCTGTGGCGCACCGGCGCTGCGAGCGTCGGCGACCTCGCCTTCGTGATCACCGCGTTCCTGGTGCTGCAGGGCTACCTGCGCAACGTGGGCATGAACGTGCGCGACCTGCAGAAGGCGCTGAACGAGATGGAGGAGCTCGCGCAGCTCATGTCGGAGCGGCCGGAGGATCTCGATCGGCCGGGGGCCCGACCGCTCGTGGTCGAGGCAGGCGCGATCGCGTTCGACGGGCTGCTGTTCCGGCACGAGAACGCCGCGGCGCCGCTCTTCCAGGACTTCGACCTGGTCATCCCGCCAGGGCAGCGCGTGGGGCTTGTCGGTCGCTCGGGCTCGGGCAAGTCGACGCTTACGCGGCTGCTGCTCGGCCTGCATCCGCTGCAGGACGGACGCATCCTCATCGATGGCCAGGACATCGCCGCGGCCACGCGGGCGTCACTGCGCCGGCAGATCGCGGTGGTGCCGCAGGATCCCATCCTGTTCCATCGATCGCTCGCCGAGAACATCGGCTACGGCCGACCCGGCGCCACGCAGGCGGAGATCGAGGCGGCGGCGCGCGCGGCCAACGCGCATGCGTTCATCGTCGACCTGCCGCGCGGCTACGACACGCCGGTGGGAGAACGCGGGGTCAAGCTTTCCGGGGGCGAGCGCCAACGCATCGCCATCGCGCGGGCCATGCTCGCGGATGCGCCGATCCTGCTGCTCGACGAAGCCACCTCCAGCCTGGACAGCGAAAGCGAGGGACTGGTGCAGGCCGCCCTCGAGCGACTGATGGAAGGCCGGACCACGCTCGTGATCGCCCACCGGCTCTCGACGCTGCGACGGATGGACCGGATCGTGGTGCTCGATCGCGGCCGGATCGTGGAGGACGGCGGACACGACCGGCTGCTGGCCTCGGACGACGGTCTCTACCGCGACCTGTTCATCCGCCAGTTCGGCGAGCCGGCCGCCGCGGTCATGGAATAGGCGCGGCCGCGCGCCCGGCCCGGCGGTCGGCCGCGATCGAGACGCCCACCGAGGCGGCCACCAGCGCGAAGGCGACCCAGGCGAGCCACGCCGGATGGCCGCCGGCGATGATCGAGGCACCGATCGCGCCGCCGAGCGCCTGGCCCAGGTAGATCGCCGCGCTGTTGAGCGCGGCCGTCGCCGGCGCGAAGGCCGGCCGCACCGCGATCAGCCGCGCCTGCTGCAGCGACTGCACCGCGAAGCCGGCGAGGCCCCAGAGGAAGAAGGCGAGCGCGTACAGGGCGGGCCAGGGTGGCACGACCGCGACGCAGAGCACTCCGGTCGCGGCGATGCCGAGGCCGATGGTGACCAGCCGGCCGGGCGGGAAGCGGCCGGCGATGCCGCTGGCGACCGCACTGCCCAGCACGCCGGCAACGCCGAAGCAGGCGAGCAGACCCGCCACCAGCGTGGGCGACGGATACAGCCGCCGCTCCACCTCCGGCGCGATGAAGGTGTAGAGCACGAAGGCGCCGGTCATCTGCGTCACCGTGACGGCGAGCACCATCGGCAGCACCGGATCGCGCGCGACGTCGAGCCAGGTACGCAGCGAGACCGGTGCCACCCGCAGGCCGGCGGGCAACGCCGCGGCGACGAAGGTCATCGCCGCGGCGCTGGCCACCGCGACCAGCCAGAAGGCGCTGCGCCAGCCGGCAACCGCGCCGACCCAGCTCGTGAGTGGCACCGTCGCCGCGGCCGCGACCGACCAGCCGATGAAGACGAACGCGATCGCCGCTGCGCGCCGGGCCGGCGGCACCATCAGGGCGACGGTCGCTGCCGCTTGCGCCGAGAAGATGGCGGCCCCGACCAGCGTGAGCAGGCGCGACCCGAGCAGCCAGCCGAAGTCCGTGGCGAGCGCCGATGCGCCATGCCCGACCACGTAGGCCGCGAGCGCGGTGGCCAGGAGGCGGCGCCGGTCGAAGCGGCTGGTCACCCAGGCCATCGTCGGCGCACCGATCGCGAGCGTCACGCCGGCCGCCCACATCAGCGCGCCCGCGGTGGCCACGGTCACGCCGAGGTCCTCGGCGATGTGGTGCAGGATGCCGATCGGCAGCATGAAGCCGGTGCCGATCATCAGGTTGCCGAGCAGGAGCGCCCACAGGGCGCGGCCGGGGGACGGCGCGGGCGCCGCGGTCACGGTGGCGGAAGCGACTTCGGTCATGCAGGCTCCGGGAAGCCGAGCATCCTCCGCCGCCGGCACCGGCCGAGTCAAGCCGGCCGGGGGAGGGTCGCCGATCCCGCCCCGGCGAGGTGCGCGGCGCCCCACCGATCGGGGCGCCGTCGCGCGGCTTGCGTTAGAGTGCGCCATGGGCAACTACACCGCCGAGGTCCTCTGGCTGCGCGGCGACCAGGACTTCCTCGACAACCGCTACAGCCGCCGCCACCTGCTTCGCTTCGACGGCGGCGCCGAGGTCGCGGGCTCGTCGTCGCCGCACGTGGTGCCGGTCCCCGGCTCCGATCCATCGGCGGTGGATCCCGAGGAAGCCTTCGTGGCCTCGCTCGCGAGTTGTCACATGCTGTGGTTCCTCGCGATCGCGGCCAAGCGCGGTTACCGGGTCGATCGCTACTCCGACGAAGCCACCGGCTCGATGGAGCGCGGCCCGGCCGGCCGGCTATGGATGTCCGTGGTGACGCTGCGGCCGCGGGCGAGCTTCTCGGGCGAGAAGCTGCCGGGCTTCGCCGACATCGAGGCCATGCATCGTCGCGCGCACGACGAGTGCTTCATCGCCAACTCGGTGAAGACGGAGGTGCGGTGCGAGCCGGTGGCGGCGGAGCCGCATCCGGATCAGTGAGGTGCCGGCCGCACGCCGATGAGGTTCATCGCCCTGAAGCTCACCACCACCTCCCCGTCCTGGTTGATCCCCTCGCAGAAGGAATGCACCAGCCCGCGGTCGGGCTTTGAGCGCGACAACCGCGTCTGGGAAACGGTGACCCGCAGCTTGAGCTGATCGCCCGGCCGTACCGGCTTCGTCCAGCGCACCTCGTCGACCCCCGGCGACGCCAGGCTCGCCACCGCCGTGAGGTAGTGCCCCACGAAGAGTCGCATCAGCAGCCCGATCGTGTGCCAGCCGCTCGCGATCAGTCCCTTGAACGGCCCGCGTGCCGCCGCCTCCGGATCGGTGTGGATGGATTGCGGATCGAAGCGCTCGGCGAAAGCGACCACCTCGTCCTCGTCCACCGCGATGGGTCCGAACTCGAAGACGTCGCCCTGTACGTAGTCCTCGAAGTAGCGATCGGCAGGTGTCGCAAGGAACCGGCTCATGTCAGTGGTGCCGCCCGTGCCGATGCTGCTGCTGCGCCTGGCCGGGCGGATGGACTCGCTGAGGTCCGTACCCGCGCAACTCGGCATAGCGCATCGACTGGTGCGGCGTAAGCACCTCGGTCTGCTCGATGTGTGCCTTCAGGTGAACGCCGCGCAACCGCGCCTGCAGCTCGCCGGTGCGGACGAGCGCCGCGGCCAGCTTCTCCGCTGTCGCGGTCCGGCTCGAGAAGAGGGCCTCCAGGTCCCGCTCCGCCTCCACCAGCGACCGGCCGAGCGCGATCGCCTCGCGCTCCATCGCCTGGAACAGCGCGCGCGTCCTCTCCCTCTGTTCCTCGCTGAGGGCAAGCGCGTCCCCCAGCTCGAGCACATGGGCAGGGCCCGGATACCCGTTGAGCTCGGCCGCCTTGGCGAACCCCATGCCCTTGCCGCCAAGCAGCGATTCGACCTCCTGCGGCGACAGCGCCTTGATGGGGCGGCTCTCCTGCCCCGCATAGGGCGAAGCCTGCGGCACCTCGGCCGCTGCCCCGGTCGCTGCCGCCGAGGCCGCCGCGGCCAGTATCGCCACAAGGCAAAGGGTCCTTACGTGTCGCATGGCAGCATATCCTCGAGTGAGCCGCGGTCGCCTGAACGTCCGCTTCCGCGGCCCGCCAAGTCTAGCGCGCCACGGCCCGATCCCCGTCCTATGGGGATCTCCGCCTTGTGCCGGCCCGGCTTCTGGTGCACCATGGGCCGGCCTTCCTGCCGCAGGGAGGTCAGCGAACCGGAGGAGACCCATGCACCCACCTGTCAAGAGGGGCTGGTTCACGGCGCCCCTGTCCCTGTCGGCCATCACGGCCCTCTCGATCGGCATTGCCTGCGCGACAGCCGCCGCGCAGGAGATCAAGCTGCCGAGCACGCTCACCGTATCCGCCTACGATACCGGCTCGTCCGGCTTCAACATGGCCGTGGCCATCGGCAAGATGCTCAAGGACAAGCACGGTGTCGATCTGCGCGTGCTGCCGGGCGGCAACGACATCGCCCGCCTCTCGCCGGTGAAGAGCGGTCGGGCCGCAGCCTCCGCAATGGGCGTGGGCGGCTACTTCGCGCAGGAAGGCGTCTTCGAGTTCGGCGTGCGCGAATGGGGCCCGCAGCCGCTGCAGCTGATGCTGGCCTCCACCTCCTGCAACGGCCTCTCGCTTGGCGTCGCGAAGGATGCCGGCATCAAGGAGATCAAGGATCTCAAGGGCAAGCGCGTGGGATTCGTGGTCGGCTCGCCCGCGCTCAACCAGAACGCGCTCGCGGTGATCGCCTACGCCGGGTTGACCCGCAACGACGTGAAGATCGTCGAGTTCTCCAACTACGGCGCGATGTGGAAGGGCCTGGTGAACAACGAGGCCGACGCGGCCTTCGCCTCCACCATCTCCGGCCAGGCACGGGAGCTGGATGCCTCGCCACGCGGCCTGCTCTGGCCGCCTGCGCCCGGCGCCGACAAGCAAGCCTGGGAACGCGTGCAGAAGGTAGGTCCGTACTTCTATCCGCACCAGGCCACCTGCGGCGCCGGCGGCCTCTCCAAGGAGAACCCGGTGGAGCTGCCGGCCTATCCGTATCCGATCTTCATGGCGTACGCGAAGGAGGATGCCAACACCATCTACGGCCTCACCAAGGCGATGATCGTCAACTACGACGATTACAAGAACGGAGCTCCCGGGGCCGACGGGTTGGAGCTCAAGCGCCAGAACCTCGCCTGGGTGCTGCCCTATCACCCCGGAGCGGTGAAGGCGATCAAGGAGGCCGGGGCCTGGACACCGGAGGCGGAGAAGCACAACGAAGCGCTCCTCAAGCGTCAGTCCGTCCTCGCCGCGGCATGGAAGGGCTACCTGGACAGCAAGCCGCCCGACGACAAGGATGCCTTCTACAAGGGCTGGATGGCCCAGCGCAAGGATGCGCTGGTGAAGGCGGGCCTCGACCCGATCTTCGACTAGCCGCAGCAGGGCCGGCACCCGGACAGCACCCGTGTCCGAGGCCTCGGTCGAGGAACCGGGCGATCCCCAGGCGGGTGGACGGCGCCGGCTCTCGGGCGTGTGGCGCTGGGTGCTGCCGGCGTGGGCGACGCTCACGCTGCTGCTCTGCTTCAACCAGCAGTTCAACCTGCGCTTCTTCGTCGACTTCACGGCGCTCGACACGGAGTACTACTGGGCACTGGTCGCGACGCTGGTGCCGCTCGCGTTCGTCATCTACCCGGTGAAGCGCGGCCTGCACGTGGATCGCGTGCCGTGGTACGACGCTCTCCTCTTTCTCGTCACGACGGCGCTCACGCTCTCGATGGCGCTCACCGCCCGTGATTCGGCCGCCTCGGGCTGGGAGTACAGCGCTTCCAGCGTCGCGCCCTGGTGGGCAATGTGGGGCGCGGTAACGCTGTGGGTTCTCGTGCTGGAGGCCCTGCGGCGCGCGGGCGGCACGGCGCTCTTCGTCATCATGGCGATCTTCTCGGCATACCCCATGTTCGCGAGCCTCGTGCCGGCGCCCTTCGGGTCGGCATCGGTGCCGCTCCTGGATACCGCTGCGTTCCACGTCTTCTCGCGCGAGAGCGTGCTCGGCGTGCCGATGCGCGCGTTCGCCGAGATCGTGATCGGCTTCCTGGTGTTCGGCACCGCCCTGCAGTTCACCGGCGCCGGCACCTTCTTCATCGACTTCGCCTTCACGCTGTGCGGGCGTTACCGCGGCGGGGCCGCCAAGGTGGCGGTCTTCTCGTCGGGCCTGCTCGGTTCCATGAGCGGCAGCGTCATCTCCAACGTCCTCACCACCGGGGCGATGACCATCCCGGCGATGAAGCGAACCGGCTTTCGCGCGACCACCGCGGGCGCCATCGAGGCGTGCGCTTCGACCGGTGCCGTGCTCGCACCCCCGGTGATGGGCGCCACCGCCTTCGTGATGGCCGAATTTCTCGACGTTCCGTACTCTACGGTGGCGCTGGCCGCCGCGGTGCCGGCCGTGCTCTATTTCTTCGCTCTCTTCATGCAGGTCGATTGCCACGCCGGGCGACACTCGATGGTCGGCCTGCCGCAGGAGGAGATGCCCCGGCTCTCGACGGTGCTTCGCGAAGGCTGGTACTACGTCTTCGTCATCGTCCTGCTGGTGTTCCTGCTGCTCGTGATGAAGCGGGAGAACTGGGCGCCGTGGCTCGCCACCGGGCTGCTGCTGGTGCTGAACCAGCTCTTCTCGCGGCACCGCTGGGGCTGGGGGGACGTCGTCAGGTTCCTGGAGGCGAACGGTCGCGTGTTCGTGGAGCTCGCCGCCATTCTCGCGGGCATCGGCCTGCTGGTCGGCGCCTTCTCGCTGACCGGCCTCACCGGCACGCTCACGACGGCACTGCTGCACGTCGCCGGCGAGTCGCCGATGCTGCTGATGCTGATGGGCGCGCTCACCAGCTTCGTGCTCGGCATGGGCATGACCATCACCGCCTGCTACATCTTCCTGGCGGTGCTGCTCGCGCCGAGCCTGGTGGAGGTGGGCCTCAACCCGCTCGCGGTGCACATGTTCGTGATGTACTGGGGCATGGTCTCCTTCATCACGCCGCCGGTCGCGCTCGCGGCAGTGGCCGCATCATCGCTCGCCCGCGCACCGATGATCGCCACCGGTTTCGAGGCGATGAAGATCGGCGCCATCATCTACTTCGTGCCGTTCTTCTTCGTGATGAATCCGTCGATGGTGCTGCAGGGAGACCTGTCCATGCTGCCGCTGCACCTCGTGACCGCGGTGCTCGGGATCGTGCTGGTCTGCGGCGGGCTCCAGGGGTTCCAGCCGGGCGTCGGCGACCTGCGTCGCACGGGCCGCCTGGAATGGCCGCTGCGCGCCGCACTTGTCGTGGGCGGCCTGATGTTCGCGGCTCCCGGTGGCGGGATGATGCCACTGACACCGGTGCAGATGACCACGCTGGCCGCCGCGGTAGCGGTGCCGGCGTTGCTGGTCGCGCGCGTTCTCTGCCGCCGCGGCATACCCGCGGCGGCCTGACCGCTCACTCGAGCGCGCGGGCGGCTCGGTCGACGCACCGAGCCGTAGCGGCGTTGCGCCGGCCCGGCGCGATCAGGCCCTGCCGCTCGCGCCGGCCGTGTCGATGCCCAGCAGCCGGTACAGCAGGCAGGAGCCCATCAGCCCGGTAGCCAGCGGGATCACACCGATGTAACCCCAGGCGGCAATGCTGCCTGTCGCAGCGAGCACGATCAGGGCGAGGCCGATGACCACCCGCAGGATGCGGTCGATGCTGCCGACGTTGCGCTTCATTGGACGACTCCCTTGGACGACTCCTCGTCATGTCTGTCCGATTGGACACTCATCTGCAGCGTACGGCTTGATCTGCATCAGGCGAACGGGGTACGGCTACCCGGCCGCCCGTTGCGGATTGCCGAGCGTCCGGTTGAGCCTCACGGCCGCCTTCACCAGCCGTTCCACCACCGCGGGATCGATCAAGGTGTCCTCCAGCAATGTCATCGTGGCGAGCTCGTACTTCCCGCCGGGCACCAGCCGCGGCTCGATGTTCCTGAGCAGCGTGCCGCGCCAGAAGCCGAAGAGCACGCGCCGCGCCTCTGCCCGGATCAGCAGGACCGGCCCATTCGAGTGATAGACCAGGTGTCCCCACTTGATCGACTCGTCGAGCGGCGCCGCCGCGATCACCGCCTCGCGCAACGAGTGCGCCTGCCGGGCGATCCAGCCATCGAGACCGGCAAGATAGACCTGCGGGGTCGGCGCGGCCATCGATCTCCTCATGATCATCGGGAAGCTCCGTCCTGGTGCCCTACTGGCTTCCCGGTGTCTGGTAGCCGACTTTACCGACCCGCCCCAGGGCATCCAGGGTTTCCTCCACCGTCAGCAACGGCGTCGTCTCGCAGCGCGAGAGGGCACCGCCGCTGCTCAGCGCCAGCGCGACGGCTGCCATCGAGACATTGTCCGGCGCCTCCCAGAGGTTGTAGCCGTCATGCTCTCCGAAGGCGTACCAGAATCCGTGGAGCTTGCCGCCCACGGACTCGATGTACCGGCGTGCGGCAGCACGGCGGTCCTCCGGGTTCTTCGTCAATCGGGACCAGGTTTCGGGCGTATAGCTGAAGCGCGTCAAGTACATGGCCATGGCAGCTCTCCCTTTGCGCGTTCTGCGCTGGCACGTCGCCGGCGGAATCATGGTATTCCTAGGACAGCCCACTGGATAGGCGCAGACCCATGGCGACCGCGAACGACGACATCACGCTCCGGATCGATGGCCGCGAGGTCGTCGTCACGCATCCGGGGAAGCTGCTGATCCGCGATGCCAGGGTCACCAAGCTGGACCTGGTGAATTACTACGTCTCGGTGGCTGACGCGGCCCTGCGTGGCGCCGGCGGGCGGCCCTGCGTGCTGGTGCGCTACCCGAACGGCATCGACGGCGAGTTCTTCTTCCAGAAGCGCGCCCCGGCGAAGCGGCCGGATTGGGTGGAGGTCGCCACGATCCGCTTCCCGTCCGGCCGCAGCGCCGAGGAGGTGGTGCCACGCACTGCCGCCGACCTCGCCTGGATGGCGAACCTCGCCTGCCTGGAGCTGCATCCGCATCCGGTCCGCGCGGAGGCGCTCGATCATCCCGACGAGCTGCGCATCGACCTCGATCCGGTGCCGGGCGTGGAATGGCCCCAGATCCGCGAGGTCGCGCAAGTCGTCCACGCGGCACTGGACGACTTCGGTCTCACCGGCTGGCCGAAGACGTCCGGCTCGCGCGGAATGCATGTGCTGGTGCGCATCGAGCGCCGCTGGAGCTTCGACGAAGTGCGCCGCGCGGCGCTCGCGCTGGCGCGCGACGTCGAACGCCGCGTGCCCGGTCTCGCCACCAGCGCCTGGTGGAAGGAGGAGCGTCACGGCGTCTTCGTCGACTACAACCAGAACGCGAAGGATCGCACCGTGAGCTCGGCCTGCTCGGTCCGGCCCAAGCCGGACGCCAGGGTGTCGACGCCGGTCAGCTGGCAGGAGCTCCCGGACTGCGACCCGGCCGACTTCACGCTCTGGACCGTCCCGAAGCGGCTCGCGGCGCAAGGCGATCCGCATGCGGCGATCGACGCCCACGCGGATTCGCTCGAGCCGCTGCTGGAGCTCTCGGCGCGCCACGAGGCGGAAGGCAAGGGCGATGCACCGTGGCCGCCGCACTATCGCAAGGCCGCCGGCGAGCCCAGGCGCGCGCCGCCGTCAACCGGGCGGGCGAAGTCCGCGGTCGGGAGGCCGAAGGCGTCCGGCTGATCGAGCCCCGATGTCCCAGGCTTGGGGCGAGCCTTGGGCGCCGCTGATCGACCTCCCCTCTAGATTGGCTCTACTTGCGCCAGTAGTCGTTGGCCGCGGCGATCGTCTGGAAATGCGTGGCGACGACATGGGAGATGGCTATCAGGCTGTTCGGGTCATGCGCATAGGCCGGGCGCAATGCCTTGCGGATGTCGGCGTTCTTCTGCGTCGTCGCCACCGCCTTCTGGGAGAGCTTGACGGCCAGCGCGAAGCCTTCCTCGGGCGTGGCGGTGACCAGCGTCAGCCCGGTATCCTTCGGCGGGGCCTTGTCCTGCGCCCCTGCGTCGCCGATGCCGCCGACCAACAGCGCTGCCGCCAGCAACGGCGCAGCCAGCCAGCCCACGCGTGCTCCGTGCCGGTCACGGCGTTCGATCGCTTCCATCTGCCGAATCCTCCTCTCGAGCGGTGCTGCCAAGCGGTGCCTCGCCTCGTGCAAGGGGGCACCTAAAGATGCATCAACGATGCTTCTTTACCAATGGTAGCCCGCTGCGGGGAGGAGTCAAGGCGACGTCCGGGCCGGGCCCCGCGCCGTCACGCCCCGAATACCCTGGCCAGCTCGTAGGGCGTCGTCACCTCGAGCTGGTCGTAGCGGCAGTCGGCCGGCGCCTTGTCCGTACGCCACCGCACAAACTGGGTCGCATGGCGAAAGCGATCGCCCTGGAGATGGTCGTATCGGACCTCGCATACTCGCTCGGGCCGCAACGGCTCCCAGCCAAGGTCCTTGCCGCCGCTCCACCGGCTCTGCGCGCCCGGCATGCGCTGCGCGTCGCCCACGGTCGCATTGCCCCAATCGCGCCAGGGATGCGAGGCAAGCGCATCCACGCGCAGCGGAGCCAGCTCGAGCAGCAGCTCCTCGCGTCGGGCCATCTTGAACGACGAGGTGATGCCCACGTGATGCAGCACACCGGCCTCGTCGTACAACCCCAGCAGCAGCGAGCCGATCGCATCGTCGCGGTCCTTGTACCAGCGAAAGCCGGCGACGACGCAGTCCGCCGTGCGGACGTGCTTGATCTTGAGCATCGCCCGTTTTCCAGGCTGGTAGACGGCGGACTCCAGCTTCGCGATCACCCCATCGAGCCCGGCGCCCTCGAACTGCGCGAGCCAGCGCTCGGCTTCGGCCGGGTCCCGCGTGACCGGGGTGAGATGAAGCGGCGGCTTCATGCCCGCCACCAAGCGCTCCAGCCGTGAGCGTCGCTCGGCCTGCGGCAACGCCATCGTGGAGGCACCGTCCGCCGCCAGCAGGTCGAAGGCGACGAAGCGCGCCGGCGTTTCCCTCGCCAGCTTGTCCACGCGCGACGCAGCCGGGTGGATGCGTTGCTGGAGCGCATCGAAGTCCAGTCCATCGGGCGAAGCGACGACGATCTCGCCGTCGAGCACGCAGCCTTGCGGCAGGATCTCCACCAGCGCCTGCTCGAGCTCCGGAAAGTAGCGATTGAGCGGCTTCAACTCGCGGCTTTGCAGCACCACCTGCGACCCCTCGCGAAAGACGATCGCGCGAAAGCCGTCCCACTTGGGCTCGAAGAGGAAACCAGGCTCAGCGGGAATCGCCTGCGCGATCCTGGCGAGCATCGGCTGGATCGGCGGGGCCGGCAGCGCGGAGCCGCTTCGCTTCGTGCTTGCGGTACTGGTCATGCCACCTACTGTAGCGCGAGGCAGGGCGGCGTGCAGGAGGGCTCCTGCCTGGCCGGTGCAGGCTTTCGCGTCGTGCTATCCCTGCAAGGCCGACCCGTTCACGACCCGCCCGTCCACCAGCTCGATCACCCGGTCGCAGCGCTCCGCGAGCCGCGGATCGTGGGTCACGATGAGGCAGGCGCTGCCATGGTCGCGATTGAATTTGCGCAGCAGCGCGAAGATCTCGTCGGCGGTGACGGTGTCGAGATTGCCGGTCGGCTCGTCCGCAAGGATCAGCCGGGGCTTCATGGACAGCGCACGTGCGATCGCCACGCGTTGCTGCATGCCACCGGAGAGCTCGCCGGGGCGCTTGTGCTCGGCGCCGCGAAGCCCGACGGCGGCGAGCAGGTCGAAGGCGAGCGCCTCCGCCTCTTCGGTTGCGCTGCCGTTGGCGATGATCCACGGCAGGAGCACGTTCTCCACCGCCGTGAAGGCCGGCAGCAGGTGGTGAAACTGGAAGACGAAGCCGATCGTGGCGCCACGCAGCCCGGTCAGCTCGCGGTCGTCCAACGACTGCGCCTGCCGGCCGGCCAGCTCCAGCGTCCCGGAGGTCGGCCGCTCCAGCAGCCCGATGATGTTGAGCAGCGTGCTCTTGCCCGAGCCCGACGGTCCCTTCAGCGCGACGAACTCCGACTGCGCCAGCGCGAGATCGATGCCATGCAGCACCTCGGCCTCCACCGGCGTGCCGATGTTGTAGCGCTTGCGGATGTCCGCGAGGCGCAGGATCGGCGCCGCGGCGCCCGCCTTCTCCGTGCCAGCCGTCACGAGCGGATCGCCTGCACCGGATCCATGCGCGCCGCGCGCCGGGCCGGGATCACCGCCGCCAGCAGCCCGACGACGCAGGCGAGGAGCGCGGCCTGCAGCGCGAGCATCGGGGCCAGCTCGGCGGCGAACATCGCCCCGCCGTCCGGGCTCTTGATCACCCGCGAGAAGAACACGAGCAGGCCGTAGGCGAGCGCGATGCCGAGGAGCGACCCCACCAGCCCGACCAGCCCGCCCTGCAGCAGGAACACCGCGAGAATGCGCCGCCGGCCCGCGCCCATCGCGCGCAGGATCCCGATCTCGCGCTGCTTCTGGACGACGCTCACCACCAGCACGCTGGAGATGCCGAGCGCCACGATGATCACGACGAAGCTGCGGATCAGCGTGTTTGACACGCTCTGGTTCGAAAGCGCGTTGAGCAGGCCGGCGTTGGTCTGCATCCAGCTGTCCACGGTGAGGCCCGTCTGCGCCCGCAGCTCGTCGGCCACCCGGTTCGCGTCGAAGAGAGAGGTGACGGTAAGGTCGATGTTCGAGACGCCGCCCGGCAGGTCCAGCAGCGTCTGCGCGAGCTTCAGCGTCACGAAGACCCAGCGCCGGTTGAGGTCGCGGTTGCCCATGTCGAAGAGCCCGTGGATGTCCAGCGTCTCGCTGCGGCCCTCCGCCGAGGTGACCCGCAGCTTGTCGCCGACGCCCACGCCGAGATCGCGCGCGAGCTCGATGCCGATGAGCGTCCCCGTGCCGGAGAGCTCGAAGCGACCGCGCGTCATGTACTCCTCCATCCGCACCACCTGCCGGTAGGCGTCCGGCTGCACGCCGAGGATCGCGACGCTGCGGTTGCTGCTGCCGCGCGCGGCAAAGGCGGGGCCGCTCGCCACGGGCGAGACCGCCAGGACACCGGGCGTCGCGGCGGCCAGGGCCGCGATCCTTTCCCACTGGTCCACCGACCGCAGCCGCTGCTCGCGCGGCTGGACGACGGCAGCCACCGCGCGGTCCGCCTCTGCCGGCACTACCCGGCGCGTCACCTCCTCCAGCGGCCGGATCACCACGTGGGCCTGCGAACCCATCGAGCGATCGATGATGGTCGCCTGCAACTGGTTGATCAGCTGGGTGAGGAAAATGATGACCGCGACCCCGCCGGTGACACCGGCGAGGATCAGCACGCTCTGCATCCGGCCTTCGCGCAGGTAGCGCAGGGCCACCAGCAGCTCGAAGGGCATCCAGCGCGCCCACCGCGAGACGGCATGCCGGCGTCCGCCGCTCGCCATCGCCGTTCGCCTCAACCGGAGATGAAGGAGGGCACCTCGATGCCCCGCCCAGGCGCCGTCGAGCCGGTGGCGCGCACCCGGTCGCCGTCCACCGCCTTCTCCGTCTGCGGGATCACCAGGTCGCCTTCCGCCAGCCCCGTCGCGATCTCGACGGCGCCGACGCCGCGCAGGCCCAGCGTCACCGGGGCACGGACGGCGCGGCCGTCGCGCACTGCGAGCACCCACGGCGACGCGCGATCGGCATCGCGCACGGCGCCCGCGGGCAGCACCAGCGCATCGGCCTTCTCGCCGCCGAGCAGCTCCACCGACACAGTCATGTCCGGCCGCAGGAACGCCGGCGCGTCCGGGACGGCCAGCCGGACCTCGATGGTGCCTCGCTGCGGATCGACCGCCGGGGCGACGTAGCTGAGCTTGGCATCGAACGGCTGGCCGGGAAAGGCGTCGGCCTCCGCGCGAGCCGGCATTCCGGGCCGCAGGAGCCGCAGGTGCTTCTCGTCGATACCGGCGTCGATGCGCATCTCGCCCTGGGCCGCCAGTGACAGCAGCACGCTGCCCGGCTGCGCCATGCTGCCCGGCTCGGCGTGCCGCGCCAGCACGATCGCATCGACCGGGCTCACGATCGCGAGGCGATCCAGCCGCGCCCGCGCCACCTGCAGCGCGGCCGTGGCCTGCTCCACCCGCGCCATCGCCAGTGCCCGCTCGACGCCCTTGTCCTCGTTGGCCTGCGCCTGCACGCGCGCCGACTCCAGGACGCTGCGCGCGGTGTCGCGGACCCGCCGGGCTTCGTCCAGCCGCTGGCGGGAGTAGAAGCCTCGCGCCACCAGGTCTCGTGCCCGCTGGAACTCGCGCTCGGCCGCGTCGAAAGCGGCCTGTGCCTGCACGACCGCCTGGCTCGCCATCGGCGCCGCCACCGACGCCTGCTGCTCGGCGCGGTTGCGCGCCTCGGCCAGCGCCGCCTGCGCCTGCTGCAATGCAGCCCGCGCCTCGCCGTCCGACAACTGGATCAGGAGCCCCCCGGCCGGGACGCGATCACCCTCGCGTACCCGCACCTCCTGCACCACCGCGGTCACCTCGGCGCCGATGTCGATTCGCGCGGGCGCGTTGAGACGGCCGGTGGCCACCACCGATTGCACGATGCGCGCGCGGGCCACCGGTACCACCTGGACCTGGGTTGCCCGCGCATCGAAGAGCAGGACCGCGGCCAAGGCGGCCACGACGACGGCGACGACGACGAACCCCGTGCCCCACCTCGCGAACGGCTTCATCTCGGGCCGCCGCCCCCGGCTCCCGCGGGAAGCAGCCAATGCAGTGAGCGCCGGGGTGGTTCCATTGCCCAAGCGTATCAGGCGGCGCCGTCCCCCGCCTGCGGCTGGGTCAACACCGCCCCGTCCGCATCGCGCACCTCCACGCTGATCGGTATCGCCGGGCCCACGCTGCGGGTGACCGTGCAGAAATCCTCGAACTGGCGGACCGCGCGCTCGACGTGCGCCAGCTCCCGCGCCGCGACGCCCAGCGTCAGCACCGCCTTCATGCCCAGCACGCGCAGGCGGCCCTGCGGATTGCGGCCCACTTCCGCGTGGACGGTGCAGGACATCGGCTCCGGGTCCTGCTTGTACTTGCGCAGGGCGAAGAGCAGCGAGTCCGACAGGCAGCTACCGACCGATGCCGCGAGAAGCTGCACCGGCGACGGCCCCTGTCCGCCGCCGAGCGGTGGCGGCTCGTCCGCCACCAGCGCCGGCACCTCGTTGCCGAACTCGATCCGCAATCGATAGTCCGCCTCCTGGGTGAGGTTGACCACCACCTGTTCGTTGCTTCCGTTGGTCATTCGTCTCTCCAGCTCAGAGCGCGTTCACCGGGATCTTCAGGTACGACACGCCGTTGTCCTCGGCAGGGGGCAGCTCGCCGGCCCGGATGTTCACCTGCACCGACGGCAGGATCAGCGTCGGCATCTCCAGGGTGGCGTCGCGGCGGGTGCGCATCTCCACGAACTCCGCCTCCGTCACGCCATCATGGATGTGGATGTTGCCCGCACGCTGGGCCGCCACCGTCGTCTCCCATGCCGGCTCGCGGCCCTGGGGCGGGTAGTCGTGGCACATGAAGAGCCGCGTCTGCGGCGGCAGCTCGAGCAGCTTGCGCACCGAGCGGTACAGCGCATGGGCATCGCCCCCGGGGAAGTCGCAGCGCGCCGTGCCGACGTCCGGCATGAACAGCGTATCGCCCACGAAGACCGCGTCGTCCACCTTGTAGGCCATGCAGGCGGGCGTGTGCCCCGGTACCGACATCGCCTCGGCATGCAGCTCGCCGATCCGGAAGGACTCGCCGTCCCGCAGGAGGTGGTCGAACTGGCTGCCGTCCGGCCGGAACTCCGGCTCCAGGTTGAAGATGCCCTTGAACACGTCCTGGACGTGCGCGATGGCGGCGCCGATCGCGATCTTTCCGCCCACCTGCCTGCGCAGATAGTGCGCCGCCGAGAGATGGTCCGCATGGGCATGGGTCTCCAGCAGCCACTCGACCTTCAGGTCCTTCTCCCGGATGAAGTCGATCAGGCGATCCGCCGACGTGGTGCGGGTGCGGCCGGACTTCGGGTCGTAATCGAGCACCGAGTCGATGACCGCGCAGGTGCCGCCCGGCCGGTCGTAGACGACGTAGCTGATCGTCCAGGTGGCCTTGTCAAAGAAGGCTTCGACGGAGGGTTTCATGTGCGCTCCCTGGTATTCGGTTTGGATGAATCCTATTCTATTGACTAATATATTGTTTGTCAATATACTATCCGGAGCTTAATCGACATCCAAGAGGTGACTCAGTGCAGGTCGAAGTTGCAATCGATCTTCAGGCGCTGCGCAGCGCGGCCGATTCCGCCTGCCGGTTGATGAAGGTCTTCTCCAATCCGGACCGGCTCCTCCTGCTGTGCCAGCTCTCGCAAGGCGAGCGGCGCGTGGGCGAGCTGCAGGAGCTGGTCGGAATCGGACAACCCACCTTGTCGCAGCAGCTGGGCGTGCTCCGGGAAGAAGGGCTGGTGGCCACCCGCCGCGAGGGCAAGCAGATCCACTATCGCATCGCCAGCCCCCAGGCCCTGGCGGTGCTGCAGGTCCTGTACGAGCAGTTCTGCGATCAACCCAAGGGGGAAGCGACGTGCTGATCGACTGGCACCACTTCACGCCCTGGGCGTCGCTTGCCGGCGGCATCCTGCTGGGGCTCGCCTCCGCGGTCTTCATCCTCCTGAACGGGCGCATCCTCGGCATCAGCGGGATCGTGGGCGGCCTGTTGCGGCCGAGGCCAGGTGACAGCGGTTGGCGCGTCTCGTTCCTGCTGGGCATGCTGGCGGCACCGCTGCTCTACGCCGTCGTCGTCGGCCTTCCGGCGGTGCGCATCGATGCGAGCTGGGCGACTCTGCTCGTGGCCGGCGTGATGGTGGGATTCGGCACGCGCTACGGCTCCGGCTGCACCAGCGGCCACGGCGTGTGCGGTCTGTCGCGGCTTTCGCCCCGATCGCTTGCGGCAACCGTGGCCTTCATGGCCGCCGGCTTCGTCACGGTCTACTTCGGGCGTCATGCCTTCGCCTGACGCCCCCTTTGCCCGACCTCTTTCTACCTCCGATGCCCCCTTCGACGCTCTCGAGAAACACCGATGAATCGCCTCACTGAATTCCTGGTCGGCCTGCTCTTCGGCACCGGCCTCATCCTCTCCGGCATGACCGATCCCGGCAAGGTGCTCGGCTTCCTGGATCTCTTCGGCAGCTGGGATCCGTCGCTTGCCCTCGTCATGGGCGGCGCCATCCTGGTCGGCGTGTTCGCCTTCGCCGTTGCCAGGAAGCGCACCACCACCTTCCTCGGCGGGGCCATGCACCTGCCGACTGCCCGCGACATCGACAAGCGCCTGCTCGTCGGCGGACTCGTCTTCGGCGCCGGCTGGGGACTGGCCGGGTTCTGCCCGGGGCCGGCGATCGTCTCCCTGGGCGCAGGGCAGCCCAAGGCGGCCGTGTTCGTGCTGGCCATGCTGGCCGGGATGCTGGTCCACGAGCTCCTCGACCGGCGCTCGCAACCCTCGCTACCGGTAGGAGCGCACTGATGCCCCTGAACATTCGCCACCTCGGCCCCGGCTTCGCCGTGACCGGGCAGGTCACGCCGCAGGACCTGCCGGAGGTCGCCGCGCTCGGCTTCGCCACGGTCATCAACAACCGACCGGACGGCGAGGCCGGTGACCAGCCGCCGAGCGACGAAGTCTCGCGGGCGGCTCGTGCCGCCGGCCTGCACTATGTTCATCTGCCGGTAGCGGGCGGCACCATCACCCCGGCGCAGGCAACGGCGATGCGGGAGGCGCTGGCCGCGGCGCCGGGCCCGGTCCTGGCCTTCTGCCGGTCCGGTGCGCGCTCGGGCAAGCTCTACGAGCTGGCGCAGTCGGCCGCCTGAGCGCCGGCATCGGGCTGATGCTGGCGGAAGTGAAGGGGCCGGTCATGGACCGGCTGAAGAGCCCTGAGCTCGGCGAGCGGCTGCGCGACCGCATCTACCTGAGCGTGCACGACGCATTCGTCGACGCGGCGCGCTCCGCGCCCCCACGCTGATCAACCAGGCGGCGTGCCGATCGCCCGCGCGATCGCGACGCCTTCCGCCGGGGTGTCGCCGCTTGCGGACGGCCTGCCGGCGCGGTGATACCAGTAGTCGGCGTTGGCGAGGTCGCCCTCGACCCGATGCAGCCAGGCATGCACCCACGCGCTGTCGCGGTCGTCCTGGGCCTGGACGATCTCGTGCGCGGTCTGCCAGTCGCCGCGCAGGCCGTGCCAGAGGGCGAGAAGCGGCGGCGATGCAGCGGCGGGTGGCCGGCCGGCGTCGAGGCTCGCTTCGAAGGAAGTGGGATCCGGATCGGTCATCGTCGCCGTCACTGTACTCCGTTCGTCCGCACGGCGGTACGCCGCGGGGCTGCGAATCCTGGAGATGAAGCTCGGCGGGTGAGGAGCGGTGGGGCGCGCCGCCGAATCCTAGCCAGCCGGGCGACGCGCCTGTACCGCGCCCGCCATCCGGCAGCAGATCCCGAACGCCTGCTCCAGCCCTTCGACCCGCGCGACCCCCTTGCCGGCGATGTCGAACGCGCTGCCGCTCGCCGAGGTCGCGACCGGCACCGGCAGTCCGCCGTGCAGCGTGACGCCCTGCTCGAAGCCGAGCAGCTTCATCGCGATCTGGCCCTGGTCGTGGTACATCGAGACCACGGCGTCGAAGTCACCACGCCGGGCCGCGACGAACACCGTATCGGGTGACCACGGCCCGCTCGCGTCCACGCCTTCGGCCTGCATCGTCCGGATCGCCGGCGCGATGACCTCGATTTCCTCGCTGCCGATGGAACCGCCATCGCCCGCATGCGGATTGAGGCCGGACACCGCGATCCGCGGCCTCTCCACCCCAGCGCTGCGCAACGCCCGGTCGATGATGCGCACCGCATCGCACACGGCGGCTTCGGTGATGAGCTCCGCCACCTGCCGCACCGGCACGTGGGAGGTGACCCGCGAGGTCCACAGCTTGCCCGTGATGTTGAACTCGCAGACGAATTCCTCCACGGCGAGCCGGCTCTGCATGTAGCGCAACTCGTCTTCCTCGGTCATGCCGCCGAGGCGCAGCGAATGCTTGTTGAACGGCGCGAAGACGATCCCGTGGCATTGGCCGGCGGCGACGGCATCCAATGCCGCATCCAGCGACGCGAGCACCGAGCGCCCCGCCTGCTCTGTGCAGACGCCCAGCGGCGGGGCGACGCCATCCAGCGCCTCCAGCGCCAGGAACAGGACGCGTCCGGCCTGCGCAGGCTCGTCCGGCGCCGGCAGCCGCTCGATCGCGGTGACCGGCACCGGACCCTGGCCGACGATCCGCTCGCCGGCCTGCAGCACCAGTGGATCGGCGATGAGCACCAGCTCGGCCTTCGCACGATTCGCCTCGTCATGCAGCAACCGGACCGTCATCTCCGGGCCGACGCCTGCCGGGTCGCCTGGGAGGACGGCCACGCGAGGCACGCTCGAATTCATCACGTCATCCTGCCTTGTCGCTCTGCCTGTCGCTGTGGAAGCCGGGCGGTGCCGCCGCCGGCGGCTGCCGTCTCACTCGGCCTTGATGTTCGCGGCCTTGACCAGCGCGCCGTAACGCTCGAACTCGCGCTGGTTGAACGCGGCGAACTCCTCCACCGACATCGGCTGCGTGCTCCCGCCAAGCCCACCGATCCGCGCCTTCACGTCCGGATGCTGGTGCGCGGTGGCCAACGCCTCGCTCAGCCGCTTCGTGACCTCGGCGGGCACGCCAGCCGTCGTGAGCAGCCCGTACCAGGTGGCCACGTTGGCGCCTTCCACGCCCTCCTCGGCCAGGGTCGGCACGTCGGGCAGCTCCGAGAGGCGCTTGTCGTTGCTCACGGCGAGCGGCCGGAACTTGCCTGCCTTGATCTGCGACATCGCCGACGAGATCGAGTCCAGCATCAGCTCGACCTGGCCGCCGATGATGTCGATGTGGGCCTGCGAGCTGCCCTTGTAGGGGATATGCGTGGCGTCCACGCCGGTGGCCAGCTTGAAGGCCTCGCCCGCGATGTGCTGGGTGCTGCCGATGCCGGAAGACCCGTACTTGAACGTGCCCGGCCGCGCCTTCATCGCCGCCACCAGGTCCTTCACGGACTTGTAGGGCGAGTCCGCCGCCACCACCAGGACGTTCGGCATGATCGCCACCAGGCCGACCGGCTGCAGATCCTTCAGCGGGTCGTACTTGAGGCGCAGCAGGTGCGGCGCGATGGCCTGGCCGGTATTGGTCGCGACCAGCAGCGTGTGGCCGTCGGGCTTGGCACGCGCAGTCATCTCCGCCGCGATCGTGTTGGAGGCGCCCGGCCGGTTCTCCACCACCACCGATTGCTTGAAGTCCTGCTCGAAGCGGGCCGCCAGCATCCGGGCCAGGATGTCGGTGCCACCGCCCGCCGAGGCGCCGACGATGATCCGCACCGGCTCGGACGGATAGGACGTGCCGCCCTGTGCCGTGGCAGTGCCCACCATGCCGAGCTGCACGGCAAGGGGCAGGGCGATCGCGGTGATCAGGCGCCTACGCGTAACGCTCATCTTCGTCTCCTAATCGGGGGTAGTGGGGCCCGGCGTTCCGTTGAGAGTAGCCCGGCCACGGATTCCGTTCCAATGGCAATTGGGCATCGATCCATATACTGAGGTATATGGCAACCTCCAGTCCAGCCGGAACCACCGACCTCTCGACCCTGCTGCGATTGCGCACGCGCCAGCTTGCCCTCGCGGCGCTGCTGGATGCCGAGCGCAACCTCGGCCGCGCGGCCAGCGCGCTCAACATCAGCCAGCCGGCCGCCAGCAAGCTGCTGCAGCAGATGGAGGATGCGCTCGGCGTCCGCCTCTTCGAGCGGCTTTCGCGCGGCATGGCGCCCACCCCGTCCGGGGAGGTGCTGGTGCGCTACGCGCGCAGCGTGCTGACCGACTTCACCGCCACCCGCGACGAGATGGCGGCGATCGGCTCGGGCCTGCGCGGTACCTTGCGACTGGGCTGCGTCGCCGGCGCCGTCCCCGGCCTGCTCGCCGACGTGGTGCGCGAGTACAAGGAACGCCATCCGCGCGTGGCGCTGGGCATCACCGTCAGCACCAGCGATCGCGTCATCGAGCAACTGGCCGACGGCGAGTTCGACCTGGTGCTCGGGCGCCTGCAGAACCGCGCGCTCTCGGACGACTACCGGATCGTGCCGCTCCTGGACGAGCAGCAGGTGGTGGTGGTCCGCGCCACCCATCCGCTGACCTTGCGATCACGCATCGCGCTGGAGGACCTGATCGCCTTCCCGCTTATCCTCCAGCCGGCCGGCTCGCCACAGCGGACGCTCTTCGATGCGCTGCTGCGTGACGCCGGCGTCACGCGCGCGCTCAACATCACCGAAACGGTCTCGACCATCGTCACCACCAGCCTGCTGGAGGCGTCGGACATGGTGGCGATCATGCCGGGCTCGGTCGCCGCCCACTACGGTCGGCTGGGTCTCCTGTGCAGCCTGTCAATGGACACCGTGCTGCGGGTGCCGCCGATCGGACTCATTACCCGCGTGGGGCGCAAGCCAACGGCGGCGATGGTCCGCTTCGTGAGACTGTTGCGAAGCCGCTCGCGAAGCCAGATCGGTTCGGGGTGATGTGGCGCACGTCGTCTAGCGTATCGGAAACCGCCTTGCGTTGACCGCCAGCTTCTCCCGCCCCGCGGCGACCACGTCGACATCCAGCACGTTGCCGAGCTGCACCAGGTACAGCAGCACGTCAGCCATCTCCGCGCGCACCTCGGCCAGCTTCTCCGGTGACAGGTTGCGGCTCTCTTCCTCGGTCATCCACTGGAAGTGCTCCAGCAACTCGCCCGCCTCGACGATCAGCGCCGAAGCCACGTTCTTGGGCGCGTGATACTTGTGCCAGTCGCGATCGGCGGCGAATCGATCCAGGTCGCGGGCAAGGTCGCTGAGGGAGTCGGGCATGTTCGCGGTGCTCCGGTCGTCACCAGATATGGCCTGCTGAAGCAGAACGAGGCGATCATACAGCCGCTTCGCGGACAGACCGCCATCCACGCAACCGCTATCCTTGCCATACATGCCCGTTCGCCCGATCCTCGCCTATCCCGATCCACGCCTCCGCCAACCGGCTGCCCTGGTCACGGAGTTCGACGACGCCTTGCGGGCACTCGCCGCGGATCTCGTCGACACCTTGCACGACGCGCAGGCTTTCGGCATCACGGCGCCCCACGTCGGCGTGCTCCTGCAGTTGATGGTGATCCGGCTCGACGAGGCAAGCAGCGCGCGCATCTACGTGAATCCGCGGATCGTCTCCGCCTCGGCCGAAACAGCCCGGCACGAGGAGGGCAGCGTCTCGATGCCCGGCCTGACCGAGAAGCTGGAACGCCCGGCGCGGATCCGCGTCGCATACCAGGATCTCCAGGGAACGGAACAGACCGAGGATGCCGAGGGCCTGCTCGCGGTCTGCCATCAGCACGAGATCGACCAGCTCGCCGGGACCTTCTGGATCGACCGGCTGTCGCGGCTGAAGCGGGAGCGATTGCTCAAGCGGCGGAGCAAGCTCTGACAGGGGTCGGAAGCGCGGTTGCGACGAGGTATCATGGTTCACATCTTTCCGTTCGCCAAGGCGCGTCACCTCATGATGTCGATAGCTGCTGGTTCATGCTCCGTTCTTGCTTCCAGGCTGTGCGCGGCGGCCGTCGCCGCAGTCGGCCTCTTCTGTTCGGCGGCGATCGCTCAGGTGTCGTCCGACGTCATCAAGATCGGCGTCCTCACTGATCTCTCCGGCGTCGTCTCGGACCCGACCGGCGAAGGATCGGTGGCGGCAGCGGAGATCGCAGCGCAGGAGCTGGGCAACAGCGTCTTGGGCAAGCGGATCGAGGTCATCAGCGCCGACCATCAGCACAAGGCCGATATCGGTGCCGCGATCGCGCGCCGCTGGTATGACGTCGAGAACGTCGATGTCATCGTGGATGTTCCGAACTCCTCGGTCGCGCTGGCGGTGCAGGCCATCGCGCGCGAGCGCAAGAAGGTGCTGCTGGTCTCCAGTGCCGGAACGACCGCAGTCTCCGATGCACAATGCTCTCCCTATGGCGTCCAGTGGACCTTCACCACCTATGCGATGGCACGCGGCACGGCCAGCGCCGTGGTCAAAGCGGGCAGCAAGTCCTGGTACACGATCGCCTCTGACTATGCGTTCGGCCGGCAACTGGCGAAGGATACGGAGGCGATCGTCACCGCCAACGGCGGCAGGATGCTCGGTGCCGTCTACCATCCGCTCAACAGTTCGGATTTCGCCTCGTACCTGCTGCAAGCGCAGTCCTCGGGCGCCGGCATCATCGCCGTCGCGAACGCCGGCGGCGACACGATCAACACGATCAAGCAGGCGACGGAGTTCGGCATTGGCACGGGCAAGCAGAAGCTCGCGGCCATGTTCCTGTTGCTGACGGACGTGAACAGCCTCGGCCTCGATGCCGCCCAAGGCACCTTCCTGACCACCGCATCCTACTGGGACAGGGACGACGCCACCCGCGCATTCAGCCGTAAGTTCCGCGAACGGGTCGGCAGGCCGCCCACGATGCTGCAGTCCGGCGTCTACGGGTCGGTGCTGCACTATCTCAAGGCGATCGAGGCCGCGGGCACGGACCGGGCCGACCCTGTCCTGGCCAAGATGCGTGAGCTTCCCATCACCGACGCGTTCAGCCGCAACGCCCGTATCCGGGAGGACGGACTGGTCGTGCGCGACATGCTGCTCGCGCAGGTCAAGCAGCCCTCGGAGTCGACAGGCCCCTGGGACTACTACAAGATCGTCACCGAGATCCCCGGCGAGGACCTGGTCTGGCCGCTGTCGGAGAGCAAGTGCCCACAGGTGAAGAACTAGCCCGCGGTCACGCCGGTTCCTCGCTCAGGCTGGCGCGGGTCGGCAGCTTTCACGTCGGCGGCCGCAACATCCGGATCACCGGGCAGCCGACGAGGGACGTCGCCTTCACCGCGTCCGCGGCGGTGCGCTACGACCCCAACGGCCTCTTCCATATCGAGCAGGCCTATGTCCAGTACTTCGTTCCCGAGGACATCAGGTTCGGGTTGCCTCTGGTCCTGCTGCACGGCGGCGGATTCAGCGGCACGATGTGGGAACGCACCCCGGATGATCGCGAAGGGTGGCTGCAGGCCTTCCTGCGCCGCGGCTTCGTCGTCAACGTGGTCGACAATGTCGAGCGAGGGCGCGCGGGGTGGTGTCCCTTCCCCGAGGCCTGGCCTGAGGCGCCGATCATGCGAAGCGCCCAGGAGGCCTGGACGCTGTTCCGGTTTGGAAGCCCTTTCTCGGAAAGCGACCTGCCGGCGCAAGGCCTGCCGTTCGAAGGGCTGCGTTTTCCGATCGCCCGCGTGGCGGAGCTGCTGATGCAAGGCGTGCCGCGCTGGCCCGGCAACAACGACATCGCGGTAGCCGGCCTGCGGGCGGTGCTGGAACGCGTGGGCCCGTGCGTACTGCTCGCGCACAGCCATGGCGCCGAGATAGCGTTCCGTGCGGCAAGTGCGGCACCCGACATGGTGCGCGCGGTGATCGCGATCGAGCCTTCGGGGTTCGCCACAGGCCTGACGGAGGGCAGCGTAGCGGGGCGGAGCCACCTCTTCATCTATGGCGACTACATCTCCACGAGCCCGCTGTGGGTCGGCCTGGTGGATCGTGCCAAGGCCTTCTGCCAGGACGTGGAGTCGACCGGAGGCGACGTCACTTGGTGGTCGCTGCCTGACCTGGACATCCGCGGCAACTCCCACATGCTCATGATGGACGACAACAGCGACCTGATCGCGCACCGGATCGCCGACTGGCTTCTGGCAAACCCCCGCCTCACGATCCCGAAAGCATGAGCGCAAACGAAGACATTCTCCTCACCTACCTGCACTTCCGCGACGACGGACGCGCCGATCCGATTCGCGTCTCGGAATCGTTCTGGGGCGAGCTCTCCGCCGGGAAGCTGCCGCAGCTCGAGAAAGGCCGGCTCATGACCGCCTTCGCCTTCTCCGAGCCGTGGAACACCTGGGAACGTCATCCCGCCGGCGAGGAGCTGGTCATGCTTCTGTCCGGTGAGGCCACGGTCGTGCTGGAAGAGGGCGCCGGTGAGCACGCCGTGCACCTGGCGACGCCAGGTTCCTTCGTGCTCGTGCCGCCGAACGTCTGGCACACCGCGAGGACGTCGGTCCCTACCACCATGCTGTTCCTGACGCCCGGCGCCGGCACCGAGCACCGGCCGGTTGCCGGCTAAGCCTGCTCGAGCTACGGCAGCCGCGCCCCGCGTCACCGCCATGGGCTCGGCGAGACGGCCTCCAGACCAACCTGCCCGGAAAACAGACGATTGCCTGCGGGATTCGATGGGCCGGCTCGGCCGTGCCGTAGGATGTCGCCTCCGCCAACTCCAGCGCTTCTCCAATGACGATCGATCGCAACATGCTGCCTGCCGCCCAGGCCGAGCTGACCCAACTGTTGAACGAGTTCTTCTACCACCTGGACGAGTTCCAGTACGAGGAGCTGGTCGCCCTGATGGCGCCGGGCGCCCTCTGGCATCGCCAGGGAAAAGCCCTGCGCGGCGCCGAGGAGAGTCTCGCCGCCCTCTCGCAGCGCAGCCGGACGCAGCGGATCCGGCACGTCATCACGAACGTCCAGGTCACCCAGCTGGCCGCCTCGGAGGCGAGCAGCGTCTGCTACATGACCGTGTACAAGCATGACGACGGCGAGGATGCGCCCCTGCCACGGACGATAGCGGGCCCGGCCGGCGTCATGCTCGTCTCGACGCAGTTCCGGCGCCATGGCGATCGCTGGCTGGTGGCCGAGATGAAGGCCGCTACCGAGTTCAAGGTCGCCTGAGCTTGGCAGCACCCGGCGCGGGCGACTATCCCGCCGTCCTGTGCCGTACGTCAATGCAAGGCGCAGCTCGTACGCTTGACGCCTTCGAACCACTGCAGCAGCCTTGCCTCCATGAACAACACCCTGCTCAAGGGCCTCGCGGTGATCGAATTGCTTTCGCGAGCCGAGCGACCGCTGAATCTCACCCAGATCGGCCAAGAGCTGCGCATCACCAAGAGCAACGTGCACCGGCTGATGCAGGCGTTGGTGGACACGCGCTTCGTCCTTCGCGATGAGGACAGCGGGACCTATTCCCCCTCCATCAAGCTCTGGGAGCTGGGCTCGGCGGTGCTGGGCAAGCTCGACCTGCGGCGCCATGCCGAACGGCCTATGAATGCGCTGATGGAGACGACCGGCGAAAGCGTGCACCTTTCCGTCCTTGACGGGATCGAGGTGGTGTACGTGCACAAGATCGACAGCGACCGTCCGGTCCGCGCCTATACGCAGATCGGGGGGAGGGTGCCCGCCTACTGCGTGGCCACGGGGAAGGCTCAGCTGGCTTTCGGCAGCGAACGCGGGATCGAGTTGGCCTGTGCAGCGTTGCAGCAGCATACCGAGAGCACGATTACCGACCGGGACGTGTTCCTGCGGGAGATGCGGAAGGTTCGCGAGCGTGGCTTCGCCGTCAATCGCGCGGAATGGCGCAAGGGTGTCTGGGGCCTCGCGGCTCCGGTGCTGGACGCGCGCGGGTGCGCCATCGCGGCCGTCGGCATCTCCGGGCCTTCGGCGGGCTTTCGCAAGGCCGTCCTGCCGGAATGGTCGGCACGGGTCGTCGCCGCCGCCGCGGGCGTCAGCGATGCGATCGGCGGCGGACAGTCCGCCCCGGCCCTGGGCCGGGTACGGTTGCGGGCCGGCGAGGAACGTCCTGATCCCCGGGCGTATTGACCGGGCCGCGCCGCAGGCGCGTGACCGCCCTCACGGCAACCGACACCGCTGACGCGAATGCCGTCGCTCGCTCGGCGAACGAGACCAGGGTGAACCCGGCACCGGGCATGGGCGGTTTCGCGTCCAGGATCTGCAGTCGGCCGAGCGAGAGTTCGTTGCCGTAGTACTCGCTCGGGAGCAGGCCTACGCCCATCCCGTCGGCCACCAGGCGGGAGATGACTTCCATGCTGTTGCAGGTGATGGATGGCTGGAAGCGCACGCCGCCCGACTTGAACCAGGCCTTCACCACCGCGTGGTGATACGACTCCGGTGGAAAGGCGATGATGGGAAACCGCGCGATGTCCGAGGGCGAGACCGGCGAAACCGGCGCGCCGAGTGAAGGGCTCGCCATCCAGGCGAAGGGCTCTTCCCCCACGAGCTCGGCACGCATGTCGTCTTCGTCCACCCGTCCCGCGACGATCGCGATGTCCAGGAAGGCGCCCCGCAGCTTCTGCAGCAGGGTACGCGAGAGCGCCACCTCGACGCGCAGCTCCAGCGCGGGATGACGTTCGCGCAGCTCTCCCACCAGCGCCGGCAGCCAGGTGCCCGCCACGACGCCGACGACGCCGAGGCGCAGCGTGCCGGTGAGCGCCTGCTTGTCGGCGATGCGATCGCGCAGCTGCTCGAGCTCGCCGACCACGTGCCGCGACATGCCGAACAGCTCGCGGCCCTTCGCCGTCAGCTGCGCCCGATGCGAGCTGCGATCGAACAGCTCCACGCCGAAGTAGTGTTCCAGCTCCTTCACCCGTGCCGACACGGTCGACTGCGTCGTGTGCAGCGCCTCCGCGGCCGCGGCGAAGCTGCCCTTCTCGACGATCCTGACGAAAGTCGTCAACTGTTTCAGGTTCATGTCGGAGAGGGTGGGCTCACGCTGGCAACGGACATTTCTCCATCGATCCCGGCGATGGAGAACCATCGTTGGATTTCGTTGGCAGGGCAGACGCACGCCTACTAGACTGAGACCTTTCCGGCTTCCATCGCATGAGAGAGCACGTGCAGAACACCCGAGTCCTCGAAGACGTGGATCGCAGCGCGCCTGCCACGATTCCCCGCTCACCCCTTTCCGGACCGATCGCCTGGGACGCGGCAAGCCTGCAGCCCACTGACGGCATCGTTTCGCTCGAGGACGATGCCCGGCGCGAGCTCGAGCACGTCGTGGCGCTGCTGCGCGACAACCCATTGCCGATCGAAATGCTCGAGCCGGAAGCGTTCCCGCTGGCCGCATGCGCCCGCATGATGGGGCGTGTCAGGCACACGCTGGATAGCGGCGTCGGCTTCGTCATCATCGATCGGCTGCCCATGGACTCGTTCTCCAAGGAGGAAGCGAAGGCAGTGTACTGGCTTCTCTCCCAGATGGTTTGCCGCCCCGTGGCCCAGAGCTGGGACGGCAAGATGATCTACGACGTGCGCGATCTCGGAAGGCCGCCGGGAAACGGGGTACGGCCTGATGTGACCAACGCGGAGCAGAACTTCCATACCGACAACAGCTACAACCTGTGCGCACCGGACTACGTCGCGCTGCTCTGCCTGAGGACGGCGAAGCAAGGCGGGATCAGCAGCATCGTCAGCTTCCACACGGCCTACAACGCCCTGCTGGAGAAACGCCCGGATCTCGTCGACCGGCTGTTCGCCCCCTATCTGTTCGATCGCAACAAGGAGCACGCACCGGATGCGCCGCCTGTGATCAGCCACCCGCTGATGCAGGTCGAAGGGGGCCAGCTGACGGCGCGCCTCTCCCACCGGCACGTGATCAACGGCTACCGCATGGCTGGAATCTCGCTCGATCCCATGGGCGAGGAGGCACTCGAAACCCTCGAGTCCATCATGAACCAGCAGCGCCTCGCGCGGGAGTTCATCTTCGAGCCGGGCCAGATCCAGATCGTCGACAACCGGCGCCTTGGCCATCGCCGCACCGGCTACATCGACCACGCGGAGCAGGACCGCAAGCGCCACCTGGTGCGCCTTTGGCTGCGCAGGCGCGGCCGCCGCTTCTACAATGGCTGAGGCGGCAGGCGCGGGCCCTCGGGGCGTTCCCAAATGTGGAACTTTTGACCCGTAAACGGGAACCATGGGAGAGTGGGGCTCTTCGCTTCGCGCCGCATCCGGCGCCCTCTTCAGGGAGACTCCCCATGTACCGTCGTGACTTTCTCTGCGCGATCCTGGGTGCCGCCGCCTTCGGCCCCGCTTTCGCGCAAGCGTGGCCCACGAAGCCGATCCGGATGATCGTGCCCTATCCACCGGGCGGGGCGAACGACATCACGGCGCGCATCTATGGGCCACACCTGTCGACCGAGCTCGGGCAATCGGTCGTCATCGACAATCGGCCCGGTGCCGGGGGCCAGATCGGTGCGGAGGCCGCGGCCAAGTCGAACGGCGACGGTTACACGCTGCTCTTCGCGGCGATCGGCAGCCTGACGATCCACGCCGTGGCTGCGACCAACCATCCGTACGATCTCGCGACGGATCTCCTGCCGGTTTCCATGGGCGCCGGGGTGCCTTTGGCACTCGCCGTCAGCGCCAACCTCCCGGCCAGGAACCTGAAGGAGCTGCTGGACTACGCCGGCAAGCAGGCGAAGGGGCTTACCTACGGCTCGGCCGGCAATGGATCCACGCAGCACATGACCGGCGAGTACTTCAAGCAGGCGGCGAAGGTGGACCTGCTCCACGTCCCCTACAAGGGCAGCGGCCCAGCGATGACGGACCTGCTGGGCGGCCAGATCGACGTCGTGTTCGAGACGCTCCCTGCCCTCAGCGCGCACATCGACAATCCGAAGATCAGGATCCTCGCGCTCACCAGCGCGGCGCGCAGCAACATGCTCCCGGACCTGCCGACGCTTCGCGAATCCGGCCTTCCCGACTTCGACGTGACGACGTACTACGGCCTGTTCGCGCCGAAGGGTACGCCCAAGGCGATCGTCGACCAGGCTTCCGCCGCCATGCAGCGGATCGCGAAGAAACCCGAGGTTCAGGCGGCGATGAAGAAGGCCGGAGCCGACGCCGTCGCCACGTCGCCGGAGCGGATGGACGAGATGGTGAAGGGCGAGGTCGCCAAGTGGACCCGGGTGCAGAAGACCGCGCAGGTGAAGCTGTAGCCTGCAGCACGATGGTCCAGACGATGTCCTCCGATTTGCTGCCGCTCGCCGGCGTTCGCGTGATCGAGGTCTGCAACGTCGCCGCAGGCCCGTTCTGCGGCATGTTGCTCGCGGACATGGGCGCCGATGTCATCAAGGTCGAGAATCCCGACGGCGGCGACACGCTGCGCAGCTGGCCTCCCATCAACGATGGCTACAGCGAGAACTTCGCCTCGCTCAACCGGAACAAGCGCTCGGTCACCCTCAACCTCAAGGACGCGGGCGACGTGGAGCTCCTGCGCCGTCTCGCGACGACGGCACAAGTCCTGATAGAGAACAACCGCCCGGGCGTCATGGATCGGCTCGGCGTTGGCTATGGCGCACTCCGCGAGCTCAATCGCGCGCTGATCTATTGCTCGATCTCCGCGTACGGACAATCGGGACCGCGCTCGCAGGAAGGCGGATTCGACCTGACCATCCAGGCCATGAGCGGCATCATGAGCGTCACCGGAGAGCCGGGGCGTCCGCCCGTCAAGTGTGGCGTGCCGGTCGCGGATTTCTCCGCCGGGCTGTACGGCGCGTTCGGCATCGTCTCGGCGCTGCGGCGCGCACAGGCGACCGGCGAGGGCACGCATCTCGACGTCCCGATGCTGGGGGCGACCCTTGGCATCGCGGCGCTGCAGACGTCCGAGTTCTTCGGCAGCGGGCGCGATCCGGTACCGCTCGGTTCCGCACACCCGCGCAATGCCCCCTACCGGGTGTTCCGCAGCCGGGACGGCTACTTCGGCATGGCCGCCGGCAACAACGCGCTCTGGCGGTTGGTGTGCCAGACCGTCGGCCGGGAAGACCTCTTGAGCGACGACCGCTTCGGGAGTCCGACGCTGCGCGCGAAGCATCAGGAGGCGCTGCTCCGCATCCTCGAGGAGGAGTTCGCCCAGGCGGATACCGAGACGTGGCTTTCGAGGTTCCGTGCCGCCGGCGTGCCCTGCGCGCCGATCAACAGCTATTCACAGATCCTGTCCGACGAGCAGGTCGAGCACATGGGCTGGGTACAGCCGCTGGATCTGCCCAACGGCAAGCGCACGCGCAGCTTCGCCTCGCCCATCCGCTTTGGTGGCGAGGCGGCGCCGGCACTGCGACGACCGCCCGCGCTCGGTGAGCACAACGACGAGATTCTCCAGCCCCTGCGCCAGGGGTCAGGGGAGGGGGCTGCATGAGCAGCGTCGTTACCCTGGAGCAAGGCGGCGACGTCTGGACGGTTTCGTTGAACCGCGGCGACAAGCGCAATGCGCTGTCGGCCGAACTGGTCGAGGCCTTGCTTCAACTGGTGGAGAGGGCACCCCGGGAAGGGGCGAGGGTGCTGGTCCTTCGCGGCGAGGGCCGCAGCTTCTGCGCGGGATTCGACCTCGCGGACGTCGAGCAGCAATCCGAAGGCGAGCTGGTGCTGCGCTTCATCCGCGTGGAGATGCTGCTCCAGGCGATCGCGTCCTCTCCGTGCCTCACGGTGGCGCTGGCGCACGGCCGCAACTTCGGCGCCGGGGTCGACCTCATCGCCGCGTGCCGTCAGCGATACGGATCGTCCGATGCGACCTTCCGCATGCCCGGCCTCAAGTTCGGACTGGTCCTCGGCACCCGGCGCTTCGGGGACATCGTGGGTCGCGATCGCGCCGCGAGCCTGCAGGAGGAGGCGGCGACCTTCGGCGCGCGCCAGGCGAGCGACATGGGCTTCCTGCACGGCATCGCGGACCAGGCCGAGTGGCCGCAGGTCGTCGAGAAGGCACGCGCGAAGGCTGCCATACTTTCCGACTGGAGTCGGAGAGCACTCTACGACGTGCTTTCCACGGCAGATTCGGACTCGGACCTGGCGTGGCTCGTGCGGTCCGCCGCGCGTCCCGGCCTGAAGCAGCGCATCGCGCAGTACCTTCGCGCCGCCTAGGAGAAGTATCGTGAAAAGTGGATTCGGGGCCGCCGACAAGCAGCTGACCCTTCAGGAGCTCGTCGCCAAGGTGCAGAGCGGCGCGTCGCTCGCGCTCGGCGGCAGCTTCCTGCATCGCGGCCCGTTTGCCTTCGTGCGGGAGCTGATCCGGCAAGGCATCACCGACCTGGAAGTCATCAAGCAGTCCCCGGGCTACGACATCGACATCCTGTGCCGCGCCGGCGCGGTCAAGTCCGTGCGCGCAGGCATCGTCGCAATGGAAGGCAACTTCGGCCTTGCCCCGTACTACCGGCGCGCCATTGAAAGCGGCGCCACGCGGCTGGAGGAGCATGCGTGCGCCAGCCTCACCGCGGGCCTGCGCGCCGCGGCCTTCGGCATTCCGTTCCAGCCCTGCGGCGGCCTGCACGGAAGCGATATTCCGGCCCTCAATGGCTGGAAGTGCCTCGAGGATCCGTACGGCAAAGGCGATCCGGTCTGGGTGATCCCCGCGATCACTCCCGACTTCGCCGTCATCCATGCCACGGAAGTCGACGCCCAGGGCAACGTGCGCGTCGCCGGCACGCACCACTGGGATCGCATCATGACCCGCGCGGCCAGGCGTGTGCTGGTTGTCGCGGAAAGCGTCGTCGACACCAGCGTCTTCACGGCGCAGCCGGAAGCGACGCTGGTCCCTCACTTCATGGTGGAGGCGTTTGCCGTCGTGCCTCGCGGGGCGTGGCCGGGGTCGTGCTGGCCGCTCTACGAGATCGACTACCCGGCGGTGGAGGCGTACCTGCCGAAGGGCGATGAGGCGCTGGCTGCACACATGGCCCGTGCGCCCGAAGTCACCGAGGCGAGCCATGGCTGAGTGGTCCGGATTCTCCTTCATCGTGATCAACCTGGCGCGCTTCATCCGCCCCAACGAGATCACCTTCAGCGGCGTCAACTCGACGATGCCCATGCTGGCGTGCCTGCTGGCCAGGAAGGCCTACGACTTTCCCTTCACCTACATCAACGTGGCGGGAGGCGTGGACCCCACGCCGTCCAGGATCCCGCTGTCCAGCTCGGACCCTGTCCTCGCCGAGCACTCGGCGTCGATCTTCGCCAACGAGGACTTCTACGACCTGTGCACCCGGGGCCGGATGGACTTGACGTTCCTGGGCGCGGCCCAGATCGACGGCGAAGGATCGGCCAACAACTCCGCGATCGGCGATTGGCACAAGCCCAAGGTCAGGCTGCCGGGCGGCGGCGGCGGCGCGGTGATGCTGCCGACGGCGCGGCGCGCCTGCACCTGGCGGACCGAGCACTCGAAGCGCACCCTCGTCGAGAAGCTGGACTTCCGTACGTCATGGGGCGGCTTCCACGGCGTGGTGACGCCGATTGCCGTCTTCGTGAAACGCGACGGGCGGCTCGCGCTGCAGTCGTGGCATCCCGAATCGAGCCTCGGGGAGGTGATCGAGCGCACCGGCTTCACCTTCGACGCGACTGGCGCGTCCCCCTGTGCATTACCCTCCGCACGGGAGCTGGAAGCGTTGGCCGTGCTGGACGCGGACGGACAGTTCGAGCGCGACGCGGGCGTGAAGTTGCGCTGATCGGCGATGCGGATCGAGCGCGGGTCCCTGCTGCCGGATCGGTATCGCGCCGCCTGGTCGAACCCGGCGACGCGGGATGCGCCCGCGCTCGCCGACGACGCGCGCCGATACAGCTACGGAGAACTGCTGGAGGCCGTAGGGTGCTGTGCGGGATGGCTGCGCACGGCCGGAGTTCGCCGGGGCGACCGGGTACTGATCGCCATGGAGCGTTCCGCCGACTTCGCGATCGCCCTGCTGGGTGCGATGGTCGCAGGCGCCTGCCCGTGCCCGCTGGAGCCCAGGCTGGGTGCGGAGGAAGCGCGGCGCCGCACCCGAGTTGCCGGATTCCGCTGGATCGTCTTCGACGCGGCCAACGAGGCCGCGGCCGAGCAGACCGGTATCGCGCCCGAGCGTCGGCTGCGAAGAACCGAAGCGCCTTCGGCCGCCCAGCCCTTCTGGTCTTCCGAGCTCGAGCCGTCCAGCGACGGTTTCCTGCTCTTCACATCGGGGAGCAGCGGCAAGCCGAAGGGCGTGTTGCAGAACCACGGCGGACTGCTGGCGAACTCCCTCGGCGTGATCCGACGCACCGGCCTGGATTCGCGCGACAAGCTGCTGCACGTCATGCCGCTGCATCACACCAACGGCGTCAACAACCAGCTCCTCGCGCCGCTCCTGGCAGGCAGCGCCGTGGTGCTGGCTGGGCGCTTCCGGGCGGAGAGCATGCCGGAGCTCCTCGAACGCCATCGCCCCACCATTGTCACCGGCGTGCCGACGATGTTCGCGCGCATGCTGCCGCTCGAGTTTTCACCTGACAGCCTGTCTTCGCTGCGGATGCTGCGCTGCGGGTCGGCTCCGATCACCGAGGAGCTTCATCGCCGCATCGAAGAGAAGTTCGGTCTGCCGCTGGTGATCTCGTACGGCCTTTCGGAGGCGACGTGCACCTCCACGATGAATCCGCCCGAGCAACGCAAGCTGGGCTCGGTCGGCACCCCGCTGCAGGGTCAGTCGGTGTTCCTGCGCCATGCCGACGGCGGGATCGTTCGGGAGCCCCGCCTTGCGGGCGAGATCTGCATCGCCGGCCCGACACTGATGACCGGCTACCTGCAGGACGATGCGGCCGGGCTGCTTTCGCCGGGGGAGATGCTCCGTACCGGAGACCTTGGCCACTTCGACGAGGATGGGTACCTGTTCATCACGGGCCGCCTCAAGGACGTGATCATCCGGGGGGGCGAGAACCTGTCGCCCAACCTCATCGAGGACGCGATCGCCGCGGTCCCCGGGGTTTCCGGCTGCTGCGTCGTCGGAAGGGCGCATGCGGACCTCGGCGAAGTTCCAGTGGCGTTCGTCGTGCGGCAAACGGGAGAGCAGGGCGCCGCGCTGCGGTCGGATGACCTGATGGACTCGGTCGGCACGAGGCTATCGCGGATACACGTGCCAGCCGAGATTCTCTTCGTCGAATCCCTTCCCGAGAACGCCACCGGAAAGGTCGATCGCAAGGCGCTTAGACAGATGGCATGCGCCTCGAGGACATCCCCCGCGGCTTGACGTTCTCGAGCTACGCGGTCGCCGGCCCGGTGACGGTGTGCCGATCCACGAAGTCGAGATCCGGCGTGATTCCCAGCCCCGGCCGGTCCGGAATCTCGATGTACCCGTCCCGCACGGGAAACGACTCCTCCACCAGCTCGTGGATCATCGGGTTCGCCCCCAGCGAATACTCGATGATGAAGCCGCAGTTGCTCGCCGCCGCGACGTGCAGCCCGGCCGCGAATGCCGGCGCACCGGCCCAGAGATGCGGTGCAAGCCGCAGGTTCGCGGCCGATGCCAGGGCCGCGATCCGCACCGCCTCGCTGATCCCGCCGCAGATGGCCAGGTCCGGCTGCAGGATGTCCACGGCCTCGGTCTCGATCAGCGTGCGGAAATCGAAGCGCGTGTACTCGCTCTCGCCGGCTGCGATCGGGACGTGGGTGGACCTGCGCACCTGCGCGAGGCCGCGGGGATCGTCGGCCGTGACCGGCTCCTCGAACCACGCGAGGCGGCAGTCCCGCACCAGGTGGCAGAATTCCTTCGCTTCGGACACGGTGAAGGTTCCGTGCGCATCGCACATCAGGTCCACGTCCGGGCCGATCGCCTCGCGCGCGGCGATCACGCGTTCGGCGGAACGCCACGGCGAGCCGTCCTGGACGCCGACGCGCATCTTCACGGCGCGGAATCCGCCGGCCTCGATGTAGCCGCGCAACTGGGCGCCGATGTCCGCCGCGGGGGCCCACCCCCCGGAGGCATAGGCGGGCATCCGGTCGACGCGCTTTCCGCCCAGCAACTGGTGCACCGGCACGCCAAGCGACTTGCCCAGGATGTCCCACAAGGCGAGGTCGATGCCGCTCAGGGCGGCGATGGAAAGGCCCCGCCTTGCCATCACGGGAAAGACGTGGCCGCGCTCCAGCGCCATGTGCGCCCGCGTCCCGCTGTAGAGCACCTCGTAGAGGCGATTGATGCGCAGGGGGTCCTGTCCCCGAAGCAGCGGTGCCATCTCCTGGTTCACCAGGGTGGCGAGCGCGCCGTAGCTGCCGGCGCTGCCGGCCGCGTTCTTGGCCTCGCCCCAGCCCGAGACGCCCTCGTCCGTATCGATCCGGACGATCGCGGTGTCGAAGGTATCGGCCCGGCCGAAATCGCTGGTGTGCTGGCGGGCCTGCGGTATCGGCACGCGGATCCAGCGGGCCTCGACATTGGTGATCTTCATCGGGTCTCCCCGCCGCGCCTGGCGGCAGCGGCTCGTCGTTCAACTCTGCGGCAATGCCGGCTCAGTACTCGTAGGGTCCGTCGCGGACCGGGAGCGGCGCCGGATCGCGGAACCGTTCCAGCACGTTCCGGGTGATCCGGCCCACGCCCGGGTCGCCGCCCTCCCGGGCGAGTCCGCCGATCCATGCGATCGAACCCACCGAGAAGACCGCGCCGCCGCCTTCGGTCGCCATCAGGAACACGTCCGACCTCACGCTCGGCGCGTAGCTGCCGGACACCGTCGGCCGCGTGACCAGCAACTCCTCGTTGGCCATGAAATAGGTTTCGTCGAAGGGCATCGAGGTAGCCAGCACGTAGCCCTCGCGAGGCGTCCCCAGCAGCTCGTCCGCCCGGTCCACCTCGATCCCGGCGCATCCGCCACCGAACACGCCGCGCTGCCCGAATTCGCGCTCCGCCACCCCGTCGAAGACGAACGCCACTTCAGCGCGCTCGCCGTCGGGACGCCTGTAGTAGCCGACGCTGCGCCGGAACCCCTGCCCGCTGTAGCCCACACCCAGCCAGCTCTGCGGGGGCACGCCGCTGCGGCGCCAGAGTCCCCCATACTCGCCGTCGAGCTGGTGGTAGTACTCCGCGGGCTCCTCCGCCCAGCTTCGGTTGCCGTCCTCGGCACGGCGCAGCTCGATCAATCCCGGCCGTGCCGCCTGCGTGGCGACCTTCCAGTAGAAGCCGTTCCCCCCCAGGTACATCAGCCGGCCGGGCCCCGCCACGAACGAGCGATACGCCTCGAGCATCCTCGGCGTGACGTACTCGGGATGGCTGCCGGTGAGCACCACGTCGTACGCGGCGAGGACCTTCGCGCCGTCCTGCTCGATGTCCTCGTCCGTCAACGCCTCCCAGTCGATGCCTTCGCGATGCAGCCACTCCACCAGCACCAGGTCGGCGGAGTAATTCCAACGACCCGATCCTTCGCCACCCTGCCACGCGCGCTGGTCCGGCGCGAAGGTCAGCACCGGCCGCAGGCGGGACGATATCGTCACGCCCGAGCCGTCGCGATGGGTGTCGTAGAGCGAGAGTCCCCACTCCGGGTACCGGGCCATCGCCAAGTCGCGCGGTTCCAGGGCGATCGCCCGCGCCGCGAGCACCTCGCCGTTGTTGCCGTGAAGCAGCGTGTGGTCGTTCGCGTAGGCGAGATAGGTGAAAGTCGGAAAGACCACCGCCACGCGCGCCTTGCGGCCCGGCTCTGCCGCCCGGATGAACACCGGCAGGAGCAGCGTTTCATCCGGCCGGCGGATCCGCACCGCGTAGGCACCCGACGCCAGTTGCCGCGGAAACGCGATCGACAGGCTGGGCGACCACCGCGCGTCGTCGAGATCGTCCTCGTGGAAGTGAATGGCGCCGTACTCCGCCGGGCACTGTCGCCAGTCCAGGTGGCGCCCGCTCCACCCGACCCCGCGAACGGCGCGCTTCGGCGCGTTCAGCAGGCGGCCGTGCAGTCCGTGCGGCCCGGTATCCTGGATCGTCCAGGCTTCCATGCCGACGGCGAAATCCCAGCATGCATGAACCGCGCCGGGAGCAGGACCGGAGGGCTCGCGCAGCCATCGCGCCACCGCGGCCGGTTCGACCGGCCCTTGCAGGATCACCGGCCGCTCGATCCGTCCGTTGAAATGCCGCCCGACGGATCCGTCGGCCAGCGGCCGGCCGGCCAGCACCAACGATCCCCGCGGATCGATCGCCTGCGCCGGGCAGGGACAGCGCACCTGCTCCAGCAGCCGGCCCTCCGGGGTCAGCAGGCTCAATCGCACGTCGGGCTCGCCTGATCGCCATTCCAGCGCCAGCAGGTACCAGCGGCGTTGCGCGAGCTGCAGCGCGCAACGCCGCCGCTCGCCGTCGACCTCGACGTACGGGCGCCAGGTGTCGTCAAGACCGATGACGAGCGCCGCGTTTCCGCCCGCATCCGTGCCCGCGCCATCACCCCGCGCAAGGCCGATGCAGGCGATCGTGGAATCGCCGTCGGTGGTCGCCCACGCCTGGCAGTACATCGCGAGCAAGCCGCTTTTCGGAAATGCGCTTGCCGGTCCCAGGCTGTCCACCACGGCGCACGAGCCGGCATCCGTCGGCTGCCAGCGCAGAAGGACCTCCCGCGCGGGCACCGACGGCACCGGCTGGAAGCGGATCCCATCGGCATCGGCCCGTTCGCTCCCCTGGCCGAGCGCCACCAGGTCGACGGTCGCCGGGCCCGGGGACTCCGACGCGAGAAAGGCCGTCACGCCTTCGCCCTGGGCGACGCACCATCGGTCCAGGTAGCCGAACAGCTTCATGGCAGCACCTGCTCCGGCTTCCAGCCGTAGAGGTCCTGCCACCGCGCGGAGAACACCGCCCACTCGGCCTCGGCGGGATCCTCGTGCTCGCCGCCGAGGACGGTCACCGGCTTGCCGCGCCCGCCCATCCGGCCCAGCGTCCACGCGTTGCGCCCATCCAGGCGGATCAGCACGTGCTTTCCGGCCGCGGGCACGCCCCTGAACTTCAGCAGGAAGGCGAGCAGCTCGGGATCGTACGGTCCGAGCGGATTGGCCCGGAACCGGCGCACCAGGTCGATCACCGCCGGATCGTCCGGGCGCGGCGCATCAGTCGAGCTGCCCATGGTGCTCGAGTTGGGCGACATGGATGTCGACGAATCCCTGGTAGTAGTCATGCGGGGCGATTCTCGCGTCGATCAGCACGGGCACGCCCTCGGCGTTGAGCTCCTTCGCGCGCGTCACCGCGGCGTCGACCTCGGCGGGATCCGTCACGAGGATACCGTGGCAGCCCTGCGCCTTGGCGATCGCGGCGAAATCCGGGCTTACCTCGAATCCCGTGCCGACGAGCGGCTTGCGATTCAGGACCTGGTTGTACTGCACCCACCCGAACGCCTGGTTGTTCAGGACCACCCAGGTCACGCCGCAGCGGTTCTCGGCGGCGGTGGCCAGCTCGCACAGCGACATCTGCATCGCGCCGTCGCCGGTGATGCAGACCACCTGCTTGTCCGGGCGCGCCAGCTTCGCGCCGATCGCGCCGATCACGCCCATGCCCATCATGGTCTGCTCGCCCATCGGGACGCAGTCGCCGGCGTCGAGCACGCGGTAGTAGGGCCAGTAGTAGCACCACAGGTCGGCCGCACCGTTCTCCTTCATGAGGATGGTGTCGTGCCCGAAGATGCGGTTCACCGCCTCCAGGAGCTGCGGCGGACGGATCGGCGTGCGTGTGTCGCGGGCCTCGGCCGCCGCTTCCTCGGTGAAGCGCCGCCCGGCCTCCGCGATCCGCTTCACCCGCTCGTCCTGCGGCTGGTAGCCACGGCGCTCCAGCTCGGCGATGATGTCCGCGAGCGAGAGGGCCGCGTCGCCCACGACGTCCGCATCCGCCCGCCAGTTGAGGCTCAGCGCATCGGGATCCACGTCGATGCGCACCATCCGGGCATTCTTCGGGCGGAACGACCAGTTGTTGGTGCTGAAAGCCTCCAGCCTCGAGCCGACGACGATCATCAGGTCCGCATCGTCGTGCCAGGCCTTGCCCTCTCGCGAGAAGTACAGCCCCACCTGGCCGAGCGACAACGGCCCGCCCTCCGGATAGATGCCGCGTCCGCTCGGCGTGGTGAGCACCGGCGCGCCGATCAGCATGCCGAGCCGCTCCACCTCCGCCTGCGCCTGGGCGACGATGCTGCCGCCGCCGCAGAGGAGCACCGGCTGCTTCGCAGCCTGGACGAGGGCTGCGGCGGCCGCAACCGCGGCGCTCTCGGGCCGGGAGCGCTGCCTCGGCGTCGAGGCCTCGTAGTCCGGCATCGGCGCCGTCTGCGAGCTGAGGTCCGAGGGAATCTCCACGAAGGTCGCGCCGGGCCGGCCGTTGCGGGCCACCGAGAACGCCCGCTGCATCACCCACGGAACGCGGCGGATGTCGGTCACCCGGTTCGACCATTTCGTGACCGGCTTCATCAGCGTGTGCGTATCGAGCTCCTGGAACGCGCCCATCCCGTCGTAGCGCTGCACCACGCCATTGGTGATCGCCACGACCGGAACCGAGCCCGAGGTCGCCTCGAGCAGGCCGGACACCAGGTTCGTGATGCCGGGGCCCGGATTCGAGAACACCACCCCCGGCTCTCCGGTCAACCGTCCCCACGCATAGGCGCAGGCCACGGCGGATTTCTCGTCGCGCACCAGGACGAAGCGGATGTCGGAATGCTCCGTCAGGTCGTAGATCAGGTGCTTGGGGTTGCCTGGAAGCCCGAAGACGTAACGGACCCCTTCCTTCTTCAGGGCTTCGACGACGGCGCGCCACGGTCCCATGGTTTCCATGCTCGGTTCACCTCTCGATTGGTTCCGGTGCCCGGGTGGCATCGGTCTCTGTCATTCGCGGCACCGCCCTGACGAGCGACGCCGTGTACTCGTGCTCCGGATCGGCCAGCACGCGCTCCATGCTGCTGGTCTCGACCGCGACACCGTTGCGCATGACCAGGGCGCGGTCCGCCATCCGTGCGGCCACCCGCAGGTCATGCGTGATGAAGAGCATCGCCAGCCCCTCTTCCTGCTGCAGCGAGTCGAGCAGCTCCAGGATCTCGGCCTGCACCGACACGTCCAGCGCCGACACCGGCTCGTCGGCCACCAGCAGCTTCGGCCGCATCGCCAGCGCGCGCGCGATGACGATCCGCTGGCGCTGTCCGCCGGAGAACTCGTTGGGATAGCGGTCCAGCGACGCCGGATCCAGCTGGACGCGTGCGAGCAGCTCCTCGGCGCGCGCGCGGGCCGCCGCGGCCGAAACGCCGTGCACCCGCATGCCGATCTCGATCGACTGGCCGACGGTGCGGCGCGGATTTAGCGAGGAGTAGGGGTCCTGGAAGACCAGCTGCACCGCCCGCCGCACCGGCATGAGATGGCGCGGCCTGAGCGCCAGGTAGTCGGTGGCGACGCCATGGAGATCGGCGCGCCCTTCGTCCACCCGGGCCAGGCAGCACAACGCCCGCGCCAGCGTCGACTTGCCCGATCCGGACTCGCCCACGATCGCGAGCGTCTCGCCCTGGCCAACCGAAAGCGAGACCGAATCGAGCGCGCGCACCTCGCGGCCGCGCCGCAGGAGGCCGCCGCGCACCCGGAAAGTCTTGGTGAGCCCCTTCGCCTCGAGCAGTGGCGGATACCGGTCCGCCCGCCTGCTCCTTGCCCGAAGGTCGGGCACCGCGCGCAGCAGCCGCTGCGTGTAGGGCTCGCGCGCGCCGCCCAGCACCTCGTCCTTCGTCCCCTGCTCGATCAGTACGCCGTGGCGCATGACGGCGACGCGGTCGGCCATCTGGGCGACCACCCCGAAGTCATGGGTGATCAGGAAGAGGCCGATGCCGCGGCGCTGCCGGAGCTCTCGCAGCAGCGCGAGGATCTGGGCCTGTGTCGTCACGTCCAGCGCGCTGGTCGGCTCGTCGGCGATCAGCATCGCCGGCTCGGTCGCGATCGCCATCGCGATCATCACGCGCTGGCGCTGCCCGCCCGAAAGCTGCCAGGGGAAGGCGTGCACCAGCGCCTCGGGCGTAGGCAGGTTCACGTCACGCAGCACGTCCACCACCCGGCGCAGCGGATCCCCCGGCCAGCCGTGCAGCCTCAACACCTCGGCGATCTGCTTGCCGATCCGCTCCAGCGGATTGAGGGAGGACATCGGATCCTGGAAGACGTAGCCGATGCGTCCGCCGCGTATCGAACGAAGCTGCGCCTCGCTCATGCGCAACGTGTCGTGTCCCTCGAAGAGAATGCTGCCGGAACGTACCCGCAGGCGCGGCGAAGGCAGCAGCCCCACGATCGAGCTGGCCGTGAGCGACTTGCCGGAGCCCGATTCGCCCACCACGCACAGCGTCTCCCCGGCGGAGAGCTCCAGCGACACGTTGTCGACGGCCAGGGTCCGATCGCTTCCCGGCGGCAGCTCGATCGAGAGATCGCGGATCCGAAGCATCGCCGCTCAGCTTCCCACGATCGTGCGCAGGGAGGGGTTGTTCCGGTCGCTGATGGCCTCGGAGAGCAGCGTCACCGCCAGCACGGTCACCAGCAGCGCGAGCCCGGGGAAGACGCTCAGCCACCAGGCCTGCCGGAACACGGCGCGCGCCGCCCCGATCATGTAGCCCCAGCTGATCATGTTGGGATCGGCCAGGCCCAGGAAGCTGAGCGAGGCCTCCGTCAGGATCGCCGTCGCCACCATCAGCGAGGCGACCGCGAGCACCGGGGGCAGGGCGTTGGGCATGATCTCGGCGAACATGATCCGGGGGTGCGAGAGTCCCACCACGCGCGCCGCCTCGACGAACTCCCGCTCCCTGAGCGTCATGAACTCGCTGCGCACCAGGCGGGCGACCGGCGGCCAGATCACCAGCGCGATCCCGATCACGAGATTGCGCACGCTGGGCGTCATGATGGCCACCAGGAGCACCACGAACAGGAACGACGGGATGACCTGGAAGAACTCCGTGAAGCGCACCAGGGCACGGTCCACCACGCCACCGAAGTAGCCGGCGATCGCACCGATGATCGCGCCGAGCACCAGCGAGCACACCGCGGAGACGACCCCGATCACCAGCGACACCCGCGCGCCGTAGATCAGCCCGGAGAGGACATCCCGGCCGAGCAGGTCGGTGCCCAGGACGTGCTCGCTGCCGGGCGGCACGAGCTGCGTGCCGACCACCGCCCAGGGATCGAACGGGGCGAGGTGCGGAGCCAGCACGGCGATCACGGCGATCACCGTCAGCAGGCCGGCGCCGACCACGAAACGCCAGGAACGCAGGATGGGTGACACTGGCAAGCCCCTACGTTCTTCCGATGCGGGGATCCACTACCCGCAGGGACACGTCGGTCAACAGGTTGGCGACCACCACCAGCGCGGACGAGATGAAGAAGACGCCCAGGATCACGTTGTAGTCCCGCTGCATCAGGGCGTCGAACGCGAGCCGCCCGATGCCGGGCCAGGCGAAGACCGACTCGATCACCACCGCGCCGCCAAGCACCTGGCCAGCCTGCAGGCCGGCCAGCGTGATGATCGGCAGCACGGCGTTGCGCAGCACGTGGCCGCGCACCACCTGGGTCTGCGACAGCCCCTTGGCCCGCGCGGCACGCACGAAGTCGCGACCCAGCACTTCCACCGTCGCCGCGCGGGCCACCCGCACGTAGACCGCCAGGTAGAAGAGCGCGAGGCTCACCATCGGCATGATCAGGTGGCGCAGCGTGTCGACCACGCCGGCCCAGCCGGTCTTGCGTATGAAGCCGGACATGCCGAACGGCGGCAGCCAGCCCAGGGAAACGGAGAAGAGGAGGATCAGCAGCAGCCCGACCCAGAATACCGGCGTGGCATAGAAGATCATGGCGACCGAGGTGATCAGCGAATCCTTCCAGGTCCCGGCGCGGGTGGCGGCCAACGTCCCGAGGGACGTCCCCACCGCGATCGCCAGCAGCAGTGCCGGCACCGTGAGCAGCAGCGTGGCCGGCACCCGCTCCAGGATGATGTCCGCGACCGGCCGCTGGGTGCGGTAGCTGATGCCCAGGTCCAGCACGGCGAGCCGGCCGAGGTACGCGACGACCTGGGTGCCCAACGGCTGGTCCAGGCCGTAGTCCTTGCGGATGTCGGCGATGAACTTCTCGTCCGAGGCGCCGCTCTCCCCGGCAATGACGGCCGCCGGGTCTCCGGGTGCCATGCGGATCAGTGCGAAGTTGAGCAGGCCGATCGCCGCGAGCATGAGAATCGCCCGCGGCAACCAGGCCAGGATCACCAGCACGAACCGCACGACGCCGTCCTCAGGTCGCTGCCAGGCGCTCTACTTGGCGATCCAGGTCTCGGCGAACGTGGAGTTCGGACCGGAGCTGTCGATCACCAGGTTGTGGACCTTCTTGTTGTAGACCGTCGGCCAGACCAGCTCCACCAGCCAGGCTACCGCGACGTCGTCGACCAGGATCTTCTGCACCTCCGAGTAGAGCTGCTTGCGCTTCGCCTCGTCGATCTCCCGCGCGGCCTGCTGGAACAGCTCGTCCACCTTCGGGTTGGCATAGCCGCTGTGGTTGGTGAAGAGCACCCCCTGGCGCCGGTTGTCGGACATGAACGTGCGCGAGACGCCGAGCGCCGGGTCCGACAGCGTGGTGAGGAAGTACATCGTCATGTCGAAGTCCCAGTTGCGGGTGCGATCGGACCAGCCGGCCGCGTCCGACGGCTCCAGCGTGACCTCGACGCCCACCTGCCTCAGGGCCTGGCGCGTGTACTCGGCCGCGCGGTTCCACATCTCGCCGTACGGCAGCCCCAGCAGCTTGATCGAGGTCCGCACGCCGTTGGCGCCGCGCTTCAGCCCCATCTCGTCCAGCAGCGCCTCGGCCTTGGCCGGATTGAAGTCGTACGCGGGCACGTTCGGCTCGTAGAACGGCGAGCTCGAATGGACCGGGCCCGTGGCCACCTTCGCGTAGGTCTGGAAGACGGTGTCGCGGATGAAGTTGCGGTCCAGTGCGTGCATCACCGCCTTGCGGAACCGCTTGTCGTCGAACGGCTTGCGGCGATGGTTCATCTCGAGCCAGACGATGGGCGAGCCCCACTCCCATCCCTTGGTGGTCACCTCGATGAACGGCATCTTGCTCAGGCGATTGACGTCGAGCAGCTCCAGGTCGTTCTGGGTGCCGACGTGCAGCTGCTGCGACTCGATCGCGATCGCGCGCGAGGCCGCATCCGGGACGAGCCGGTAGTAGATCTCGTCCAGGTAGGGCAGGCCCTTGCGCCAGTAGCTCTCGTTCTTCGTCAGGTGAAGGTATTCGCCGCGACGCCATTCCTTGAACTTGAACGGGCCCGTGCCCACCGGCTTGGCATTGTTCGGGTTCTTGCGGAAGTCGGTTCCCTTGTAGAGGTGGGCCGGGACGATCTCGGTGCCGATGCCGAAGCTGCGGATCAGCGGACCGAACGGCTCCTTCAGGCGAAACTCCACGTTGTAGTCGTCGACCTTCGCGACCTGCACGTCCTGGAAGACGATCTTCATCCGCGGATGCACCTCGATCAGGTACTCCGCGAACGTGAACACCACGTCATCGGCCGTGAACGGCTTGCCGTCGTGCCACTTGACGTCCTCGCGCAGCTTGAACGAGTAGGTCCTGCCGTCGGGCGAGATCTTCCAGGACTCCGCCAGGTGCGCCTTCGGCTGCAGCTCGAAGTCGTACATCAGCAGGCTCTCGAACATCTTGGTGGAGACGAGCAGCGCGGGCGACTGCAGGAACTGCCCCGCCATGATGCCGGGCGGTTCCGGCCAGAGGAGCGATTGCAGCGCGCCGCCGCGCGTGGGATCGGCCGCCTGCGCGGCGCCGAACGACATGGCGAGCGAGCATGCCGTGATGAGAGTGACCAGGATTCGTCTCATGTTGCCTCCGATTGGTAGTTCTAGCCGGGCGCGATGCGCGCCAGGGGCCGCCGGGAATCCGGGCGGACCTCGACCCGTGGCGTGTGGCTGCATTATGCTTTGATGTGGGTTGGCGGCAAGGGCCACTTACTGGACTATCGGGGGAACCACTTTGGACGTCAAGAACGTGAGCCGCCCGCGGCGCGCACCCAGGCGCAACGGCGAGGGCGTCGCCGCGTTCCCGATCGGCCCGCTCTCGCGTGGCGAAGGCTTCCTGAATCGCGAGCTCTACCTGCGGATCCGCGAGGCCATCGTCGGCGGCGAGATGCCGGCCGGCTACCGCCTGCCGTCCACCCGGGTCCTGTCCGCGCAGCTCGGCGTGGCGCGCAACACCGTCCTGGATGCCTACGAGCAGCTGAACTCAGAGGGCTACCTCGAGTCCCGCCACGGCTCCGGCCATTACGTCGCGGCCTTCGTCCCCGAGGCGTTCGAGCGCCTGACCGCGAAGCGCCGACGGCCCGAGGCGACCCGCAAGGGGTCGGCCGCCCAGATCGCCAACCGCTTCGCCTTCGTGCCCGAGTCGTTCCGTCGCGCCATTCCGGCCGTGCCCTTCCGCGCCAACCTTCCTGCGCTCGACGTCGTCGAGCTCCAGGCGTGGATCCGGCTGTACACCCGGATCCTCAGGCAGGCGGGCCGTTCCGCGCGCAATCCCGGCCACTTCGGCGAGACCGACGCGATCGGCGACGCCCTGTTGCGTCGCGCCATCGCGGAGTACGTGTCGCTCGCGCGCGGGGTCCGCTGCTCGCCCGAGCAGGTGGTGATCACCGCCGGCGCCCAGCACGCGATGGACCTCCTGCTGCGGGTCATCGGCCGCCCCGGCGAGCAGGCGTGGATCGAGGATCCCTGTTTCCCCGGGGCGCTTGCCGCGCTGCGAGGGGCTGGCCTGCAGCCGGTACCGGTTCCGGTCGACGACGACGGCATCGATGTCGACCGGGCGCGTCGGCTGGCCGGAGAGGCGCGCGTCGCGCTCGTCTGCCCATCCAAGCAGTTCCCGCTGGGGCACGTGATGGCGCTGCATCGCCGGCTCGCCCTCATCGAGTGGGCGCGGGAGCGCAAGGCCTGGGTGATCGAGGACGACTACGACAGCGAGTACCGCTTCTCCGGAAAGACCATTCCCTCGCTCCAGGGCCTGGACGGCGGCGAGTTCGTGATCTACGTGGGCACCTTCAGCAAGGTGCTGTTCCCCGGGCTGCGCCTCGGCTTCATCGTCGCGCCGCCCATGCTGGTGGACCCCATCGTCGCCGTGCGGACCTTGGCCGGCCGCCACGGCAACCCGCTGGACCAGCAGGTGCTCGCCCGCTTCATCCTGGACGGGCACCTGGGCCGCCATGTGCGCCGGATGCGCAAGCTCTACCAGGTGCGGATGGAGGCGCTGCTGCATTCCGCGGGACGATGGCTCGGCGGTGCCGTCACCGTGGAGCCGGCCGAGGCGGGACTGCAGACGGTCGGGTGGCTGGCGCCCGGGTTCGATGACCAGGCGGTTTCCGAGCGGGCGGCGGAGGCGGGCGTCGAGGTCGGGCACCTGTCACGCTACTGCATCGACACGGCGCGGCCACCGGGGCTCGTGTTCGGGTTCGGCGCGTTCGACGAGGGGGAGATCGATGCGGCGGCACGGGTGCTGGCGGGAGTGCTGGAGCGCGAAGCCGG
>JAEWGX010000082.1 GCA_023388075.1 Pseudomonadota bacterium
CGATGCTGGTAGATGCGTCGAGTGGGAATGTGGTTGGGATGGTCAACCTTCGCCCTTGGCGATAGCTATTCAGATGGACGGCCGATCGCCAACTACGAGCCGAGTCGCCGTCCTGGTTGATTGCGACAACGCCTCGCCGGATATTCTTGAGCACGCGCTCCGCCTGGCCGCCAAGTTTGGGAGAGTCGTGTTGCGTCGCGGGTACGGAAACCAGTGCTCGCTTGCGCAGAGGTGGCAGGACGTCCTGGTACGCCACGCGTTCGCCCCGCACCTGCAGTACCAGTACGCTTCCGGGAAGAACACTGCCGATATCGCTCTTGCACTTGATGCGATGGAAGCGCTGGTTGATCGCAAGGCCGATACCTTCTGCCTCGTTACCAGCGACTCCGACTTCGCATACCTTTGCCGCAAACTGCGGGAGCGGGATGGCATCGTCTGTATCGTTGGAGAGCCTAAGACGCCTGAGGCCTTGCGGAACGCCAGCGACGAGTTCTTTGAATGGGTGCGTCCAGAAGCCCCGGAGTGTCCGAATCCGGCGCAGTCCAAGCCGCAAGCCGTCAAGGCGGATCCAACCAATGCGAAAGTGAAACGCCGACCCCTGTCGCTTGTGCAGGCAGTCGAGCTGTTGGCGAGCGCAACATCGGAAGGCAGGGTGGATCTGGGAGCGCTCGGCCAGTATCTCAAGCGCACTGACTCGTCCTTCTCTCCTCAAAGCTTCGGCCACTCGGGTCTACTGGACATGGTCAGAAGCTACGATCTGCTGGAAACGCATCAGGGCAAGGGGGGGCATTGGTCAGTGAGTCTGGCAAGGAACGGCGAGGTGAGCTAGGTCCCGCGTCGCCATTTGCACGTCTTCCGCAGCAAACACTGCGCTGATGACTGCCACGGCATCCGCCCCCGCCTCGATCACCCGTCGCGCATTTCCCGCATCGATTCCGCCGATCGCCACTACCGGCTTGCCGTGCTGCCTCGCTTTCGCCAGCAGCTCCAGCGCAGCCGACACCGCCTTTGGCTTGGTGCCAGAGGGGAAAACACTCCCGAACGCCAGGTAGTCCGCATAGGGCGCCACCGCCGCGGCCCGCTCGAGGCTCGCATAGCAGGAGACCCCGACGATCACGTCGGGCCCCACCGCCTCCCGCACTGCCGCTGCGTCCCCATCGTCCCCGCCGATGTGCACCGCCCCGATTCCGAGCTCGATCGCGACCTGCCAATCGTCGTTGACCACCAGCGTGCAGTCGTGACGCTCGCATAGCGGCAGCAAGGCGCGCAGCTGTTCGCGCCTCAACGCAGCGTCGGCCGTCTTGTTCCGGTACTGAAGCAGCCGCGTCCCGGCGGACAGCGTGCTCTCCACCATCCCCACCAACTTCGCGGTGTCGGCCTCGTCCGGCGTGATCGCGTAGAGCCCGCGGATCACGCGCCGCGCGCGCGCGGCTCTGTCGGCTTCTGTTGCTTCCGGGGAACGTTGGTCGTGGGCATCGCGTCCCATGCCACCACTGATCCGCCCTGCGGGCAGGCTCGTCGGACGTGGCGGGTAAGATCGGCCGTCTTTCATTTTAATTGCCAAGGAGTGACTGATGAGTGATGAAGCGAAACCCTACCAGACTTGGATGTGCCTCATCTGCGGCTGGATCTACGACGAGGCGGCCGGCTTGCCGGACGAGGGGATCGCACCGGGGACCCGCTGGGCCGACATCCCGATGAACTGGACTTGTCCGGAATGCGGGGCCAGGAAGGAAGATTTCGAAGTGGTAGAGATTTGAGTCGTAAGTGATTCATTTTCAACGAATTTCTTTGACCAACTCTGCTGCTCGACGATAGCATTCGCAAGGACAAGACGCATGAGCAGCACCGAATCGATCGCAGGCCTCAAGGTGATGGTGATCGACGACAGCAACACGATCCGCCGCAGCGCGGAGATCTTCCTGAAGCAGGCCGGCTGCGAAGTCGTGCTGGCCGAGGATGGCTTCGACGCGCTCGCGAAGCTCTCCGACAACGGTCCCGACATCGTCTTCTGCGACGTGCTGATGCCGCGCCTGGACGGTTACCAGACCTGCGCGCTGATCAAGAAGAGCCCGCGCTTTCACGACACACCGGTGGTGATGCTGTCCAGCAAGGACGGCCTGTTCGATCGCGCGCGCGGGCGTCTCGTCGGATCGGAAGAGTACCTGACCAAGCCGTTCACCAAGGACAGCTTGCTCAAGTGCGTTGCAGAGCATAGCCGCAAGAACGCGGCAGTCGGAATGGCGGTTTAAGTGGCAGCGACAGTGGCAACGGCAAGCGAAGTTTCCCGGGACCCCAGAATGAAGACGACGGTCGCCCGCAAGATCCTGATCGTGGACGATTCGCCCACGGAGCGGTTCTTCCTCGCGGACCTGCTCTCGAAGCGGGGCTACGCGGTGGTCACCGCGGAGAACGGGGAGGAGGCCTTGAGCAAGGTGAGGAGCGAGAAGCCCTCGCTCGTCGTCATGGACGTCGTGATGCCCGGCACGAGCGGCTTCCAGGCGACGCGCGCGATCGCTCGCGACCCCGCCACGCAATCCATCCCGGTGATCCTCTGCACCAGCAAGGGCGCGGAGAGCGATCGCATCTGGGGCCTGCGCCAAGGCGCGAAGGAATACGTCGTCAAGCCGGTCGACCCGGACGAACTGCTCGCCAAGATCGCGAGTCTTGCCTGACAGCGAAGCCGGAGGAGACCGATGACAGCGAGTGCACAAAGCCCCACCCGGGTGACGGCAGCCGAAGGCATCGCCACCTCCTCCGCTGCGGGCGCGACCTCCAGGGCCGCCGTCGGTGCCGCGGGGCTGCCGAGATCCGGCGTCAGCGCGCCTTCGGGTGACGGTCCCGCGGGCCGCTCGGTCGCCCGCCTCGGGCTCATGATCGGGCACCAGCGACTGCTGGTCGAGCTGGCCGAGGCCGGCGAGATCGTCGCGCTGCCCCCGGTGATCGTGCCGGTCCCGTTGACGCGAGACTGGTTCCTCGGCGTGACCAACGTGCGGGGCTCGCTCTTCACGGTGATCGACCTGCGCCGCTTCGCCGGCGATGGCGTCACGGAGATCGGCAAGGAAACGCGCCTGCTCTCGCTCGCGCCGTCGCTCGGCTTCAACGTGACGATCCTGGTCAACCGGATGCTGGGCCTGCGCAATACCGCGTCCATGTCGGCCACCGTCAATTCATCGCCCGGCTCCGCGGCGGCCGGCTGGCTCGGGCGCAGCTACGCCGACGCGGAAGGCCACATCTGGCGAGAGCTCAGCCTCAGCCGGCTGGTCGCCACGCCGGAGTTCCTGATGGTCGGACGCTAGTCCCACTCCGCCGTGAACCCTCCGACGCACTGAACGGACACTCGGGTAGAAAGCAATGGCATTCAAGTTCTCCAATCTCTCGCTGTCGTCGGGCAGCGGCGCCAGCCACCTGGATCCGGACACCGCGATCATCGACGACCTGGTCGACGATCGAATGGGCGACACGGCACCGCATGTCCGCGACGAAGCGGCAAGCCCGCGCTCCGAGGAGGACGCGCGGCTGGACGAGCAGGTCGACGCGCTCGTTGCCCGGGCCAACTTCGATCCGGAAGCCGACCCCTCCGTGGTGCCCTCGCTGCGCAACGGCGAGGCGGCGTTCGACGCCGGCGGCCTGGCGCTGCCTGACCAGACTGGGCACGCGAGCCAGGACGAGAAGGCCACGCCGGAAACCGGGGAGCTCGATCCCGCCCTGGCAGGAGCCGTGACCGGCGCCGCCGCCTCGGCGAAGCCGCGTGCCGCTCGGCGGCTGTCGGCCACCCCGCTGCTCGGCCGGCTGCCGCTCAAGCAGCAGGTCAACCTGCTGCTGGCGGTGATCACGGTCGGCCTCACGGTGGCGCTCGGCTCCGCCGCGTACGACAGCCGCATCACCAACATGGTCGCGGCGCAGAACGAGGTGGTGGGCGACGCGCTCATGCACTCGCAGCGCATCGCCAAGGCGGCCGGCATCGCCGTCCAGGGCAGCACGCTCGCCTACGACCAGCTCCAGGACAGCGTCAAGTACCTGACCGCGGCCGCCGGCGCGCTCACGGTCGGCGGCGACATCGGGCGCCAGAAGGTCGCCGCGGTGCAGGCGCCGCTGCAGCCCTCCGCGCAGGAGTTCGCCCGCGTGTGGGCGGACATGGCGCCGAACGTTTCGGACGTGATCGGCCAGGAGAAGGTGCTGGTGCGGTTCAACCAGCTCGCCTACCAGGGCCGGATCGCCGCGCAGGACCTGATCGACGTCAACGCCCGGGCGCTGGACGCCGTACGGCGCGCCGGCACCGGTTCGCAGGACCTGCTGCTTCTCACCCAGATGGATCTGCACCTGCGCACGATCGTGGGCGAGATGAGCCGGCTGATGCAGACCAACGACGTGCGGGCCGAGGATGCGGCCACGCTCGCGCGCAACATCGAGGGCTTCGCCCTGATGCGTGCCGCGGCAGTTGACGGCAGCTCGAACGGGATGGGCCCGTTGCGCAGCAGCGAGGCACGATCCGTCATCCAGCAGTCATCGTCCAAGGCCGATGCCTTCGTGAAATCGGCGCTCGAGGCGCAGCGCGCATTGCCGGCGCTCGACCAGGCCCGCGTCGCCGGCCGCAAGGTATTCTTCGGCAGCGAGAAGCTCACCGACACGATCAACACCGTCCGCGCGGCGATGACCGAGACGCGCAGCGAGCGCGCGCTCAGCCAGTGGATGGTGATCGGCTTCGGCGCGCTGGCGCTGCTCGGCCTGGTGCTGCTCGGCAAGGCCTACTACGACGATTCCGCCCGCAAGGCGCTGGAGGCGGAGGCGCAGCGCGCCGAGGCCGAGCGCCTCGAGCAGGAAGCCAAGCGGATCAACGACCAGAACCAGGCGGCGATCCTGCGTCTCATGAACGAGCTGCAGGAAGTGGCTGACGGTGACCTCACCGTGCAGGCCACCGTGTCCGAGGACATCACCGGCGCGATCGCCGACTCGGTGAACTACACGGTGGAGGAGCTGCGCGACCTGGTCGGCCGGATCAACCGGACCGCCGCCGCGGTGGCGGAAGCCTCCGGGCAGGCGCAGATCACCTCCTCGAGCCTGCAGGCCGCGAGCGACCAGCAATCCCGCGAGATCCGCGAGACCGGCGAGGCGGTGCTCAGCATGGCCGCGCAGATCAAGCAGGTCTCGGCGTCCGCCTCGGAGACCGCCGCGGTGGCCCGTCAGTCGCTGACCGCCGCGGATCGTGGCCGCGATGCGGTGCAGAACGCGATCGTCGGCATGAACGGCATCCGCGACCAGATCCAGGAGACCGCCAAGCGCATCAAGCGCCTGGGCGAGTCGAGCCAGGAGATCGGCGAGATCATCGAGCTGATCTCGGACATCACCGAGCAGACCAACGTCCTGGCGCTGAACGCCGCGATCCAGGCGGCCTCGGCAGGGGAGGCCGGCCGCGGCTTCACCTTCGTCGCGGAGGAGGTGCAGCGGCTCGCCGAGAAATCGGCGGAGGCCACGCGCCAGATCTCCGCGCTGGTCAAGGCGATCCAGACCGACACGCACGACGCCGTCGCCGCCATGGAGCGCAGCACCCAGGGCGTGGTGCAAGGGACCAAGCTCTCGGACGAGGCGGGCGCGGCGCTCTCGGGCATCGGCCAGATCTCGAAGGAGCTGGCCGACCTGATCATGCGCATCTCGCGCACCACGGAGAACCAGGCCGAGTCGGCCGAGCTGGTGGCGCACAGCATCCAGCGGATCCTGCTGGTGACCGAGCAGACCAGTGAAGGCACGCAGCAGACCGCGGGCTCGATCCTGCAGCTCTCCGAGCTGGCGCGCGAGCTCAAGAACTCGGTGTCCCGCTTCCGGGTGGCATGATGAACGGACCCCAGGGCATCGATATCGTCGCGCTGTCGTGGTGCGTCCCGGAGATCCGGGAGTCGCTCGCCCGCGCCTGCGCGGAGCTGGACCGCCATCTCGGGGCCGAGGCCGGCACGACGAGCCACCTGAAGAACGCGCGCATCCACCTGCACCAGGCGCACGGCGCGCTGCAGGTGGCGGACGTCTCCGGCGTGCTGGTGCTCACCCAGGAGGCCGAGTCGCTGATCGAGCGGGGCGAGCGCGAGGAGCGTCCGATCGATGCCGACGCGGTGGCCGCGCTCAAGCGCGCGCTCTCGGCGGTGACCGAGTACCTGGAGGACCTGCAGGCCGGATCGGCGCTGCCGCCGGTGGTGCTGTTCAGCTTCTACCGGGCGCTGCTGGTGCTGCGGGGCGCCGAGCGCATCGACCCCGCTGACCTGTACTTCCCGGATCTCTCGATCCAGCCGCCGGCGACGATCATGCCTGGCGGCCCTGCCTCCGGCGGTGACGACATCGGGATGCTGGCCGCGACGGCCCGGCGCGAGTTCGAGCGCGGGCTGCTGGGCTTCCTGCGCGGTGACGACAACGCGAGCGCCATCCGTACCATGCATGCCGCGATGGCGCGGATGCAGATGGCCAATCCCGCCCGTCACGCGCGGGCGTTCTTCTGGCTCTCGCTCGCGCTGCTCGATGCGCTGAAGCATTCCGCGCTGCCGGTGGATCTCTATTCCAAGCGGCTGGTCGCCCGGGTCAACATCCAGGCCCGGCGCACGCTGGAGAGCCAGGATCCGGTGGCGGATCGCATGCTGAAGGACCTGCTGTTCGCGCTCGCGCGCGCGCAGGACACCTCGCCCGTGGCCGCCGAGGTCCGGCGTCACTATCGTCTCGCCGGCACGGTGCCGGCCGATTTCGAGCGGGCGCGCTACGGCCTCACCGACCCGGCGCTGGTGCGCCAGGCACGCGAGGCGGTAAACCTGCTGAAGAAGTCCTGGGAGAAGATCGTCCGGGGCGCCTCCAAGGAAGTGGACGCCTTCGCCGAAGCCTCCGGGGACCTGGTCGAAGCGCTTCGCCACCTGCCCTACGAGGGCATGACGGAGCTCGCCCACGCGATCGCCGGAATCCCGCGCGCGCTGGAGTCCTCGTCCGCGTCCGACGACGCGCTCGCGCTCGAGGTGGCGACCGCGCTGCTCTTCGCCGAGGAGGCGCTGGACAACGGGCTGCGCAGCGATCCGGCCTACGACACCCGAGCCGGGCAACTCGGCGGGCGCCTCGTCGAGGTGATGAACCGTCCCGCGACGTTCAGTGACACGGCGCCGCAGTGGCTGGTGGACATCTCGCGCAAGGCTTCCGAGCGGATCACGCTCGGCGCCTTCGTGACCGAGCTGACCGGGAACCTGCGCACCTGCGAGCAGACGCTCGACACCTACTTCCGCGATCCGTCCACCGCCGCACAGGTGGCTTCGCTGGAGCCGCTGATCACCCAGGCGACCGGCGTGCTGAAAGTGCTCGGCCACGCCGAGGCGGCCCGGGCCTGCACCGCGATCGCCGAGGACATGGCGACGATCGCCGAGGGCGGCGAGCCGACCACCGCGCACGACCATCAGCGCCTGGCGAACAACCTGAGCGCGCTCGGCTTCTTCGTCGAGTCGCTGCTGCAGCCGGCCGGGCAGGGCGGCACCTTCCGTTTCGACGAAGCCAGCCGCGAGTTCCATGCGCGGGTGGGAGACCGTCGCGTCAATCGGCATGACGATCGCCTGGTCGACGACGTGCCGGCGATCGGCGGCGAGATCGACGTCGCGCTCGGCGTGGTGGGCTCCACCGAATCCCGAATCGTCGCCGAGCGCGCGGCGCTGGTACCCTGGCTCGCCATGCTGGCGGCCGCGCCGCAGTCTGCCGAGGCCCACGAGAACCTGCAGCAGTGCCTCGCGGCGCTCGAGCGCGACGCGGTGCTGGTCGACGACGTCGACCTCAAGCGCAAGTCCGTCGAAGCGCTGAAGCAGCTGCAGGCGCTCGCCGAGGCCGACGCCGCGGGACGGGAGTTCGCCGGCTTCGAGTCGCTGCTCGCGCAGCTTTCGCAGCTGGCCGGCGTTGCCGCGCCGGCGAAGGCCGATGCGTCCGCCGCCGAGCCCGACGCCGCGCCCGAGCTCGCCGCCGACGACGACGCCGAGCTGCTGCAGATCTTCCTGCTCGAGGCCGACGAGGTGCTCGGCGCGATCGTCGAGTCGGTGGCGCAGAGCCGCGAGGCGCCGACGGACCAGGGACCGCTCACCACGATCCGGCGGGCGTTCCATACACTCAAGGGCTCCAGCCGCATGGTCGGTCTGGCGAGGTTCGGCGACGCCGGCTGGGCGTTCGAGCAGGTGATGAACAAGTGGCTTGCCGAGGAGCATCCGGGCACGGAAAAGCTCTACCGGCTGGTCGAGGCGGGTCACGAGCTGTTCTCGGTGTGGGTGGCGCGCCTGCACGTGGATCCGGCCGCGGAGATGGACTGCGCGGCACTGATCGGGCGGTGCGAGGCGCTGCGCGACGGCCGGGAGTATGTGGAGGGATCGGCGGCACCGGCAGCCAAGGCGCCGGTGGCGGAGACGGCCGCCGCGAAGGCGCCGGCTGGCGAGCCTCCGATCGTCGAGCCCCCGAACATCGAGCTCCCGATTGTCGAGTCCGCGGTCATCGAGGACATCGCTGAACCGGTTGCCGGGCAGGACGCGGTGGTGGCGGTCGAGGAGCCGCCCGTCGATTCGCAACCGGTCGATGCCATCGCGCAGGCGAGCGAGAGCACGCTCGAAGCGCAGGCTGACCTGCCCGAGGAACCCGCGGCCGCCGAGTTCTCGGTCGAGGACCTCGAGGCCTTCATCGAGGCCGGCGACCAGATCGTCGTCTCGGACGCCGCCGACATGCCGGGCACGGACCTGGCGAGCGAGGTCTTCGAGCCGACGGCGTCGGTCGAGTCCGGGCCGCATGTGTCGACCGACCCGGCGTCGAGTTCCGCGCCGGTTGCGGATCGGAACGACGCCGCGGCATCGGTCACGCCGATCGCCGAGGAAGCCGCAGCCGCGTTTGCGCTCGCGGACACGGCGGCGCCGGCGGAAGTCGATGCGCTCGCCGATGCGCTCGCCGATTCGATCGACTTCGCCGATACCGCTCCGCTCGGTGAGGCGGCCCCCGAAGCGGCCCACGTCGCCGACGTCGCCCCAGCCGCCGATGTCGCGCAGGGCGCTGACGTCGTACCGGTCGCTCCGCCCGCCGAGGCCGCCCCGGAGGTTGCCGCTGAAGCCGGGCCGGTCGCCGACGCCGGGGCACCCGAGCCCCCGGCCGCAGACAAGGTGCGGGTCGGCGATCGCAGCATCGATGCCCAGCTCTTCGAGATCTTCAACGCGGAGGCCGCGGACATCCGTCGGCGCCTCGACACGGGGCTCTCGTCCTGGCGTGAGCGCCGGGGCAGCAGCGCGCCGGAGGAGCTGATGCGCGCGCTGCATTCGCTGGTCGGCACCTCGCGTCACGTGGGGCTGCTGCAGCTTCGCGCGATTGCCGAGCCGGCCGAGCAGTTCCTGGTCAACCATGCCCGTACCGGTCGCTCGCTGCCGGCGGATCACCTCGCGCAGTTCTATGCGGCGGTCGCGTCGATCAGCTCGATGCTGGACCAGTTCTCGCAGCGGCACGAGCCGCCGCGGGACCCGCAGGCCGAGCGAGCGATGATGGAGCTGGCGTTCCAGTGGTCCAACCCGGAGTCGATCGCGGAGCCGGCGGAATCGGATCGCGGCGACCGCGGCGAAGCGTTGCGCAAGAAGGCGGCGCAGGTGCTGGGCGCGGCCCGCCAGGCCGCCGAGGAGGAAAGCGACCCGTTCCATGGGCTCGCGGACGAGCTCGACGTCGACCTCGGGCCGGTCTTCTTCGAGGAGACCGACGACCTGATGCCGAGAATCGGCCAGGGCTTGCGCCAATGGCGGGCGCATCCGGCCGACGACAGCGCGCCTCACGGGCTGATGCGCCTGCTGCATACCATCAAGGGCAGCGCGCGGATGGCCGGCGCGATGCGCTTCGGCCAGATGATGCACGAGATGGAGACCCGCGCCGAGGAGGCGGTCGGCCTGCCCGAGGTGCCGGAGTCGCTGGTCGACCAGCTCCTCGCGCAGTACGACCAGGCCTACGCCGCCTACGAGGTCCTGAAGCAGGGTGCCGATGCCACCGCGGCCGGCGCCGTGCAGACGTCGGGACCGGTGGCGGCCAGACCGGCTGCGGCGCCCGAAGTGCCCGTGGCCGAGGCAACCCCCGCTTCGCAGGCGCCGGCGAAAGCCGAGACGCCCGAAGCCGGCACCGCGCCGATGCCCGCAGTCGACGCCGCGGCAGCGCCCACCACGCGTCCGGCGGCGAAACCGGTCGCGCCCGCCGCTCCGGAGATCGGCGTGCCGGGCGTTTCCATCCAGGCGGCGCTCGACCCGGAGCTGATGGCCGGCGCGGCGCAGGCCGCGGCCGCTGCGCAGCAGGTGATCCGGGTGCGCGCGGACCTGCTCGATCGGATGGTGAGCGAATCGGGCGAGGTTTCGGTGGCCCGTGCCCGCCTCGAGAGCGAGATGGCCTCCATTCGCCAGTCGCTCTCGGAGCTGACGGAGAACGTGAACCGGCTGCGCGCGCAACTGCGCGAGATCGAGATCCAGGCGGACAACCAGATCCAGGCCCAGATCGCGCATTCGAAGGACGTGCACGCGGACTTCGATCCGCTCGAGTTCGACCGCTACACCCGGTTCCAGGAGATCACCCGGATGCTGGCGGAATCGGTGAACGACGTGGCGACGGTGCAGCAGAACGCGCTGCGCGCGGTCGAGGCGGCGAGCCAGGACCTGGCGCGCCAGGGCCAGGTGAGCCGCAGCCTGCAGCAGAACCTGATGCGGGTGCGGATGGTGCAGTTCGCCACCGTGAGCGACCGCCTCTATCGCGTGGTGCGCCAGGCCGGCAAGGATGCCGACAAGCGCGTCGTGATGGAGCTCAAGGGCGGCAACGCCGAGATCGACCGCAGCGTGCTCGAGCGCATGGCCGGTCCCATGGAGCACTTGCTGCGCAACTCGGTGGCCCACGGCATCGAGACCCGGGCGGAGCGGCTCGCGGCGGGCAAGCCGGAGACCGGCGAGCTGGTGGTCGAGATGCGCCAGGAAGGCAACGAAGTCATCATGAGCTTCTCGGACGACGGCGCTGGCCTCGACTACGCGCGGATCGAGCGGCGCGCGCGCGAACGCGGGCTGCTGCCGCAAGGTCGCACGCCGACGGAGCGCGAGCTCGCCCAGCTCATCTTCGCACCGGGCTTCTCCACCGCCGCGGAAGTGACCACGCTGGCCGGCAGGGGCGTCGGCATGGACGTGGTGCGGGCGGAGGTGAGCGCGATGGGCGGGCGCATCGACATCGACTCGACGCGCGGCGCCGGCACGCGGTTCACCATCCACCTGCCGGTCTCCCTGGCGGTGAGCCAGGTGGTGCTGCTTGCGGTGGACGATGCCAAGTTCGCGGTGCAGGCGGCGCTGGTGGAGCAGATCCTGCAGGTCCGCCCGGAGGCGCTGGCCGCGGCGTACGCGTCGCACTCGATCGAGTGCGACGGCGAGGCCGTCCCGATGTACTTCCTCGGCAGCCTGCTGGAGCTGCCCCAGTCGCGGCCGATCGCCCAGCGCCAGTCGCCGGTCGTGATCGTCCGGGCTGGCAGCGCGCGCATCGCGCTGCACGTCGACAAGGTGGTGCCCAACCAGGAGGTGGTGATCAAGAACGTCGGCCCGCAGCTCGCCAGGTTGACCGGTATCGCCGGCGCGACCGTGCTCGGCAACGGCGACATCGTGCTGATCCTCAACCCGGTGCAGCTCGCGCTGGCGCGCACGGCGAACCAGGCCGGCGAAGGCGACACCGCGCACTTCGCCGCCACCGAGATCGCGGCGACCGCCACGATCATGGTGGTGGACGACTCGGTCACGGTGCGCAAGGTGACCCAGCGGCTGCTCACGCGCGAGGGCTATACGGTCCTGCTCGCGAAGGACGGCGTGGATGCGTTGCGCCAGCTGCAGGACGTCGTCCCCGACATGATGCTCGTGGACATCGAGATGCCGCGGATGGACGGGTTCGACCTGACCAAGAACATCCGCGCGAGCGAGCGGCTGCAGGACATTCCGATCATCATGATCACCTCGCGCACGGCGGACAAGCATCGCAACCATGCGCTGTCGCTCGGGGTCGACGTCTTCCTCGGCAAGCCGTATGCCGAGGAGGAGCTCCTGCGGCACGTGGCCAACTTCGCGAGCCAGCAGGAAGCGGCCCGCGCGCTGTAGCCGGTCGATCGCGGGGCGCCAGGCAGGCGGTCCGTCACGCGGAGAGGGGCGGGGAGGAACCTTCCCTTCCCGCATCCGGCGGTTCCTCGTCGTCTTGGCCGGGCCGCGGCCGGCCCGGTACAATGGGTCGCGATGAGCCCAGCAAGCCCGCCGGTGCGCGCGTGACCGCCACGACCGAATCCACCGACCTGAGCAACCACTTCCTGCTCGCGATGCCGAACATGGCGGATCCCAATTTCAGCGGGGCCGTCGTGCTGATCGCGGAGCATAGTGAGCGCGGGGCGCTTGGCCTGGTGGTGAACAAGCCCACCACCATGACGCTCGCGACCCTGCTGGAGCGCATCGAGCTCACCCACCACGACGACGACCAGGCCCGCATGCCGGTCTTCTTCGGCGGTCCCGTCCAGACCGATCGCGGCTTTGTCCTGCACCAGCCGCCAGGGGAGTGGAACTCCACGGTGGCGATCGGCTCCGACCTTTCGCTCACCACCTCCAAGGACGTGCTGGAGGCGGTGGCCGCCGGGGAGGGACCCGAGCGCCTGCTGGTCACGCTGGGCTATGCCGGCTGGGGCCCCGGCCAACTGGAGGCGGAGATCACCCAGAACGCCTGGCTCACGGTCAAGGCGGATCCGGGGCTGCTGTTCGACACCCCGGCCGAAGAGCGGTTCATCCAGGCGTACCAGATGCTCGGGATCGATCCGGCACTGCTCTCGCCTGCGGCGGGGCACGCCTGAGCGAAGCTCATGCCCCGGGCGCGCACCATCCTCGCATTCGATTTCGGCACCCGCCGCGTGGGCATCGCCATCGGCAACACCATCACCGCCAGCGCGCGGCCGCTGGAGACGCTGGACGAGGCGGAGCCGGCGCGTCGGTTCGAGCGGATCGGGCGGCTGGTGGGCGAATGGCGACCCGACGCGCTGGTGGTGGGCCGTCCCCTCCAGCCGGACGGCACGGCCAATGCCGTCACCCTGGCCGCGGAGCGCTTCGCGCGCCAGCTTCATGGCCGCTTCGGCCTGCCGGTGACACTGGTTGATGAACGCTACAGCACGGTGGCGGCACGCGAGCGCATCCGGGAGACGGATCCGCGCGAGGGGCTCCACGGCGACGTCCGCGCAAGGCCATCCCGGGCGTCCGGACGAGGCACCGCCGGCACGGCCGCGCTGGCGGACGATGCGGCGGCGGCAGCGGTGATCCTCGAGCAGTATCTCGAGGCGGGCCCGGACGTGCCCGCCGCCACGTCGCCCGGCGGCCCGGCGGAGGCTGCCCTCTCCCCGGCTGGCGAGGGCGTCGCGTCGCGCGCAGGGAGGGCCCGGCCGTGACGAGCGCGCGCCATATCGATGCCGAGGCGCTCTACGCGACCCTGCTCGGGTCGCTGCGTCGCCACCTGGAGAGTCCCGAGATGGCTGGCGAGCCGGCGATGCTCGGCATCCACAGTGGCGGTGCCTGGATCGCCGAACGGCTGCATCGTGACCTGAAGCTCGGCTCGCCGCTGGGATACCTGTCCAGCGCTTTCCATCGGGACGACTACGGCGAGCGCGGCATCCCGACCACCATCAAGGCGACGGCGATCGATTTCCCCGTGGACGACCGGCACATCATCCTGGTGGACGACATCCTCTATACGGGCCGAACCGTGCGCGCGGCGCTGAACGAGATCTTCGACTACGGCCGTCCGGCCCGGGTGGAGCTCGCCGTGCTGCTGGACCGCGGCGGCCGGGAACTGCCGATGCAGGCGGACCACCTCGGCGGGGTCGTGCCCCTGCGCAGCCACGAGCGCTTCGTGCTGAGCCAGGAAACCAGCGGCCGCTTCTCGCTGCGAATCGAGGCATGAGGGACATCCAGGTCGGCGCGGACGGCAAGCTGAAGCACCTCCTGACGCTGGAGGGGCTGTCCCGCGAGATGATCCACCGGATCCTGGACAACGCCGGGTCGTTCCTCAACGTCTCCGACCGGGACGTGAAGAAGGTGCCGCTCCTGCGCGGGCGGTCGGTCTTCAACCTCTTCTTCGAGAACTCGACGCGCACGCGCACCACGTTCGAGATCGCGGCGGCGCGGCTCTCGGCCGACATCGTCAACCTCAACATCAACACGTCGTCCGCGTCGAAGGGCGAGTCCCTGCTGGACACGATCGACAACCTCGCGTCGATGGCGGCAGACATCTTCGTGGTACGTCACGGCCAGAGCGGGGCGCCGCATCTCATCGCGCGGCACGTGCGCGACGACCTGCACGTGATCAATGCCGGCGACGGGCGCCATGCGCATCCCACCCAGGGGCTGCTGGACATGTACACCATCCGGCATTTCAAGGGCGACTTCACGCAGCTCAGCGTGGCGATCGTCGGCGACGTGCTGCATTCGCGGGTGGCCCGCTCCGACATCCATGCGCTCACCATCCTGGGCGTGCCCGACGTGCGGGTGGTCGGGCCCCTGACGCTGCTGCCCGGCGGGCTGGAGCAGATGGGCGTGTCGGTGCACACCGACATGAAGTCCGGGCTGCGCGACGTGGACGTGGTGATCATGCTTCGCCTGCAGAACGAGCGGATGCGCGGCGCGCTGCTGCCGTCGCCGCAGGAGTACTTCAAGACCTATGGCCTCACGGCCGACAAGCTCGCGGTGGCCAAGCCCGACGCGATCGTGATGCACCCCGGGCCGATGAACCGCGGCGTGGAGATCGATTCCCAGGTGGCCGACGGCGCCCAGTCCGTGATTCTCAAGCAGGTGACGTTCGGTATCGCGGTGCGCATGGCGGTGATGAGCATGGTGGCTGCCGGATGAATGGCATGACGACAGGTCCCGCCTCGATCTCCATCCTCGGCGCGCGCGTGGTCGACCCGGCCACCGGCAGCGACGGGGCGGCGGACGTGCACCTCGCCGACGGCCGCATCCTGGCCGTCGGCGACGCGCCGGCCGGCTTCAGGGCGGAGCGCCGCATCGACGCGGCCGGGCTCGTCCTCGCCCCCGGCCTGGTCGACCTCTCCGCCCGCTTGCGCGAGCCGGGCTTCGAGTACAAGGCGACCCTGGAATCGGAGATGCAGGCGGCGGTGGCCGGCGGCATCACCTCGCTCGTCTGCCCGCCCGATACCGATCCGATCCTCGACGAGCCCGGGTTGATCGAGATGCTCAAGCATCGCGCGCGCAACCTGTCGCTCGCCCAGCTCTATCCTCTCGGGGCGCTCACGGTCCGGCTCGCGGGCGAGGACCTGACCGAGATGGCCGAGCTCGCGGAAGCGGGCTGCGTCGGCTTTTCGCAGGCATCGGTGCCGGTGCTCGACACCCAGGTGCTGATGCGCGCCATGCAGTACGCGCGTACCTACGGGTTCACGGTGTGGCTGCAGCCGCTGGATCCCTTCCTCGGCCGCGGCGGCGTCGCCCACAGCGGTGCGGTTGCCACCCGGCTCGGCCTCGCCGGCATCCCCGTGCAGTCCGAAACGGTGGCGCTGCACACCATCCTGGAGCTGGTGGATGCGACCGGCTGCCGGGTACACCTGGGCCGGCTGTCCTCCGCCCGGGGCATCGCGCTGGTGCGCGAGGCGAAGCGGGCGGGCCTGGGCGTGACCGCCGACGTGGCGATACACCATCTCCATCTCATCGATATCGACATCGGCCACTTCGAGACCGACTGCCGGGTGCTGCCACCGTTTCGCTCGCAGCGCGATCGCGACGCCATCCGGGCCGGCCTGCTCGACGGTACGATCGATGCCATCTGCTCGGACCACACCCCGGTGGCGGAGGATGCGAAGGCCCTGCCGTTCGGCGAGGCCGAGCCGGGCACGACAGGGCTCGAGCTGCTGCTGCCGCTGCTGCTCAAGTGGACGACCGAGGGCGACGTGCCGTTGCTGCGCGCCCTGGACCTGGTGACCCGGTCCGCCTCGGCGATTGCCGGCATCCCCGGAGCCGGCGCCGGCATCGTCGCCGGCGCGCCGGCCGACCTCTGCCTCTTCGATCCACGCGAGCCGTGGGTAGTGGACGACGCCACGCTCCACAGCCAGGGCAAGGACACCCCCTACCACGGGCGCGAGCTGGTCGGGCGCGTGGTGACGACGCTGGTGGGAGGGCGCATCGCCTTCGACCGCGCGGGCGATCCGCAGCGCAGGATCGTCGGCGGCGGCCGCGCTTCCCGCGAGGGCTGATGCCCGCGGCGTTGCGTCGCCTGGCAAGACTACCGCTGCTGCTCGCGCTCGCGTTCGCCGGTCTTGCCATCCAGCTGCTGGTCTTTCCGCTGGCGGACGTGTCGCGGCGTCGGGCGATCGTGCGGCTCTGGTCCCGGGCGCTGCTCGCCGTCTGCGGCCTGCGGTTGCGGGTCCACCAGGACGGCGGCGTGCGCGACGCGCGGTCGTTGCTCGACACCGGGCCGATGGTGGTGGCCAACCATGTCTCGTGGCTCGACATCTTCGTCATCGACTCGGTGGCCACCTGCGCCTTCGTGGCGAAGTCCGAGGTGAGGCGCTGGCCGCTCGCGGGCTGGCTCGCCGCGATGGCGGGCACGGTCTTCATCGAGCGTGCCCGCCGCCATGCGGTCCACAAGGTGATCGAACGGCTGCGCCAGCGGCTGCGCGAGCGCTTCCCGGTGGCGGTGTTCCCGGAGGCCACCACCTCCACCGGGTCGTCCCTGCGACCGTTCCACGGCAACCTGCTCGAGGCGGCGATCGCCGAGGCTGTCCCGGTGGTGCCGATGGCGCTGCGCTATCGCGACGAGCGCGGCCAGCTCTCCGAGGCTGCCGCCTACGTCGACGACATGACGTTCATCGAATCGCTCTGGCTGGTGACCGGGATGCCGTACATCGTCGCGGAGGTGCATGTGCTCGCGCCGGTGCCGGCGACCGGGCGCAATCGCCACCAGCTCGCGCGCGAGCTGCGCGCGCTGATCAGCGGCCGCCTGGAGCTGCCGCTCGAGGACAGCGTACCTGGTACAGTCGCCGCGTTTCGAGCCGCATCGCACTGAGGCAGCCGCCCCAGACGCAGCCGGTGTCCAGCGCCACCAGGTTCGGCCGGTCGACCAGCCCGAGCGTGGACCAGTGGCCGAACACCACGGTCTTGCCGGCACTGCGGCGACCCCGTGCCTCGAACCACGGGCGACGGCCAGCCTTCGCGCGGTCGGGCGCATCGCTCGACTCGAGGTCCAGCCGTCCATCGTCGTGGATATAGCGCAGACGGGTCAGGATGTTCACGATCACGCGCAGCCGGTCGTCACCGCTCAGCGAGTCCTCCCACCGCGCAGGCTCGTTGCCGTACATGACGGACATGAAGTCGGCCCAGTGCGGACCCCGCAGCACCGACTCCACCTCGCGCGCGAGCGCAACCGCGGTGAGTGGGTCCCATTGCGGTACCAGGCCGCCATGGATCAGCAGGTAGTCTCCCTGGAGGTGGGCAAGGGGGCGGCTGCGCAGCCAGTCGAGCAGTTCGCGGCGATCCGGCGCCGCGAGCACCGGCTGCAGCGTGTCGCCGCGGTGCGGCCGGCGCACCCCGGCTGCCGCCGCGAGCAGGTGCAGGTCGTGATTGCCGAGCACCACCACCGCGCGTGAACCGAGCGCCCTGACGGCGCGCAGCGAGCCCAGCGAATCCGGTCCACGATTGACCAGGTCGCCGCAGAACCAGAGCGGCTCGGTCGGGCCGGGCCGGATGCCTGCAAGCAGCTTGCGCAGGGGGGCGTGGCAGCCCTGCAGGTCGCCGAAGGCAATCGTCACCGGCTGGCGCTCCCTCGCATCTTCGCGGCCCGAACCGTGCCGCCGCTAGACCGGCCGGATGTGCGTGTCCGGGTCGGCCTTCGGTTTGCGCCTGCGCTTGGCAGGGCCGGCCGGCGGGCCGACGGTTGTCGCGGCATCGACATCCGAGCCGGCGGCGGCGACGGCCGGCCTGGGCATCGGCAAGGTCGGCGGCGACGGGTCGGCGGCCGAGCCGGTAAGGGGCTTGCCGCCCTTGATCGACTCGTAGTCCGGCTGCATCGCCGGCTGGTACTCCGGGACCCACTGCGCGAGCGCGCGCCGCACCTCGCTGTCCCGGTAGGGACCGACCGATTCCAGCCACGCACGCGCGCCGACTTCCCAGCCGGAGCCGGGCGGCTCGATCGGGCGCGACACCCGGACCTTCTGGTGCGGGGTGGGCAGCGTCTTCTCGTTGTCCGCCAGCAGCTCTTCGTAGAGCTTCTCGCCGGCGCGCAGGCCGGTGAACTCGATCGGTATCTCTTCCTCCGAGAAGCCCGACAGCCGGATCATCGTCCGCGCGAGATCGACGATCCGGATCGGCTCGCCCATGTCGAGCACGAAGGTCTCGCCGCCGCGGCCCATGTGGCCGGCCTGGAGGACGAGCTGCGTCGCCTCGGGGATCGACATGAAGTAGCGCGTGATCTCCGGATGGGTGACCGTGATCGGGCCGCCGCGATCGATCTGCTCGCGGAACTTCGGGATCACGCTGCCGCTCGAGCCGAGCACGTTGCCGAAGCGCACGATCACCACCGGCAACCCGTTCAGCCGGTGCCGATACTGCAGGATCATCTCCGCGAGCCGCTTGGTCGCGCCCATGACGTTGGTCGGATTGACCGCCTTGTCGGTGGAGATGTAGACGAACTTCTCGACCTCGAACCGGGCCGCCACGTCCGCCACCACGCGGGTGCCATGGGCGTTGTTGCGCACCGCCTGCCAGGCGTTGTCGCGCTCGAGGATCGGCACGTGCTTGTAGGCGGCCGCGTGGAAAACCACCCGTGGCTCGTAGCGCACGAAGATCTCGATCAGCCGACGCTCGTCCTTGATGTCCCCCAGGATCGGCACGACCTTCACCGCCGGGAAGCGGGCGTGCAGGTCCTCGGTCACCTGGTAGAGCGCGAACTCGTTCATCTCGATCACGATGATGCGGGCCGGCTCGAAGCGGGCGACCTGGCGGCAGACCTCGGACCCGATGGAGCCTCCGCCTCCGGTGACCAGCACCGACTTGCCAGCGAGCATGTGGCGCAGGCCGCTGATGTCGAGGTGAACCGGGTCGCGTCCGAGAAGGTCGTCCACCTGCACGTGACGGATCTGCGAGACCTTCACCCGACCGCTCATCAGCTCGTGCACGTCCGGGATCACCAGCAGCTTCACATGGGCCTTCTCGCACAGCTCGAAGACGCGGCGGCGCGTGGCGTGGTCGGTCGTGCCGGTGGCGAGCACCGCGTGCTGGCAGTTGCAGTCCCGCGCGACCTGCTCGAGCTGGTCCCAGCTGCCCAGGATGCGCACGCCGCCGAGCTGGCGACCGACCTTGTTGCGGTTGTCGTCGAGCAGCCCGACCACGAACCAGCCGGAGGTGCGATGGAGCTCGTCGATCAGCGTCAGCGCCGCGTTGCCGGCGCCGAGCAGCAGCACCGGTTGCGACTGCCGGCTCTGCGGCCAGGCCGACTTCTCCTTCCACCAGCGGTAGAGCAGCCGCCCCGAGCACATGAAGAGGATCAGCAGCAGCGGATTCAGGAAGTAGAGCGAGCGCGGCACGCCCAGCCCGTTGCGCCAGAGCAGCAGCAGGATCGGGATGATGAGCGCCGACACGCCCACCGCCTTGGCGATGAGCTTCAGGTCGTGCACCGACGCGTAGCGCCAGATGCCGCGGTAGAGGCCGAAGTAGACGAAGCAGCCGAACTGCACCGCCAGCACCGCGGGCAAGGTCTGCAGCAGGATGATCTGGGTGGTCTGCTCGAGCTCGAAGTTCCAGCGCAGCGAGAAGGTGAACGTCCAGACCAGCGCCGACACGATGAGGTCGTGCCCCATCGCAACGAAAGTGCGCGGATTGACGTTCAGGAATTTCATGCTGCGTTCACTGTTCCTTCAGCCCGGCGCCGCCAAGCCAGGCCACGACAGCGAGCGGCGCGCAGGCGATCACCAGGATCACGGGAGCCCACGGCGCTTGCCGATGGGCGAGGAGCGCGAGCGGAAAGATCCATGCGATGTCGAGGAGGCAGTATACAAGCGAGACCGGCTGGTGCCCGCGCCAGCGGCGGGCCAGGCGCTGATAGAGATGGCTGCGATGCGCGGTAGCCACGCGCTGGCCGGTGAGCCAGCGGCGCAATAGCGTGACGGTGGCGTCGACGTGGAACGCGGCGCCGAGGATCAACCAGGTCCAGACACTCATGTCGCCCAACGTAACGTCGTGTACCGCGGCCGCAAGAATCGCGAAGCCCAGAAACAGGCTGCCGGCATCGCCCAGGAAGATCCGCGCCGGCGGCCAGTTCAGCACCAGGAAGCCCGCCACCGCCGCCGCGAGCAGCAGGCGCGCGAGATCGACCGGTGCCGAGATCGATGCACCGAAGTCAGCCCCGGCATCGACGCCGGTCCCGGCCAGCTTCAACAGGAGCGAGGCGAGCAGCATGAAGAGTGCCTGCGCTGCAGCGAGCCCATCGATCCCGTCCATGAAGTTGAACAGGTTGAGCCACCAGACGCCGGCGAGGAGCGCGAGCGGCAGCACCGCCAAGTCGATCGCGGCGACGAGCCACGTCGGCGCGCCGGCGGGCAGCCAGCTGGCGAGCGACGGCAGCCCGGTGGCGGCCACGAGCGGACCGGCGTCCGATTCGATCGGCGGCATGGTGGCCGCCGTGACCGCCGCGATCAGCGCGGCGACGGCGGCCGCCTGGACCGCGAGCCGAGTGCCGGCGCCGAGGTCATGGCGGTCGTCGGCGAGGCCGGTCAGCGCAAGGGCGATGCCGGCACCCAGCACCACCCAGGCGGGCCAGCCGGAGAAGCTGCCCGCCGGAAGGCACCAGGCGAGGGCGAGCAGGAACGCCACGACGATCGCGACGCCGCCACCGCGCGGCGTCGGCCGCTGATGCGACGAGCGGGCGTTCGGATGATCCTGCAGGCCGAGGCGTACCGCGTGGCGGGCGATCAGCGCGGCGCCGCCGAGCGACAGCAGGGCGGCGGCCGCGGTGCCGAAGATGAGGGTGGTCGGCAGGGCAGCAGCGGCGGGAACGGTCATCCGGGAACCTGTCCACTACCACAGGGAGCCGTTCCGATGCGAACCCTGTCGTTTTCGACAATCCGCAAGTTTGCCCTGTCGGCCGTGGCTATACTTTTCAGGATTATGCGCCAGGCGCTGGAATCGGACACACCATGATCCTAGTTACCGGAGGGGCCGGTTTCATCGGCTCCAACTTCGTCCTCGACTGGCTCGCCCAGTCGGACGAGGGCGTCGTGAACGTCGACAAGCTCACCTACGCGGGCAACCTGCAGAACCTCGCGTCGCTGGCGGGCAACGATGCGCATGAGTTCGTCCGCTGCGACATCTGCGATCGCGAGGCGATCGAAGCGCTGCTTCAGAAGCATCGCCCGCGGGCGATCGTGCACTTCGCCGCCGAAAGCCACGTCGACCGCTCCATCCACGGCCCGGAGGAGTTCGTCAGGACCAACGTCTTCGGCACGTTCACGCTGCTCGAGGCGGCGCGGCGCCACTGGAGCGGGCTGGAGACGGCCGACAAGGAGGCCTTCCGCTTCCTGCATGTCTCCACCGACGAGGTGTACGGATCGCTGGGCGCCCAGGACCCGGCGTTCGCCGAGACCCATCCCTACCAGCCCAACAGCCCCTATTCGGCAAGCAAGGCGGGCTCGGACCACCTGGTGCGCTCGTATTTCCACACCTATGGCCTGCCGGTCCTCACCACCAACTGCTCCAACAACTACGGGCCGTACCAGTTTCCGGAAAAACTGATCCCGCTCGTGATCGCCAACGCGCTTGCCGGGCAGCCGCTGCCGATCTACGGCGACGGCATGAACGTGCGCGACTGGCTCTACGTCGCCGACCACTGCTCGGCGATCCGCCGCGTCCTGGAGGCGGGCCGTCCGGGCGAGGTCTACAACATCGGCGGCCGTGCCGAGATGCACAACATCGACATCGTCCGCCGCCTCTGTGCGCTGGTCGACGAGCTGCGCCCGGACCCGGCCGGACCCCGGGAGCGCCTGATCACCTTCGTGAAGGACCGTCCCGGCCACGACCGGCGCTACGCCATCGACGCGTCGAAGATCGAGGCCGAGCTCGGTTGGACACCGCGCGAGACCTTCGCGTCCGGTATCCGCAAGACGGTGGCCTGGTACCTCGAGAACCAGGAGTGGGTGGCCGCGGTGCAGTCCGGCGCCTACCGAGAGTGGATGGCGCGCAACTACGACGGCCGCGAGGCGAAGGTGGCAGGATGAAGGGAATCATCCTGGCCGGCGGGTCCGGCACCCGGCTCTATCCCGTGACGCAGGCGGTCTCCAAGCAGCTCCTGCCGATCTACGACAAGCCGATGATCTACTACCCGCTGACCTGCCTGATGCTGGCCGGGATCCGCGAGGTGCTGATCATCTCGACACCGCAGGACACGCCGCGCTTCGAGCAGCTCCTCGGTGACGGCGCCGGCTGGGGGATGGAGCTGCGCTACGCCGTGCAGCCGTCGCCGGACGGGTTGGCCCAGGCGTTCCTGATCGGCGAGTCCTTCGTCGGCCAGGACCCGTGCGCGCTGGTCCTCGGGGACAACATCTTCTACGGCCATGCGCTGGCCGGCGACCTGCTCGACGCCGCTCGGCGCCCGACCGGGGCGACCGTGTTCGCCTACCGGGTGAACGACCCCGAGCGCTATGGCGTCGTGGAGTTCGACGCCGACGGGCGCGCCGTCAGCCTCGAGGAGAAGCCGGCCCGGCCGAAGTCGCACTACGCGGTGACCGGGATGTACTTCTACGACAACCGGGTGGTCGAGATCGCGAGGTCGCTCAAGCCCTCGGCCCGGGGCGAGCTGGAGATCACCGACGTCAACCGCCGCTACCTCGAGACCGGCGACCTGCACGTGAAGACGATGGGCCGCGGCTATGCCTGGCTCGACACCGGAACCCAGGAATCGCTGATCGAGGCATCGCTCTTCGTGCAGACGATAGAGAAGCGCCAGGGCCTGAAGATCGCCTGCCCGGAGGAGGTGGCCTACCGGATGGGCTACATCGACGCAGCGCAGCTCGAGGCGCTCGCGCGGCCGCTGGAGAAGAGCGGCTATGGCCGGTATCTCCTGAGCGTGCTTGCAGAGCGCGTATTCTGACCGGCCCGAAGCTTCCCCGATGAAACGAATCGATACCGCCTTGCCCGACGTCTGCCTGCTCGAGCCCCGCAAGTTCGGCGACAGCCGCGGCTACTTCTTCGAGAGCTTCAATCAACGCGTGTTCGAGGAGCAGACCGGTGCCTCGGCGAGCTTCGTGCAGGACAACCAGTCCTGCTCCGCGCGCGGCGTGCTGCGCGGGCTGCACTACCAGATCCGCCAGCCGCAGGGCAAGCTGGTGCGGGTGCTCGCCGGCGCCATCCTCGACGTGGCGGTGGACCTGCGCCGCGATTCGCCCACCTTCGGCAAGTCGGCGAGCTTCGAGCTTTCCGCCGGGAACAACCTGATCGCCTGGATTCCGCCCGGATTCGCGCACGGTTTCCTCTCGCTCGAGGACGGCTCCGTCGTGCTCTACAAGGCAAGCGATTTCTACGCCCCGGCGGAGGAGCGCACGCTCCTCTGGAGCGATCCGGCGCTCGGCATCCACTGGCCGGTCGATCGGGTCGGTGGCGCGGACAGCCTCATCGTGTCGGACAAGGACAAGGTGGGCAAGCCACTTGCGGTCGCCGAGGTCTACGCCACCGATCCTGCCGGTTCCTGAACCAATGAAGATCGTCGTGACCGGGGTCACGGGCCAGGTCGGCCACGAGCTGGTGCGAAGCCTGCAGCCGATCGGCGAGGTGGTGGCCCTGGACAGTCGCGCACTGGACCTCGCCGACCCCGCCGCCGTGACCGCGACGCTGGCGGCGGTTGCCCCCGCGGTGGTGGTGAATCCCGCGGCCTACACGGCGGTCGACAAGGCCGAGACGGAGATCGAACGGGCACGGGCGATCAACGCCATCGCGCCCGGCGCGATGGCCAGCCACTGCGCGCGCCACGGCGCCCTGCTGGTGCACTACTCCACCGACTATGTCTTCGACGGCACCGGCTCGCGCCCCTATCGCGAGGACGATCCGACCGCGCCCGCCAACGCCTACGGGCGCACCAAGCTCGAAGGCGAGCAGGCCATACGTGCGAGCGGCTGCGCGCACCTGATCCTGCGCACGAGCTGGGTCTACTCGCTGCATGGCGCCAACTTCCTGCGCACCATGGTGCGGCTGGCGGCGGCGCGCGAGCGCCTGAGCATCGTCGCGGACCAGCACGGCGCGCCGACGCCGGCCTCCTTCATCGCCGACGTCACCGCCCAGTTGCTCGCGCGCCGGGGCGTCGATCCTGCCCGGCGCGACTGGTCCGGTGTCCTGAACCTGGCGCCCGCGGGAAACACCACCTGGTTCGACTACGCGTCGCTCGGCCTTGGCATCCTGCACCGTGCCACCCAGGCGGCCGGGGACGACGAAGCGCGCCTGCCACGGGCAGGGTGGCGGGTGCCGCGGCTGCCCACCCTCGCGCCGATCGCGGCAAGCGAGTACCCGACGCCGGCCGCGCGACCGGCCAACTCGCGACTCGACCTCGAGCGCATCCAGGCCCTCTGGGGCCTGCGGATGCCGCCCTGGGACGAGCTGCTTGCGACGGTGCTGCGCGACGCCTGACGGCCAGCTCGCCGGCCGCCGCCCCTCATCGTGCCGGGGAAGGCGTCGACCTCGCCGCCCGGGGCATCCCCGTTGCCGCCAGCCCCTGCGCCAGCGTGAACGGGGGCTGCCAATCGAAGGCCGCGCGAAAGCGCGCGCCGTCCAGCTCCAGCGAACCGAGCAGCCGCTCGGCCTGCGCGCTGCGTCCGATCACGCGCGCCGCGCCCGCCAGGAGGGCCGGCGGCACGGCGAAGAGACGGGGACGAGTGCCGCTTGCCGTGGCAATCGCGCGCACCAGCTCGGGCGTGGCGACCGGCTCTGCGTCGCAGACGTGGAAGGTTCCCGAGGGCACGTCGCCGCGGGCAAGGCAGCGCAGCACCGCCGCGACCAGGTTGCCGACGTAGATCAGGCTGCGGCGGTTGCGCACCGCGGCCAGCGGCAGCGGCAGCCCCGAGGTCGCCAGCCGCGCGAGGGCGGCGAAGTTGGCGCCGACGCCCGGCCCGTACACGAGCGGCGGACGCAGGACGATCAGGCGCATCCCGGGGGCAGCCGCCTGCACGCGCCACAGCCGCCGCTCGGCCAGCAGCTTGGCGAGGCCGTAGCAGTCTTCCGGCGCGCTCGGGTGGCCCTCCGCGAGCGGTACGGTCGAGCGGTCAGCCACCGCCTTGATCGAGCTCATGAAGACGAAGTCGCGCACGCCGGCTGCCGCCGCGGCCGCGGCGAGCTCGGTTGAAGAAACCACGTTGATCTCGCGCAGCCGCCGCCGGGTCGCGCGATCCGCGACCGGCGCATGCGCGAGCCCGGCCAGGTGAACCACCGCCCGGGCCCCCGCGACGATGGGCCGCCAGTCGGCGCCGCGGTGCGTGCCCGGATGCGGCAGCCGTTCGACCGGGCCTTCGCCCTCCACGAAAGGACCGGCGCGGCTCACCGCACGCACGCGGTAGCCGGCATCGGCAAGGGCCGGCACCAGGTGCCGGCCGATGAAGCCCCCGGCTCCCGTCACGACGACCCGCCGGGCTGTGGCCGCGATGCCGGTACCATCCATGGGTTCATTGTATTGTCCAGCCAGGGTGTCCCATGTCCCTACCTTCCGCTCCCGCCGCATCCAAGCCACTTGCCGCCGGCGCTCGCCCCCCGGAGGTGCCCGCGGGCATCTTCAAGGCGTATGACATCCGCGGCATCGTCGACGAAACGTTGACCGAAGGCGGCGTCGCCGCGATCGGCCTGGTGCTGGGCGCCCGCGCCCGCGAGGAGGGCGTGACGAGCATCGTCGTCGGCCGGGACGGGCGCCTCTCCGGACCGCGCCTTGCCGCGGCGCTCGCTTCCGGCATCGTCGCGGCGGGCGTGGATGTCGTCGACATCGGCATGGTGCCCACGCCGCTGGTGTACTTCGCCACGGTGCTCACCGGCAGCGGCACCGGCGTTGCCGTCACCGGCAGCCACAATCCGCCCGAATACAACGGGCTCAAGATGATGATCGCCGGCCGCACGTTGTATGGCGAGGAGATCACCGCCATCGGTGCCACCATCCGCGACGCCGGTGCCTGGCAGGCTCTCTTCGCGGACAAGCCCGGCCAGGTGGGCACGCGCGACGTGGTGGCGGACTATGTGGCGCGCATCACCGGCGACGTGAAGCTCGCCCGGCCGATGAAGGTGGTGGTCGATGCCGGCAACGGCGTAGCCGGCGCGGTCGCTCCCGGCCTGCTGCGGGCGATCGGCGCCGAGGTGACCGAGCTCTACTGCGAGGTCGACGGCAATTTCCCCAACCACCATCCCGATCCCGCGCACCCGGAGAACCTGCAGGACCTGATCGCCACCGTCGCGGCCGTGGATGCGGAAGTGGGCCTCGCCTTCGACGGCGACGGCGATCGACTCGGCGTGGTGACCCGATCGGGACGGATAGTGTTCCCCGATCGCCAGTTGATGCTCTACGCGGCGGACGTCCTGTCCGCGAATCCTGGCGCGCAGATCATCTACGACGTGAAGTGCACACGCAACCTCGCGCCCTGGATCCGCGAGCATGGCGGCGAGCCGCTGATGTGGCGCACGGGTCATTCGCTGATCAAGGCCAAGCTCAAGGAGACCGGCGCGAAGCTCGCCGGAGAGATGAGCGGCCACGTCTTCTTCAACGACCGCTGGTACGGCTTCGACGACGGCATCTACACGGCTGCGCGGCTGCTGGAGATCCTGTCGCGACATGCGGATCCGAGCGCCGTGTTGGAGGCGTTGCCGGATTCGCCCACGACCCCGGAGCTGCACCTGAAGCTCGCCGAAGGGGAGAACTTCCGCCTGATCGAGGCCCTCCAGAAGAACGCGAAGTTCGACGGGGCGACCGAGGTGATCACCATCGACGGAGTGCGCGTGGAATATCCGGACGGCTTCGGGCTCGCGCGTGCCTCGAACACGACGCCGGTCGTGGTGCTGCGGTTCGAGGCGGACTCGCCCGAAGCGCTCGCGCGGATCCAGGGCAGCCTGAAGCAGGCGATCCAGGCGGCGATGCCCGGCGTGACGCTGCCGTACTAGGCGCGGCGGCGCTCCGGCCCGGACGATCCCGGACGCTGGCCGCGTGCTGCGACACCTGTACTCGCTCGGCTGGCTTCTCGCCGTCCCGCTCGCGATCGCCTATCTGCTCTACCGCAGCGTCCGACAGCCCGCGTATCGCCGTCACTGGCCGGAGCGCTTCGGCTTCGCCAAGGCTGCCGCACCCGGGAACGGGCCGATCTGGGTGCATGCCGTCTCGGTCGGGGAAACGGTGGCGGCCGCACCGCTGGTGCGCGAGCTTGCGTCGCGCCATCCCGAACGACCGCTCCTCCTCACCCATGCCACGCCGACCGGCCGCGCGACAGGCGGCGAGCTCTTCCGTGCGCTGGGGCCCCGCCTGACCCAGTGCTACCTGCCATACGACCTGCCGTGCGCGGTGGATCGGTTCCTCGCCCGGCAACGCCCGGCCTGCGGCCTGGTGATGGAGACCGAGGTGTGGCCGAACCTCATGCACGCGGCGCGACGGCGAGGGGTCCCGATGGCGGTCGTGAACGCACGCCTGTCGCCGCGTTCGCTCGCACGCGGACAGAGGTACCGCGGACTGATCGCACCGGCGATCGCCGCTTTCGATGTCATCGTCGCGCAGACCGAGGCCGACTCGGAACGGATGAGCCGGCTCGGCCGCGGGGCCGATGCCGTCTCGGGCAACCTGAAGTTCGACCAGGCGGTCGCGCCGGACGCCCGCGAACGGGGTGCGCGCTGGCGTCAGTTGCTCGGGGAGCGCCCGGTCGTGGTGGCGGCGAGCACGCGCGACGGCGAAGAGGCACTCCTGCTCGCCGCCTGGCGCGACCGCGTGGCCGCGGGCGATCGAGTGCCGCTGCTCGTCGTCGTTCCGCGCCATCCGGACCGCTTCGAGATCGTGGCGAACCTCATGGCGCAGGCGCTGGCGACGGCGGCGCCTGGCGCGCGGCTGATGCGGCGCGCGGACCTCGAATCCGCGGCGCCCGGCCTGGCGCAGGCGCCGCTGCTGCTCGGTGACTCGATGGGCGAGATGCAGCGCTGGTACGCCTGCGCCGACGCGGTGATCATGGGCGGCTCGCTGCTGCCCTTCGGGTCGCAGAACCTGATCGAGGCGAACGCACTCGGCTGCCCGGTGGTGCTCGGGCCGTCCACCTTCAACTTCGAGCAGGCCGCGTCCGAGGCCATCGCCGCCGGCGCGGCCGTGCAGGCTCCGGATGCCTCAGCGGCGTTCGCCGTGGCGCTGCGGATCGCCGGCGACCCGGCGGAGCGCGGCAACCGGTCCGGCGCGGCGCTCGCCTTCACGCAGGCGCATCGCGGCGCGACCGAGCGGACGCTCGCCGCGCTCGAGGCCTGGCTCGGAGCGGCGCTGCGTCCACCCCGGTGACGGCGGTCAGCGCGGCATGTTGCG
>JAEWGX010000106.1 GCA_023388075.1 Pseudomonadota bacterium
GCTGCAGGCCGCGCAGGATGCCGCGGAGACGGCGCGACGCGAGGCGGACGCGGCGCGCCTGGCGGCCGGCCATGCCGGCGACGAGCTGCGCGCGCTGGAAGCGACACTGCGCGACGAGCTGCGGCAGCAGCGTCAGCGAAGGTCGCTCGAGGAACTCGCGGCCGCGCGGCAGCGCCTGGCGGATCTGGCGGCGCAGGTGCGGGCCGCGGAAGCGTCGATCGAGGCGGCGCGCCCGCTTCTCCTGCAGCAGGACGCGGAGCGCTTCGCGCGCAGCGCGCGGCAGGCGCACGAGGCCCACGAGCAGCGGCGGCTCGAGGTCGTCGCGATGGAATCCCAGCTCGAGGCAGCCGGGGCCGCGGGGCTGGAGGAGCTGCTCGCCGAGGCGCAGGGCGAGCTGCGCCGCCTGGGGCGGCGTCATCGGGAGCTCGACCGGCGCGCGCGGGCGCTCGACCTGCTCGTGCGTTCGCTGCAGGCGAAACGCCAGGCGCTGACCAGCCGGCTGCAGGCGCCACTGCGCGCGCGGCTCGATCACTATCTCCAGCTCCTCCTGCCCGGCGCGAGCCTGCGCGTGGACGAGGCGCTCAAGCCGGTCGCGCTGGAGACGCCGCCGGGCCAGGGCGGTTTCGACGAGCTGAGCTTCGGCACCCGGGAGCAGCTCAGCATGGTGAGCCGGCTGGCCTATGCGGACCTGCTTCGCGAGGCGGGACGGCCGACGCTGATCATCGTCGACGACGGGCTGGTGCACAGTGACCAGGCACGCCTGGCGCAGATGAAGCGGATTCTCTATGATGCCGCGAGCCGCCACCAGATCCTGCTATTCAGTTGCCATCCGGACCGCTGGGAGGACCTGGGCGTGCCGGCGCGCGAGATCGCACCGCTCTCGGCCACCCGCCTCGAGCCGGATCTGTTCGCGCAGCGAAGGAGTGGAACGTGACCGCGCGAAGCGACACCGGACGGATTCCGGGCACCCGGTTCCTGCATTCACCGGGGCCGACCCACCTGCCCGACGAGGTGCTGGATGCCATGCATCGCCAGCCCTACGACCTCGGCGACCCGAGGGTGGACGAGCTGATCGCCCGGTGCGAAGCCGACCTCTCCCGGGTCCTCGACAGCGGCAACGCCGACATCTTCCTCTACGCCTGCAACGGCCACGGAGCGTGGGAGGCCGCGATCGCCAACCTGATCGCCCCGGACAAGGCAGCGCTCGTGCCGGGCGTAGGTCACTTCTCCGAATCCTGGGCGGCGCAGACCGAGGGCCTGGGTCGCCGGGTGGTTCGCACCCCCGTGCGCGACGGCTATCCAATCGATGCGACGGCCGTCGAGCAGGCGCTGCGGGCCGACACCGCGCGCGAGATCGCCGCGGTGTTCTTCGTGCACACCGACACCGCCGGCGGCATCACCAGCGACCTGCGCGCGGTCCGTGCGGCGATCGATCAGAGCGGCCACCCCGCGCTGCTGGTGGCCGACGTGGTCGCGTCGCTCGCGGCCGCGCCGTTCTCCATGCAGGCCGCCGGCGTGGACGTCGCCATCGGCGCCTCGCAGAAAGGGCTGATGGTGCCGCCCGGACTCGGCTTCGTCGCGGTGGGCGAGCGTGCCTTCGCCGTCTCCGAGCAGAATCCGGCGCCGCGCTTCTACTGGGACTGGCGCCGCCGTCGCAGCGAGCATTCATACCGCAAGTTCTGCGGCACCGCTCCGCTCAACCTGCTGATGGGACTGCGGGCCGCGCTCGGGCTGCTTCGCGCCGAGGGCATGGAGAGAGTGACGGCGCGACATGCGCGGCTTGCCCGCGCGGTGAACGCGGCGGTCGCATGCTGGAGCGAGGCGGGCACGCTGGACTTCTACTGCAAGGAACCGCGGGCCCGCTCGGTGTCCGTGACGGCGGTGCAGACCGCGGCCGGGGTCGATCCGGAGGCGATCCGGCGGGTCGCGCGAGAGCGCTTCCAGGTGGCAATGGCGGGCGGCCTCGGACCGCTCTCGGGCCGGGTGTTCCGCATCGGCCACCTGGGCGACATGAACGAGGCGATGATCCTCGGCTGCCTCGCCGGCGTCGAAGCGGCGCTGGTGGCGCTGGACGTGCCGCATGGCCGCGGCGCGCTCGAACGCGCCGTGGCGAGCTTCGCCGCTGACAAGGAGGTGGGATGAGTCGGAAGGATTCGCCGAGCTGGAAGGTGTCGCTGAGCTGGAAGGTGTTCGCGATCGTTCTCGCGGGCTGCGCCCAGGGTGCGCTCGCCGCGGGAGCGGCAACCGCGCAGGCTGGCGCCGCGCGCCCTGCGGCCACCGGCAGCGAGACGGCCTCGATCGCTCCCGATCCGCGCCTGCGGGCGCTGCTCGCGGCAGAGCATCGCTCCGAGCGCAATGCCGCGCGGGACCGCCATCGCCATCCGCTCGAGACGATCGCCTTCTTCGGCATCCGGGACGACAGCACCGTGGTGGAGATCCTGCCGGGAAGCGCCGGCTACTACATGGAGATCCTGGCGCCTTACCTGCGCGAGCGCGGGCGCTATATCGCCGCCAACCGGGACGAGGCCGCGCCGCCGGCGTACCTGGCGGACCACCGCAAGCTGCTCGAGAGGATCGAGGCGCAGCCGCAGCTCTACGGAAAGGTCGAGGTGCGCCCCTTCAACGCCGGCCGGCACGAGATCGCGCCCGCCGGCACGGCGGATGTCGTGTTGAGCTTCAGGAACATCCACAACTGGATCGCCCGCGACGAGCTGGCCGGCTCGCTGCGCGCCTTCCACGCGGCGCTCAAGCCGGGCGGCGTGCTGGGCATCGTCGGGCATCGCGGCCGCGCGGATCTGCCGCAGGAGGCCCAGACCAGGGACGGCTACGTCCGCCAGGACGTCGCCATCGAGCTGATCGAGAAGGCCGGCTTCCGGTTCGACGGCGCCTCGGAGGTGAACGCCAATCCTCGGGACACGAAGGACCATCCCGCGGGCGTCTGGACGCTGCCGCCCACCTATCGGCTGAAGGACCAGGACCGGGAGCGGTACGAGTCGATCGGCGAGAGCGACCGCTTCACCCTTCGCTTCGTGAAGCGGTAGGCCGGCACGCGACGGGCAACGCGCGACATGTCCGTGTCGCGGTCGCAAGTATCTGTCGGCCGCGATCGGCCCGCCAGTGCCTTTTCCGGGAGAGACGCAGGTGTCGGTATTCCCGCCAGTGCGCTGTCCCGCCGGTGCGACGGCGCGGGCGGCGGCATGCATCGACGTGGTAACCTCTCGGGAGAGAAACAACACTGTCCCGAAGGCCCGGAGGAGATCTTGCGTCCCACCGATGTCCTGGCACCCGACTACTTCCACAAGGTGGTCGATTGCCAGTGGGCGTGCCCCGCGCATACCCCCGTTCCCGAATACATCCGCCTGATCGCCACGGGCCGGCCCGCCGACGCCTACATGGTGAACTGGCGGTCCAACGTGTTCCCCGGCGTGCTTGGCCGTACCTGCGACCGCCCCTGCGAGCCCGCCTGCCGGCGTGGTCGCGTGGAGGAGCGCAACACCGAGAAGCCGGAGCCGGTCGCCATCTGCCGCTTGAAGCGAGTGGCCGCGGACTACAAGGGTGACGTGGGCGCGCTGATGCCCAGGCCTGCCGACCGGCGCAACGGCCGGCGCATCGCCTGTGTCGGTGCCGGGCCGGCATCGCTCACCGTGGCAAGGGACCTCGCGCTGCTCGGCTACGAGATCACGCTCTTCGACCGCGATCCCCGCACCGCCGGCATGATCCGCAGCCAGATCCCGCGCTTTCGCCTGCCGGAGTCGGTGATCGACGAAGAGGTGGGCTACATCATGGCCCTGGGCGGCATCGAGTTCCGCCAGCGCCAGGTGGATTCGATGCGCGAGCTCCTCGGCGAAGGCTACGACGCGATCTTCGTCGGCTCGGGCGCCCCGCGTGGCCGGCCGCTGGATGTCCCCGGCGCGGCGGAGGCGGCCGCGCACGTGCACATCGGCATCGACTGGCTGGCCTCGGTCGCGTTCGGCCATGTCACGTCGATCGGCAAGCGCGTCGTCGTCCTGGGCGGCGGCAACACCGCGATGGACTGCTGCCGTTCGGCTCGCCGGCTCGGTGGCGAGGACGTGAAGGTGGTGGTGCGCTCGGGCTACGAGGAGATGAAGGCATCGCCCTGGGAAAAGGAGGATGCCCAGCACGAGGGTATCCCGATCCTCAACTACCTGGTGCCGCTCGCGGTGGAGCACGAGGCGGGGCAGGTGAAGGGCGTGCGCTTCCAACGGGTCGCGGCGCAGTACGATGACAAGGGGCGCCGCAAGCTGGTTCCCACGGGCGAGCCGGACGAATTCATCGAGTGCGACGACGTGCTGGTCGCGATCGGCCAGGAGAACGCCTTTCCCTGGATCGAGCAGGACCTCGGCCTCGAGTTCGACAAGTGGGGCCTGCCGGTGCTGGACACGGCCACCCTGCAGTCGACGCTGCCCAGCGTCTTCTTCGGCGGCGACGCGGCGTTCGGTCCGAAGAACATCATCTGGGCTGTCGCCCACGGCCACGACGCCGCGATCTCCATCGACCGCTACCTGGAAGGCAAGCCGCTTGCCGAGCGCCCGCTGCCTTCGGTGCACGTCTCGTCGCAGAAGATGGGCATCCACGAATGGAGCTACGACAACGAGATTTCGCCGGAGCTGCGTCGCAAGGTGCCGTGGACCGACGCCGAGACCGCCCTGCGGGACATCAAGGTCGAGGTGGAGCTCGGCTTCGACACCAAGCTCGCGCTCGCCGAGGCGCGGCGCTGCCTCAACTGCGACATCCAGACGGTCTTCACCGGCCCGAAGTGCATCGAGTGCGACGCCTGCGTGGACATCTGCCCGATGGACTGCATCACCTTCACGGCGAATGCCGAGGAGGATGTCCTGCGCACCCGGCTCACCGCGCCCGCCCTCAACCCGGACCAGGATCTCTACGTCTCCGAGCCGCTCAAGACCCAGCGCGTGATGGTGAAGGACGAGGACGTGTGCCTGCACTGCGGGCTGTGCGCCGAGCGCTGCCCCACCGGTGCCTGGGACATGCAGAAGTTCCTGATCGAGATGACCCATGCCGGACCGGGCCCCGCCCGCAACGGTCCGGCGCGTCCGCAGACCTCGCCCGGCGCGCTGGTCCGGGCGGCCTGAGGAGACCCTGATGAATCCGCTCCAGGAGCCGATCCGCGCCGTCAACGACTTCGTGATCAAGTTCGCCAACGTGAACGGCTCCGGTTCCGCGTCCGCGAACGAGCTCTTCGCCAAGTCGATCCTGCGCATGGGGGTGCCGGTCAGCCCACGCAACATCTTCCCGTCCAACATCCAGGGGCTGCCCACCTGGTACGAGGTGCGGGTCAACGAGAACGGCTACCTCGGGCGCCGCGGCGGCGTCGACATGATGGTGGCGATGAACCCGCAGACCTGGGATCGCGACCTGAAGGAGATCTCGCCCGGCGGCTATCTCTTCTACGACTCGACCCGCCCGCTGCCGCCGGAGAAGTTCCGCAACGACATCGCGGTGATCGGCATGCCGCTCACCGAGCTGACCAACGCGAACTACAGCGATTCGCGCCAGCGCCAGCTCATGAAGAACATCGTCTACCTGGGCGCGCTCTCGGCGCTGCTCGGGATCGATCCCGACGTGATCGAGAAGCTCTTCGGCGAGATGTACAAGGGCAAGGAACGGCTGCTGGACGGCAACGTCAAGGCGCTGCACCTCGGGCGCACTCACGCCCGGCAGTCGCTGCCGGAGATCGGCCTGGCGGTCGAGGCCCGCGATTGCGTCGGCGACATGATCTTCATGGAGGGCAACGCGGCCACGGCCCTGGGCGCCGTGTACGGCGGCGCCACGGTCTGCGCCTGGTATCCGATCACGCCGTCGTCGTCGGTGGCCGAGGCCTTCGAGAGCTGGTGCCGCAAGCTGCGGCACGATCCGGACACCGGCCAGGCGCGCTACGCCATCGTGCAGGCAGAGGACGAGCTCGCCTCGATCGGCATGGTGGTCGGGGCCGGCTGGAACGGCGCCCGTGCGTTCACGGCCACTTCCGGCCCCGGCATTTCGCTGATGACGGAGTTTCTCGGGCTCGCGTACTTCGCCGAGATCCCCGCCACCATCGTCAACGTCCAGCGCGGCGGCCCGTCCACCGGCATGCCCACCCGGACGCAGCAGGCCGACGTGCTCGCGTGCGCGTATGCCGGCCACGGGGATACCAAGCACGTCCTCCTCTTCCCGGAAGATCCGGCTGAATGCTTCGACTTCACGGCGCAGGCACTGGACCTGGCGGACCGGCTGCAGACGCCGGTGTTCGTGATGACGGACCTGGACATCGGCATGAACCGGCGCCTGTGCCGGCCTCTTGCCTGGGACGACAGCCGCGTGCTCGACCACGGCAAGGTGATGGACTTCGAGATGCTCGAGTCCGGCGTGGATTTCGGCCGTTATCTCGACGTGGACGGCGACGGCATTCCGTACCGTACCCTGCCGGGCACCCATCCCACCCGGGGCGCCTATTTCACCCGCGGCACCACGCGCAACCCGTACGCCAAGTACAGCGAGACCGGGCAGGACTACATCTACAACATGGAGCGCCTGCTGCGCAAGTTCGAGACGGCCAAGGCGCTCGTGCCGCAGCCGGTCGAGCGGCCCGCGAGCGGCGCGGTCCTGCCCCAGGGCGCGAGTCGGGCACGCTTCGGCGCGCTTCACTTCGGCTCGACCGCGCCGGCCATGACCGAGGCGCACGACGCGCTCGAGGAAGACGGCGTCGCGGTCGACGTCATGCGCCTGCGCGCGTTCCCGTTCCCCGACGCGGTGAAGGCCTTCATCCTGGCGCACGAGGTCGTCTTCGTCGTCGAGCAGAACCGCGACGCGCAGTTGCGCACGCTGCTCGTGAACGAGCTCGGCATCGACCCGGCGAAGCTGGTCGCCATCCTGCACTACGACGGCACGCCGATCACGGCGCGCTTCATCCACGAGCGGATCGGCGACCGGATCAGCCAGGCCAAGGTGACGCCGATCAAGCGCCTGGCGACCGCCTCCTAGGACATTTCCGGTGCCATGACCTACCTGAAGAAGCCCCGGCTGCGTCATCCGACCCTCGAGGTCAACCGCGTCGGCTACACCCGCCGCGACTACGAAGGCGCGATCTCGACGCTCTGCGCCGGTTGCGGCCACGATTCGATCTCGGCCGCGATCGTGCAGGCGTGCTGGGAGCTCGACATCGAGCCGCATCGCGTCGCGAAGCTCTCGGGAATCGGCTGCTCGTCCAAGACGCCTGATTACTTCCTAGGCAATTCGCACGGATTCAACACGGTCCACGGCCGCATGCCCTCGGTGCTCACCGGCGCCAACCTCGCCAACCGCGAGCTGCTCTACCTCGGTGTCTCTGGCGACGGCGACTCCGCCTCGATCGGGCTTGGCCAGTTCGCCCATGTGATGCGCCGGGGCGTCAACATGCTGTACCTGGTCGAGAACAACGGCGTCTACGGACTCACCAAGGGCCAGTTCTCCGCCACCGCCGACTCCGGCTCCAAGTCCAAGCGCGGCGCCGTCAACCGGGACTCCCCAATCGACCTGGTGTCGCTCGCCCTGCAGCTCGGCGCCACCTTCGTCGCGCGCGGCTTCTCCGGCGACAAGCGCCAGCTGGTGCCGCTGATCAAGGCCGCGATCGAGCACCGCGGCGCCGCCTTCATCGACGTGGTGAGCCCATGCGTGGCCTTCAACAACCACGAAGGCAGCACCAAGAGCTACGACTACGTGCGCGAGCACAACGAGGCGGTCAACCGGATCGACTTCATCCCGCGCCGCAAGGAGATCGTGGCGGAGGCGGCCGAGGGAGAGGTGCTGGAGGTGGTCCAGCACGACGGCTCGGTGCTGCGGTTGCGCAAGCTGCACGCGATGTACGACCCCACCGACCGGCTGGCAGCGATGAACTACATCCAGCAGCGGCAGGCGGCCGGCGAGGTCGTGACCGGCCTGCTCTACGTGGATCCCGATCCCGAGGACCTGCACCAGCACCTGGGCACCGTCGAGACCGCGTTCAACCGCCTCGGTACGGCTGAGCTCTGCCCCGGCGCCACGGCGCTCGGGCGGATCAACCAGTCGCTGCGCTGAGCGTGGCGGCACGCAGGCCCCGGCGCCGGGCCGTTCCCGGTGGCGTCGGACTGAAACGCATGTGGCCGCGCGTATGCGGCGGACACGAATCGGCTCGGGCTAACCCCGAGAATGCAGATCCCGCGCCGCAGTTGCGGCAGAATGCCGGAAGAACCCAGCAACTAGGAGACAGACATGACACGTCGGGCAATCCTGATGCAGTCCGTGGCCGCGCTGGCGGTCGGCGCGCTTGCCGCGCTGCCGTCGCCGGGCCGTGCCGCCGATATCAACCTGACCTACGCCTTCTTCGCGCCGGCCCAGACCTTCCCCGGGCGGCAGATGGCGCACTGGGCCGAGGAGATCAAGAAGCGCACCAACGGCAAGGTCGAGGTGCGCACCTTCCCCGGGGGATCGCTGCTTTCCGCCCGCGACATGTACGACGGCGTGAGCAAGGGCGTGGCCGACATCGGCCTCGGGTCGCCGTCGTACGACCCGGGCCGCTTCCCGCTGACCTCCGGCATCTCGTTGCCGCTCGGCTTCCCCAGCTCCACGGTCGCGAGCCAGGTGCTATGGGAGCTCACCAAGGAATTCAAGCCGAAGGAGTACGAGAGCTTCAAGGTGATCGCCATGTTCACCACGGAGCCCGGTCACATCCAGACCAACAAGGCGGTCCGCAACGCCGGCGACCTGGCCGGCATGAAGCTGCGGGCCAGCGGCACCGGCGTGCCGGTGCTGTCCGCGCTCGGCGCCGCGCCGGTCGGCATGCCCATGCCGGAGGTGCCGCAGGCGGTCCAGACCGGCGTCATCGCCGGGCACATGACCTCGCGCGAGGTCCTCAAGGACTTCAAGCTGGCGGAGATGCTCAAGTTCACCACCGACTATCCCACCGTCGTCACCAGCTTCGCGGCGGTGATGGACCGCAAGCGCTGGGACAAGCTGCCCGACGACGTGAAGAAGGTGATCGACCAGCTGGCCGAGGAGATGCCGGGCTGGACCGGCCGCTACCACGACCAGCAGAACGTCGGCGAGGCGCTGGAATGGTCGAAGAAGCAGCACGGGCTGGAGATCGTGTCGCTGTCGGCTGACGAGCGCAAGGCATGGAACGCCAAGCTCGAGCCGATGGTTACCCAATGGGTCGAGGAGATGAAGGGCAAGGGCCTGCCGGCGGAGAAGTACGTGCAGCGCGCCCGCGAGCTGCGCGACCAGCTCGCCAACAAGAAGTGACGCAGGCGGCGAGCTCCGGCACGGCGATACCCATTGCGCTGCGGCGCCTGCACCGGGCAAGCGCCCTCCTCAACCGGGCGCTTGCCGCGGTGGCAGGCGTCGCGCTCGTCGCGGTCACGTTCTTCACCGTCGCCGACGTGGTGATGCGCTTCTTCGGACGCCCGATCGCCGGGTCCTTCGAGGTGATCGGCTGGTTGTCCGCGGTCTCGCTCGCGCTCGCGCTCGGCTACACCCAGGGTCACCGCGGCCACGTCGCGGTGACCCTGGTGACCGACCTGCTGCGCGGACGAAGCGCGGCGTTCCTCGATGCGCTCAATTCGCTGGCAGCGCTGGTGCTGTTCGGGCTCGTCGCCTGGGTCCTCGTCCGCTACGGCCAGACCCTGCAGGAAAGCGGGTCGCTGTCCGAGACGCTGAAGGTGCTGGTCTACCCGTGGGTCTATGTCGTCGCGGCAGGCTTCGTGTCGCTGGCGCTGACCCTGCTGCTCGATGCCCTGGTCGCCTTGGCCCGCGTCGCGCGGCCGCAAGTCGACGCCGCTCGCTGAGCCACCCGAACCGGAACGACAAATGGATCCCGCGATCGTCGCCCTGATCGGGCTAGTCGGCATGTTCGCCCTGATGGTGATCGGCATGCCGATCGCCTTCGCGATGATGCTGGCCGGACTGGTCGGCAACGCGTACATGCTCTCCAGCGGCGCGGCCTACCACCTGCTCGCCACCAACGTGTGGGAGCAATTCTCCTCCTATGGCCTGAGCGTCATCCCGCTCTTCGTGTTGATGGGGCAGTTCGCCTACCGCTCCGGCATCACGGAGCGCCTCTACGACACCGCCTACAAGTGGGTCGGTCAGTGGCCGGGCGGGCTCGCGGGCACCACCATCGCGGCGTCGGCCGGCTTCTCGGCGATCTGCGGCTCCAACTCCGCCACGACGGCCATGATGGGCACGGTGGCGCTGCCCGAGATGCGCCGCTATCGCTACGATCCCGCGCTCAGCGCCGGGACCGTAGCGATCGGGGGAACCCTCGGCGTCGTCATTCCGCCGAGCGTTGTGCTGATCGTGATCGCAGTCCAGACCGAGCAGTCGTTGCTGCGCCTCTTCCTCGCGGCGATCGTCCCCGGCATCGTGCTCACCGCGCTGTTCGTCCTGACCATCCTCGCCATGTGCTCGCGCAAGCCGGAGCTCGGTCCGCCCGGCCCGGCCACGCCCTGGCGCGACAAGATCGCCTCGCTCTCCGGTGTCGTCGATACACTCCTGCTGTTCCTGCTGGTGATTGGCGGCCTCTACGCCGGCATCTTCACGCCCACCGAGGCCGGCGCCGCGGGCGCGTTTGGGGCGCTCGTCATCGGGATGCTGCGCGGCGGCCTGTCGCTGCGCGGCTTCGTGCAGTCCATCGCCGAGACCATCCGAGTCTCCTCGATGGTGGTGCTGCTCATCGCCGGCGCGGTCGTCTTCGGGCGGTTCCTCACCGTGACGCGGCTGCCGTTCGACCTCGCCGACTGGGCGGCCGCGTTGCCGGTCGCGCCGGCGGTAGTGATGATGGTCGTGCTGGTGATCTACGTCCTGGGCGGGATGTTCGTGGATGCGCTCGGGTTCCTCGTGGTGACCCTGCCGATCTTCTTTCCGCTTGCCGCCGCGCTCGGCTTCGACCCGGTCTGGTACACCCTACTGCTGACCCTGGTCACCACCATGGGCGCGGTCACGCCGCCGGTCGGCGTCAATGTCTTCATCGTGAACGGCATGGCGCCCGAGATACCGATCTGGACCATCTTCCGCGGCGTCGCCTACTTCCTGGTCGCCTACGTAGCCTGCCTCGGCGCCATCATCCTGGTGCCGGACATCGTGCTCTGGCTGCCCCGGGTGCTGATGGGGTGACGCAGCCCGCCGCGGGCGGCGTCGCTCGCCGGAGCCGGCGCGAAGAGGCGCTTCCCGCTCGGGCGCGTCGCGCGACTCGAAGATAGTCCCTGCGTCGACGCGCGTCAGCGCCGCCCGCCGAGGAAGCTGCCACCCAGCTTGATCAGGTCCGACAGGTCCACCTGGCCGTTGCCGTCCTGGTCGAGCACGGCATTGAAGAGCCCCCCGCCCAGCCCGCCCTGCCGGTGGATCTGTTCGCGCTCCTGGCCGAGCGCCTGCTGCAGGCCGCCGACACCGTCGCCATCGTTGCGGCCGGAGAGGAAGCGTTGGGCAAGAAAGCCCATCACGATCGGTGCCAGCATGCGCAACAGCTCGTGCGCGCCGCCGCGCCCGAGCCCGGTCACCTGACCGAGCCCGTCCTCGGCGCGATCCTGGCGGTCACCGAACACGTGGCCGAGGATGCCGTCGGCATTCGCGCGGCGCCCGTCCAGTTGCGGCAGCGCTGCGCCGGGCTGGCCGCCGGCGTCACCGGCATCACCGCCCCCCAGCACCTGGCCGAGCAGGCCGCCCAGTCCACCCGTTCCGCCGCCGGCGGCGCTGCCCGGGCCGGCGCCCATGCCGCCGCCCAACACCGCACCAAGGAGGCTGCCGAGGTCCATCCCGCCGTGGTCGCGCCCCAGGGCGCCGTAGAGCGCCTGCGCCCCTTGTGGCTGCGAGGCGTTGCGGCCGAGCGCCCCGAGCAGCAGTGGCAAGGCGGCGGCCACCGCATCGTTCGCTCGATCCGGGGCGACACCGAGGCTCTGCGAGATCCGCTGCAGCGGCGCGCCCTGCAGCTGGGAGAAAAGCTCTTCGGTAAGCTGGGCGTTGGCCATCGCGTGTCCTCCGTAGGAAACCGATCATACGACCGCGGGCCGAAGGGATGATCCTCGACCCGGCGCTCGAATCAGGAATCCGGCGCCGTCGTGCTCTCGGGGCCCAGCTTGTCAGGGGAGGCGAATCACTCGTTCATGCGGCAGGGGCCGACCCGTCAGCGGCCGGCCGGGCAGGGGCCGACCGCGTGCGCCTGGCGCGGCGCCTACTTCGGGACGATGCCGCTGCGCGCCACTATGCCGCTGATGCGCTCCTGCTCCAGGGCAAGATTGCGCTTCATGGCTGCAGCATTTGCATAGTCGACCACCGAGCCGATGTCGCGTACCCGCGCGACGAAGGCGTCGGAGCGCGACACCGACTCGAGCGCTGATTCGAGGAGGGCGATGATCGCGGGATCAGTGCCCGTTGGCGCGAGGAGCCCGAGCCAAGGCTCGAACATGGCGCTGGGCACCCCCAACTCGGCCAGGGTCGGTACGTCCGGTGCGACTGCCAGCCGCTCGCTTCCGGCGACCGCGAGCACCCGGAGTTTCCCCACCTTGGCCAGCGGCATCACCGCGGTGGCGCCGAGAAAACCGAAATCCACCGAGCCGCCGGCGATGTCGGCGATCATCTGGGAGCCGCCCTTGTATGCCACAGGCAGAACCGATATCCCGGCTTCGGAGCTGAACAGCTCGGCAGCCATCATCGTCGTTCCATCACCATTCGCCGCGGTCAGCTTCCCTGGATTGGCCCTGGCGTACTCGATCAGCCGCGCAACGGAGCTTGCCTCGGACGCAGGGCCGCTGAACAGCAGGAACGGCGTCCTTGCCATCATCGCGACGGGCATGAACTCCCGCTCGAGCGAATAGGTGATGGTCTTCTGCAGGAAGGGCAGGGTGGTGTAGGTGCTCGTACCCAGCAGCAGGGTGTGGCCATCGGCAGGCGACTTGGCCACGACCTCCGCCGCGATCATGCCCTGCGCCCCGGGCTTGTAGTCGACCACCACCGGATTCGACAGCTTCGCTGTCAAGCCTTCGGCCATGGCGCGGGCGATATTGTCCAGCGTTCCCCCGGGTGTCGCGCCGATGACGATCCGAATGGGCGCCTTCGGGTATGCACCGGCTTGCGCCGGCACGCCCCAATTGTTGAAGCGCTCGCTGGATCAGCACGAAGCCATCTTCTCCGCACTGCAGGCTGGCGAATCGGGGCGGGCGGAAGAGTCCATGCGACGGCACATCCGCGATTCGCTCGCCTCGATGGACGAACTGCCTGACGAATACTTCTAGTGCGGCGCTGACGCCTTCCTGCCGCGCTGCGGCCGACGATCCGCCCCGGACGCCTCAGATGTGGATCGCCCGGCCCAGCGCCCTGAGCGCGGCTTCCTGCACCGCCTCGCCCAGCGTGGGATGCGCGTGGATGGTGTGGCCCACGTCCTCCAGTCGCGCGCCCATTTCGATCGACTGCGAGAAGGCGGCCGCCAGCTCGGAGACGCCGGCGCCCACGGCCTGCCAGCCGACGATGACTTGATCGTCCTTGCGTGCGATCACGCGCACGAACCCGTCCGTGGACTCCAGCGTCATGGCGCGGCCGTTGGCGGAAAAAGGGAACTGCGCGCTCACCGTGTCGATGCCGCTGGCCCGGGCCTCGTCCGGTGACAAGCCGGCGACCACGATCTCCGGATCCGTGAAGCACACGGCCGGAATCGCGGCCGGCACGAAGCGGCGCCGCTGCCCGGCAATGATTTCGGCCACCATCTCGCCCTGCGCCATCGCCCGGTGCGCGAGCATCGGCTCGCCGGTCAGGTCGCCGATCGCCCAGACGCCGCGCATCGAGGTGCGGCACTGCTCGTCCACCTTGACCGCCGCGCCGGCCATGTCGAGCAGCAGGGACTCCAGGCCGAAACCGTCGGTACGCGGCCGCCTACCCACCGCCACCAGCACCTGGTCGGCCTCGAGCATCGACTGCGTGGCGTCGGCAGCGCCTTCGCGTGCCGCGCCCGCCGCCTGCTCGAGCACGAGCTTCAGGCCTTCGCCTCCCGCCAGGCCGTGGGCGGATTGAACCCGCGTGCCGAGGCGCAGCTCGATGCCGAGTCGTCGCAGCGAGGCGTGCACGGGTTTCGCGAGCGTCGCGTCGTAGGCCGGCAGGATGCGATCGGTCGCCTCCACCACGGTGACCTCCGAACCGAGCTTCCGATACGCCATGCCCAGCTCGAGCCCGATGTGGCCGGCACCCACGACCACCAGTCGGCCCGGCAGCGTCGCGGGCGAGAGCGCCTCGGTGGCGGAGATCACCGCGCCGCCGAAGGGCAGTCCGGGCAGCGCCACCGCCACCGAGCCGGTGGCGAGCAGCAGGTGCTCGCAGCGGATCCGCATGTCGCGGCTGTCCGGATGGCTGTCCGGACGCACGGAGACCGCGACGGTCTTGCCGTCGACGATCCGCGCGTGACCGTTGACGACCGTCACGCCATGCTTGCGCAGCAGCGCGGCGACGCCGCCGGTGAGCCGTGCGACGACGCCGTCCTTCCACCGGATCGTCTGGGCGAGGTCGAGGCTCGGCGCCTGCACGGTGATGCCCAGCTCCGAGTCGCCACCGGCGAAGCGGTTCGCCTGCTCGAGCTGCGCGGCCGCATGGATCAGCGCCTTGGAGGGAATGCAGCCGACGTTGAGGCAGGTGCCGCCCAGGCGATCGGCTTCGACCAGCGTCACCTGGATGCCGAGTTGGGCGGCGCGGATCGCGGCGACATAGCCGCCGGGCCCGCCGCCGATGACGAGAAGCTGCGTGGTGGAGGGGTCGGGCATGGTCACTCGATGAAGAGCAGGGAAGGACATTCCAGCAGGCCGCGGATCGCCTGGATGAATTCGGCCGCGTCCATGCCGTCGACCACGCGATGGTCGAACGAGGAAGAAAGGTTCATCGTCTTGCGCACGACGATCAGCCCTTCCCTCACCACCGGCCGTTCGACGATGCGGTTCACACCCACGATCGCCACTTCCGGATGGTTGATCACGGGCGTCGTCGCGATGCCGCCGAGCGGCCCGAGGCTGGTGATCGTGATCGTCGAGCCGGCGAGCTCCTCGCGCGCGGCCTTGCCGCTGCGCGCAGCCTCGGCGAGCCGGGCGATCTCCGCCGCGGCTGACCAGAGGTCGTGCACCTCGGCATGCCGCAGCACGGGCACCATCAGGCCGCCAGGGGTCTGCGTCGCAATGCCCGCATGAACCGCGCCGAAGCGGGTGACGATGCCGGCCTCGTCGTCGAAGCGGGCGTTGACCTGCGGATGGTCGCGCACCGCGAGGACGATTGCCCGCAGCAGGAGCGGCAGCAGGGTCAGCTTGCCCCGGCTCTCCCCGAAGCGCTGGTTGAGCCGGGCGCGCAGCGCCTCGAGCTCCGTCACGTCCACCTCCTCGACGTAGCTGTAGTGCGGTATCCGCCGCTTCGACTCCTGCATCTTCTGCGCGATCCGGCGTCGCAGCCCGATCACTTCGATCGTCTCCTCGCGGCCGTCCGGCGCGAAACGGTGCCCCCGCATCGCGGCTGCCGCCTGGCCGGCGTCGCCCGTCACTGCGGCACCGTGCGACGCGAGCCAGGCGTCGAGATCCCGGTGCTCGATCCGTCCCGCCGTCCCGCTGCCTTGCACGAACTGGAGCTCGATGCCCAGATCCCAGGCGCGACGCCGCACCGCCGGCGATGCGAGCGGCTTGGCCCCGGGCGGGCGCGTCGGTCCGGCCACGGCGCGTCCGGCGTTCGCCGCCGATGGCTTTCCGTCGGCGCCGGTCCCTGCGGCGGGTGCCCGTGCCGTGCCCTTCGCTTCAACCGTTCTCGCTTCGGCCGGTTTCGCTTCGGCCGGTTTCGCTTCGGCTGACGGGGCCTCGGCGGTCTCCGAGTCGGTAGGCCGGGCTGCCGCACCGGGCGCGGCCGCAGTCGAGGTCGTGTCGACCCGTTGCGGCGTCACCGCTTTCGCGTTGCCCGCCCCCTCGACCTCGAGCCGCAGGAGCTCGGCGCCGACCGCCAGCACCTCGCCGACCTTGCCGCCCAGGGAGAGCACGCGGCCCTTCACCGGTGACGGAATCTCAACGGTCGCCTTGTCGGTCATCACCTCGGCAAGCACCTGGTCCTCGGCGACCTCGTCGCCTGGCCGTACGTGCCAGGCGGCCACTTCCACCTCCGCAATGCCTTCGCCGATGTCCGGCATCTTGATGACGTGCTGACCCATCACGCCTCCCGCCGCCGCGCCGTCATTCACGTCCTCCCTCCATCACGCGGCGCAAGGCTGCGCCCACCCGCGCCGGTCCGGGAAAATAGGCCCACTCCTGGGCATGCGGGTACGGCGTGTCCCAGCCGGTGACACGCTCGATCGGCGCCTCGAGATGCCAGAAGCAGTGCTCCTGAACCAGGGAGACCAGCTCGGCGCCGAAGCCGGACGTGCGCGTGGCCTCGTGCACCACGACGCAGCGACCGGTCTTCTTCACCGACGCGACCAGGGTGTCGAGATCGAGCGGCCAGATGCTGCGCAGGTCGATGATCTCCGCGTCGATGCCGGTCTCCTCGGCCGCGGCCTGGCTCACGTACACCATCGTGCCGTACGTGATCACGGTGAGATCGGATCCGGGCCGCACGACGGAGGCGGATTCGAGCGGAACGGTGTAGTAGCCTTCCGGCACCTCGCCGAGCGGATGCTTGGACCACGGCACCACCGGCCGATCGTGATGGCCATCGAACGGTCCGTTGTAGAGGCGCTTCGGCTCCAGGAAGATGACCGGGTCGTCGTTCTCGATCGCCGCGATCAGCAGGCCCTTGGCATCGTACGGATTGGACGGCATCACCGTGCGCAGGCCGCAGACGTGGGTGAAGAGCGCCTCGGGGCTCTGGCTGTGCGTCTGGCCGCCGTAGATGCCGCCGCCGCACGGCATGCGGATCACCATCTGCGCGGTGAACTCGTTCACCGACCGGTAACGCAGCCTCGCCGCCTCCGAGACGATCTGGTCCGAGGCGGGATAGAAGTAGTCGGCGAACTGGATCTCCACGACCGGCCGAAGGCCGTAGGCGCTCATGCCCACCGCGGCGCCGACGATACCGCCCTCGGAGATCGGCGCATCGAAGACGCGCGACTTGCCGTACTTGGCCTGCAGCCCCTCGGTGCAGCGGAACACGCCGCCGAAGTAGCCGACGTCCTGGCCGAACACCACGACGTCGGGATCGCGCTCGAGCATCACGTCCATGGCCGAGCGCAGTGCCTGGATCATCGTCATCCGGGTGGTGCCGGCACCCGGTCCGCGGCCCGCGTCGCCACCGTTGTCGTTCGTCGTGGCCTTCCTTCCGGACTCGTCAGGGGCCGTCCGGACGCCGCCGTCGCTTGATGCCGCCATCCTAGACCCCCAGCTCCTGTCGCTGCCGCCGCAGGTGCGCCGGCATCTCCTTGTAGACGTCCTCGAACATCTCCGCCGCGCTCGGCACGTAGCCGCTCTCCAGCGTGCCGTGGCGTTCGGCCTCCTTCTGGGCCGCCGCGACGGTGGCCTCGATCTCCTTCTTCGCGGCCTCGTGGCGTTCCTCGGACCATTCGCCGATGCGGATCAGGTGCTGCGCGAGGCGCTGGATGGGGTCTCCGAGCGGAAAGCGTGACCAGTCGTCGGCCGGCCTGTACTTGGACGGGTCGTCCGAGGTGGAATGCGGCCCGCCCCTGTACGTCACCCATTCGATCAGCGTCGGACCGATGTTCGATCGCGCGCGCTGTGCCGCCCAGCGCGAGGCCGAGAGCACCGCGAGGAAGTCGTTGCCGTCCACCCGCAGCGAGGCGATGCCGCAGCCCACGCCGCGGGCCGCGAACGTGGTCCCTTCGCCGCCCGCGATCGCCTGGAAGGTGGAGATCGCCCACTGGTTGTTCACCACGTTGAGGATCACCGGCGCGCGATAGACCTGAGCGAAGGTGAGGGCGGTGTGGAAGTCCGCCTCGGCGGTCGAGCCGTCACCGATCCAGGCCGCGGCGATGCGGGTGTCGCCCTTGATCGCGGAGGCCATGGCCCATCCCACCGCCTGGATGAACTGCGTCGCGAGATTGCCGGAGAGGCTGAAGAAGCCGGCGCGACGCACGGAGTAGAGAACCGGAAGCTGCCGACCCTTCAACGGATCGCGCTGGTTGGACATCAGCTGGCAGATCAGCTCCACCAGCGAAACGTCCCGCGCCATCAGGATGCTCTGCTGGCGATAGGTGGGAAAGCACATGTCGCCGTCCTCCAGCGCCAGCGCCTGTGCCGAGCCGATCGCTTCCTCGCCCAGGCTCTGCATGTAGAACGACATCTTCTTCTGGCGCTGCGCGATCAGCATGCGCGCATCGAAGATGCGCGTCTTCATCATGGCCGTGAGGCCCTTGCGCAGCAGGTCAGGCGACGCATCGGGATTCCAGGGCCCCACGGCCTGGCCGTCCTCGTCCAGGACGCGCACGAGCGTGTGGGCCAGGTCGCCGGTGGCTGCGGGCGCGACGTCGAGCGGCGGCCGCCGCACCTCGCCCGCCTTGCTCAGGCGAAGATAGGAAAAGTCGGTGTGCTCGCCCGGTCGCCCGGTGGGCTCGGGCACGTGCAATCGCAGGGGCTGCGGCTGCGAGTCTCGCTTCGTCATCGTTGTGTTCTCCACGCTCGATCGTGTCTTGCGTCCCCGGATCCGGGGTCAGGACGTTCCGCAAGGGTGGCGCGGAACGGCCCGGTGTGCGGCGATGAAGCCGGGGGGTCGCCCGCATCAACGCGAATCGATGTTAACCGATCACTGTCGCGGGCGTTGCCCCGTGGCCGCGATCCTCGCCGCTCGTCGGTCGGGAGCAACCGCCGGTGGCCGGCGAGGCTCCTTCCGTGCACTGCTTCCTTGAACCTGCGCGTGACGCCGGGCACCAACCGGCGGTCGCGAACGCCCCTCCGGGCGGAGGCGGCAAGTGGTACGGAAGGGCAGTTGCATGAAAGTTGGAACCAGGTTCGCCGGCCTGCTGCTGGCCGGATTCGCCGGTGTGCTCCCTCGGGTCGCGGACGCGGGAGACGAACCGACCCCCGCGCCGGTGGCCAAGGCGGTCGGCGATGTGGTGGCCCAGGCGGCCGAGCCCGCGATCGAGGGCTTTCGCTGGGGCAGCCCGGTGGCCGAGCTCGCGGCAAGCGGGCGGGTCGCGCCGAGTCCGCGGCTCTCGGCTCGCTGTGCCGACGACATCGGCGTGGCGGAGCGCCGCGACTGCGTCGCCTTCGTGCCGACGAGCGGCGCAGGCTTCGCCCAGGCACTCTACGCGACGGCCCGCGACGGCCTGCTGATGGTCGAATCGCGCGCGACGCAGTTCGATTGCGCTCACTTCGACGACATGGCCGCGCCCGACGCCGGCCACCGCGCCGCCCTCGCGCGCATGGGATGGACCTATCTGCGGCGCGAGCGGCGCCCGGAAGGCGGCGATGCCATCGTCGAGACCCAGTGGTTCACCCGCCATGGCGTGGGCGTCGAGCTCACCTTCGTCAAGGCGTCCTCCATCGGCGCCTGCGGCGTGAAGTCGTTCGTGACCAAGCTGCTGTAGCACGGCCGGCCGACCGTTCGTCGCCCCGTCGGCGCCTTCACCGCTTCTTCACACGATCATCACGGCGGCACCACCGGCTGCCCCGAAGATCGGCTCTCCATCCCCGAGAAGGAGCAGGAACCATGGACCGCAAACGAATCATCGCCGTCACCCTGGCCGCCGCCTTTGCAATGACCGCGTCCGTCGCCTCGGCGGATTCGCGCGGCCACCGCGGCCACGGCCATCCGGGCGCGCACGCGGCCAAGCCGCATGCCGGCGGCAAGCATGGCCACGCGCGGCACGTGCCTCCCGGCCACGCCAAGCGGCAGCCGGTGCAGGTCCACCATCACCACCACTACAGCCCGCCGCCGGTGGCGCGGCATGTGCATCGTCCGGTGCCCTACTACCGCTTCAACCGCGGCGACCGGCTTCCCGTCGACTACCGCCGTCCCCAGTACGTGGTGACGCATTGGCACCAGCATCGGCTGACTCCCCCGCCGCCCCAGCATCACTGGATCCAGGTGGGCGCCGACTACCTGCTGGTGGCGATCGCCTCCGGCATCGTCGCGCACGCCATCCTGGGGCATTGACCAGGGCCGGGGTATTGCCCGGCGGCGGTTTCGGTAGCATGCTTACGCCTTCGGCCCGGATGGCAGTCCGCCCCTGTCGCGAACCGGGGAGGAATTCGGTCGGAGGCTTTTCATGTCAGTGGCTCGGATCGTGCTCGTCGAAGACGATGGCGACGTGCGTCGCCGATTTTCCGATCTGCTGGACAAGGAACCCGGGTTCACCGTCGTCGGCGCCTTCGGACTGGGAGCGCCCGCCCGCCGTTTCATCGCGGACGAGGACTTCGACGTCCTCCTCATCGATCTCGGCCTCCCGGATGACGACGGCCGCGAGCTGATCCGTCTCTGCACCCGCATCAGGCCGTCCGCGGAGATCGTGGTGGTCACGGTCTTCGCGGACAGCGACCGGGTGTTCTCCTGTCTCGAGGCGGGCGCCACCGGCTACGTGCTCAAGGACGAGATGCCCGCGGGCATCGTCGGCAGCGTGCGGATGGTGCTCTCCGGCGGCTCGCCGGTCAGCCCCTCCATCGCGCGGCGCTTGCTGGCAAGGCTCGGCCGGCCGCGGCGCACCGGCGAAAAGCCGTCCACCCTGCATTCCGTCGCGTCGACGCAGGCGATCGTGGCTCGCGACGGCAACGGGCTGCGGGCGGTCGCACCCGCGGCGAAGGGACGCGCTCCGGTCATGAGCGCCGCGGGCGAGGAGGCACTCTCCGCGCGGGAGCGCGAGATCCTGGAGCTCGTCGCCAAGGGCTTCAGCAGTGCGGAGATCGGCACGGTGCTGTCCGTGTCGCCCCACACCGTCGCCACCCACGTGAAGAACATCTACCGCAAGCTGTCGGTCCACTCGCGCACCGAGGCGGTCTACGAGGCCCGTGGTTTGGGGTTGCTGGGTCCCTGACCGGCGGCTCATGGACGTCGTCCGGCTGGCGGCGCTGCTCCTGCTGCTCGCGTTCGGCGTCGCGTCGCCGGCGCCGCTTCGTGCGCAGACAGGCGACACCGCCGTCCGCATCGACCGCGCCATCCTCGTCGCGGCTCGGGACCCGGCGCGCGCGGAGGACATCGCCGCCACCGTGCCGCCGCCCGATGCCGTCGGCACGCCGATCAGGCTCCCCCATCGCCTGCGCCGCAGCGACGGCAACGTCCAGGGTGTCTTCTGGTTTCGCATCGACCTGCCGCCGCGCCGCGCGCTGCCTGCGATGCCGGCGGTCTTCATACCGCGTCTCACCGACGGCGGGACCTTCTACCTCAACGGCACGCCGGTCTTCAGCGCGCCGGCTTCGGACGCGCTGAAGCGGGTGCGCTGGCGCCGCGCCCGTGCCTTCGTGCTGCCCGCACACGCGCTGCGCGAAGACGGCAACGTCCTCACGGCCAAGATCGTCAGCCGGGACTTCACCTTCAATTTTCCGCACATGCTGCTCGGGCCGGCACAGGAGATCGCGACGGCAACCGAGCGTCGGCAGGTGCTCGACCAGTACGGCGCGCAGTTCACCGCCGTGACCGCGGGCGTGGTCGGCGCCTTCATCCTCTGCATCTGGTGGCAGCGCCGCCGCGAGCGCTACTACCTGCTCTTCGGGCTCTGCAGCCTCCTGTGGTCCCTGCGGACGCTGATCTACGGCATCGAGGTGGTGCCGGCGGAGATCTGGTGGTGGCTGCGCGCCGGCTACTTCCTCGTGATCGCCGCGGCCACGGCCACCCTCGCGTGGTTCTTTCTCGAGTTCGCGGGGCTGCGATGGCGAAAGTGGGCCTGGGTGGTCGGGTTGCACGCCATCCTCGGCCCGGTCGCGGTCGTGGCGAGCAACGGCCGGCTGCACGAGGCCGTCACGACCTACTGGCAAGGTCCGCTGTTCCTGATCGTGATGGTGTCGCTGGTGCGCTTCGCCTGGTGGGGATACCGGAATCGTTCGGTGGAGGCCCTGATCATCACCAGCGGCGTGCTGCTCGCCACCGTGCTGGCGGCGAACGACTATGCCACGGTGAGCGGCCTCTTCGCACGCACCCGTCTCTACACGTTGCACCTCGCGCTGCCGGTGCTGCTGATCACCATCGGCGCGCTGCTCGCCATCCGTTTCGTCCGGGCCCTGCGCGAGAGCGAAGAGGCCAACCGGGTGCTGGCCGAGCGGCTCGCCGAGAAGGAGCGGGAGCTGGCCATGCACTACGAGCGCCAGCGCCAGCTGGAGCGGCGCAAGGCGAGCGCGGCCGAACGCCAGCGCATCATGCAGGACATGCACGACGGGCTCGGGGCGCAGCTGGTGTCGTCGCTGGTGATGGTGGAGCGGGGCGGGGCGCAGCCGGAGGAGATCGCCTCGCTGCTTCGCGAGTCGCTGGACGAGATGCGGCTTGCGATCGATGCCTTCGGCCAGGCCGACATCGACCTGCACGGCGCCCTTGCCAGCCTGCGCTTTCGCATGCAGCCGCGCCTGCAGGCGGCCGGGATCGAAATGAATTGGACGATGGACCATGGGTTCCGCGAGGCGCAGCCTGACGAGCGCACCGCGATGCAGTTGCTGCGGATCGTCCAGGAGGCCTTGTCCAACGTGATCCGCCACAGCGGCGCGACGGAGGTCTCGGTACGCTTCGAGGCCGGCGGCGACCGCTTCCGCATCACCGTCGCTGACAACGGCCGGGGGTTCCAGGCCGACGCCGCGGGGGGACTGCGCCGCGGGCATGGCCTCTCCGGCATCCGGGCCCGCGCCCACGACATCGGCGGCGAAGCGGACATCGAAAGCTCGCCAGCCGGCACGACCGTCGTGGTCCGCTGCCGCCTGCCGCGAGTGGTCGAGGCGGCCAACGACGCCGCCTGATCCGGCGGCCGCGGCGCAGCCGACCAGGGCGCTTCGACGGCGGGCGAAGCGACACGGCGCGGCATCTGCTAGCCTGGATGGGTTGGCATTGACCAGGCAAGGCGAAGGAGATGAATACCAACCAGGTCGCCCGGGTCGCCGGGCTCGTCGGCGAACCGGCTCGTGCCGCCATGCTGCTGGAGCTGATGGACGGCCGCGCGCTGACCGCGCAGGAGCTCGCGCGCGCCGGTCGCATCACGCCGCAGACGGCGAGCCGGCATCTCGCCCGGCTGGTGGAGTCCGGCCTGCTGCGGGTGGAGCCGCGCGGTCGGCACCGCTATCACCGGCTCGCCTCCGGCGACGTCGCGCGGCTGCTCGAGGGCATCATCCAGCTTGCCGCCCGGGAGGACAGGGAAGGGCGGCGGCGCATCGTGACCGGCCCCCGCGACGCCACCATGCGACTCGCGCGTACCTGCTATGACCACATCGCCGGTCGACTGGGCGTCGCGCTGGCGGACCGGTTGGTGGCGGAGGGGGCGATCGACCTCGACGCCGAGGCGGCCCGGGTGCTCCCTCGCGCCGACCGCGTGCTGTCGCGATGGGGCGTGCTGGCGGCCGCCGGCGAAGAGGGCCCGGCGGGCGGCGCGGCTGCGTCGGCGCGGCACCCGTCGCGCGCCCTGCCGTGCCGGCCGTGCCTGGACTGGAGCGAGCGGCGCCTGCATCTGGCGGGCCCGCTCGCGCGGCGCCTGTGCGCGCATTGCCTGGAGAGCGGCTGGCTCGAGCGCCGCAAGGATTCCCGCGCGCTGCGGGTGACGCCGAAGGGGGCGGGTGCGTTCCAGGCGATCCTCGGCCTCTCGGCCTGGCGGCGCGTCGTCGACGGCGTGCCGCCAGGCTGATCCCGAGCACTTCGAGCGGTCAGGTCACTGGCGCCCGATGCGTGCCTCGGCCACGTTCCCGGTCTCCCGCTTGAAGCGATCGCGCCGGCCCATGAACTGCGCGAAGGAGACCCGCAGGTGCAGCGACATGGCGTCCCGCGCGAGCCGGGAGTCGCGCTGCGCGATGGCGTAGACGATGTCTCGATGCTGCTGCACGCTGCGGATGATGTCCTCGTCCAGGTAGAGATCGAAGGACCGGGTGATGAGCGGCATGTCGATCATTGTCTCCACCATGCTCTTCAGGCGGTGGGATCGGGCGGCTTCGAGGATGCGCATGTGGAACTCGCGATTGGCCTGCTGCAGCCGCGGCACCCGGGCCTCTGACCGCGACGTCGAGTCGGCCAGCATCCGCTCGTTGATCTCGGTCAGCTGCTCCGGCAGGTCGGCCTCGCCCCGCTCGGCGGCCAGGCCGGCCGCATACGGCTCCAGCAGGACCCGCAGGTTGTACATCTCCATGATGTCCCAGTCCGTCCAGCCGGAGACGAACACGCCCCGGTGCTCTCGTGCCGTGAGCAGGCCTTCGTCCACGAGACGCCGGAGCGCGACCCGGATCGGCGTGCGGCTCATGCCAAGGCCCTCGGCGAGCTGCTCCTCCTTCAGCTGCGCGCCGGCCGGGTAGACCCCGGCGACGATTCGCTTCTTCAGCACCTCGTAGGCATGGGAGGAACCGCGTCTCATCGGCGGGGGAGACGCTCCTCAGCCCAACCCGAGGCGGGTGAGGGACGCCTGCAATCCCAGCAGCTCCACCGTCGTGCGTCCGGAGCGGATCTGTGCCCGCAATGCGTCCTCCTTGGCTTCCCGCTCCCGTCCGAGCCGCGCGACCTCCGCCGCCTTGGCACGCGGCACGATCACGAGCCCATCCCGATCGCCCACGATGATATCGCCGTCGTTCACGAGTGCGCCGCCGAGCACGATCGGCTCGCGCAGCCGCCCCGGCTGGTTCTTGATCGTTCCGCGGATGCTGATCCCTCTCGAGAAGACGGGAAAGCCCATCGCGACGATCGAGCTCGCGTCGCGGACGGCGCCATCGATCACCAGGCCGGCAATCCCCCTGGTCTGCGCCGCCAGCGTCATGACATCCCCCCAGGCGCCCGCATCCACGAATGCCTTCGCATCCACGACAAGCACTTCGCCGGCCCGCGCCTGCGCGATGGCCAGATGCAGCACCAGGTTGTCCGAAGGCCGGCAGTCCACCGTCAACGCCGGTCCGGCCAGCCGCATGCCGGGATCGAGCGGCTTGATCGCAGGATCCACGGCGCCGTACTGGCTCTGCGCCTCGTGCAGGGTGGCCGGCCCGAGCTCGCGCAGCGTCTCGAGGAGCGATGCCGGCAGGTCCGCATCCATCCGGTCGGCTCCGGTTGCCTGCATGGCTGCCGGCGTCACTTCGTGCCGCCTCCGGCTGCCATCAGCGGCTTCCAGAACGCGACGCCGTCCGCGATGATCCTCGATGCCTCGTCGAGCGAAGTCGGCGCCACCTCCAGTGCCATCTCGGCGATGCGCTTGCGGACGTCGGCGTCCTGCAGTGCCGTCGCTATCGCCTGGTTGAACTTCTCGGCAAGCGGGCGCGGCAGCGCCTTCGGGGCGAAGAACGCATGCCACGACATCACGTTGAGGCCCTCGAAACCCATTTCCTGGAATGTGGGGACATCAGGCAGGATGGAGGATCGCTTGTCGCCTGTCACCGCGATGGTGCGGATCTTTCCGGCCCGATGCTGCTCGATCCCGTCGGGCAGGCCCATCACCCCCGAAGAGATGGACCCCGCCATCATGTCGGTCATCATCGGCGCGCTTCCGTTGTAGGGCACCGCGGTCATCTTGACCTTGGCGGCACTGCCGAACTTGTAGCCCACCAGCTCGAAGGCGCCACCCACGACGGGTACGCCGAAGTTCGCCTTGGCAGGCTCGCGCTTCACGTAGGCGAGGTACTCCTCCAGCGTGCGTGCCTCGGTGGAGTTGGAGACGGACATCGCGATCGGGTACGTGGCCGCCTGGCCGATCGGCAGCAGGTCGCGGAGCGTGTCGTAGCCTGCGGTCGGCATGATCAGCGGCACCATCACGCCCACGTGATCGGGCGCGAGCAGGAAGGTCGATCCGTCGGCAGGTGCGTTCTTGAGCAGCGTCGCGGCGATCTGCCCGCTCGCGCCCGGCCGGTTCTCGACGATGATGTTGTGCCCCAGTGCCTTGGAGAGCGAGGGGGCCATCAGCCGCGCCAGGGCGTCGGTGGAGCCGCCCGGAGGGAAAGGCACCAGCAGCTTGATGGGCGACTTGAAATCCTGGGACAGTGCCGATGGACTCCACGCGACGGCAGCCAGGGCCGTCAGGCAGGCCAGGGTACCGAGGGCTCTCTTGACCATTGTCTTCTCCTCCCAATCCTATTGGTTGTACTAAAATTGTATTAGTTAACGTCGTAAGCGGCAAGACTCCCGAGGAAGAGGGGCGACGTGTACTTTAATTGCACTCTAGGGGTATCGAATGCGGATCGCGGTCGTGGGGCTCGGGGAGGCGGGACTCTGCTATGCAGAGGCGATCGGGCGCGTCCCCGACGTGAGCCTGGCGCTGTGTGAGCGTGCGCCGGGCGACGCGTGCCTGGCGCTCGCGGACCGGCTGGGCATACCGGTACGGAACACGCCAGGCGCCTGGGTGGAGGATTGCGACTGGGTGTTTTCCTTCGTGACCGGCGAAGCGTCGCTCCCGGTCGCCGAAGCCTTCCTGGCACGCATGTCGCGCGGCGCCGGGATCTATGCGGACTTCACGACCGCCTCGCCGTCGGTCATGAGGCAGGCGGCCCGCGGGGCAGCCGAACGCGGCATCGTGTATCTCGATGTGGCCATCATGGGCGCCATCGCCCTCAGCGGCCCCGGCACCCCCTTGCTGGTCGCGGGAGCGGCCTCGCCCGAATGGCAGGCGTTGATGGAAAGCGCCGGCGCGCCGCTGACCGTCATCGGCGAGGCAATGCCGGGAGATGCCAGCAGCCTGAAGCTGCTCCGAAGCGCCTTCACCAAGGGCATGGAAGCGTTGACCGTGGAAGTCCTGGCAGCGGCCGAACGGCAAGGATTGCGCGAGCGGTTCTACGATGTCGTCTCCGACATCGACAGGGGGAGCCTGCCGCGCTACCTCGAAACGCTGGTGCAGACACACCTGGTGCACGCGCCGCGCAGGAGCAAGGAGGTCGCCGAAGTCCGCAGGCAGTTCGAGGCGGCAAGGCTGCGCTCGGATGTCCTTCCCGGTGTCGAGGCGGCCTTCCAGCGCACGGTGCGGGCGCTCCAATCGAGCCCGCCGGGCGAGGCTTCCAGGCGCATCGAGGACGCGGTGGCGTGGGTGCTCCGTGCCCGATCCGGAGACGAGCCGTGACGCCCGCGGCAACGGAGGGGCTCGCGATCGGCCCGATGTGCGACTGCCACATGCACATCTACGACAGCCGCTACCCGCATGTGAGCAACCCGCCCTTCCTTCCCCCGGACGCACTGGTCCCGGACTACCGGTTGGTGCAGGAGCGCCTTGGACTTACACGCACGGTCGTCGTCACACCGTCCGCCTACGGCACCGACAACCGGGTCACGCTGGATGCGGTGCGACAGCTCGGCGACTCGGCACGGGCCGTCGCGGTGGTGGACGACACGATCGATCCGATCGCCCTGCGCGAGCTCGATGCGGCCGGCGTGCGTGGCGTACGCTTCAACCTGGTCCAGGCAGGCGCGACGACGCCGGAGATGCTCGTGCCGGTGGCGAGAAGAATCGCGGACCTGGGCTGGCACGTGCAGGTCCATGCGCTGGACGACCAGCTGGCCAGGCTGGAGGCGGTCCTCCTCGCGCTGCACGTTCCCGTGGTCCTGGACCACATCGCGCGGATCCCCGTCGGCACGTCGCGAACCGATGCGGCGCTGGCTCGTGCCCTGCGCCTGCTCGCGTCGGGCAGGTTCTGGGTCAAGCTGTCGGCGCCCTACCTGGAGTCGCGCGTGGGGGCGCCGTCGTACCAGGATCTCGATGGCATTGTCGCGGCCCTGGCTCGCGAGGCACCGGAGCGATTGCTTTGGGGCACCGATTGGCCTCATCCCTCGGAATCGGCCAACCCTCCGGACGATCACGGACTGCTCCGGGCACTCCAGCGGTGGGTCGGAGCGGAGTCGCTCACGCGCCGTGTCCTCGTGGACAATCCGGCGGCGCTGTACCGCTTCTGAGCCGCGCCGACGTGCAGGGCGGCGACGCGCCTCGTGGGGGGGGTGGCGTCATGTGGCCGCGACACGCCTTCGCGAGTGACGTCCGATGTCAGCGTGTCGTGCCCTTCGCGCCTGATGTCCCTTCGACCAGCGCCGTGAAGCTGCGTTCCTCGCGCAGGATGAAGCGGCGGGTGCGGGCGAACTCGAAGTTGGCACGGCCCTCGGGATCGGCGCGCAGGCGCGTCCGGTAGGCCTCGTAGGCGGCGAGGCTGTCGAACGCGATCAGCCCCCACGCGCGCTGATCGTGCTCTCCTGCGCGCCGTCGCGAGGGTTGCGCTAGCATCGCTGCACCTGCGCGCGGGCCGGGCCCGGCGCGATACCGATGGAGCCCTTGCCGATGATCCGAAGCCAGAAAACCAGTCTCCTCGCGCCGCTGCTACGCGGATCCGCGCTCGTCCTGTTCGCGACGTTCCTCGGCTGCGGCACGCTCGTCGCCAAGGATGGCGCCTACGAGCCGATGCGGGGCCAGGCAGGCAAGGACGTGGTCTGGATTCCGACCCCGCCGGAGCTGGTCACGCGCATGCTGGAGATGGCGCAGGTCACGAAGGACGATTTCGTCGTGGACCTGGGTTCCGGTGACGGCCGTATCGTCATCGCCGCGGCGCGCGAGTTCGGAGCGCGCGGGCTGGGACTGGAGTACGACGAGAAGATGGTCGGCTTTGCCAGCCGCAACGCGGCGACCGCCGGGGTCTCCGGCCGGGTGGAGTTTCGCCAGGCCGACATCTTCAAGACCGATTTCAGCCAGGCCGACGTGGTCACCATGTACCTGCTGCCGGACCTGAACCTGCGCCTTCGTTCCACCCTGATGGCGATGACGCCCGGCACCCGGATCGTTTCGCACCAGTTCTCGATGGCCAACTGGAAGCCGGACGAGACGTCCTGGGTGCAGGGACGGCCGGCCTACCTCTGGATCGTGCCGGCCAACGCGGGCGGCGCCTGGGAGGCAACCTACTCGCGCAAGGCGGGAGCTGCGGCGTCGATTGCCTTCACCTTGGAGCAGCAGTTCCAGGAGCTCAAGGGGACGGCGCAGCTCGGCGACATCCGCACGTCGCTGCGCACCCCGTCCCTGCGTGGGCGGGAGCTGCAGTTCGGCTTCACCGACGCGGATGGCGTGTTGCGGCAGGTGACCGCGACGATCGATGGCGGCCGGATGCAGGGGCGGATCGCCGGACCGGACGGCAGCAGCGCGTTCACCGCCGAGCGCAAGGGCGAGGCGCCACCGGTCGGTGGCTCCGCGCCGGTGACCGGCGACGAGCTCTCCAACGCGATGCGCCAGTTGGGCGAGTGACGAGCCGACGCCGCGTGCCGGCCGGTCAGGCCGGCCGCGGCAACTGCACGCTTCGTCGGCCGAACGTCGCGAGCACGATCGCGCCGATGCCGGCGAGCAGCGCCAGCAGCCACACCACCCAGCCGACGTAAGGCACTTGCGCCGCCAACGCGAGCGCAACCAGTGCCAACGCCGTCGCGAGGATGCGCTTGCGGGTACTTGCCGTCCCGCCGCGCTCCACGATCGCGTCTCCCAGAGCGGCTGCCGCCGCCAGGTAGCCGAGCGCGACCAGCGAGAGCAGCGCGGCGAAGACCAGCGCGCCGATCGGGATGCCGATGACGGTGAGGGCGAGGAGGAGCGCCGCGATCGGCATCCCCACCAGCAACGCAAGGCCCAGCAGGACGGCCGCGATCGGCCTCGCGCGCAGTGCCTGGGTGGCGCGTCGCGCGCCCGTCGGCGTCACCGCGAGCACGATCGCCGCGGCAACGATCGCGCCGATGATCCAGGCGATCGAGTAACCGCCGCCTCCGGACGGTTCAGCTGCCTGCGGTTCCGCGATGCCGCCCTGCACGCGAGCGCCGTCGGCCACCCGCGGCGTCGAAGTGCCGCGGTAGTCGAGCCGGCCTTCCACGACCGCATCGGGCCCGAGCACGAGCTCGCCGCCGATCACTCGCAGGTCGCCGGCGACGCGCCCGTTGATCTGCACCTGCGCGGCGGTGACCAGCGCGTAGCCACGAACCTGGCCGTCCAGCCTCACGTTGGCGCCGGCGGCGGTGAGCGCGCCGGCGATGTCCGCCTCGCGATCGATGATCACGCGTCCCCCGGCGAGGCGCGTATTGGCGCCGACAGGGGCATCGACCCGGACCTCGCCGCCCGCGGCATAGAGACTGCCGGCGACCCGCGACCGGATGTCGACGCTGCCGCCGGCGACCAATGCGTCGCCTTCGACCGGCTTGCCCAGCGCGACACGCCCGCCGGCGAGCACCGCATCGCCCGCCACCGGCGTGTCGATGGTGATCTCGCCACCACTCTGGTAGAGGTCGCCCCCGACCTGCGTCGCCTTCGCAGCCGCCGGTATCGGGCCGGCCGCCAGCGACAGCGCCAGCATCGACACCATCGCGAGCGACCGGCAGGCACTCACGACCGCCGCGCGCCAAGGCGCGACGTTAGGCAGGTGGCTCGAGTGGGCGTGGCGCAAGGTCCATATTTTAGGCGCAGCGGCGGGCGGTGAGTAGCGCCGCCGTGCTGGCCGCCGTCGCTACGAAGCGTTGGATTTGGGCCATGTGCGGCGTCGTCCTCGACAGAGACCTCTAGAATGCGCCCCGATCGCGTGAATGCCGCTCCCGTCCCCGGGGTGGCGCCAAGGGAGGACCCAGATGTTGCGTTCGGATGATGGCGGAAAACTCGTGCTGCGGCTGGCCATCGGAATCCTGATGCTGTTGCACGGCATCGCCAAGCTGGTAGGCGGAATCGGGTTCATCACCGGCCTGGTGACTTCACTGGGCCTGCCCGCGTCGTTCGCCTACCTTGTCTTCGTCGGCGAGGTGCTGGCGCCGATCGGGCTCATCCTCGGCGTGTTCACCCGCATCAGCGCGCTGCTCGTGGTCATCAACATGGTGGTCGCGATCACCCTGGCTCACGTGCCGGAGTTGTTCAGCCTTTCCAAGAGCGGGGGGTGGGCACTCGAGTTGCAGGGTCTTTTCCTCTTCGGTTCGCTCGCGATCATGCTGTTGGGCGCCGGCCGCTTCAGCCTGCAGCGGCCCACCAGCCGGTGGAACTGAACCGCGGCGACTGCCGCCGCCAATGCACCGGGGCACGGGTCGTGCTGTCTCTGCGGGAGACACCACGACACAGGGAACGGTTCATGGAATCGCAAGACGAAGTCATCGACGAGGTCGTGCAGGCGCTTCTGTACGCCGCTGCGACTTCGGTGGTCACACTGGAGCGCTCCGACGGGGTCCTCTGGTTCCAGGATCTCGGCGAGGAATCGGGGCTCTTCTCCGTCACGGAGACGAAGGAGACCGTCCGTCTTGGACGCCGGCTGCAACGTTCGCTTGGGAAGGTCGGCGATCCGTATGAGGATGCCGGCGAGACGGTGCGCACCGTGCGTGACCTGGTGGGTCGGATCTACCGGACGACGGTGACGCTGCACTAGCGCGGCGTGGAGACGGCGTCCCGTCCCGTAACCTCGACGCCGTGCTGGTAACGCCATCTTGCCGGGTGCTCGTTCCGGGCGGGGCCGACTACAGGAGCTGCGCACCATGAGCACCGAACGGGACAAGATGCTCGCCGGCGAGATGTACGATCCGATGGACCCGCAGCTCGTCGACGCCCGCCTCCGCGCACGGGACCTCTGCCAGACACTGAACGCGACGCCGGAGCGCGAGGGCGAAGGGCGTCGCCGCATCCTGGTTGAGCTCTTCGGCGCGGGCGGCGACACCGTCTGGATGCAGCCGCCGTTCTACTGCGACTACGGCAGCAACATCGAGCTCGGAGAGCGGGTCTTCTTCAACTTCAACTGTGTGGTGCTCGACGTCTGCAGGGTGACCGTCGGCAGCTTCACGCTGTTCGGCCCGAACGTCCAGGTCTACACGGCGACGCATCCCTTCGACGCGGCGCAGCGGCGCAAGGTGGAGTACGGCAGGCCTGTGGAGATCGGCAGCGATGTCTGGATCGGCGGCGGCGCCATTATCCTGCCCGGCGTCAGGATCGGATCGCGCGCGGTGATCGGGGCGGGGAGCGTGGTGACGCGGGATGTTCCCGGTGACGTGTTCGCTGCGGGCAATCCCTGTCGCGTCATCCGTCCGATCGAGCGCGATGCGGGCTAGCGCTCGGGATGACGGGCGAAAACGCTGGGCTTCCCTTTCCTGTCCACGAGCAAGACCTCATAGGGGTCGACACGACTCCCGACCTCCATGCCCGGCGAGCCGACCGGCATTCCGGGAACGGCAAGTCCGATCGCGACCGGTCTGTCCGCCAGCAGCCGCCTGACGTCGGCAGCGGGCACGTGCCCTTCCAGGACGTAGCCGGCGACGGTCGCGGTATGGCAGCTTCCATACTGCTCGGGCAGCCCCAGGCGGCGGCGGACCGCGCCGGTGTCAGCCACTTCCTTCACCGAGACCTCGAAGCCCGCTGCCGCGAGGTGCTCGACCCAGGCCCCGCAGCAACCGCAGGACGGGTTCTTGAAGACCAGGATGGCGGGCGTTGCCGCGCCTGCCGGAAGGGCCCTTCCAAGCGGAAGGGCGGCCATCGCAAGGATCAGGTTGCGTCGCTTCATCTGCGTCGTACGGACTCGAACGGATGGGGTTCGAGCCATTCTGCGCCTTGCCACGGGGGGAAGGTCAAGCTCGTTCGCCGACGCCCGGGCCCCCGGCACCCGATGATCGGAGTCCAGGTGCGCTATCGCGTGAAGCTGCGCTCCACGACCCGGCTCGTCGGCTCGTCCCTATCCGCGATGTAGTACCGACCGCCGAGCTCATAGGTGAAGACGCAGGGCGAGCCGGCGCCTACAGGGTCGTAGCGCAAGTTCGTGCAGGATTGGCCATCCTCGCTGACGGTCCATATGCCAGAGAATTCCTGCCCCTTGGCCGTGGTCCCTTCGAAGGTCCCGTTCGGCGCCATCGTCGAGGTGACCCGTACGCCCGACCGCCAGGCCTTGCCCGACATCTTGGAACCCGCGAGAAGGGTGCGAACCTCGGCCCCAGAGAGCTTCCTCGCCCCCTTGGCCGTGAGATCTCCCAGGGTCATCTGCGGCTCCTTGCCGGCAGACGCGCAGGCGGCGAGGGCAAGGCAGAGAAGAGCGGAGGCAACGAGGCGAATCATGGATGTCTCCTTGTGCCGAGGAACGCGGAAGGAAATCCGGGTGGCAACCATCTGCTCGTAGCGCCTGACACACGCCACGGTAGACCTGGAGGTGGTGGCGCGGGAAGTAGGTTAACGCCGAGTTGGGGCGGGTGCCAGTCCTGGCGTTCGCGGCAGCAGGCCCTGCTGGAACACCCACGCGGGATGCCATGCCCCTCGACTAACGCGTCGCGCTACCAGGTGGCGGTAGTCGGCGGGTAGAAGCGGCCTGGGTCGACGGTGGCGAGTATGGTTGCAGTGCGCGCAAGCGGCGACGATGTTGCTGACCGTGTCAGGCCCACCCTCCGACTTCGGAACCAGATGCTCAGCCGTACACCTGAGCCGGTCGGCCGCAGCAGCTGAGGGGCTGCCGCCGGGCAGCTCATCGGGCGAAAGAAGCCACATCGTCACGCCGCAGTAGTAGCAGCGGCGGCATTGGCGGTGGAAGGCTTGACGGCGCAGGGCGCATAGTCTTGATGGCATGAGGACTCCTGTATGGGAGAGTCCCCCGCGCCAACGTCACGCTGAAAGCGGGCACCGGTGCATCACGCTACCGGCGGTGCTGGCCGTCACGACCAAGCGGGTCCACCTATCCCAGGTGGACTCCCCGATAGTCTGACGCCTCGTCGCGAGCTGGGCAAGCGCCGGCCGTCGGGCGTGCGACCGTCTATTCGACGGTGGCACTCTCTTCGCAGGAGAGGCTTGTGGCTACGGCCCGGCCGCTTCGCGGCCTTGACTTCGCTTCGCGAAGTCAGCCTGCGCCGCAAACCAAGAAACCTGTTGCGCTTCGCGCAATCGCGTCGCTTACGCGCCGCGAGCAAGAAGTGTCACCGTCTATTCGACGGTGACACTTTTTGCCAGGTTTCTTGGTTTGTCCACATCCGTCCCCTTGGCTAGGGCGGCGTGGTAGGCGAGGAGCTGCAATGGCACCACGTGCAGGATCGGCGAGAGCGGCCCGGCGTGGTCGGCGAGGTTGATTACGTGCACGCCGTCGGCGGCTTCGATGCGGGTGTCGCGGTCGGCGAAGACGAAGAGCTCGCCGCCGCGGGCGCGCACTTCCTGCAGGTTGGATTTCAGCTTCTCGATGAGGGCGTCCTTGGGCGCCACGACGACCACCGGCATGTTCGCGTCGACGAGGGCGAGGGGGCCGTGCTTCAGCTCGCCCGCGGCATAGGCCTCGGCGTGGATGTAGGTGATCTCCTTGAGCTTGAGGGCGCCTTCCATCGCGATGGGGAAGTGCACGCCGCGGCCGAGGAAGAGCGCGTGGTTCTTGGTGGCGAAGCGCAGGGCCCAGTCCTGAACCTGCGGCTCGATCTCCAGCACGTTGTTCATCGCGGCCGGCAGGTGCCGAAGCTGCGCCAGCAGCTCGACCTCGCGCGCGGCCGAGAGCCGGTTGCGCATCTTCGCGATGACCAGCGTCAGCAGGAAGAGGGCGGCAAGCTGGGTGGTGAAGGCCTTGGTGGAGGCGACGCCGATCTCGGGACCCGCCCGAGTCAGGAAACGAAGGCGGCTCTGCCGGATCAGCGCGGATTCCGGCACGTTGCAGATGGTGAGGGTGTCCGTGAGGCCCTGCGCCTTGGCGTGCTGCAGGGCCGCGATGGTGTCGGCGGTCTCTCCGGACTGCGAGATGGTGATGACCAGGGTGTCGGCCAGAGAGACCGGATCCCGGTAGCGGTATTCGCTCGCGATCTCCACGTTGACGGGAATGCCGGCGATCGACTCCAGCCAGTAGCGAGCGACCATGCCGGCGTGGTAGCTGGTGCCGCAGGCGATGATGAGCACCTGCTTCATACGACCGAGCACCTCGGGCGCGTCGGCGCCGAAGAGGCCGGGCGTGAGCGAGCGCGCATGCTGGACCATCTCGAGCGTGTTGGCGATTGCGCCAGGCTGCTCGAAGATCTCCTTCTGCATGTAGTGGTCGTACATGCCAAGCTCGACGTCGTCGGCCGAAAGCTGGCTCTCAACGATCTCGCGCGCGACGTCGTTGCCTTCGGCATCCCGGATGCGATAGCCGCCGGCTCGAATCTCCACCACGTCGCCTTCCTCCAGGTAGGCGACGAACTTGGTGACCTGAAGCAGCGCGGAGGTGTCCGACGCGAGGAAGTTCTCGCCTTCACCGGTGCCGTTGGCGCCGACGCCGAGCAGCAGCGGCGAGCCGCGCCGCGAGCCGACCACCACCTCGGGCTCGCGGCTGCTGATCACCGCGAGCGCGTAGGCCCCCTCGAGCTGAGCGACCGCCCTCGCGACCGCCTCGAAGAGGTCGTGGCCGGCGCGCACCAGCGAGTGCACGAGGTGCGCCACCACCTCGGTGTCGGTCTGGCTCTGGAACTCGTAGCCGAGGTTGCGCAGTCGCTCGCGCAGCGCCTCGTGGTTCTCGATGATGCCGTTGTGCACCACCGAGATGTCCAGGTCACCCTGGCTGGAGATGTGGGGATGCGCGTTGCCTTCGGTCACCCCGCCGTGGGTGGCCCAGCGGGTATGGGCGATGCCGACGGGCGCGTCGGCGCCTTTCTCCCGGGCGCGGGCATCGAGCTCCGCCACCCGCCCGACCGCCCGCACGCGGGTCATCGAGCCGTTCAGGATGGCGATACCGGCCGAGTCGTAGCCGCGATACTCGAGCTTCCTCAGGCCGTCGATCAGGATCGGCACGACGTTGCGACGGGCGACAGCCCCCACGATTCCACACATGTTCTCTGCCTGCTATTTCTTCTCGTCCTGCCGATTCTTCTTCACCGGGCGTTGCCAGCCCGGCACGGTCTGCTGCTTCGCGCGGCTCAGGGTCAGCGCATCCGGGGGCGCCTCGCGCGTGAGGGTGGTCCCCGCGCCCAGCGTCGCGCCGCGTCGCACGGTCACCGGCGCGACGAGCTGGGTGTCGCTGCCGATGAACACGTCGTCCTCGATGACGGTCTTGTGCTTGTTGGCGCCGTCGTAGTTGCAGGTGATGGTGCCGGCGCCGATGTTCACCCGCGCGCCGATCTCGGCATCGCCGACGTAGGCGAGATGGTTCGCCTTCGAGCCGGCGGCCATCCGCGCGTTCTTGAACTCGACGAAGTTGCCGACGTGCGCCTCATCGCCCAGGTCGGTCCCGGGGCGCAGCCGGGCGAACGGCCCGACCCGCGCGGCCTTTCCTATGCGCGCGGCGTCCACGTGGCTCATCGCCAGGATCTCCGCGTCGTCGGCGATGGTCGCGTCACGGATGACGCAGTTGGGTCCGATGCGAACCCGGTCGCCGAGCGTAACCACGCCCTCGAAGACGCAGCCCACGTCGATGAACACGTCGCGGCCGCAGGCAAGGCGCCCGCGCACGTCGATGCGCGCGGGATCCGCGAGCGTGACGCCAGCCTCGGTCAGCCCGAGCGCGACGTTGCGCTGGAACTGCCGCTCCAGCTCGGCGAGCTGGGTCTTGCTGTTGACCCCGGCGGTCTCCCAGGGGGCGGCGGGCTGCACGGTCTGCACCGCCACGCCGTCGCGCACGGCGGCGGCGATCACGTCCGTCAGGTAGTACTCGCCCTGCGCGTTGTGGTTCCGGAGCGCGGCAAGCCAGGCCTTGAGGCGGCCGGTGGGGGCCACCAGGATGCCGGTGTTGATCTCCCGTATCTGCCGCGTCGCCTCGTCGGCATCCTTCTGCTCGACGATGCGCGCCACGCGTCCGTTCTCCCGCACGATCCGGCCGTAGCCGGTCGGATCCTCCATCGTCTCGGTGAGCAAGGCGACGCACTCGCCACCGCGGCTCGCCTCGGCCAGGCGTCGCAGGGTCTGCGCCGCCACCAGGGGCACGTCGCCGTAGAGGACCAGCGTCGGGTGCGTGTCCTCGAGGAACGGCACGGCCTGGGCGACGGCATGGCCGGTGCCGAGCTGGGGGGACTGCAGCGCCCAGTCGATCGCCGGCCCCGCCGCGCCTTGCTTGTCGGCGTCGCTCGCTCCGGGCCCGGCGAAGGCGGCGCGGACGCGATCGCCGCCGTGGCCGTAGACCACGACGAGCTTCGCCGGCGCGAGGCTGCGGGCGGTATCCAGCACGTGACCGAGGAGGGGGCGTCCGGCAATCGGATGCAGCACCTTGGGCAGGTCCGAGTGCATCCGCTTGCCCATGCCTGCTGCGAGGATGACGATGTTCATGGTTGGAGAAATGCGGCGATACTCGGGCCAGTCGTTACGTGGGAACGGATATTCAGTTGGGATCGATGACATTGCTGCCCCGGCCGGAGGGCGGCCAGCTTATCACGGGGCTTTCGGGCAGGGCGCTTCGTGTCACCGCGTTGCTTGCCTTGTCACTGTGTGTTGCGGCGTGCTCGACGCTGAAGCTCGGCTACGAGAGCCTGCCGCGGCTTGCGACCTGGCAGGCCGACCGCTACCTGGCGCTCGACGACGACCAGAAGTCGCTGGTCGCCCGGCGCGTGCGCGAGCTGCAGCGCTGGCATCGCCAGACTCTGTTGCCAGTGTATGCCGGATTCCTCGGCCGGATCGAGGAAGAAGTGCGCAGACCGGTCACCGCGACACAGGTGGCCGCCTGGCGGCAGGAGTTGCTGGACGGATGGGAGCCGCTCGCGCGGCAGTTGGCGCCGGCGGTGGCGGAGCTGGCGGTCACCCTGCGTCCGGAGCAGCTGGATCATCTGCGCGGCGCGCTCGCCCGCGCGAACGAGAAGGCTGCCGCCAAGTACTACCCGGCGGATCCGGCCAAGCGGCCGACGGCGCGCTATCGCAGCCTCGTGAACCGCACGCAGTCCTTCCTCGGCGAGGCGAGCGATGCCCAGAAGGCGGCCATCCATCAAAGCCTGCCGGCCGCGCTCGAGCAGGCGCGGCTCTGGTGGCAGGCGAGGCTAGCGCGCCAGCAGGCGGTGGTGGATCTGCTCGAGGCGCTCGCGCTCGAGAAGCCTGCGCCCGCCGAGGCCGAGCGCCGTGCCCGCGCCGTGCTGGCCGGGCTGTTCGACGCGGCCGGCGACGGCGGAGATACCGATATCCTCACTGCCCGGCTGCTGACGCTCGCCACCCCGGAGCAGCGCGACCACCTGGTCAACTCGCTGCGGGACTATCGGAACGATTTCCGGCTTCTCGCTGCTCGCTGAAGCTGATCTCGCCCGCCGCGGCGGCGACCACCTCGGGATGCCCGGGCCCGCCCACCATGCTCGGCATCAGCGAGCCAACCACCATGCCGACGATGGCCGCGCCCAGCCCGACGAACTGCGGCGGGATCAGCGCCTCCGGGTCCACCAGCTCGGCGGCGATCCAGCCGACCAACCCGAGCACGATCGAGAGCAGCGCCCCCTGTGGCGTCGCCCGCCGCCAGAACATGCCGAAGGCAAGCGGCGTGAACGCGGCCACCAGCGTCACCTTGTAGGCGTTCTGCACCATCTGGTACATCGACGATTCGCTCAGGAGCGCGAACATCGTCACGCCGATGGTGAACAGCACCAGGATCACCCGAAGCAGGCGCAGGACGTACTGGTCGGCGATGCGGGCACCCACCAGCGGCCGGATGACGTTCTCCGTGAGCACGGCCGTCGGGGCAAGCAGCGCGCCGGCGGCGGTCGAGAGGATGGCCGAGAGCAGCGCGCCGAAGAAGAGCACCTGCGCGAAGAGCGGCGTGCGATCCAGGATCAGCTGCGGCAGGATCAGCTGGAAATCGGTATCGTCCGTGGCGAGCACCGCCCTGACCTTCTCGGGGTCGATCAGCAGCGCCGATACCGCGATGAACATCGGCACGAAGGCGAAGACGAGGTAGAAGCAGCCGCCGATCAGGGTGCCGCGCATCGCGGTGGTCTCGTCCTTGGCGGAGGTGACGCGCTGGAACACGTCCTGCTGCGCCACCGATCCGATCGCCATGGTCGCCCAGGCGGCGATGAAGGCAAGCCAGTCGCGCAGCGTGAACGTGGGCCAGAAGTTGAACTTGTCGGCCTCCTGCGCCGCGCTGACCACGGCGCCGACGCCGCCCGCCATGTCGGCGAGCAACCAGGCGATGTAGAGCAATCCCAGCACGATCACGGTCGTCTGGAACAGGTCGGTGAGCGCGATCGACCACATCCCGCCGTACATGGTGTAGGTCATCACGATCAGCGCGCCGATCACCGTGCCCTGCGTCAGGCTGATCGCCCCGCCGGTCACGGTGTTCATCACGATGCCGAGCGCCACCAGCTGCGCCGAGGTCCAGCCGAGGTAGGACAGCGTGATCGCCACCCCGGTGCCGATCTCCACCGTCTTGTTGAAGCGCTTGCGGTAGAAGTCCCCGATGGTGACGAGGCGCAGCCGGTAGAACGGACGGGCGAAGAAGATCGCCACCAGGATCAGGCAGGAGGCGGCGCCGAACGGATCGCCCACCACCCCGCCCATGCCCTCCTTCAGGAAGGTGGAAGAGACCGCCAGCACCGTCTCCGCGCCGAACCAGGTCGCGAACACGGTGGCGATGTTCATGTAGAGCGGAAGGCTGCGGCCGGCGACCAGGTAGTCGGCCGAGCTCTTCACCCGGCGTGCGGCGTACAGTCCAATGGCGATCGTCATGGCGAAATACAGCGCGACGAGCACGATCAGCATCGGGTCCCTACTCCTGCGAGAAAGATTGCGCGGCGAATGTCCGGGGAAGGCCGTGCGTCAGGCAGGCAGCCCGCGCCGGGCCGAGGCATGGAACGGCGCTGCTGTCAGAGCAGGCCGGCCAGCCAAGGCCACGACTGTACCAGCAGAATTGCCAGCAGCAGCACGGCGAAGATGCGGATCCAACGCTGGGTCCGGCGCTGCTCGGCGATCAGCCTGGCCAGCAGCGCCTCCTGGGCGGGATCGCTCTGGGGTCGCGCCTGCTGCTCGAGGGCGGCATGGGCGAGCCGCGGCAGTTGCGGCAGCAGCTGCGGCCAGCGCTGGGACTCCTGCTTGAGCCGGTCCAGCATGCCGCGCACTCCCACCTGCTCGTTCATGAAGACCTCCAGGATGGGCTTCGCGGTCACCCAGAGGTCGAGGTCGGGATCCAGCTGGCGGCCCAATCCCTCGATGTTGAGCAGGGTCTTCTGCAGCAGCACCAGCTGCGGCTGGATCTCGACGTTGAAGCGGCGGGATGCCTGGAAGAGGCGCATCAGCACCAGCCCCAGGGAGATCTCGCTCAACGGCCGGTCGAAGACCGGCTCGCAACAGGCGCGCACCGCCCCCTCCAGCGCCTCGACACGGGTATTGCGCGGCACCCAGCCGGATTCCACGTGCAGCTCCGCGACCCGCCGGTAGTCGCGCCGGAAGAAGGCCAGGAAGTTCTGGGCCAGGTAGTTCTTGTCGAACTCGGAGAGCGTGCCGACGATGCCGAAGTCGAGCGCGATGTAGCGGTTGAAGTCCTCGCCCTCGTCCCCCACCAGGATGTTGCCGGGGTGCATGTCGCCATGGAAGAAGCCGTGGCGGAACACCTGGGTGAAGAAGATCTCCACCCCGTCGCGCGAGAGCTTGCCGAGGTCGATGCCGGCGGCACGCATCCGCTCCACCTGGCTGATCGGGATGCCGCTCACCCGTTCCATCACGATCACGTTGGTGCGGCAGTAGTCCCAGTACATCTGCGGGATCCGCAGCAGGCCGGAGTTGGCGAAGTTGCGCCGCAACTGGTTGGCGTTGGCTGCCTCGCGGACCAGGTCGAGCTCGTCGTGCAGGTAGTGGTCGAACTCGTCGATCACCTCCAGGGGCCGCAGGCGGCGCACGTCCGCGGAGAGCCGCATCGCGAGCGAACCCGCGGTCCGCAGCAGGTCCAGGTCCTTGCCGATCACCTCGGCCATGCCCGGCCGCAGCACCTTGACGGCGACCGGGCTGCCGTCCTTGAGCCGCGCGAAGTGAACCTGGGCGATCGAGGCCGAGGCCACCGGCACCTGCTCGAAGTCGTCGAAGACCTGGTCGATCTTCGTTCCGAGGCCGCGCTCGATCTCCGCGATGGCGAGCCCCGCGGGGAAGGGGGGGACCCGATCCTGCAGCAGGGCGAGCTCGTCCGCGATGTCGGGCGGCATCAGGTCCCGCCGTGTGGACAGCACCTGGCCGAACTTGACGAAGATCGGGCCGAGGCTCTCGAACGCCATGCGCGCCCGCACCCCGCGCGGCTCGCGGCGCGTGCCCAGGCGCAACAGGCGCGTGAACCGCAGCGCCAGCAGCGACCCCATCGACGTGGCCGCGCCCGTCGCCACCAGCTCGTCCAGCCCGAAGCGCCGGATCACCCACAGGATGCGCACCAGCCGCGTGGCGCGCGCTACGATCGAGGGCGACCGAGCCAAGTCAGCGCCGCCCGGCCGCCCGAAGGCGCTGACACGCCCCCGCGGGGGGCAGCGAACGAAGTGAGCGTGGGGGCCGTCCCATCTCAGCGCCGCCCGGCCGCCCGAAGGCGCTGATCCGCCCCCTCGGCTTCGCTCCGCTCGATCGCAGCGAAGTCGTGGCGCGTGCGGTCCAGCAGATGCGAGGGCGTGACCCGGCCGAGCGCGGCGAACACCGTGTCCACCCGCCCCGGGAAGCGCTTCTCCCACTCCCGCAGCATCGCCTTGGCCTCGCGCCGCTTGAGATTGTCCTGCGAGCCGCACAGGTTGCAGGGAATGATCGGGTACTCGCGCAGCGCCGACCAGGCGATCAGGTCCCGCTCCTCCACATAGGCGAGCGGCCGGATGACCACGTGGCGACCGTCGTCGGACAGCAGCTTGGGCGGCATCGCCTTCAGCTGGCCGGCGTGGAAGAGGTTGAGGAAGAAGGTTTCCAGGATGTCGTCGCGGTGGTGGCCGAGCGCGATGCGGGTCGCGCCCAGCTCGTCCGCCACCCGGTAGAGGATGCCGCGGCGCAAGCGCGAGCAGAGCGAGCACATCGTCCTGCCCTCGGGAATCACCCGCTTCACGGTGCTGTAGGTATCCTGCGTCTCGATGTGAAACGGCACGCCGAGCCGCTCCAGGTACTCGGGCAGCACGTGCGCCGGGAAGCCGGGCTGGCGCTGGTCCAGGTTCACCGCGACGATCTCGAAGGAGACCGGGGCGCGCTCGCGCAGCGCGAGCAGGATGTCCAGCATCGCGAAGCTGTCCTTGCCGCCGGAGAGGCACACCATCACCCGGTCGCCCTCGCCGATCATGTCGAAGTCCGCGATCGCCTGGCCCACCAGGCGATGCAGGCGCTTGGACAGCTTGTTGGCCTCGTGGTCGGCGCGGCGCGTATCGGTGGTCGGCAGTTCGTTCAGCATGGGATCGTTCAGTCGTCCGCCGGCATCAGGCTCGCATCGCGGGGCAGCGGAAAGAGGTGCTGTCCGCCGTCCACCTGCAGCACCGTGCCGGTGATGGATCGGTTACCCACGGCGAACACCACCGCGTCCGCCACGTCCCGCGGCGTGCTGGAGCGGCCGAGTGGCGAGAATCGCGCCTGCGCGCGGCGGAAGGCGGCATCGTCCTGCAGGTAGCTCGGCAGCGTGAGGCCGGGCGCGATGCCCACCACCCGCACCCGCGGCGCCATCGCCTGGGCGAGCATCGCCACCGCGGCCGCGAGGCCTGCCTTGGCGACGGTGTACGAGAGGAAATCCGGATTGAGGTTGTACAGCTTCTGGTCGAGCAGGTTGACGATCACGCCTTCGGCGCTCTCGTCGGCGCCATGCCCATCCGCCGGCGGCGTCGCGCCGGGCTTCTCGCCATCAGGCAACTGCTCCAGCAGCGCACGCGACAGCAGGATCGGGGCGACCAGGTTCGGCACCAGGTGCGCCTGCAGCGATTGCGCGTCCACCGTGGCGATGTCGTCGTGGACGAAGCGCGACGCGTTGTTGACCAGCACGCGCACCGGGCCGAGCTGGCGGCCGAGCTCGGGCAGCAGCCGAAGGGTCGCTTCGGGGTCGTCCAGCCTCGCGGCCAGGCAGACGCTGCGTCGACCCAGCGCGCGCACCTCCGCGGCGGTGCGGTGCGCCTCCGCTTCCGAATCGGCATAGTGGATGCCGACGTCCCAGCCGTCGCGAGCCAGCGCGAGCGCGATGTGGCGCCCGAGGCGCCGGGCGGCGCCCGTCACCAGTGCGACCCTGGAAGCCGGCGCGGCCGCCGGCGGCTGCGGGAAGGCGGCGTCCGAAGCATGCATGGCGGGCACTGTAGCATGGGCCGCGACGGCGACCGCCGCCCGTCCCCAGGCCGGAACGGGCAGTTCCCCGGCCGGGGACGTCCCCGCCGCGCCCGGTCCCATTCGCGCCGGCCGACGAGGCCCCGGGCGGTCCGCGATTCGTTGGTGCGAGAATGGCTCATGGACGAAAATCAGCGCTCGCGTGCCGCCCGGCCGGCCGCGGCCCGGTTGCCGCAGCCCGGCGCGGATGACGCAGCGATCAGCGAGGCGCTCGAGCGCCGGATCATAGGGGAGATCGACCGCGAGGGCGGCTGGATCCACTTCGATCGCTACATGGAGCTCGCGCTCTACGAGCCGGGCCTTGGCTACTACAGCAACGGCAAGCCGGTCTTCGGGCCGGGCGGCGATTTCGTGACCGCGCCGGAGCTCACGCCGCTCTTCGGCGCGGCGGTGTCCCGGCAGGTCGGCTCATGGCTCGCGGCCTGCGGCGGCGCCCCGCACGTGGTCGAGTTCGGCGCCGGCAGCGGCGCGCTCGCGAGCCAGTTGCTGAACGCGCTGGACCGGCAGGGCTTTCGCGACCTTCGCTACCAGATCGTCGAGCTGTCCGCCGACCTGCGGCGCCTGCAGCGCCAGAGCATCGCGGCACGGTTGCCGCAGATGGTGGACCAGGTGGAGTGGCTCGATGCCGCACCCACCGGCCTGCGCGGCGTGGTGGTGGCCAACGAGCTGCTCGATGCGATGCCGGTGCGTGCGTTCGAATGGGACGGGCGCGAGCTCCGCGAGGCGGGCGTCGCGGCGACCGGGGGCGAGCTTGGCTGGTCGTGCCGTCCGGCGGACGAAGGTCTGCGGGCACTGGTCGACGACCTTGGCGTCGACACCGCGGGCTGGCACCTGCCGTACCGCTCCGAGCTCTGTCCCCGTCAGGGAGCCTGGCTCGCCACCGTCGCCAACGGCATGGATTGCGGCGCCATCCTCCTACTCGACTACGGCTTCCCCGCAGCGGAGTACTACCATCCCCAGCGGGTCGGCGGCACGCTCATGAGCCACTTCCGGCATCGCGCCCTCACCGATCCGTTCGTCTGGCCGGGCCTGCAGGACATCACCGCGCACGTCGACTTCTCCCGTCTGCTGGCCGCGGGCGTCGCGGCCGGGCTCGAGCCGCTCGGCTACACCTCGCAGGCGAGGTTCCTGCTCAACTGCGGGCTGCTCGACGAGCTCGAGGCGCTGCCCCGTGACGAGCAGCGGCTCTGGTTCTCCCAGGCGCAGGCGGTGCAGCGCCTGTTGTCGGAGGCGGAGATGGGCGAGCTGTTCAAGGCGATCGCCTTCGGCAAGGGCATGCCGCCGAGCGCGAGCCTGCCGGGCTTTGTCGACGGCGACCGCCTGATGGCGCTGCAGCCGCGGGACACGCGATGATCAAGTGGCTGCTCACCATCATGCTGGCGCTCGTCCTGTTCGCCGGCATCACCCCGTTGCTGCGCCGGCTCGGCATCGGGCGCTTCCCGGGCGACTTCAAGGTGCGGATCGGCGGACGCGAGTACTTCCTGCCGATCGCCTCGACCGTACTCCTGTCGCTGCTGGCGATGCTGGTGGGGCGGTTCATCTAGGAAGCTGACGGGGCTGGAAAGGGGCCCGCGTGCACGGCGCGGGCCGTGCCGCGACGGCGAGGGGGCATCACCGCGCCGGCACGCGATCCGCCAGCCGGCCCGGCTGGTAGTCGGGAAGGAAGCGGCAGCCCTTGCCGAACCGCGCCTCGAAGCCCTGGCAGCTCTGCGCGACCTGTCCCGACGTCGGCTTGTCGCCGGTATCGATCCACTTGACCAGCTCGGCCAGCACGGTCGGGTAGACCGGATCGCTCAGGTAGCTGTGGGACGCGTCCTCGGTGAAGACCTGCACGAGCCGATCGGCGCTTCCCGCCTTCCGCATGGTCTCGCTCAGGCTCGCCTCCATCTCGACGAAGGCGGTGGGGTCGCCGATGCCGTGCACCGTCACGACGGGGACGGGGATCCGGCCGTCGGGGCAATCCTCTTCCACGGGGGGCGGCTCGGCGCGGACGGCGCTCGCGGCCAGCAGCGCGCCTGCCGCGAGGAGAAGCCACGCGGCGAGCCGCCGCGGCCGCATCGGTCGCCGTCGGCGTCCGTCGCGATTGCTCGCCGTGGGCGCCGCGTCGAAATGGCGACCGGTTGCCGGCGTCAGGTGGAAGGGCTCGGTCGGGTCCGCAGGGTCTGTCCAGGCAGTCATCAGCTCGGCTTCCAGGTTGAGGTGGGTCACGGGGAGGGGCCCGGCGCAGACGGAGTATCCACGAGCATCGTGAGCGGCGTCTGCGCCACCTCGCCCAGGAGCTGCGCGAAGCGGGCGGCGACGAAGTCGATGATCGCGCGGCCCTTCTCGGCCGTGGCGGCGGCCGCGTTGCCGACCGCGCCGGATGGATTCAGGTCCTGGGCCTGCCAGCCCAGCCGGGCCGAGAGGCCGTCGCCGAGGATCGGCTGCGCGGTGGCGAGTTGCCGCAGGCGGGAATCGAAGTCCGCTGCCCGCTGCATGTCGACGAGCTGCGGAGCGAGCGCGAGCATCATGGAGGTCTCGATCTCGCCGCCGTGGATGCCGAAGCGCAATTCGTCGGGATCGACGATCCCCGCGGGCAGGCCCAGCCGGTACCAGTTGACCGCGAACACCATCAGCCCATGGCGCTCGCGCAGGTCGTGGTTCACCACGTCCATCAGCGCGGACTGTCCGCCATGGGCGTTGAAGATCACCAGCTTGCGCACCCCTGCGGCGCAGACGCCGGCGCCGATCTCCATCCATGCATCGATCAGGGTGTGCGCGGAGAGCGACAAGGTACCGGGGAAACGGCCGTGCTCGTTGCTCTTGCCGATCGCGAGCGTCGGCAGGAAAAGCGCACGGGAATCGGCTGGCAGTCGGGCCAGGGTCGCGGCCACCAGCCCGTCGACGATCGTCGTGTCGACGCAGAGCGGCAGGTGCGGGCCGTGTTGCTCGGTCGCCGCCACCGGCAGCACGGCGACCGTTCGTGCGGGGTCCATGCCGTCGAAGTCGCCGGTGGCGAGCTCGGCCCAGAACCGCGTGGGCGGTCGGGACGACGTGGGCGCGGTGCGGGTGCGGCGCGAAGACGGCATCGGGCAATCTTACCGGCGTAGCGGCGGCGACGCCGCCTCACCGGACCCGGGTGCGCCGCCCCACCGCCACGGTCGCCACCACTGCCGCCGCGAAGCCGAGCGTCTTCGCGTCGAGCGCCTCTCCCAGCAGCAGCGCCGCGATCAGCACGGTGAAGAACGGCTGGAGCAGTTGCGTCTGCCCGACGCGGGCGACGCCGCCGATCGCCAGGCCGCGGTACCAGAAGAAGAAGCCGATCCACATCGAGAAGAGGCTCACGTAGGCGAAGCCCAGCCACGCGGCAGCGCCGACGTCGCGCAGGCCCGCTTTGGCGGCCCAGCCGTCGGCGACGGACCAGAGCGTGATGCCGACGGTCACCGGCAAGGAGAGGACCAGCGCCCAGCTGATCACCAGGTCCCCGTCCATGTCCCGGGAAAGCAGCCCGCCACGGGCATAGCCCAGCGCGCCGAGCGCGACCGCCGCGAGGAGCGCCCAGTCACCCGCCGTGATGCCGCCGCTTTCGCTGGAGGCGTAGCCGGTGACGAGCGCGGTGCCCAGCAGGGCGCAGAGCCAGAAGCCAACGGATGGCCGCTCGCGGGCCACCAGCACCGCCGCCATGGCGGTGGCGAGCGGCATCAGGCCGACCACGATGGCGCCGTGGGCGGCGGGCAGGGTCTTCATCGCGATGGAGGAAAAGAGGGGGAAGCCGACCACGACGCCGAGCGCGGTCTCCGCCAGGAGCCGCCATTGGCGCGGCGTGGGCAGCGGCGGACGGCGCAGCGCGAGCAGCAGGATGGCCGCGATGCCCGCCACCGCGGCGCGGCCGAACGCGATGAACACGGGATGCAGGTCCGCGACGGCGAGCCGCGTCATCGGCAGCGTCGCGGAGAAGACGACCACGCCGAGGATGCCGAGCAGCATGCCGGCATCGCGGCGTCGGCCGGCATCGCTCGCTTCTCTCGTCGCCGGGGTGGCTGGAACGGCTGTACTCATCCGTGGATTCTAGGGGCCGCTCGTCGGAAGCGACCGTTACGGCCGCGCGAACGGCTGCGGCACTGGCCCGGCCGCTTCACCGGGCCGGTGTCGCGACGAATCGGTTCCGCGCCCGGTGGAGCTAGGCGGCCGCGGCGATCACCTTCAGCCGCTCCGCGCGAATCGCGTCGCGGATGGCCTCGGGCTTGCCCGCACAGCGCTGCGCGATCGCGCCCTGGTCGATGGCGCGTGCGGCGTGCAGCACGCGACGCAGGCGCGTCGCGCCGGGATGCGATTCGGGGTCGGCATCCTGCACCGCGGCGGCGGCGTGCAGCAGGCCCTCGACGCGGGCGGGCTTGCGCCAGCCGTCGCAGCGGTCGAGCAGCCCGAGGAGCGCCGCGGCATCCATCTCGGCGATCGTCGCGAGCAGCGCGCCCCTGGCGCCGTTCCTGGCGGCCGCCTCGCGCTCGCGCGCGAAGAGGGCGCCCAGGTCGCGGCACTCGACCGGGGCGCGCAGCCGTTCGGCGATCCGCAGCACCGCCGCGTCGCCCGCATCTTCCCCTGGTGCCGCGCGCGCAACCAGCACCGCGAAGCAGACGGGCAGGCTCTCCTGGCGCTCGGCGCAGCGGTCCAATGCGTCGAGCCAGTCGTTCCAGGCGATCGGGTGGCGGCCCTGCGTGCTTCCGGACGACTCCGGGCCGCCGAGCTCGGGCAGCAGCACCGCCAGCGCGCCGCAGGCCTGCAGCACCTCGATCATCCGTGACGGGCGCGCTTCGCGCAGGCCGCGGGCGAGCTCCTGCCAGACCCGCTCCGGCACCAGCGCGTCGACCTCGCCGGCCGCGGTCATCCGCCGCATCAGCGCCATCGTCTCCGGGGCGACACTGAAGTCCTGGAAGCGGGCGGCGAAACGCGCGAGCCGAAGGATGCGTACCGGATCCTCCACGAAGGAATCGCTCACGTGTCGGAGCACGCGATCCTCGATGTCACGCTGCCCGTTGAACGGGTCGATGATGCGGCCGTCGGCATCCTGCGCGATCGCGTTGATGGTGAGATCGCGCCGCGCCAGGTCCTCCTCGAGCGTCACGCCGGGCGCGAAGTGCACGGCGAACCCCTTGTACCCCGGGCCGGTCTTGCGTTCGGTGCGGGCGAGCGCGTACTCCTCGTTGGTGCGCGGATGCAGGAACACCGGGAAGTCCTTGCCGACCGGCCGGAAGCCGAGCGCGATCATCCGTTCCGGCGTGGCGCCCACCACCACCCAGTCGCGGTCGGCCCCGGGGCGGCCGAGCAGCGCGTCGCGCACGGCGCCGCCCACGCGGTACGCCTGGAGCGACGCTTCGGGGGCCTCGGGCGCCTCGCCGCAGCCGCTACCGGTTCGCGCGCCGCTCTTCATTGAACGGCGAATCGATCGGTCCGAGGTAGGACGGCGCGACGGCGTCGATCGAGCTCGGCGTGAGACCGAAGATCGGATCGATCGGCGCGCTGGCCACGCTGTCGATCTTCATGGACATCAGGTTGTCGCGGGACATGACGGTCCGGCCCGGAAGCTTCTCCATCACCATGGCCATCAGGTGCCCGATCGACAGCGGCACGCCGAACACCGGCCGTCGATGGCCGCTGTGCTTGCCGGCGAGGCGCACCATCTCCTCGAGCGTCATCACTTCGGGACCGCCCATCTCGAACACGCGCCGCGTGGTTCGGGCGTCGTGCACGGCCTGCGTCATGGCGTCGGCGACGTCACGGACGTAGACCGGCTGGAAGCGGGCACCCAGGCAGGGGACCACCAGGAACGGCATCCAGCGCAGCATTCGCGCGAAGCCCGTGAGCAGCGAATCGCCCGGCCCGAACATCACCGACGGCCGGAACACGACCCAGTCGATCGAGGAGTTGCGCAGCGCCTGCTCGGCCGCGGCCTTGGAGCGCAGGTAGCTGGAGGGTAGCGTGGCCGGGTCCGCGTCGGTGACTCCGAGCGCGCTCACGTGGATGATGCGGGATACGAGGTGGCGCTCGGCCATCCGCAGCAACCGGTCCATGAACTCGACGTGGTAGCGGCGGAAGTCCGGGCCGTAGGGGTCGGTGGCGACGGCGCTTCGGCCGTGCAGGATGCCGACCAGGTTGATCACCACGTCCTTGCCGGCGAAGAGGCGATCGAGGCTTGCGTCGTCCTCCGGCTCCCACTTGGTGATGATGGTCTTGGGCAGCACCATGAGGTGGCGCGCGCGCTCGTAGTGGCGCGTCGGCACGGTGATGGTGTGCCCCGCCTCGTCAAGGCGCGGCACCAGGTAGCTCCCGAGAAACCCGGAGCCGCCCAGCACGAGGATGTTTGCAGGCTTCATGCGAGTGACCACTGCACGGCCAGCCGCACGCCCCTGGAGGGCAGGGCCTGCCGCGGTTCAGGGCAGGGGCGACGATCCGGCGGCCTTGGGCTCAATCGTACCAAGTCGCGCGGTGAGCGACTGCGCTTGCCCGGAGAAAAGCGCGGCATAGTCGGTCGCATTGGAGAGCACGTGCTTCACGTAGCCCCGGGTCTCGGTGAACGGGATGATCTCGGCGAAGATGGCGCCTTCCATCGGCCCGTCCAGCGTCCCGCGCCAGGCGCGCGACCGTCGCGGACCGGCGTTGTACCCGGCGGACGCCAGCACCGCCGAGCCGTCCTGGTCGTCCATCACCTGCTTCAGGTAGAAGCTGCCGAACTCCAGGTTGGTCTGCAGGTCGTCCAGGTCGCTCTGGCGAAAACCGGTGCGGCCGAGCTTCTTCGCCACCCAGCGGGCGGTTGCCGGCATGAGCTGCATGAGGCCGGAGGCGCCGACCCGCGAGCGCGCATCCATCACGAAGCGCGATTCCTGCCGGATCAGGCCGTAGACCCAGGCCGGGTCCAGCCCGTAGGCCCGCGCGATCGGCTCCAGCTCCTCGCGAAAGGGGGCCGGGAAGCGCAGCCCGAAGTCCGGTGCCGCCGTACGGATCCGCTCGTCGGTGTTGATGGCGCGATCCAGCAGTCCACGCTGCTGTGCCCACCAGGCGGCGGCCCGCAGTCCGCGCTCCTCGAGCCCGCGCATCTGGAAGTTCCATTCCCGGTTGCCCTCGAAGCGCATTCCCAGCGCGTAGAAGGCGAGCGCCCGCGCGAAGCCCGCGTTGGCGTCGAAGGCCGCGATCTCTCCGGGCTCGGGCGGCGCCGGCCGAGGAGGGGTGACGATCGGGCGCCCGAGCGCCTCCTTCGCCAGCTTGCCGTAGAAGTCGTGGCGCTCCGAGAGCGACTCGAAGCCGGCCTGCGCCGCGTCCTTGCGTCCTTCGGCGTCATGCGCCCGCGCGACCCAGTAGGTCCAGCCGGCCTCGGCCTGCTCCTGCGCCGACATCGATGCGACGACGCTGCGCAGCATCGGCCAGTCGCCGCCGCGCAGTGCGGCGCGCGCGAGCCAGGCGCGTGTCTGGTCGCTCACGCGCGCGCCCTTGGCCTCGCGGGCCCAGCCGACCGCCTCCGGAGCGAGCCGGCGCATGCCGGCCGCGGCAATCTGCGACCAGGCAAAGCGGCGATCCTCGGCCGACAGGCGCGCGCCCGCCGTGCGCATCTGCTCGGCCGCCGCGTCGGCATCGCTGCGCGCCAGGCGCACGATCGCGATGAGCGTGAGATCCCGCGGCTGCGGCGACCTGAGTGCCGTCTTCGGCCGCCGCAGCGCCTGCTGCAGGCCCTTTTCATTCAAGGCCGACCCGAGGAGCTCGGCCGCCCGCCGGATGTCCTGCGCCGCATTGGCCTCCAGCGCGTACAGCATCCGCTCGCGGATCTCCGCCGGCTTCAGCAGGCCGGCCGCGGTGACCGCGTCGAAGAGGTCGGCGCAGGCCTGGTTCATCGCGACCGGGCGCATCAGCAGGTCACGCACCGCCGCGTGCGACGCGGCATCGAGCGCTTCCCCGGGGGCGAGCCGCGCCACTCGGGAGATCTGCGCATAGCAGTCCGGCGAGGTCTCGTCCTTCAGCACCCATTGCGCGTACTGCTCGTCGAAGGTGGGCCAATCCTGGCGCTTGCCGAGCGCGAGCATCCAGTCGCGGCGCAGCAGGTCGGTGACCAGCGGATTGGCGTCGCGCGCGATGAAGGCACGCACCGCGGGGTCGGCCTCGCCGGTGAGCGCCTCGATACGCTTCGGCCCGAGCAGAATGCGCAAGCGCCAGTACTCGACATAGTCGTAGAGCACGTGGTCGCGCGGAATCGCGGCCACGGCGCGGTCGAAGCGCTCCAGGTCGTTCGAGACCATCGCCTTGCGCGCGGCGATGAAGGACTCATCGACCGCGGACGCGAGGACGGAGGGCTCGGTCGCGGGACCGGCCGCTTCGGCGGCTTCGCCCGCGTCCCCGTCGGCCGCCGAGTCGCTCGGCTCCTCGTCGATGGCCTCGCCGCTGCTGGTCGCGGCGGAGCGCTCGTCCAGCGGCTTCTTCGATTGCAGCGGCGCCATGCCCTCCGCAGCCAGCGGCTTCTTGGACTGCGCGAACGCCGCGTCGACGGGTAAGGCAATGCCGGCGACGACGATCGGTGCGAGCAGCGCGATCGAGGCGAGGAGGGTCTTGCGGGGGAATGGCATCGGGGGGTGTTGCGGGGGGTGCTGCGTGATGTTCGATCGAGCATAGCATGGGGGTCGGCGATCTTCGCGGACACGGCCCGACCGGCGGGCGCGGCTGCTGCGAACCGGCGTCGATCCGTTGTTTCCAGGTCGAGAGGGGTGAAGCATCGAGCGGTTCCGGGATCGCGGTCGGCGTCCCGTCGATTCGCCACGCCATAGAATCGTGTCGATGAGCATGGACAACGACGATCGGGAGACGCGCCGCGCGCTGCGGCGCCGTCTCATTGCCGCGAGGGTGGCGATCGATCCCGGGCGGCGTAGCGACTACGATCGCGCGATCGCCTCGCGCCTGGTCGGCATCGCCGAGCTCGGCGCCGCGGTAACCATCGCGGTCTACTGGCCGATCCGCTCGGAGCCCGATCTGTCCGGGCTCTACGCCCGCTGGTGGTCAGCCGGCCAGGTGCTCGCGCTGCCGGTGACGGATACGGCGGACGGCGAGCTGGAGTTCTGCCGCTGGGACGAGGCCGACGAGCTGGTGGCCGACCGGTTCGGCATCATGACGCCGAAGCAGCGCCGGCCGGTCGCGCCGGACTGCCTGCTGATCCCCTGCGTCGGATTCACCCGGCACCAGGACCGCGTGTGGCGTCTGGGGTATGGCGCGGGCTACTACGACCGTACGCTCGCGCGCCGGCCGGTGCCTTCGGTGGGCGTCGCCTACGACGAATGCGACGCGCAGGATCAGTTCGAGCCGACCACCTTCGACGTGCCGATGTCCGCGGTGGCAACCCCGTCACGGGTCATCAGCTCCATCGCCTCGCCCTGATTGAAGCGCCGCACCCAGTCGCAAAACTCCTCGGCGGGCATCGCGCGGGCGTAGAGGAATCCCTGCACCCGGTCGCAACCGAACTCGCGCAGCAGGTGCACCGCGGCCGGGTTGTCGACGCCTTCGGCAAGCGCGCGCAGCTTGAACGCATGCGCCAGGTCCACCAGCGCCTTCACGATCTGCTGGTCGCCGCGATCGTTCACCAGGTTCTGGATGAACAGGCGATCGATCTTCAGCTCGTGCACGGGGAACTGGCGCAGGTAGGCGAAGGAGGAGTAGCCGGTGCCGAAGTCGTCGATCGAGAGCTCGCAGCCGATGTTGCGCAGCGCGCGCATGCATTCGATGGTGGCGTGCTCGTTGCGCACGATCGAGTCCTCGGTGAGCTCGAAGAGCAGCCGCGTGGGGGAGAGGCCCCAGGTCTCGCAGGACTGCGCCACCTGGGCGGCGAAGCCGGGGTCGTTCGCGGTCTTGGCCGACAGGTTGATGCCGATGCTGAGGTCCATCCCGTGCTCGAGCCACACCGTCTGCTGGCGCAGCACCGTGTTGATCACGAACTGCGTGAGCTGCCCGATCATGCCGCGGTCGTCGCAGATCGAGGCGATCAGCGTCGGCGTGACCTGAAGCGGATGCTCGCGCGGCCAACGGATCAGTGCCTCGGCCGCGACGCACTGGTTGCTCGCCAGGTCGATCTGCGGCTGGAAGTGCACCTCCAGCTCGTTCGCGTACAGGTTGCGGCGCAACGCGTGCTCGATCTCCACCAGGCGGGCCGCGCTGTCGTCGGCGCCGATCTGGCGCACGTCGAGCCGGTCCTCGTGCTCGGAGGCAAGCAGCCGACCGTCCCAGGCACCCTGGAGCAGTCCGCCCATGCCGATGGAATCGCTGCGGCTCCAGGCCCCCCCGATCACCGGCTGCAGTTGCGCCGAGGTGGTCTGCCCGTCCGGCAGGTCGATCACGACCGGGGGATAGAGCGTCTCGCGAAACGCGGTGGCGATGGTATTGGCGACCGCCTCGTTGGCCACGTCGGCGAGCAGCACCCAGACCTCGTCGTGCGAGGCGACCGCGTAGCGGTCCTCCGGTCGCAGCCGCCCCTCGATGCGGTCCTGCACTGCCGAGAGCACCAGGTTGGCATGCGGATCCCGGGCGAGCGCCTGCAGGTGGTCGGAGCGGTTGAGGCGGATCGCGAGCAGCAGCGGTCGCCCGGTGAACTTTCTTGCAAGCAGCTGCTGCCCGAACGCCAGCAACTCGTTGGGGGTCAGGCGTCGGTTAGGCTGCGATTCCATTTTGCTTGGCGATCTCGTCGAGGTAGTAGTCGCGCAGGCGAAAGCCGAACGCGCCGGCGGGCAGGCCACGTGCGATGCGCATCGGCTTGTCGTCCCGGTCCCGCGCCCGAGCCTTGCTCTCCCGGAACAGGTCCCGCTCGACCGGTTGCGCCAGCGGCGTCTTGTCGGCGCTGCTCAGCACCAGCACCTTCGGCTCGAGGCGCCGGATCCGGTTGTGGGCGACCACCACGGCGATCTCGCCCGAGGTCAGCTCGATCAGGCTCCCCACCGGGAACACGCCGATCGCCTGCACGAACTGCTCCACCAGCGGCTCGTGGAAAGACGTGCCGCACCATTCATACAGGTTCATCAGCGCGTCCTGCGGGGCCGAGGCGTTGGCATAGGCGCGCGGCGTGATCAGCGCGGCGAACGAGTCCGCGATCGCGGTCATCTTCCCGTAGATGCTGATCTGGTTGTCCCGCAGGCCCTTGGGATAGCCCGAGCCGTCGATGCGCTCGTGATGCTGCTCGATGCCGGTCATGACCGCCGCGGGCAGCTTCGGGCCGTTCCCGAGCACCTGCATCGCCAGGTCAACGTGCTCCTTCACGATCTCGAACTCCGCGGGCGTCAACATGCCCGGCTTCTCCAGGATCGCGCGCGAGATGCGCGTCTTGCCGATGTCCGCCAGCATGCCGATCTGGCCGAGGTAGGCGAGCTCGTTGCGCGGGAAACCCAGGTGGCGGCCGAGCGCGACCAGATAGAGCGCCACCTTGACGCCGTGGTTGTAGGTGGTGGGATCCTCCTCGCGCAGGCGGGCGATCCACATCAGCGCATCCGGGTTGTCCAGCATGCTGTCGACCATCGTGTCGACCGCGGAATCCACCGCCGTGAGCTCCGGCGCGCGGCCGTTGCGGATGTCGCCGGCGAGCTCCGAGAGCACCGACTCGCTGCGGTCGAACGCCTGCCGCGCGCGTGGCAGCTCCGCCGCCATGGCGTGGCGGTCCTCGTGCTTCACCCGCAGGGCGCCTTCGGGCAGCAGGTCCGCGGGAATCGTGGGCGGACCATTGCGCTCCAGGCTGCGCTCGCGGTCGAAGAGGCCCATCAGCCAGCCGACGCAGCGGGCGAGCGGCCCGGCCGGCTTCTCGGTGCGGGCATCCGCGGTCTGGCGCACGAGTTGGCGGAAGCGCTGGCGGGTGACCTGGCTGATCTTGATGTCCGAGCGCTGTCGATAGCGCCGCGGCGGCGCATCGGCCGGCGAGCCGGCGGCATGGATCACCGTCGCATCGGCGGCCGAGCCCATGGCCGCGGCGCGATGGGTCATCGGTCGCGTGTCGCCCGGGACGTCGCCGCGCTGGTGAAGCGGCTCCGTGGCGTGGGCGGCGCTCGCGGCGGCCGCGTGCACCGTGGATTGCGCGAGCGCGGCCACGGCCGCTGCGCGGTCCTTCATCGGCACCGTGCTCGGCTCGAGCTCCGGCGGGCGGATCTCCACGCGGCGGATCAGGTCGGCCACCGCCGGCGAGGAGAGCTCCAGGTCGACGTAGACGTACTCGCAGTACTTGCGCAGCGTGTCCAGCTCCACCTGGCTGTCGACGATGAAGCCCTGGAGCAGGAACGGCGTGTCCAGCCACGGCCGGTCCAGGTCCGCGACGAACATTTCCTTGCAGAGATCCTCGACCGCGACCTGATAGCGACGCGGCGCCCCCAGCACCGGGCCGGGGCGTGTTGTCGAGTCGAGGACGGATTGCAAGCTGTGGGCTCCTGATCGTACCGGGTGCGAACCTGGCGAAGCCTCCTTGCCGGTCCCACCCGAATACGGCCCTGGGCGGGTCCGGTCCCTGTTCCAGGGGCGGCTCCCGAGCAACCCATAGTAGCCACCCCCTCCACCCCGGCCAAGGCGCGAGGCGACCGTCCGACGGATCAGGACGACGTCGGCCGACGAGTGGTTGACGGAGGGTCCTTGATGGCGGGCGGGCCTACCGGCGCAGGCCCTGCCAGATGCGCGCGCTCGGCCCGGCCTGGTTCATCGTGTAGAAGTGGATTCCCGGTGCGCCGCCGTCCAGCAGCGCCTGGCAGAGCGCGGTGACCACGTCGTGGCCGAAGGCCCGCAGCGACTCGACGTCGTCGTGGAAGGCGGCGAGGCGCAGGCGGATCCAGCGCGGTATCTCGGCGCCGCAGTTGTCCGAGAAACGGGCAAGCTGGGTGTAGTTCGTGATCGGCATGATGCCGGGCACGATGGGGATGTCGACGCCGCGCGCGCGAACGCGCTCCACGAAGTCGAAGTACGCGTTGGGGTTGTAGAAGTACTGGGTGATGGCGGTGTCGGCGCCGGCCTCGACCTTGCGCACGAAGTTGTCGAGGTCGACGTCCGGCGACGGCGCCTGGGGGTGGGTCTCGGGGTAGGCGGCCACCTCGACGTGGAACCAGTCGCCGCTGTGCTGGCGGATGAACGCCACCAGGTCCGACGCGTAGCGGAACTCGCCGCGGTCCACCATGCCCGAGGGCAGGTCGCCACGCAGGGCGACGAGGCGCCTGACGCCTTGCGCGCGATAGCTGTCCAGCAGCTCGGCGATGCCGCTGCGGGTCGCGCCGATGCAGGAGACATGCGGCGCGACCGTGAGGCCCTCGTTGGCCATCTCGGCGATGACGCCGACCGTCTTCTCCTGGGTCGCGCCGCCCGCGCCGTAGGTCACGCTGAAGAACGAGGGCGCCAGCGCGTTGAGCGCCAGCCGGGTGTCGCGCAGGCGCGCCAGTCCCTCGGGCGTGTTGGGCGGGAAGAACTCGAAGCTGAGGACCGCTGGTTTCATGATGTCACCGAAACAGGAAGAGAAGGCTTCCGGCGCGCCGCCAGGAAGTACTCCTGGTTGCCGTCGCTGCCGGGCAAGGCGCTCCGGAACCAGGCGCAATGCTCCCAGCCGCCGGCGGCGGCCGACGCGAGCGCCCGGCTCCGCAGCCCGTCGAGATCGGCGCCCGGTCGCACGACGCCCTTGCCGTCGCGCGCATCCGGGCCGAGCTCGAACTGCGGCTTGACCAGCATCAGCAACGCCGCGCCGGGCCTGGCCAGCGCGGCCAGGTGCCCGAGCAGGCCGATGCTGGAGATGAAGGAAAGGTCGGAGACGAGGAGGTCGAACGCGGAGGGCTCACCGCGCTCGGCAAGCCAAGCCGGCGTCACGTCGCGCACGTGCGTCTTCTCGAGGCAGGTCACCCGCGCATCGGCGGCGAGCCGCGGATCGAGCTGGCCATGGCCGACCTCGATGCCGGTCACCGACGCGGCGCCGGCGTCCAGCACGCAATCGGTGAAGCCGCCGGTGGACATGCCGACGTCCAGGACTGCCAGCCCGGCGCAATCGATGCCGGCCTCGGCGAGCGCCGCCGCGAGCTTAGCGCCCGCTCGCGAGGCAAACCGGCTCTCGGCCGACTGCCGCACCTTGAGCTCGTCCGCTGGCAGGACCGGCTGGGCGCTGCGGGTCACCGGCATCGGCAGCCCGCCGCTCACCAGCTCGACCGCGCCGGCCTCGATCAGGCGCTGCGCCAGCGCGCGGGAGCGCACGACGCCGCGCTCGACCAGGGCCACGTCGGCCCGGGTCGGCCGGTGCGCGGCGCCGGTCTGCTGCGCCACGCCGCCGCCTCGCTCAGTAGCGGTAGGTGTCGGGCTTGTAGGGGCCCTCCACCGGCACGCCGATGTACGCCGCCTGCTCCGGGGTGAGCTCCGTCAGCATCGCGTTCAGCTTGGCGAGCTGCAGCCGCGCCACCTTCTCGTCCAGGTGCTTCGGCAGCACGTAGACCTTGCCGGACTCGTAATGATCCTTGCGCGTCCAGAGCTCGATCTGCGCGATCGTCTGGTTGGCGAAGGAGGAGCTCATCACGTAGGAAGGATGACCGGTGCCGCAACCAAGGTTCACCAGCCGACCCTCGGCGAGCAGGATGATCCGCTTGCCGTCGGGGAAGATCACGTGGTCCACCTGCGGCTTGATGTTCTCCCACTCGTACTTCTCGAGCGAGGCGATATCGATCTCGTTGTCGAAGTGACCGATGTTGCAGACGATGGCCTGGTCCTTCATCTTCGCCATGTGCTCGTGGCGGATCACGTCCTTGTTGCCGGTCGTGGTCACGAAGATGTCGGCCTTGTCGGCGGCGTACTCCATGGTGACGACGCGGTAGCCTTCCATCGCGGCCTGCAGCGCGCAGATCGGGTCGATCTCCGTGATCCACACCTGCGCGGAGAGGGCGCGCAGCGCCTGCGCGGAGCCCTTGCCCACGTCACCGTAGCCGCACACAACCGCCACCTTGCCGGCGATCATCACGTCGGTGGCGCGCTTGATGCCGTCCACCAGCGACTCCCGGCAGCCGTAGAGGTTGTCGAACTTGCTCTTGGTGACCGAGTCGTTGACGTTGATCGCGCGCATCTTGAGCTCGCCGCGCGCGGACATCTGCTGCAGGCGGTGCACGCCGGTGGTGGTTTCTTCGGTCACGCCCACGATCGCGTCGAGCTGCTTCTGGTACCAGCCCGGGTCCTTGGCAAGGCGGGCCTTGATCGATGCGAAGAGAAACTTCTCCTCCTCGCTCTTCGGGTTGGCGATCAGCTTCGCATCCTTGGCCGCGCGGGCCCCCAGGTGCAGCAGCAGCGTCGCATCGCCGCCGTCGTCCAGGATCATGTTGGACGGCTGGCCATCCTGCCAGTCGAAGATGGCATGGGTGTAGTTCCAGTAGTCCTCCAGGCTCTCGCCCTTGATCGCGAAGACCGGCGTGCCGCCGGCGGCGATCGCCGCGGCGGCATGGTCCTGGGTGGAGAAGATGTTGCACGAGGCCCAGCGGACCTGCGCGCCCAGCGCCACCAGCGTCTCGATCAGCACCGCGGTCTGGATCGTCATGTGCAGCGAGCCGCTGATGCGGGCGCCGGCGAGCGGCTTGCTCTTGGCGTACTCCTCGCGGATCGCCATGAGGCCCGGCATCTCGGTCTCGGCGATGCGGATTTCCTTGCGGCCCCAGTCGGCCAGCTTGATGTCGGCAATGCGGTAGTCGGTGAAGGTCCCGGTGTTCGGTGCGTTCATGTCAGGGCTCCAAATAGAAAAACGCCTGCATCCAGGCGAAGGATGCAAGCGTCGTTGGTTCTCGTCGAGCCTGGCCGGGGCGGGCGGTCCCGCGACGGTCGCAACGCTTCTCGACAGGCGGGGATTGTAGCGAGATTGGGGGATTCCGATGTTGCATTGTGCTCAGCGTCGCCATGGGACGAGGCGACGAGGCTGCAGTGAGAAACCCGGTCCGGCAGGTCAAACCCGATCTGGCGCATACCGCGCACAAGTTCGGCAAACTGCCGGCATCTGGCTGGATTCCGCCGCGCCGGATCGGAGCACCCTGCCCGCTCGGCGGCGCCCGATCAAGGGGCCTCTGGGTCGGCCCGGTGCTTCCCCTCCAGCAGCGGAAGCAACGATCTGGTGGGCATCACGTCCGCGTACTTCGCTGCCATATCGAACAGGTTGACCGCGTGAGACACGGCGACCCGGTCGTAGACCGCATCTTCCGGCACGACGATCTTGTAGTTCAGGGAGCATCCGTCCACCGCCGTGGCCCGGACGCAGCCGCTGGTCGAGCAACCGCTGACGATCAGGGAGTCGATGCCGAGGCGAACGAGATGACTCGACAACGCGGTGCCGAAGAACGCGCTGGCATGCGCCTTGGCCAGGGCCAGTTCGCCGGAAAGGGGGGCGACCTCCTTCACGAACTCGTAGCCGCGCTGCGGAATCTCCAATATGCCGGGAACCTTGGCGGCAAACCCGGCCCGATCATGCTCGCTCTTGGGAGCGATGAAGGGAAAGATGACCGGAATCCCTGCCGAGCGGCATGCCTCGATGAGCTGGGCGATGTTGGGAATCGCTTGCCATGCCCGCTCGCCGCAGGCAGTAGGGTAGGTCCGGATGGCCTCGAGGATGGGCAGGGGGCCCTCGCCGGCGGTCCTGTACTGGACGTCGATGACCAGCAGGGCCGGGCGCTCACCGAGGCCCGTGGCTTGACCGAATCCGCTCTGCCGGTAAACGGCAATGTCGTCCGGCGAGATGATGCCGTCCCATGGACGGCGTACCTGAGCTCCGGTCACTGCGGCTTGATGCCTGCTCGAGCGATCAGGTCCTTCCAGATCTGGATGTCGGTGCGGATGGTCTTCATCAGCATCTCGGGCGGACCATCACCCGCAACGCTGCTGTCGGGCTCCATACGGGCAATAGCGGGCTCCGATTTCATGATGGCATTGAGGTCGGAATTGAGGCGCGCGACCACTTCGGGGGGCATGCCCTTCGGACCTGCCAGTGCCTGCCAGAACCTGGTCTTGAAGTCCGGCCATCCCGCCTCCGCGAAGGTCGGCACGTCGGGTATGGACTTCGCCCGTCGGTCGCCACCAATCGCCAGGCCGATGAGCCTACCCGACTGCACGTGCGCTGCCACCGGCGCCACGGCGCCGAAGAGGAGATGGATGTTGCCCGCCATCAGATCCTGCAGGGCCTGGCCGGTGCCCTTGTAGGGAACATGATTGAGCTTGATGCCTGCGGCGTTCGCGAAGCTCTCGCCGGTCAGATGAGATATGCCGCCAACACCGGAGGAACCGTAGGCGAGCGACAAGGGGGCCCGCTTGGCTTCGGTCACCACGTCCGCGAGGTTGCGCGCCTTGAGCGCTGGGCTTCCTACCAGGACCAGCGGCTCGTGCGTCAACAGCGCCACCGGTTCAATGTCCGCGATCGGATCGAACGGAAGCTGTTGGGTAGCCGCGCTGCAAGCGTAGCTGCTGGAGATCATCAGCAACGTGTAGCCGTCAGGCTGCGATTTCAGCGCGATCTCGGTCCCCAGGATGCTGCCTGCGCCGGGCCGGTTGTCGACGACCACGGAGGCTCCCAAGCGCTCCGAAAGGTGTCCCGCGACGAAGCGCGCGAGCAGGTCGCCGCCGCCGCCTGGCGCGAGTGGCACGATGATCCGAACCGGGCGGGCCGGATATGACGCTTGGCCAAACGCCGGTGCGCCCACCCCTGTCGCACAGGCAGCGCCCAGGGCTAGCGTCAGGCGGCGGCGGGTTCGATCAGGTGCGGGAGATGACATGACTCTTCCTTGTGCGGTTACGGGGGCTGCCCAGCGTGGCTGTTGACGTTTGGCGGGCAGCGCGAAGTCTAGAAAGGCGGCATTAAGTCGTCCAGTACAATATTCGAATCGACTATTCTGGATGACGACTCAATGCCGCTCGTCTCCCGAGCGCTTCGCGCGTTCGCCATCCTGGCCGAAGAGCTTCATTTCGGCCGTGCGGCGCGACGTTTGCACATGAGCCAACCGCCGCTGAGTCAGCAGATCCGCCAGCTCGAGGTCGAGCTGGGCGCAACGTTGTTCACGCGAACGACTCGTTCGGTGCAACTCACTTCGGCTGGCCATCTGCTCTACGAGCGGGCGCAGCGACTGATGTCGGATGCGGATCTCGCCGTGAAGGCGACCCGGCGTCTCGCGCGCGGGGAAACCGGGCAGATCACGCTGGGATTCACTCACAGCGCCGTGTATACAGTGCTGCCACAGGCGTTGCGTGCGTTTCGCCGGGATCACCCCGGAGTCGGACTGGAGCTCAGGCAGCTTACGTCGATCCAATCGGTCGAGAACGTGCGAAGCGGCCGGGTCGATGTGGCACTGGTCCGGTTTTCGCCTTCGATGAAGGCGCCAGAGCTCGAATCCGTCGTGATCGCTCGTGACCGGATGCTGGTCGTCGCTCCTGCCGATAGTCCCCTGGTGCGTCGCAAGGCTGTCCCGGTGGGTATGCTTCGCCAGGTACCCTTCGTGGGCTACTCCCCTGAGGAATCCCGCTATTTCTACGAGGTGGTCGAGGGCTTGTTCGGACGGTACGGCGTGGATCCGCAGGTAGTACACCGCAGCTTCCTGCCGACCCTGATTGCGCTCGTGGAGGCCCGCATGGGGGTGGCGCTTGCGCCGGCCGCCGCCATACCACGTCGCAGCAACGTGATCGCCGCGCGCCCGCTTTCAGGGGTGGAGCAGGGGCTGGACCTGGCCAGCCTGCACTGCGTCTGGCGAAGGGATACCTCCAATCCGCTCGTGGAGGCTTTCGTGGGCCTGCTGCTTCAGGCGCCTGCCGAAGGGTGAGGGCAGCGCTGCGTCCCGCAGCGCCTCCACCTTGTGGTCTTCGCTCACATCGGCTTCGCCGATATGAGCTCCGCCCTCGTGCCGCTGTCCGGGCGCAAGGCGCCCGAGGTCTACTTGCCCTAGGCTCGCAGCCCCGCCGCGTCGCGCAGCGCAGCGGCCCGATCCGTCTTCTCCCAGGTGAATTCGGGCTCCTCGCGGCCGAAGTGGCCGTAGGCCGCCGTCTTCTGGTAGATCGGCCGCAGCAGGTCCAGCATCT
>JAEWGX010000115.1 GCA_023388075.1 Pseudomonadota bacterium
AGCCGCTGTCGAACCTGGACGCGAAGCTGCGGGTGGCGATGCGCACCGAGATCAAGGCGCTGCACCAGCGGCTCAAGACCACGGCCGTCTACGTGACGCACGACCAGATCGAGGCGATGACGATGGCGGACCGGATCGTGGTGATGCGCGACGGGTACGTGGAGCAGATCGGCCAGCCGCTCGATCTCTACGATCGCCCCAACAACACCTTCGTGGCCGGCTTCATCGGCTCGCCCGGCATGAACATGGTCAAGGGCGTGGTGCGCTCGGGCGGCCTCGACGTCGGCGACGGCGTGCACGTCGACCTTGGCCGGATGGAGGCGCCGGCGGGCGTGCTCCAGGAGGGCAGGGAAGTGATCTTCGGCATCCGGCCGGAGCACATCCTGGTGGGCGACGGCAGCAACGGAATGCGCGGCAAGGTCGTGGTGATGGAGCCGACCGGCGCGGACACCCAGGTGTTGTGCCGGGTCGGGAACTCCGACATCGTCGTGGTCTCGCACGACCGGATCGATACCCGTGCGGGCGACGAGATCCCGCTGCAGCCGGACCTCAGCCAGGCGCACGTCTTCGACGCGGAGACCGGGCGCAGCCTGCGACACTAGCCGCGTCGAGCCGTCGCGCTGCCCGGCACCCCGGCGCCGTGATGCGAGAATGGCATCATGGCCCGCTTCACCGCCAACGCGAGCTTCACCCACCGCACCCCGCCGCTCACCGCGGTGGTGCTGGTTCAGCTCGGCACGCCCGATGAGCCGGCCGCCGCGCCGGTGCGCCGCTACCTGCGCCAGTTCCTGTCGGACCCCCGCGTGGTGGAGATCCCGCGCCCCGTCTGGTGGCCGATCCTCAACGGCATCGTGCTGAACACGCGGCCGCGCAAGTCGGCCGCCAAGTACCGGACGGTGTGGTCGGCCTCGGGGTCGCCGCTGCTGGTGCACACCCAGCGCCAGTCGGTGCTGCTGCGAGGCCTTCTGGGCGATCGCGGGCTCGACCTCACCGTGGCCCATGCCATGCGCTATGGCGAGCCGTCGCTGCCCCGGGTGCTGCGCGGCCTGCGCGAGAAGAACCTTGCGCGCCTGCTGGTGCTGCCGCTCTATCCGCAGTACGCGGCGTCGACCACCGCATCCGCGTTCGATGCGATCGCGGCCGAGCTGCGCGGCTGGCGCAACCTGCCGGAGCTGCGCCTGGTCCGCAGCTTCCACCGCGAGCCCGGCTACATCCAGGCGCTCGCGGCGCAGGTGCGCCGCCACTGGCAGCGCAACGGCCGGGGCGAGAAGCTGGTGATGAGCTTTCACGGCATCCCGCGTCGCTCGCTCGACCGGGGCGATCCCTACCACTGCGAATGCCACGCCACCGGGCGGCTGCTCGCGGCGGAGCTCGGCCTGGGGTCCGATGCGTGGATCGTGACCTTCCAGTCGCGTTTCGGCCGGGCACGCTGGCTGGAGCCCTATACCGAGCCGACCGTGGTGGCGCTGGCACGCGGCGGCATCCGCAAGCTCGACGTCGTCTGCCCCGGCTTCGTTTCCGATTGCCTGGAGACGTTGGAGGAGATCTCGATGGAGGTGCGCGCCGCCTTCCTCGGGGCGGGCGGCGAGCAGTTCAACTACATCGAGTGCCTGAACGAGTCGGCCGAGTGGATCGCGGCGCTCGCCGATCTGGTGGAACGTCACGCGGCCGGCTGGCCCGTCGCCCGCCTGCCCGACGACCTCCAGTCCCGCCGTGAAGCCGCCCTGGCCGAGCGCGAAGCCCTGGCCAAGGCCCGCGGCGCCGCTACCTGACCCGCCGCGATCTCGCCGCCACCGGCGGGCAACCCGGCCCCGAGCCGCGGCGACCCGCGCAGGCGCGCTACTTCGGCGGAATCCTCAGGGTCTGCCCGGGATAGATCTTGTCCGGATGCGTCAGCATTGGCTTGTTCGCCTCGAAGATGCGCGGGTACTCGTTGGCATTGCCGTAGTACTCCTTGGCGATCTTGGACAGCGTGTCGCCCTTCACCACCGTGTAGAACTTGGCCTCGTCCTCCGGCTGGGCCACCGAGAGGTCGTCGTTGACCTTGGCGACCCCGGCGACGTTGCCGCAGCAGAGCAGGATCTTTTCCTTGGTCTGCTGGTCAGGCGCCATGCCCGAGACGGTGACCTCGCTCTTCTCGCCGTCGTAGGCAACCGACAGGCCTTCGGCATCCAGGTTCATCGAGCGGATGTAGTCGACGATGGAGTCGGCGGCGGCCTGGTTGGCCCGGACGGTCGCATGCGGATCCGGCGCTTCCTTCGCCTGCGCCTCGCCCCGGCCGAACAACCGTTCGCCCGCTTCCTTGATGAATGACATCAGACCCATTTTGACTCTCCTCGTTGGGGGCGCAGTTCGCGCGATTCTCGGCCGACGACTCGGCGCCGGCCCATTGTGCTCCGAACATCCGCCCACATGCTCTCAATGCCGACCGCGACCGGGGGATCCGCGTGCGTTAGGTCACGAAAGTTCCGTGGCAGGATGCTTGAATTCGGTCTCAATCGGCCCCATAGTTTTTGTAGAATTAGTCTAAACGGTTGAATTTCCAAACGTTTTGCGCGAGCGGGATTCAACAAGATCCAGAACCCACCGAACCGACGCAATGATGGACCCTAGGAAGAAGACCGGCGGCCCCGGCAATCCCGGCGCCGCCGAGCCCCGTTTCGGGGATGCCCCCGGCATGCAGGACCAGCCGATGTACGCCACCGAGCCGGAGTCGCCCGTTCTCGGCGGGGACGAGGCGGGCATGGGCGTTGGCGCGCAGACCGCCGGGGCCGGCCAGGAAAAACCCGGCCAGGCGCCGGACCGCGAGGCAGGCGCCGGCGCGGGCGACCTCGCCAAGGCGCTGGCGGCGGCCGAGGGGCGCGCCCGGGAGGCCGAGGAGCAGCACCTGCGGGCCCTCGCGGAGATGGAGAACGTCCGTCGCAGGGCACGCGAGGATGTCGCCAAGGCCCACAAGTACGCGATCGAGAGCTTCGCCGAGAGCCTGCTGCCGGTCAGGGACAGCCTCGAGATGGCACTCTCCACGGAGGTGCCCAGCATCGAGAGCCTGAAGGAAGGCGTCGAGACCACGCTGCGCCAGCTCACCCAGGCATTCGAGCGCAACAACCTCGTGGTGATCGATCCCCTGCACCAGAAGTTCGACCCGAACCGCCATCAGGCGATCTCGACGGTGCCGTCCAAGGACGTGGCGCCCAACCACGTGGCATCGGTCCTCCAGAAGGGCTATCTGATCAACGACCGGGTGCTGAGGCCGGCGCTCGTGACGGTGAGCCAGTCGGGCTAGGGGTGCGCCGTCCGTAACGCCGGGCGGCCGGCAGCTTTCTTGAAAAGCCCTGCGGACCACCCCAATTCACCTGCAACCAACGAATTTTCGAGGAAATCAAAGCATGGGCAAGATCATCGGCATCGACCTGGGAACGACCAACTCCTGCGTTGCCGTCATCGAAGGCGGCAAGCCGAAGGTCATCGAGAACGCCGAGGGCGCCCGGACCACCCCCTCCATCGTCGCGTACATGGAGGACGGCGAGATCCTGGTCGGCGCGCCTGCCAAGCGCCAGGCGGTCACCAATCCCAAGAACACCCTGTACGCGGTCAAGCGCCTGATCGGTCGCAAGTTCCAGGAAAAAGAGGTCCAGAAGGACATCAACCTGATGCCCTATTCCATCGTCAAGGCGGACAACGGCGATGCCTGGGTGAGCGTGCGTGACAAGAAACTCGCGCCGCCCCAGATCTCCGCCGAGGTCCTGCGCAAGATGAAGAAGACGGCGGAGGACTACCTCGGCGAGGAGGTCACCGAGGCGGTGATCACCGTGCCGGCCTACTTCAACGACAGCCAGCGCCAGGCCACCAAGGACGCCGGCCGGATCGCCGGCCTCGAGGTCAAGCGGATCATCAACGAGCCGACGGCGGCCGCGCTGGCCTTCGGCATGGACAAGGGCGGCAGCAAGGACCGCAAGATCGCGGTGTACGACCTTGGCGGCGGCACGTTCGACATCTCCATCATCGATCTCGCCGACGTGGATGGCGAGAAGCAGTTCGAGGTGCTCTCGACCAACGGCGACACGTTCCTCGGCGGCGAGGACTTCGACCAGCGCGTCATCGACTACATCATCGCGGAGTTCAAGAAGGACCGCGGCGTGGACCTGTCCAAGGACGTCCTCGCGCTGCAGCGCCTGAAGGAGGCCGCGGAGAAGGCGAAAATCGAGCTCTCGTCCACCCAGCAGACGGAGATCAACCTGCCGTACATCACCATGGGCTCGGCCGGTCCGGAGCACCTCAGCATGAAGATCACGCGCGCCAAGCTGGAAGCGCTGGTCGAGGAGCTGATCGAGCGGACCATCGAGCCGTGCCGGACCGCGATCAAGGACGCGGGCGTGAAGGTGTCGGACATCGACGACGTCATCATGGTCGGCGGCATGACCCGCATGCCCAAGGTGCAGGAGAAGGTCAAGGAGTTCTTCGGGAAGGATCCTCGCCGCGACGTCAACCCGGACGAGGCGGTGGCGGTCGGCGCGGCCATCCAGGGCTCGGTGCTCGCGGGCGACCGCAAGGACGTGCTGCTGCTGGACGTCACGCCCCTCTCGCTCGGCATCGAGACGCTCGGCGGCGTGATGACCAAGATGATCCCGAAGAACACCACCATCCCGACCCGCTTCAGTCAGGTGTTCTCCACCGCGGAGGACAACCAGCCGGCGGTGACGATCAAGGTGTTCCAGGGCGAGCGCGAGATCGCATCCGGCAACAAGGCGCTGGGCGAGTTCAACCTGGAGGGCATCCCGCCTGCGCCGCGCGGCACGCCGCAGATCGAGGTCGGCTTCGACATCGACGCGAACGGCATCCTGCACGTGTCGGCCAAGGACAAGGCCACCGGCAAGGAGAACAAGATCACCATCAAGGCGAACTCGGGCCTGTCCGAGGCCGAGATCGACAAGATGGTGAAGGACGCCGAAGCGCACGCCGACGAGGACAAGGCCCGGGTGGAGCTCACCCAGGCGCGCAACAACGCCGACGCCATGGTGCACTCGGTGGAGAAGTCCCTGAAGGACCACGGCGACAAGCTCGACGCGGACGAGAAGGCGAAGATCGAGTCGGCCATCGGCGAAACGCGCGAGGCGCTGAAGTCGGATGACCGGGAGCGGATCGAGTCGGCCACCGCGGCGCTGATGACGGCCTCGCAGAAGCTCGGCGAGAAGATCTACGGCGATGCGCAGGCGGAAGCCGCCGGCGCGGGCGCGGCGCAGGGTGCCGCACCGGGCGCCGAGCCCCAGCAGGAGCGTCCCCGCGACGACGCCGAGGACGTGGTGGATGCCGAGTTCAAGGAAGTCAAGCGCGATGCTTGAGCGGTCGATGCGCCCTGTGCCCGGCCGGATGGCGCCGGGCACGCCCCCGCTCGGGGGGCGCGGCGCAGCGCGACGGACGCGTGATCAGACGGCCGCGTGAAGGGATCTCGACTGGCCGGCGAGATCGACCCGCACGGATACCGGGCGCTTCGGCGCCCGGTATCCGTTCATAGGACAGATGCAAGGATGCGTCAGGGCAATGGCGAAACGTGATTTCTATGCAGTCCTCGGCGTCGCGAAGAACGCGTCGGAGGACGAACTCAAGAAGGCCTATCGCAAGCTTGCGATGAAATACCACCCTGACCGCAATCCGGGTGATGCCAAGGCGGAGGAGAAGTTCAAGGAGGTCAAGGAGGCCTACGAGGTCCTCACGGACCCGCGCAAGCGCGAAGCCTACGACCGGTTCGGCCATGCCGGCGTCGAAGGCGCGGCCGCCGGACCGTCCGGAGCGGCCGGCGGCTTCGGCGGCTTCGCCGACGTGTTCGGCGACATCTTCGGCGACATCTTCGGGGGCGGCGCCGCCGGGGCGCGTGGCGGCGCGAACAGCGCCTATCGCGGCGCGGACCTGCGCTACGCCATGGAGGTCACGCTCGAGCAGGCCGCCACCGGCTACGAGACCGAGATCCGGGTGCCTTCCTGGGACAACTGCGGCACCTGCAAGGGCAGTGGCGCCAAGCCTGGCACCAAGCCCCAGACCTGCCGTACCTGCGGCGGGCAGGGCGTGGTCCGAATCCAGCAGGGATTCTTCTCCGTCCAGCAGACCTGTCCCACCTGCCACGGCAGCGGAAAGGTGGTGCCGGAGCCGTGCGAGACCTGCCAGGGCGCCGGGCGGATCAAGCGCACGCGCACGCTTCAGGTCAAGATTCCCGCCGGCATCGACGACGGCATGCGCATCCGCTCGGCCGGCAACGGCGAGCCGGGTACGAACGGCGGTCCGCCCGGGGATCTCTACGTCGAGATCCGCATCAAGGAGCACCCGGTCTTCAAGCGCGATGGCGACGATCTCCATTGCGAGGTGCCGATCGGAATCACCACCGCGGCGCTGGGAGGGACCATCCAGGTGCCGACGCTCGGCGGGAAGGCGGAGATCGAGCTGCCCGAAGGGGTGCAGCCGGGCAAGGTATTCCGCCTGCGCGGCAAGGGAATCAAGGGCGTGCGCTCCTCGCTGCCGGGCGATCTCTACGCGCACATCGCCGTGGAGACGCCGGTGCGCCTGACCGAGCGGCAGAAGCAGATCCTGCGCGAGCTGGACCAGAGCCTCGCCGCGGACTCCCGCCACAGCCCCCAGACGCGCAGCTGGAAGGATCGGGTCAAGGAGTTCTTCCAGTAGCGCGCGGCCGCGCGGCCGTCGCGTTCGTTCGGGCCGCCTGGCGGCGGTCCCTCAGCCGCCCTGGCTGTCCGGGCGATTTCACTACAATGGGGAAAACCCGGAGGTTTCATGAGCGGCTACGACGTCAGCCAGCCTTTCCACCTGGCATTCCCTGTCCACGATCTCGCCGCGGCGCGTCGGTTCTACGGTGACCTGCTCGGCTGCCCCGAGGGACGCAGCGCCGACGACTGGGTGGACTTCAATCTGTACGGCCACCAGATCGTCGCCCATCTCGCGCCGGACGAGGTGGGGCACCGCGCCACCAGCCAGGTCGACGGTGACGCCGTGCCGGTGCGCCACTTCGGCGTGGTGCTGTCGCCGCCGGCCTGGCAGGCACTGGCGGATCGCCTCACCGCGGCCGGTACCCGTTTCGTGATCGAGCCCCACGTCCGCTTCAAGGGCGAAGTGGGCGAGCAGGCCACCATGTTCTTCCTGGACCCCTCCGGCAATGCGCTCGAGTTCAAGGCGTTCGGCGATCCGTCGCGCCTGTTCGCGAAGTGACCATGAACGGTAACGCCGATCACTTCGACCGCGCCCGCAAGGTGCTGGTCGGTGGCGTGAACTCCGCGGTGCGGGCCTTCCGCGCCGTGGGCGGCACGCCGCGCTTCATAGCCAAGGCCGAAGGCGCCTACATGTGGGACGTCGAGGGGCGCCAGTACATCGACTATCTCGGCTCCTGGGGTCCCATGATCGTCGGCCACGCGCATCCCCGGGTGGTGAAGGCGGTGCAGGAAACGGCGCTGCGGGGCCTGTCCTTCGGCGCGCCCAACCCGATGGAGACCGAGCTCGCCGAGGTGATCTGCGGCCTCTATCCGCATGTGGACCGGGTTCGCTTCACCAGCTCCGGCACCGAGGCCGCGATGTCCGCGCTGCGGCTCGCCCGCGGCTACACCAAGCGCAGCGGCATCATCAAGTTCGAAGGCTGCTATCACGGCACCGCCGACAGCCTCCTGGTCAAGGCGGGCAGCGGCGCGCTCGCCTTCGGCACGCCTAGCTCCGCGGGTGTGCCGGAGGACCTGGTGCGGCACACGCTGGTCGCCGACTTCAACGATCTCGACAGCGTGCGCCGGCTCTTCGAGCAGAACCGCGACGCCATCGCCTGCGTCATCGTCGAGCCGATCGCCGGCAACATGAACCTGGTCATGCCGTCCGACGGCTTCCTCCAGGGACTGCGCGAGCTCTGCGACGAGCACCACGCCATCCTGATCTTCGACGAGGTCATGACCGGCTTTCGGGTCGCGCTCGGCGGCGCCCAGGCGCGCTACCGCGTCACGCCCGACCTCACCTGCTTCGGCAAGGTAATCGGCGGCGGCATGCCGGTGGGTGCGATCGGCGGGCCGGCCCTGCTGATGGACCTGCTGGCGCCGCTCGGGCCCGTCTACCAGGCCGGCACGCTCTCGGGCAATCCGATCGCGATGGCCGCGGGGCTTGCCACGCTGGAGCTGATCGGCAAGCCCGGTTTCCACGAACGGCTGGAGACCTCGATGAAGCGCCTGGTGGACGGGTTGAACGCCGCAGCGGCCGAGACGGGGGTTGCCTTCTGCGCGCAGGGCGCCGGCGCGCTCGGCGGCATGTACCTGCGCCCGGCACCGCCCATCAGCCATGCGCAGGCGCTGGACCAGGACATGGAGCGCTTCCGCAGGTTCTATCACCTGATGCTGGAGGGCGGCGTCTATCTGCCGCCGTCGCCGGTGGAGGCGTTCTTCCTGTCTTCGGCGCATACCACGGGCGATATCGACCAGACGCTCGACGTGGCGCGGCGGGCGCTCCAGCAGATCGCCTGATGAGGGCCGACGCCGGGCCCTCGGCGAGCCGCGACTATCTCGGCGTGCTGGTGTTCGGTTGCGTGATCCTGCTGCTGTCCGGCGGCGCGCGCTCCTCCTGGGGCCTTTTCCTGCCGGAGATGACTCAGGCGCGAGACTGGACCCGGGAGACCTTCAGCCTCGCGGTGGCCACGCAGAACCTGGTGTGGGGGCTGGGTGGCTCCTTCCTCGGCGCCATGGCCGACCGGCTCGGCGCGATGCGAACGCTCTTCCTCGGGGCGGCGCTCTACACCGTCGGCTTCCTCGGCACCGTCTACGCCACCTCCGGGGTCGAGCTCAACCTGACGGCGGGCCTGTTGATCGGCCTCGGCATCGGCGGCACCTCGTTCGGCATCGTCTTCGCCGCGATCGGCAAGCTGGTGCCGGCGGAGCGTCGCACCTGGGCGTTCGGCATCGGGACGGCGGCCGGCTCTTTCGGCCAGTTCCTGTTCCTGCCGCTCACCGCCTGGCTGATCCGCGACTTCGGCTGGATGTTCGCATTGCAGGTGCACGCGGTGGTGGTCGCGGTCATCCTGCCGCTCGCGATCGGGGTTCGCGGGGACCGGGAAGCGGGGCTGAAGGCGAGCGGCTCGAGCACGCTGGGCGGCGCGCTCAAGGAGGTGAGCGGCGACCGCAACTTCCACCTGCTCTTCTGGGGCTATTTCGTCTGCGGACTGCAGGTGGTCTTCATCGCGCTGCACCTGCCTGCCTACCTCACGGACAAGGGGATGCCGCTGGACCTCGGGGCCAAGGCGATCGCACTGGTGGGGCTCTTCAACGTCATCGGTTGCCTCTCGGTCGGCTGGCTTGGCGTGCGGATGTCCAAGAAGTGGCTGTTGACCGGCATCTACGTGAGCCGATCGGTCGCCATGGCGCTCTTCCTGCTCGCGCCGCTCACCCATCTCTCGGTCTACCTCTTCTCCGCCGTGATCGGCCTGCTGTGGCTCTCCACGGTGCCACCCACCAATGCGCTCGTCGGCCAGATCTACGGCGTGCGCAACTTCGGATTGCTTGCCGGCGTCATCTTCTTCGGCCACCAGATCGGCAGCTTCCTCGGCGCCTGGCTCGGCGGCCGCATCTTCGACCTCACGGGCAGCTACGACCTGGCATGGGGTGGCGCCATCGCCTTCGGCGCTTTCGCCGCGCTGATGCACCTGCCGATCGACCAGCGACCGATCGCCGAGCGGCGAGGCGCCCAGCCCGCCGCCGTGTAGCGGCAGCGTCGGGAGATGGCTAGTGGGTGTCGCCCGAGGCGGCTGGCGACCGGTCGAACACCCAGTCCATCGCGTGCCTGGTGCCGCGATTGATCTGCACCTGCCCGACCGCATGCCCTTCGTCGGGCAGAAGGTCCAGGCTCACGTTGGCGCCGACGCCGCGCAGCCGACGGTAAGCCGCTTCGCCGTAGGCAGCCGGCACGACGCTGTCGCCGCCGCCGTGGATCAGCCGGACCCGGGCCGTCACCCTGTCGTCGGCCGTCGGCAGGCGATGGAGCCGTGCGGCATAGGCGATCACCAGGCCGGCGCAGCCGGGATCGCCGAAGGCGAGCTCGAGCGCGACGCTCGCTCCCTGGGAGAAGCCGATCACGATGGTGCGGGCGGCGTCCAGGCCGAGCTCGGCCTGGCGACGCTCGATGCGCTCGCGGGCGCCGACGGCGGAGACGCGGATCGCCTCGGGGTCCACCGGGTATAGCGCGGGGTCCACCCAATAGCGGCGCGCGCGGCAGGTGCCGTACGGCGCATCGAGCAGCATCGCCTGCGCGCTGCGCAGCTTGAGCTGCCAGGCAAGCGCCGCGTGCATGATGGCCCCGGGCGACGAGCCGGCGGCATGGAGCAGGGCGATCAGCCGGCGTGGGGGCTCGCCGGTGAGCGGTGGCATGTCGATCGTCTCGGTGGCGCTCATGCCAGCGCCTTCGCCGCGAGGCAGGCCAGGGCGCCAATCAGCGCCGCGGCGGGGAGCGTAATCGCCCAGGCCCAGAGGATGACCCGGGCCACGCCCCAGCGCACCGAGTTGACCCGGTTGACCGCCCCGACGCCGACGATGGACGCGGTGAGCGCCTGGGTGGTCGAGATCGGGGCGCCGAACCAGGTGGCGAAATGGATGGTGGCCGCGCCGACCGCCTCGGCGCAGAAGCCGCCAGCCGGCGTCAGCTTGATCAGCCGCTGCCCCATCGTGCGCACGATGCGCCAGCCCCCGAACAGCGTCCCGGCTGCGATCGCAAGGTAGCTCGCAAGCACGGCCCAAGTCGGGGGCGCGTCGGCCGCGGCCTGGCCGGCGCCGAGGAGCAGCAGCCAGACGATGCCCAGTGTTTTCTGGCCGTCGTTGCTGCCGTGCCCGATGCTGTAGACGGCGGAGCTCAAGAGTTGCAGTTGACGCAGGCGTCGGTCCGCCTTGCGGGCGTCCACGTGGCTGAAAGCCCGCAGCACCGCAACCATCAGGCCCGCGCCCAGCAACAGGCCGATCAGCGGCGCGAGCAGCAGGAAGAGCAGGAAGAGCCCCAGCCCGGGCAGCAGCAGCGCCTGCGGGCCGGCGCTCGCCATGGTGGCTCCCGCCAGGCCCGCGATCAGCGCATGCGACGAGCTGGTGGGGATGCCCAGCCGCAGCGTGATGAGGTTCCACACGATCGCGGCGATCAGCGCGCCGAACACCGCAGCGGGATCGACCACGGTCGGATCCACCAGCCCGGTGCCGATCGTGGTCGCGACGCCGGTCTGCAGCAGCGCGAGCGCGAGCAGGTTGAAGCCGGCTGCCCACGCCACCGCCTGGTGGGGGCGCAGGACCCGGGTGGAGACCACCGTGGCGATCGAGTTGGCCGCGTCGTGGAACCCGTTGAGGAAGCCGAACGCGAGCGCCAGCAGGACCAGGAAGCTAAGCATGCTGCAGCACGATGCCCTCGATGACGTCGGCCACGTCCTCGCAGCGGTCCGTCAGGGCCTCGAGCAGCTCGTAGACTTCCTTGAGCTTGATCACCTGCAGTATGTCGCTCTCGTTTCGAAAGAGCTTCGACATCGCCGAGCGCATGACGCGGTCGGCGTCCGACTCGATCTGGTCGATCTCCTCGCACAGCTTGAGGATGGTGCTCGCGTTGCCCATGTCGTCGAGCAGGTCCACTGCATCCTTCACCCGCAGGCATCCCATCTCCGCGAGCTGGGCGAGCTGCACCGCATCCCGCGAGATCCGGCGCAGGTCGTAGAGCTCGGTGGTCTCGGCGGCATCCTGCGTGAGGTCCAGCACGTCGTCCATGCGGTTGATGAGCCGCTGCATGTCGTCGCGGTCGAACGGCGTGACGAAGCTTCGCTGGAGCAGCGCGATGGTCTCGTGCGCGACCGAGTCGGCGTTCTTCTCGCAGGCGTCGATGCTCGCCAGCCGGTCGCGGCGCGCGGCCTCGTCGCCAAAGGCATCGAGGAGCGCGACCAGGTGGCCGGCGCCTTCGACGATCTGGGCGCCGTGCTGGCTGTAGAGCTCGAAGAAGCGCCGTTCCTTGGGGATCAGGGAGGAGAGCATGGGGACCTCTGCCGGCCGCGCGCCGGAAGAGAGCCTTCCGCAGGCGGCGAAACCAGCGAGTTTAGCCGGCTCCGGAACCGTCCGCCGGCACGCCAGCCCGCCGGCGCAGGCACTGCAGGTAGGCCTCCTGGTCCGGCGGCCGGCCGTCGCGCTGGGACCGCCAGAGGGTCTCGGCCAGGCACTCCTGGGCCTGGTGCGCGGCCTCGTGCGCGTCGCCAAGCCGGCGCTCGAGCGCCTGCATGCAGGCGCGGATACCGGGCGGCTGGTCGATCGAGAGCTGCTCGGCGATGGCCAGGTGCAGGGACAGGTGCAGGAACGGGTTGGTCCGCCCGCGCGTGGGCGAGTAGTCGGCGGCGACCGCCGCGTCCGGGTCGGCCAGCTCCGCCTGGTACTCCGGATGCTTCAGGATCCAGTCGAGCGCGATCGCCTCGATCGGCGTGAGCGGCGCGCGCTCGCCGTGCTTGCGCCAGACCTCGCAGAAGAACCGCCGTACGTCGGCAAGGCTCGGGTCAAACATCGCGCGCTCTCCCGCGGGCCTCGGGCTCGTCGGCCTGCTCGACGAGCGGCGTGCCGTCGCCAGCCGGGATGCGCCGCGGAGGCCGGTCGAGCGCGCTCCGTGCCGGTGGTGGCGGCGTCTTGGGCTTGAAGCTGCACAGGTCCACCACCAGGCAGCGCCAGCATTCGGGCCGGCGGGCCTTGCAGACGTAGCGCCCGTGCAGGATCAGCCAGTGGTGCGCGTTCTGGCGATAGGCCGCCGGCACCGCCTTCAGCAGCTTGCGCTCGACCTCCTGCACCGTCTTCCCGCGGGCAAGCCCGAGGCGGTTGGAGACGCGGAAAATGTGCGTGTCGACCGCGATCGTCGGCTGGCTGAAGGCGGTGTTGAGGATCACGTTGGCCGTCTTGCGTCCCACGCCCGGCAGTGCCTCGAGCGCTGCGCGATCGCGCGGCACCTCGCCGCCGTGCTCGCGCAGCAGGATCTCGCAGGTCTGCAGCACGTGCCGCGCCTTGGTCCGGTAGAGACCGATCGTGCGGATGGCTTCGGTGAATCGCTCGAGTCCCATGTCGAGGATCGCCTGCGGCGTGTTCGCCACCGGGAACAGTCGCCGGGTGACCGCGTTCACGCCCTTGTCGGTCGCCTGTGCCGACAGCATCACCGCGACCAGCAGCTCGAAGGCGGTGGTGTACTCGAGCTCGGTGGTCGGCTCCGGGTTGGCCGCCGCGAATCGCTCGAAGAGCGCGAGCCGGTCCGCGGGCTTCATCGCGCGCTCGCGCTGCGGACGCGCTCGAGTATGGCGCCGAGCCGCCGCGCCCGTTCCGCCGGCGCGGCGAGGGCCGTGAGCGGATCCGACGGAACCTGCCGGGGCGCGGGGGCCGCGAGCGCGGCGAGGCGAGCCGCCCGTGCCTGGTGGTTGGCGCGGCCGCGCGCGCTGTCGGGGCCCGCCCACGCCTCTTCGACCGGCATCATGGCGATGCAGTCGACCGGACACGGTGCCAGGCACAGGTCGCATCCGGTGCAGCGATCGGCCAGCACGTGATGCTGGTGGCGCGCGGCGCCCACGATGGCATCCACCGGGCAGGCCAGGATGCACTTGGTGCAGCCGATGCAGGCGTCGTTGTCGATGTGTGCCACGCGGCGATCCGGCACCGGGCCGCATTCAGGCGCGAGCGGCAATGCCTCGCCGCCGAGCAGGCGCGCCAGCGCCCGGATCGTCGCGTCGCCGCCCGGTGGACAACGGTTTATCGCGGCCTCGCCTGCGGCGACGGCACGCGCGTAGGGAAGGCAGCCGTCATAGCCGCAGCGGCGGCACTGCGTCTGCGGAAGGAGGGCGTCGATTTCCTGGGGATTCACCCCGCCCTGCGTCGGCGCGGCCGGTTGGCATCGGCGATGAAGCCACGCACGTAGGGGTAGATGATCTGTCGCCAGCGCCTGCCACTGAAGATGCCATAGTGCCCGGCGCCCTCGGCGAGGAGGTGCTGGTGCATGGAGGACCGGAGTCCGGAGCAGAGGTCGTGGGCAGCGGCGGTCTGGCCCACGCCGGAGATGTCGTCGAGCTCGCCCTCGATGGTGAGCAGCGGCACCGTCCGGATGTCCGCCGGGCGCACGCGCATCATCGCTCCTCCCAGCGGGACGTCCCACAGGCCGCGCGGCAGCAGGAACTCCTGGAACACGGCGTGGATCGTCTCGAGGTAGAAGTCCGCGGGCAGGTCCATCACCGCGTTGTACTCGTCGTAGAAGCGGCGATGCCCTTCGGCGTCCTCGAGGTCGCCGCGAACCAGGTTGAGGTAGAAATCCCAGTGTGACTGCGCATGCCGGTCGGGATTCATCGACACGAAGCCCGCGTGCTGCAGGAAGCCGGGGTAGACGCGCCTGCCGGCGCCCGCATAGCGGCCCGGGACGCGGTGGATCACGGTGCGCTCGAACCACTCGAAGGGCTTCGCCGTTGCCAGGTCGTTGACCGCCGTGGGGCTCTGGCGCGGATCGATCGGCCCGCCCATCAGCGTCATGCTGCGCGGCAGGCTCGGATCCCCGAGCGTGGCCATCAGTGATATGGCGGCCAGCACCGGCACGGTCGGCTGGCAGACCGAGACCACGTGGGTATCGGGTCCGAGATGCCGGAGAAAATCGATGCAGTACTGGACGTAGTCGTGGAGGTGAAACTCGCCCAGGGACAGGCGCACCATGCGGGCGTCGACCCAGTCCGTGATGTAGACGTCGTGATCGGGGAGCATCGCCCGCACGGTATCGCGCAGCAGGGTCGCGTGGTGACCCGAAAGCGGCGCCACCACCAGCACCCGCGGGTCCGCGCCGTGTGAGGCGAGGTCGGGGGGGAGGGCGCGCTCGAAGTGGAGCAGCCGGCAGAACGGCTTCTCCAGGGCGATGCGCTCCCGCACCGCGACCTCGTTGCCGTCGATCACCGTGCTCGCCAGCCCGAATCCGGGCTTCTCGTACTCCTTGCCCAGCCGATGCAGCAACTCGAATCCCGCCGCGGCCCGGGTCGCGAGCGGCGAGTAGCTGAAGGGACTGTAGGGGCTGCTGTACAGCTTGCTCATCGCCCCCGCCCAGGTCGAGACAGGGGTCAGTACCGCCCTCTGGGCTTCACGTACCTCGTAGAGCATTCGCGTCGATTCTCCAGCCGGGTCTCCGGCATCTGGCCAAGGGGCCGACCGCGACAAGCAAGACGCAGTCCTGCCTGCAGAGCCTACTCCCGTAATCCTGCTCTTCCAACGTATTGGGTCCCATCTCGGGGTACCGAGCGGCTGTCCTGGCAGGTTCTCCGGCACTTGCGAGGAGACCTGCGTCACGAAAAGCGCGCGGGCGGCGGCCAGTCACGGTCTTCGGGGCGCTGCCAGCCCTCAACGCTGCTAGCCCTCAAGATACTTGAGCTTGTCCTTTTCGTCCTTCCACTCGTCTGCCTCGGGCAACGGTCCCTTGGTCCGCGTGATGCTGGGCCAGCTCTTGGACTTCTCCGCATTCAGCTCGACGAAGTGCTGCTGGTCGGCCGGCACGTCCTCCTCGGCCTTGATCGCCTCTACCGGGCACTCCGGAATGCAAACGGCGCAGTCGATGCACTCGTCCGGGTCGATGACCAGCATATTGGGGCCTTCGCGGAAGCAGTCCACCGGGCAGACATCCACGCAGTCGGTGTACTTGCAGCGGATACAGGATTCGAGGACGATGTGCGGCATGACGAGGCGGTGTCTTCAGCGAATAGGAGTGTCCCGAAGCCGGGATTCGCCCGGCCAGGCCCGCGAGGAACCTGGCAAGCCCGGGACGGCCCGGCGTTTGCTTGGGCCCGGTCCCCATTTTAGCGCCTGTCATGCGTTTTCCCCGCCCGGGGCTCATTTCCGCGAGCCTGTACCCGCCGGAATTCGATGCCGGCCTGACTAGAATGGCTCCATGATCATCCATTCCCTGCTGGATACCGACCTCTACAAGTTCACGATGATGCAGGTGGTGCTGCATCACTTCCCCGGAGCGCAGGTCGAGTACCGGTTCAAGTGCCGCAATCCGGGCATCGACCTGGTCCCGTACATCGACCAGATCCGGGAGGAAATCGCGAACCTCTGCACCTTGCGCTTCAAGGAGGAGGAGCTGGAGTATCTGCGCCAGCTGCGCTTCGTGAAGAGCGACTTCGTCGATTTCCTCGCGCTCTTTCACATGAACGAGAAGTACATCTCGGTGCGGGCGGCGGACCCCGCGGACGGGCGCAGCCGCAAGGGCGAGATCGAGATCACCATCCGGGGTCCCTGGCTGCACACGATCCTCTTCGAGATCCCGGTGCTCGCGATCGTGAACGAGCTCTACTTTCGCCACACCGTGCCGGAGCCGGACTTCGACGAAGGGATGCGGCGACTCGAGGCCAAGATCCGCACGGTGGTGGACGATCCCGACATGGAGGGTGTTCGCATCGCGGACTACGGCAGCCGGCGCCGATTCTCGCTCGAGTGGCACGACCGGGTGCTCAAGACCTGCAAGGCGCGCCTCGGCGAATGCTTCGCCGGGACCTCCAACGTCATGTTCGCCATGCGTCTGGGCGTGGTGCCGCTCGGCACCATGGCGCACGAATACCTCCAGGCCTGCCAGGCGCTCGGGCCGCGCCTGCGGGACTCGCAGACCTTCGGCTTCGAGATGTGGGCGAAGGAGTATCGCGGCGACCTCGGGATCGCGTTGTCGGACGTCTTCGGTTTCGATGCGTTCCTGCGCGACTTCGACCTCTATTTCTGCAAGCTGTTCGACGGCGCGCGTCACGACTCCGGCGACCCCTTCGCCTGGGGCGAGCGGTTGATCGCGCACTACCTGGCGAACAGGGTCAATCCGGCCACCAAGACTCTGGTCTTCTCGGACGCGTTGACCTTCGACGTGATCAAGCGTCTCTATCTGCGCTTCAAGGACCGGGTGCATGTCGCCTTCGGGATCGGCACGAACCTCACCAACGACCTGGGCTACACTCCCCTTCAGATCGTGATCAAGATGGTCCGCTGCAACGGGCAGCCGGTGGCCAAGCTTTCGGACACGCCCGCGAAGAACATGTGCGACGACGAGGCCTACATCCAGTACCTGCGCCAGGTTTTCGACATCAAGCCGCCACCCGCCGGCCCCGCTCCGGCGAGCGCGCCATGAGCGCCGCGGGGCATCCCGCGCGCGGGGCAGGTGGCGGTTCCAAGAGGCCGTCACTGCTCGTCACCCGGCGCGTATTCCCGGAGGTCATCGAGCACCTCGAGACGGTGTTCGACGTCGAAGGCAACCCCGAGGATGCGTCCTGGTCGCCCGCGGAGCTCAAGGAGCGGGCGGCCTCCAAGGATGCGCTCTTCGTCGTGGCTTCCGACAAGGTGGACGAGGAGCTGCTGCAGGCGTGTCCTCGTCTGCGCATGGTCGCGACGGGCTCGGTCGGTTACAACCACGTGGATGTCGCGGCGTGCGCGCGCCGCGGCATTGTCGTGACGAACACGCCGGACGTGCTCACCGAGGCCACCGCCGACATGGGCTTCGCCCTGCTGATGGCCGCCGCGCGGCGCGTGACCGAATCCGAGCGCTGGCTGCGCCAGGGCCATTGGCAACGGTGGGCCTGGGACCAGTTCCTCGGTGCGGACCTCCACGGCGCGACGCTCGGCATCATCGGCATGGGCCGCATCGGCTCGGCCATCGCGCGGCGGGCGCGCGGCTTCGAGATGAAGCTGCTTTACGCGAACCGCAGCGTCGCCAGCAACGAAGCGGAGCTCGGCGCCACCCGCGTCAGCAAGGAGGAGCTGCTGGGGCAGTCGGATCACGTGGTGCTGGTGCTTCCGTACTCCGCGCAGACCCACCACACCATCGCGGCCCGGGAGCTTGCGCTGATGAAGCCCACCGCGACGCTGGTGAACATCGCGCGCGGTGGCATCGTGGACGATCTCGCGCTCGCCACCGCCTTGCGGGAAGGGCGGCTTGGCGCGGCAGGGCTGGATGTCTACGAGAACGAGCCGGCGCTCGCGCCGGAGCTGCTTGCGCTCGACAATATCGTGCTCACGCCGCACATCGGGAGCGCCACCCGCTCTTCGCGGCTTGGCATGGCCATGCTGGCGGCGCACAACCTCACCGACGTCTTCTCCGGCCGGGAACCGCGCACGCCGGTCACCTCGGCCTGAGTCCCGACGGCCTCCTCAGAACGCGACCTTCATCCCGAGCATCATCTGCCGGTCGAGGGTCGCGCCGAGATCGCTCTCGTAGCGAGACTGCGCGAAGGCCGACATGTTGCGCGAGACCCGCGTGGTGAGGCCGAAGCCGACGATGCCCTGGGTGAACGACGACGTGGTGCCAAGGCCGGTCACGGTGCGGACTTCCTTCTGCACTTCCACCATCAGCATCGGCTGTATGGCGCCGAAGGGCGTGCTCCAGGTCGTCTGGGCGGTGCTCCCCATGGCGAGGGCCGAAAGCCCGTAGCTGAGCGGCGTCGCCGCGGCGGCCGTCGTCGCCAGGACGTCGGTGACGATGTGGTCGTAACGGCTGTACGGCGACCAGAACCATTCGCCCACCTGGCGCGGATGGTTCAGTGACAGGCTGAAGCCGCGGCTTGCTCCGCCCACCGATGCGTCGCCGGGGCTTCCCGCGGACAGCCCCTGGCCGTGGCGCGCATTGTGCTCGCCGTACGACAGGCTCATGTCGAGATAGATGCGGTCCACCGGCTGCAGCGTCACGTAGGCGGAAACGGTGTTGCCGAACGTGTCGCTGGTGCTCATCCGGCTGGCGGCGACCCCGAAGAGAAGCTGGTCCGAATGCCGGTAGTCGCTGCCGACCGTGAGGTCGGTGGTGGAAAGCGAGGATGCCGTCCGATTGTCGGAGTCGGTATAGAGATCGCCCTGGATGAAGCTGTTGACGACGCCGCTGGTGCTGGGAGCGAGCAGGCGGGCTGCCGGGGCGGGGCCCCCGCGTCGCTGCAGCGGAATGCTGGCCCGGTCCGACGACATGGTCACCTTGTTGGCAAACTGCGGGAGGTTCGCCCGGGACCGCGCCTGTCGCACCCGGACCTGGCGGGACCGCACCTGCGCCTGGTGGGCCCTGACGCCGTCGTGGGCGGAGGAGCCGAACTGCATCGACACCTGCTGGAGGTCGCCGACGATGACCTGGGCGCAAGCGGGCTGGGTGAAGCCGAAGGCGGCGACCAGGGCGGTCGGCGCGAGGAGGGCGGTGGCCAGCGCGGCGCGTCGGGTCCTCGGGGGCGCGCACCGCTGGCCGCGAAGCGGGCTGCGTGCGCGATGGCGTGGCGGGGCGGTGGACTGCATACGGCTCGACGGTCTGCTGGGTGGAACTCGCCGGTGCCCGGCGGCATCGGCTGGGTCCGATTCTCAGCGGCCCCTTCCACCCCGGCCATCGTGCGCCGACTGAACGGTTGCCCACGACCTACCAACTGTGGCGGTGTTGTAATGTTGCGCAATATTACGCTATATGTCCTCCTGTATCACTTGACCGTGGCCGGTCGCACAGGCCGGAGCGGCCGACGGCCAGCTAGCCCTTCAACTCTTCCACCAGGTCGATGTACTGCTGCATTGCATCATCACGCTCGGTCCCTGCCAGCGCCTGCCAGGCGTCCCACTTGGCGCGACCGACCATGTCGGAGAACCCCGGCCGCTCCCCGTCGACGTCGCCCTGCGTCGCCTGTTTGTAGAGTGCATACAGCTTGAGCAGGGTGGTGTTGTCGGGACGTTCAGGAAGGTTGCGGGAGTCGGCTTGCGCCTTCTCGAATGCCACGAGCAGATCAGCCATGTTTCGGCTCCTTGTTCCACGGGGGGCGGCCGGACGCCGGCCGGATAGGGTCTGTCGGCAAAGCATACAGGCTCGGCCAGCCACCGGCCGATAGGGGAATTCCCGTGGCGGATCAGGGGTTTGCGTTCGGCGGGACGGCGAGCCGGCAGTGGCCGAAGACTTCCCAGTCCGCTACCCGCGCGAGATCGACACTGCCCGGGGCGGGGCGCACGGCGGCGATGCGGTCGAAGCGGATCCGGCGACCGAGCAGGGACTGCGACCCGGCCAGGTCATGACGCAGCGCCGCATCGAAGGTGCCGTACAGCAGGCTGAGGTGCGGGGCCAGGACGTAGTCCGAGTCCGGAGCGCCGGCGCGCGCGAGCGCATCCAGGAGCCTGGCACGCAGGGCGGAAAGGCCGGCGCCGGCCGGAGCCCGTACCTCGACGAGCGGGACGAACAGCGCCTTGTAGTACGCAGCGGAGTGCGCGGTCTCGAGGCATTCCAGCTCCAGCACGCCAGCCTGCCGTGCCACGCTCGCAAGAATCGGTTCGACCCCGAGCCCGGCGGGGCGGGTCCCGACATGCAGCGTCACATGCGGCTCGAAAGCCGGGCCGCCGTGCCGCGTGGCCAGCGCCTGCAGGTGGTTCTGCAGCCAGGAGGCGTCCCGTGGCGCGGGCAGCAGCCAGAAGGCGACCGGCATCAGGGCAGTCACCGCGTATCCAGCCCGTTCCAGACGATCGGGAAGGACGCGGCGGCCGTGATGCCGTCCGGCGTACCGACGTCGAGGAAGCGGCCCTCGGGGAAGAAGACGCTGTCGACATGCAGGCCGGCGCGGATGGCCGCCGCGATGATCGCCCCGACCGGCCATTCCGGGGCGGGCCCGGCCGGCGCCGCCTGCGCCATCGCCTCCGCCTGGACCGCGAGCTGCGCGCATTCCGTCGCCAGGAAGCGGGAGAAGCTGCCGCGCCAGGCGGCGAACATCCAGCACACGTACCGGTCCGGGCGGACCGGCCGCTCCTCCTTGGTCTGCAGTCCGGTCACCCGTCCGTTCCCGTCGCGCTGGATCACGTCGCCTGGCTCGTGGGCCCGGCAGTCGAAGAGCCCGAGGACGACGTCGGCGCCGGTCTCGTCCAGGCGGTGGATCAGCGGCGAGAACGAGTCCACCGGGTCGACCAGGATGTCGGGAAAGCCGAACACGACGGTGGCATCGCCGATGAACGGAACCGCCTGCGCGACCGAGAACGGCGGTCCCCAGGGCGCGCCGACGTGAAGGTAGGCGAGGTGCAAGCCGAGCCGGGAGCCGTCGCCGTAGTAGTCGGCAATGTCCCACTTGCCGGCGCGCGCCACGAAGAACACCTTGCGGGCGCCGGCGCGCTTCATGCGGTCGAGCAGGTACTGGGAGACCGGCTTCGGCCGGCGCTCGGCGCCTTCGGCCGCGGTCTGGAAGCCGATCGGCACGAGCTCCTTGCTGCAGGGCAGGGGCGCGAGCCGGCTGGCGCGTCCGGCTGCAGGAATCAGTCCGACGATCTCCGCGCGGGAACCGAGCCCTGCCTTTCCGTTGCTTGCCACGACCTCGCCACTCCTTGGGTGCCAGAACAGGGTCCCGGCGGACCCGGGACGACGGGCATTTTAGGCCAGCGAGGAGGGCCGCTACGCCGTCGCCGGTGCTCGGGCACCCGCGGCCTTGCGTAGCGCGCGGGCGAACTCGCGTACGACCAGCGGGGGGGCGAAGTCGCTGCGCCGGGTGAAGAGACAGAGCGGTGGCAGCGGAATCGACGGCGCGACGGACACGCGTCGCACGCCACCGCGCGCGATCTCGTCGCGTGCGTGCTCGTCGCGCACGGCGCAGAGCAGCGAGGGATCCATTCGCAGGACCGTGCCGACGGTCACCGACGACATCGCCTCGATGACCGGAACCGGCGGCTCCAGCCCCTGGTTCATGAACGCGGTCATGAAGGCCTGCCGCACCAGGGTCTGCGGCGGCGGCGCCACCCATCGTTCGGCATGCAGGTCCTGCCAACGCAATCGTCGCCGCGCGCGGCGGTTTGCCGCCGAAGCCAGCACGCTGAGACGATCCTCGAGGAGCACTTCGGACTGCAGGGACCGCAACGACTCGCCCGCGAGTATCTCCGGCGTGATGGCGCCGAAGACGCAGTCCAGCTCGCCTTCGAGCAGCCGCTGCATCAGCTCCTGCACCCGTCCCTCGCGGATCTGCACGGCGGTCTTCGGCATGCGCGCGTGCAGCTCGACGATCGCAGCCGGCACGGCCGCGGTGACCGAAAGCGTGCCGATGCGAAGCATCGCCGCGGCGCCGGTGCGCATCGCGTCGAGCTCGTCGGTTGCCCGGGACAATTCGCCGAGGACCAGGAGCGCGTGATGCACGGCTGCCACCCCGTAGGCGTTGGCAGCCACGCCGCGGCGGCTGCGCTCGAACAGGCGCGCGCCGAAGGCGTCCTCGGCTTCGGCCAGCATCTTGCTGATCGCGGGCTGGCTGAGGCTCAGCTGCTCTGCCGCGCCTCGCATCGTGCCGGCCCGGGCGAGCGCCACCAGAAGCTCGAAGTGCCTCAGCCGCAGCCGACGGACGAGATAGTCGAGGTTCGTGGTGGCGGACCGGCGCCGTCCCGTTTCCATTGCGCTCCCTGCGTTCGAGCATGATCACGGATGGTGATCAAAGTATCAGGATTACGAGGTTTCCGGTAATCGAATTCCGGCCTATCTTGGCCGGAGTCGGGCGATGACGCCTGCAACGATTCGAGGAGAGCGATGCGTGTCGGCAAGGCCGCCGCGGCCCCGCTGCATGGCGTGCGGGTGATCGACCTGGGCCAGTACATCGCCGGGCCCGGCGCGGCGATGGCATTGGCCGAGCTGGGCGCGGACGTGATCAAGGTCGAGCCCATCGCCGGTGACCAGGCGAGGCACATCGGCCGCTATGGGGAGTCGATGGTCCGCGCCTACAACCGCGGCAAGCGATCGATCGCCCTGGACCTGGGGAGTCCGGGCGGCCACGCGGCCGTGATGCGACTGATCGCGCGCAGCGACGTGCTGATCCAGAACCTGCGGCCGGGTGCCGTGGCGAAGCTGGGCCTCGGGCCGGAGGCGGTCCGCGCGCGATTTCCCCGGCTGGTCTACCTGTCGATCTCCGGCTTCGGCAGCGAGGGGCCGTCCCGCGATCGCCCGTGCTACGACGTCGCCGCGCAGGCCGAGAGCGGCCTGATGTCCGTGACCGGCGAGCCCGACCGGCCGCCGCAGAAGGTGGGCGTGCCGATCATCGATGCCGCCGCCGCGACCGTTGGCGCCCAGGCGGTGCTCGCGGCGCTCTTCGGCCGCGAACGAAGCGGCGTCGGACAGACCATCGAGACCTCACTGCTCGAGGTGGCCCTGCACCTGCAGGCGTCGACCTGGAGCGACTACCTCGGCGGCGCGCCCGAGCCCACGCGGATCGGCGGCGGCCAGCCGCACAATGCGCCGGCGGCCGAAGTCGTCGCGACACGGGACGGCTACATCGTCGTCTCCGCCTATGCCGAGGAGCACTGGGCGCGGTTCTGCCGCGTGATGGACTGCGAGGAGCTGGCAACCGACGAGCGGTTCGCCACCAATGCACGACGAGTCGAGAACCGCGCCGTGCTGCGCAGCGTGCTGCGCGAGCGCCTGTCCGGCAGGAGCAGCGCGGAATGCGTGGCGCTCCTCGCCGCCAACGGTATCGTCGTCGGCGCGGTGCGCAGCTACGGGCAGGTACTGGAAAGCCCGGACGTGCAGGCGAGCGCAATGGTGGTGGAGGCCGCGGCGCCCGACGGCACGAGCTACCGGGTCGTGGGCGCGCCCTACCGATTCGGCAAGGAGGCCCGCGCGGCGCCTGGGGCCGCGCCCGCAGCCGGGGCCCACGGCGACGAGCTGCTTGCCGAGGCCGGCTACACCCTGGAAGAGATTGCCGAGCTGCGGCGCGGCGGAGCGCTTCGTTGAGCCGCGCATCGCGTATGCCGCAGCCGCCGAGTGACCCCATCATGCAAGGAGGAGACACCGCCATGAGACCCGATCGTCGACGTTTCGTGAACGCTGCAGGGGCAGCGCTCGCTTCGAGCTGCCTGCCTGCGATCGCGCAGGCCTGGCCCACCGGACCGGTGAGGCTCATCTCGCCGTACGGCGCGGGAGGGGCCAGCGACATACTGACCCGGATCCTCGGGCAGTACTTCGAGAAGGCCCTCGGCCAGCCGTTCGTCGTCGAGAACAAGCCCGGCGCGGGCACCCGCATCGCCAACGAGCTCGTTGCCAACGCCCCGGCCGACGGGAGCGTCCTGCTGCATGCCGCCGCGCCGATCGCGATCGGCGCGGCGCTCTATCCGAAGCTGCCATACGACGTGCGAAAGAGCTTCGCGCCGATCGTGAGCACGGCCATCGCGCCGCTGTTCCTGATCGTCAACTCCGCCTCCCGGTTCGCCACGCTGGCCGACCTCCTGGAGTATGGCCGGACACACGCCGACGGCCTGACCTTCGGATCCCCGGGCGCCGCTTCGGCGCCGCACCTGACGGCGGAGCTGCTGTTCGGCTCGGCGAAGGTGCGCGGAGTCAACATCCACCACCGTGGCGACGCCACCGCCTACGTCGAGTTGCTGGCCGGACGCATCGATGCGACGCTGACCTCGATCGCGACGGCGGTGCCGCACATCAAGGCCGGCAAGCTGCGGGTACTCGCCGTGGCCACCGAGGAGCGCACGCCGGTCTACCCCCAGGCGCCGACCTTCCGTGAGCTCGGCCTCCCGGATGTGGTCGGCTATGGCTGGTACGGCATGGTCGCGCCCGCCGGGACCCCGTCGGCGGTGATCCAGCGGATGAACACGGTCGCCAACGCCGCGCTGGCCGACACCGGCGTTCGCGAGAAGGCCGAGGCCGCGGGCTTGCAGCCGCGCGGCGGCGCGCCGGCGGAGTTCGCGGCCTTCATCGAGGCCGAATCGCAGAAGTGGGCCCGGGTGATCCGGGCTGCCAACATCACCGTGGAGTAGTCGGGCGCCGGGGCGAGGCTACGCCGGCGCCGGCCCGAGCTCGCGTTCCATCTGCCGCCTGAACGCGATCGCTTCCGGGTCGCCGCCCGTGACGTCGACGTCATCCCAGGAGAGCGGCCTGCCGGCCGCTACGGCGCGGCGCAGGCGAATGCCATGGGCGAGCCCGAGGGGCAAGCCTTTCGCTGCGACCGAACGCGCGGCCGGCACCAGCCTGCCGTAGACGCGATGGCCGCCTTCGCCGTCGAGCGTTTCGCCTGCCTGCAGGTCACGCTTGGCGGTCGCCACCACGTCGGCGCGCCAGTCCCGCGCGCTGCCGGTCGCCTCGCCGCGCAGCCCCACCGAGGCCACCGTGACGCCGAGCTCGAGCCCGATGAGGTGATAGGGCTTGTACATCGCCGCGTACTCGCCGCTCGCATCGGTGCGCAGGCCGTACTCCTGGAAGCAGCGGCGCACGTACTCGTTGCCGCCGGCGAAGGTGACATAGACGCCCCAGCGCAGGTCACGGAAGACGGGGCTTCCGTCGCGCTCGAGACTGGAGATCACTTCGACCTGTCCGCGATGGTCCAGCACGCCGCCGTCGGCCTTCGGCTTGAGCAGCGCCGGCAGGTCGTCGACGCCACAGGCCGGAAAGGCGAGGCCGTCGTCCGGGCAGGCAAGGCCCGTCGCGTTCGCCACGGCCGCCATCTCGAGCGCGGACTTGGTGCCGTCCAGGAACGAGTTGAACATCTGCGGGTTCATGCCTCCGGCTCGCGCCTCCTCGGCGGTGAGACCGTAGTGATCCCAGACGGTCTCGGGCGTGGATTGGTGGTACGCGGGCAGGTACTTGGTTCCCTTGCCGGCCGCGATGACCTCGAGTCCGATGCAGCGGGCCCAGTCGACCAGCTCGCAGATGAGCGCGGGCTGGTCGCCGTAGGCGAGCGAATAGACGATCCCGGCGTCCCGCGCCTTGCGCGCGAGCAGCGGTCCGGCCAGCGCGTCGGCCTCCACGTTGACCATCACGACGTGCTTGCCGTGCCGGCAGCAGGCAAGCACATGGGCGATGCCGGCCGCCGGGTTGCCGGTGGCGTCGATCACGATCTCGACCTCCGGCGCGGCGATCAGCGACTGGGGGTCGTCGGTGAGATGGACGGTTCCGTCAGCGGCCGCTCGCGCGAAGCTGCCTGCCTCGAGCCGCTCGGTCGGCCAACCAACACCGGTGAGCGCCGCGCGGGCGCGATCCGGCGCGAGGTCCGCCACGCCGACCAGCGCGATGCCCGGCGTGCGCAACGCCTGGGCGAGGTACATGGTGCCGAACTTGCCGGCGCCGATCAGCCCGACGCGCAGTGGCCGGCCGGCTGACTCGCGCTCGAGCAGCAGTCTGTGCAGGTTCATCGGCGATGCATCCTTCTCACGCAGCCCGTGCGAGCGGCAGGTCCGTGATCTTCACCGACGGATCCAGCAGGCAGTCGTCCCGGAGCGGCTGGATCGGGGAGAAATCGCGATGCGCTATGTAGTCCGGCCGCTTGAAGCGACGGATGTGATTGGAGACGGCGCACAGGCTCAGGTACACGATGGTGCGGTTCCACGGGCTCATGTTGGACGGCGAGCCGTGGACGAGACAGGAGTGGAACATCAGCATCGAGCCGGGCGGCCCCTTGGGCGCGACGATGCCGCCGCGCTCCACCAGCCTCGCGATGGTGTCGTTGTCGATCGTCCAGAGCGGATAGCTGGTGGTGGCGAGGTCGTGGCTTGCCTCGATCGCGCCCAGCTTGTGCGAGCCGGGAATGAAGAGGAGCGGTCCGTTGAACTCGTTCACCTCGTCCAGGAACACGGCCACGTTCATCGCCCGTGCCTCCGGCATGTCGTCGTCCGCCTTCCAGGTGCCGTAGTCCTGGTGCCATTGCCAGACGTCGCCGTCGAAGGCCGACTTCCCGTTGATCTTGAACTGGTGCATGTAGACGGCTTCGCCGAGCACCTGCCGCACCGGCTCGATCATCCGCGGGTGGCGGCCGAGCTTGGCGAACGCGGCATTGATGAGGTGGCCGGCGAAGACCGTGCGCACGGAATCCGAGCCCTTCTCGCGCACGATCTCGGGCCGGCGCTGTTCGTAGATGGAGGGAATCTCCGCGAGCAGCACCTTCATCTCCTCGGTGGAGAAGAGCGACGGGAAGAACAGGTATCCATCGCGGTCGAAGTCCTGCAGTTGCTGGTCGGTGAGTCGCATGGTGATCTCCTTCGATGGGAATTGGATCGCGCCCGGCAGGCCCGGGGCGGATTCAGGCGGTTTGACCGACGGGGTCGTCCTCGCGGAAGAGGAGCCGCAGCATCAGCTGGCAGGCGCTGTCGGCGTGCTCGCGGGACAGGCGCTCCGCGGTGCGGGCGTCGCCGCGCACGATCGCGAGCAGGATGGCCTGGTGCTCCGACCAGATTCCGCGAAACGACATGGTCTCGCGCAGGTAGGCGGCCATCAGGCGGCGGGTGTGATGCCAGTGCACCGCGACCGTCTCCGCGAGCAGGGGATTGTGGCTTGCCCGGTAGACGAACTCATGGAAATCCAGATCGGCACGAACCAGCGC
>JAEWGX010000061.1 GCA_023388075.1 Pseudomonadota bacterium
CCACGGGCCGGCCCAGAGGACAACACCGATGAAGATCTTCCATTCGCAGACGTCGCCCTACGTGCGCAAGTGCCTCGTGGCAGCGCACCACCTCGGCCTCCTGGGCCGGATCGAGAAGCTGCCCAGCGCGGCCCATCCGGTGAACCGCGACCAGACGATCATTCGCCACAATCCGCTCGGCAAGGTGCCGACGTTCATCACCGACGACGGCACGGTGCTCTATGACAGCCGGGTCATCTGCGAGTACCTGAACGACCTTGCCAAGGGCAGTCTCTTTCCCACGACCGCGCCGGCCCGCTGGCGTGCCCTCACGGACCAGGCGCTGGCCGACGGGATCCTGGACGCGGCGCTGCTGGCGCGCTACGAGCTGACGGTTCGCGAGGAGGGCGCGCGGTTCCAACCGTGGACCGACGCGCAGATGGACAAGATCCGGACCGGTCTCGCGCGCTTCGAGGAGACGGTGGAGGTGCAAGCGGATCGGCTCGACATCGGCACGATCGCGCTCGGCTGCGTGCTCGGCTATCTCGATTTCCGCTTCGCCGACCTGGACTGGCGCAAGGCCAATCCCAAGCTCTCGCGCTGGTACGAGACGCTGGCGGCCACGCCGGCGATGCAGGCGACGCAGCCGGCCTGAGGTGTCGACGGCCGTCGACGGGACAGCCGTCGACGGGACGGCAGTCAAGGACGGCGGCGGTCAGTGGGAAAACCGCCGGGCACCGCCATCCACGTGGATCACCTGGCCGGTGATGTAGCGTGCCTTGGGCGAGCAGAGAAACGCCACCAGCACGGCGAGGTCCTCCGGCTCACCGATATAGCCGGCCGGGCAGTTCTCCGCTACCCACTTCTGCTGGGCTTCAGGCGTCGGCAGCAGCTTGTGGTCGATCTGCTCGGAGTGGATGCGGCCCGGAGGAATGGAGTTGACCGTGATGCCATCGGCCGCCACCACGCGCGACAGGGCCTTGGCCCAGATGTGCATGGCTCCGTTGGGAGGCACGGCGCCGTTGATGGCGACCGGCTCGTCGCCCCCGGTCACGTTCACGATACGGCCGAAGCGCTGGCGCCTCATGTCGTCGATGAACGCATGCGCCAGCTCGCGTCCGGCGTGGAAATTGAGCTGCATGGCCTCTTCCCACTGCTCGAACGTACCCAATCCATCGAACGGCCGCGAGCCGCCCGCATTGTTGACCAGGATATCCAGCCTGTCGTAGGCGCCTTTCACTGCGGCCTTGATTCTCTGCGCCGAGTCTCGATGCATGAGGTCGCATGCGATCAGGACGGGGCGCGGAGAACCCTGTGAGGCGATCTCGTCCGCCAGCGTCTCCAGTCCGGCCTCGCCGCGGGCGACGATGGCCAGGCGGCAACCCTCATGGGCCAGAACCTTGGCGATGGCTCGGCCGATGCCCTTGCTGGCACCGGTGACCAGCGCGATCTTTCCTTCGAGTTCGAGATCCATGACAGCTCCGTGGTATGGGGTCAGTTGGGTTCAGGAGGCGATGCGGCGACGCCCGCCATGGCCTGCAGTGTCCGCACCTTCGGCACCAGCGGCCGGGGCGAAGCGGTTCGGCTGTGGGAGAGACCGACCGCGAGCAGCGATTCGACGAGTTGGCAACCGACGGCCAAGGGATCGATGACCGGGATTCCTGCCGTGAGCCCGAGGTCATCGACGATGGGCGTCGAGGCGGAAGAGCCCAGACAGACGGCTTCCGCGCCGTCTTCATTCGCGCACCGCTCGACGGCATCACGCATCGCGGCCGGGTCCGTCGGCAGCGCGACACGCACGGAGGCACACTGCGATGTCAGGCCCCATTGCCGCAGGTGGCTGCGCAGCAGTTCGCTTGCCGCTGGAGAATCCACGATGAAGGAGAATCGAGCGCCGACTGACAGCGCATGCAGCGCCGCCGCCTTTCCAGTGCACAGCACCAGGATGTCGAGCACCGAGCGCAGCGCCGCCGCGCCGCCCTCGTTCAAGGAATGGACACACACCGCATCGAATCCGTCCTCCTGAGCGTTCGCACCGGCCCCGAAGACGGCCAGGTCTTCCAGCGCCGCGTCGAAGAAGGTCGCGGCGGGTCCATGCGGAGCCGGAACGGCACGGTATGTCAGCGTCGTCCCGGCCCCGAGCGGCAATGAGCGATTGGCGAGCGCGCGCGTGTCATCCGTCGCGCACGGGGTGAGAACCAGGATGCGAGGCATTGGGTGCGACCTCCTGTCAGCGGGCCGGGGAGCTTGGAGACTCGACCTGCTCGCCGGCATCCACCGTCTGGCGCAGCAGCTGCAGGTCAGGCGCCTGGACGCGGGGATAGGCGCGGATTCCATGGCGCAGTCCGAGACGAATCGCGCTCTGCGCCAGCGCGTAGCTCAGCGGGCCGGGATTGACCACCGGAACCGGCAAGCGCGAGGCCAGATGCCCGTGCACCTCGTGCATGGTGGTCGACCCGAGGATGATCACGTCCGCGCCGTCCTCCCGGATACATCGCATGGCGACCTCCTCCAGGACGGGAAACACCTGCGACTCCTTGCCGGCCAGCAGGTTCCGGTTGTCCGGCGTGATATTGGCCGCCCGTACCGAGGCGCAATGCTCCGCCAATCCCAGGTCGGCGATCGTCTTGCGGTAGAGCGGGCGCCAGGCGTCCCACATGGTGAGGATCGAGAAGCGCCGTCCGAGCATCAACGCCGCGAGCATGCTGTGGCGACCCGGACCGATGACGGGGATGTCCAGCAGGGAGCGAAGCGCGGCGACACCGGTATCGCTCATCGTGTCGATGCAGACGGCGTCGTAACCTTGCGCCTCCGCCGTCATCCCGGCCTCGATGATCGACAGCTCGGCCAGCACGGAATCGTGTCCGCTCACGTAGTTGGACGGCGCGATGCGCACCGGCCGGTAGTCGAGCACCGTCTCGTCCGCGAGCGCCACCGAGCGCCCTTGCTCGCGACGCTGCGAGAGATTGTGCTCGTCGAGCGGAAACGGAACGAGGACAAGGATGCGAGGCATGACGTTGGCCCTCAGGCGCGGATGAATCGATAGGGCGGAGCGGGCCTCGAGTCAGGCCGCCGCCTTGTGCTCGAGCCGGCTCAGCATGCGCACGACCGGCCAGAGCAGGGCGAGATAGATCAGGGCCGCGACCACCATGGGCGTCGCGTTGTAGGTGGCCGCCCGCGCCATGTCCGCGTTGTAGAGCAGCTCGGGAATGGCCACCACGCTGGCCAGGGACGTCAGCTTGACCACTTCGACGATGTTCGACACGAGGTCCGGCAGCACGTTGCGGACGGCTTGCGGGATGACGATGTAGACCATGGTGGTGGCGGCCCCGAGTCCGGTCGAGGCGGCCGCCTCGCGCTGCCCCGTGCCGACCGATTCGAGCCCGGCACGGAACACCTCGCAGAAGTAGCTCGTCATGCTCAGGATCAGCGCAAGGCATACCGCGGTGAACGGGGAGAGGCGGATCCCGAAGAACGGCAACCCCGAGTACGCGAAGATCAGCAGGACCAGCGGCGGCAACGCCCGGAATATGTCCACGAACACGGCCACCGCCAGTCGGACGAGGCGTATCCGCGAAGTCGCGAGCACCGCGGTGCCCAGGCCGGTGCAGAGCCCGATGGGGATGATGACCAGGCAGATCTGCAGCGTGACGAGCAGTCCCTTGAGAAGCAGCGGGTAGACCTGCGCCATGATGGACAGGTCGAAGAACTGCTCAACGATGAAGTCCATCGCTCACTGCCTCTTCCACTGGAAGCGTCGCTCGAGGGTGCGGCCCAGCACGACGAAGGGAATGAAGATCAGGAGGTAGGCGATCGCGCCCATCACCAGGGGCGTTCCGCTGCCACTGAACGATTGAGCGGTGGAGGCCTCGCTGAGGATTTCCGGCACGCCGATCACCATGCCCAGCGCCGAGTTCTTGGTGATGGCGATCGTCCGGTTGGTCAGCGGCGGTACCGTGAGCCGCAGCGCCTGGGGCAGGACGACGTAGAAGAAGGCCTGGGCGAAGCCGAGCCCGGTGGAGCGGGCGGCTTCCCACTGCCCCTTGGGAACCGCCAGCAGACCCGCCCAGAAGATCTCCTCGGCAAAGGCCGCGAGCACGAGGCTGAGCATGAGCCACAGCACGACGAATGCCGACGGGCTCAGTCCCAGGTTGGGCAGGCCGAAGAAGGCGAGCAGGATGACGACCAGCGGCGGCAGGGCGCGGAAGACGTCGACGAAGACGACGATGAGAAAGTTGAGCACGCGGACACGGTATATCCGTACCGACGCGAGCAGCAGCCCCAGGCCGATGCCGGTCACTATCACTGCCGCGGCCACCTGCAGCGTCACCCAGGCCCCGGAAGCGATGGATTGCCAGTACCGCTCGACCATCGCCGTATTGGCGAAGACCTCTAGGAAGCGACTCCATTCCATGCTTGCTTCGCGCCGGATCAGGAGAGGGCGTCGGTCATGAAATCCCGCGCCCGGGTTCCCGGGGGCTTGGCGAGGATCTGCTCGGGCGATCCTTCCTCGACGATCCTGCCCCCCTCCATGAAGACGATCCGGTCTGCAGCATCACGGGCGAAGCGCATCTCGTGGCTTACCACGACCATCGTCACGCCCGCTTCGCGCAGATCCCGCATCACCTGCAGCACCTCGGAGACCAGCTCGGGGTCGAGCGCGGAGGTGGGCTCGTCGAACAGCATGATCCTGGGTTCCAGCGCCAGCGCGCGCGCAATGGCCACGCGCTGCTGCTGGCCCCCGGAGAGCTCCGCGGGATAGGCGCGCGCCTTGTCGGCGAGGCCTACGCGCTCGAGAGTCTTCATCGCCACCTGCCTGGCGTCCGACGACGAGAGTCGCCGCACCTTGCGCAGTGCCAGCGTGATGTTGGACATGACGCGCAGATGCGGATACAGGTTGAACTGCTGGAACACCATCCCGACGCGCTGGCGCAGCCGGTTCAGGTTGGTGCCCGGAGCGAGCAGGTCCTCGCCGTCGATCGTGATCTCGCCGCTGTCGGGCTCCTCGAGACGATTGCAGCACCGAAGCAGGGTCGACTTTCCCGAGCCGGAGGGGCCGATGATGAAGACCAGCTCTCCTTCGGCCACGGACAGGTCGATGTCCTTCAGGACTTCGTTGTCGCCGAAGCGCTTGCAAAGCCCGCGAATCTCGAGGATCGTCTTCCTCACGCGATCATCCCGAGGCTCACGGACGGCATCGCCCGCCTCAACCGTTGGAGCAGCGCGGCTCGTGGGCACGTTCATCGTAGCCGGCAAGACCCGGCACGCCGAAGCCCGGGACGATCGTGTTGACCGCCGAGTCCGGCGCCGCCGTGTCCCCGAACCATTGCGTATAGATCCGCGCCACTTCTCCGCGCTTCTTCAGGCATTCCAGGGCGTTCTCGACCTCGTCGCGAAGCGCGGTGGAGTCCTTGCGAAAGGCCATCGAGAACACATCGCCGGTCTTGTGACGGTAGGCCGGCTTGAGGCGTGGATTCTTCTTGCTCGCCCACGCCACTTCGGTGCTGTTGGTCAGCGCGGCAACGCTCCGGCCGGACAGCACGGCAGCGATCGCGTCGTTGGTCGTTCCGTAGGAGTCGACGACCCAGCCGGTGGTCGCTGCCTGGGCACGCGCCCATGCGTCGTAGGTGGAGCCCTTGTTCACCGAGATGGTCTTGCCCCGGAAGGACTCGAGCGTATCCATCGCCGGGCCCTTCGCGGCGGTGACGAACTGGTGGTCGGTGTTGAGATAGCCTTCCGTGAAGATCATGCTCTCGGCGCGCAGGGCGGTTGCGGTCACCGGCGCCCCGACGAAATCGACGTTGCCTGCCTGCATGGCCGGAAAGACGCCCGAATACTGCATTGCCGCGATATCGATCTTGCGTCCGAGCTCCTTGCCGAGCGCCTCCAGGAGGTCGATGGTGAAACCCTCGAGCCCGCCGCTCAGCTTGGTCATGGCGAACGGGGCGGCAACCGGATCGACCGCTGCGCGCAGTGGTGCGCCGGATTGGGCAAGGGCATTCGTCGAGACAACGCTGAATGCCATCAGGCAAGTGACGATGGTCTTACGCATGGTGTGTAGCTTCCAGGTTGATGTTGCGGAATCTGCGGGCTACATCGCCCGCCGTCGTGATGAGGATGTCCGGTTGCTCCCGAAGCAGTGCCAGCGCCTCGCGCAGGTAGCGAATGCGGTGCGGTGCGCCGAACAGCCAGGGATGGATGCCGATGGGCAGGACCCGTTGCATCGGAAAGCCGCTCCAGCCTTGGAGCGCGTCCTGGACCATGAGCGGAAAGCGTTCGGGCAGGATCTTTCTCAGGCCGATCGTCTGGACGTCGTCCAGCTCCGAGGGCGCGGGCAGGGCAACCAGTCCCCGCGCGACCTTGCCGGCACGTTGCCAATAGGGAAGCTCGTCGTTGGTCCAGTCAAGGCTGAACGAGAAGCCGAGCGAATGCAGCAGGCTGGTCGTGCGCGGCGTGGCGCCGTAGTCCTGGCTCATCCAGCCCTCGCTGGGTTCGCCGATCGCTTCCGCGACGATACGCCGGGCGGTGGAGATGAAGTCGTGCTCCTCCTGCTCCGACATGCGCGAGGTGATCATGCGGTTGGAGGAGAACCCATGGGTGACCACCTCCCACCCGCGCCGGAGTATCTCGCCGACCACCTCGGGGTGGGTCTGCACCAGGGCCGCGCCCAAGGCGACCGTCGCCGGCAATCCCATGGCGTCGAGCAGATCGAGGATCCGGTAGACGCCGACACGGTTGCCGTACTCGCGTGAGGTCCATGTGCGGAACTCGGGCGTGAACGTACCGAACTCGCCCTTGAATCGCGGATCGCGATAGCTTCCGGGAGGAGTACAAAGCTCCCAGTACTCCAAGTGGAGGACGATGTAGACCGCGAACCGCTTTCCATCGAGCGGCAGTGCCGCACGCGCCGTGATGGGCGTGTAGTCGTAGAGGTCATGGTCCATGCCGGGCCCGCGCGGATTGGCGTTCATCCCGCCGTCCCCTGTCGGGCGACGTCGGCGGCGAGCACCGCGTCGTAGGCAGCTCCGTAGTACCAATCGGCGAGCGCTTCGCCGGTCGTGAACCAGACCTTCTCGTGAGATGCGATGTGGCGAATCGCCGCCTCCAGGTAGCGGATGCGATGCGGCCGACCCATGATGTAGGGGTGGAAGGCGATGTTCATCACCCGCGGTTGCTCCTCGCCTTCGGCGTACAGGGTGTCGAACATGTCCTGCGCGATCCGGAGGAACTCGGGGCCTTCCGCGGCACCCGCCTGCAGAACCGCGTCGTTCAGTTCCACCTGGTAGGGCAGGCTGATCAGGCGACCGCTCCGAACCGCGATGGGAACGGGCTGGTCGTCGTGATAGAAGTCGCAGTAGTACTTGAAGCCGGCCTCGGCCACCAGATCGGGCGTGCGCAACGTGTGCGAGATCGCCGGCGAGAACCATCCGGCCATGCGGCGGCCGGTGAGCCGTTCGAACGAGCCGACGCAGTCTGCGATGACCGCGCGTTCCGCATCCTCCTCGAGGCCCCAGAGATACTGGGTGTTGTAGATCCCGTGGCACATGTAGTCCCAGCCGCGTTTCTCGCAGGCTTCGAGGATCTCGGGATAGTGCTCCAAGTTCGCGAGACCGACCGATGCGGTTGCACGGACGCCAAGGCGATCGAACAGCTCGAATATCGGCCAGATGCCGACGCGGTTGCCGTAGTCCTTGGTGCCGTAGCCGAGCACGTCCGGATGCGGCGTGCGCGGCCAGGGATCGCGGATCCGAACCGGATCGGGCAGCCACTCGTAGTGCTCGAGATTGGGACAGAGCCAGACCGCGATGCGCGCGCCGTCCGGCAGCGCAAGGCGGGGCCTCCCCCGTATCGGGCCGCCGAGCAGACGACCGGGATCTTCGACCCGCATGCCGTCAGGTTGCGCGGCGCGCCGACGCATCCCAGATCGCGCGGATCTCCGCGGCGTCTGCGAGGTGGTAGCGCGCCTCCATGAGCCGCATCGATCCCTCGTGCAGCAGCGCGTTCGGGCTCGACACCAGGTCCCGGACCACCACCATGTAGTAGTCGTGGTACGAGCCGCCACGGACGGTCGATTCGACGCAGCCTTCCGTGCTGGTACCGAGGACGATCAGCGACTGGATGCCGCGGGCGCGCAGCAGGCCGTCGGTGGGCGTGCGCAGGAATGCGTCGGGTCGGAACTTCTCGATGACGAGGTCGCGCTCGGTGGGCGTCAACCCATCGACGAACCGGGCGCCCCAGGAATCCTTCAGCGTGTACTGGGGGCTCTTGCCGTCCCTGCACTTGAATCGAAGCCAGGCAGGCGAGTCGCTCAAATGATGCGGGAGCGTCTGCTGGCCGACGAAGACGCAAAGCACGCCCCGGGCCTGCGCGGCCTGGACGAAATCGACGGTGCCGGGCACCGAAGCCACGGTGGCGTCGATGTCCTTGCCGGCCTGCGCGTAGAGGCCGTCCGGATGGCAGAAGTCATTCTGCATGTCGACCACCAAGACGGCAGCGTGCCCCGGATCAACAAACTCTTCCAGCGTATCAAGGACTTCGATGCCGTCGATGGTTCTCATGGCTTCAGCGCGATGCGCGATCGGGGTTGCGGTCGTTGCTTCTATTGTGCAGAATATAGTTCTTCGGAGTAGAAATTGTAGTGAGGTACTCCGGGGGTGTCAAACCGCCCTTGCGCGTACCCCTTCCGGCGTTCCCTCGCGAATTCCAGGCGTACATCATGGCAACGAGCTCGAGACATCAGCCCGACGCGGACGAGGCGGGCAAGCCCAGAGTCGAGGCCGTGGAACGGGCGCTGTCCATTCTCGAAGCGTTCGCGGACGGCTCCGACCGGTTGACGCTCAGTGAGCTGGCGAAGCGAACGGGCTTCTATCCCAGCACCATTCTCCGCCTGTTCAACTCGCTGGAGCGCTTCGGCCACCTGCAGCGCGATGGTGACGGCTTCTTCCGCCTCGGCCCATCGCTGTGGCGACTGGGCGTGCTCTACCAGAACGCCTTCGACCTCGAGCGGCAGGTGCGTCCGGTATTGCAGGACCTGGTCGACGAGCTGGGCGAGACGGCCGCTTTCTACGTGAGGGAGGGGGGACGACGCATCTGTCTCTATCGCTGCTTCGCCTCCAGCCCCATCGGCTACCACGTGGAGGAGGGCGCGGAACTGCCGATGGACCGGGGCGCCAGCGCGCACGTGCTGATGGCGTTTACCGGCGGGGTCGGGCAACGGTACGACGCGATTCGCCGGGACGGTTTCTATGTGTCATACGGCGAACGCAATCCCGACGCGAACGCGATCGCCGTTCCGGTCTTTGGACAGGCCGATGTCTTCGTCGGTGCCCTGAGTATCACCGGTCCGGCAAGTCGCCTGGTCGGCGCCACGATCGACGCCGGTATCGAGGGGGTGCGCAAGAGCGCGGAGCGACTGTCACGCAACCTCCGCGGCCGCTAGCCCGTCGTCGGGAGAGCCTGCCGGGGGCTCCTGCGGCTCGTCTTATTCTATGGGACAGAAATAACTTCTGAGTGATAGAATAGCGACATGGAATCTTCGCCGTCCACCGATACCGCTTCGCCCCCTCGGTCGCGCTCCGATGCCGGGGCTCCTCCCAGCGTGCTGATCAGCGAGGTCGGCCCCCGCGATGGTTTGCAGTCCGTCAAGGCCATCATGTCCACCGCGGACAAGCTGCGCTGGATCGATGCGCTTCATGCGGCGGGTGTCCGCGAGATCGAGGTCGCCTCGTTCGTGCCGGCCCGGCTGTTGCCGCAGATGGCGGATGCCGCCGACGTCGTTCGCCATGCCGTGACGCTCCCGGGTCTCACCGTGATGGCGCTCGTCCCCAACCGCCGGGGCGCCGAGGCGGCTCTCGCCGCGGGCGCCCACAAGCTCACCATGCCGGTATCGGCGAGCGAGGCGCATTCGCTGTCCAACGTGCGCAGGACCCCCGAGCAGATGGTCGAGGAGGTGCGCGCGATCTCGCAGCTGCGTCGCGACATCGCGCCCCACGTCAGGCTCGAGGCCGGAATCTCCACTGCGTTCGGCTGCACGCTGCAGGGCACCGTCCCGGAGGACGACGTCATTCGCCTGGCGGCGCGGTGTATCGAAGCCGGCGCCGACGAGTCCGGCCTCTCCGATACGGTCGGCTACGCCAATCCCGCCCAGGTTCGCCGCCTCTTCAGGCGCCTGCGTGCCGAGCTCGGTGACAAGGCCGGTGCCGCCCACATGCACAACACCCGAGGCCTCGGCCTGGCCAACTGCCTGGCCGCGTACGAGGAAGGGGTGCGGGTGTTCGACTCGTCGCTGGGCGGGCTGGGTGGCTGCCCGTATGCGCCGGGTGCATCGGGCAATGTCGTCACGGAAGACCTCGTCTTCATGTTCGAGGCCATGGGCATCGCCACCGGCATCGACCTGGACAAGCTCATCGCGGCGCGTGCGCCGCTGGTCGCCGGCCTGCCCGGCGAGCCGGTGTATGGCATGATCCCCGAGGCGGGTCTTCCGAAGGGTTTCGTCCAGAAGGCCGTTCATGTCTGAGCCTGGATCGTCTCTGCCCTATGCCGGCGTGCGTGTCGTCGAGTTCACGCACATGGTGATGGGGCCCACCTGCGGGCTGCTGCTGGGAGACCTCGGCGCCGAAGTGATCAAGGTCGAGCCGGTTGGAGGCGACAGTACCCGCCGCCTCCTGGGCTCGGGGGCCGGCTTCTTTCCCGCGTTCAACCGGAACAAGAAGAGCATCGCGCTGGATCTCAAGCAACCCGAGGGCGTCGAGGCAGCGGTGCGGCTCATCGCCACGGCCGACATCGTGAGCGAGAACTTCAAGCCCGGCACCATGAAGAAGCTCGGGCTCGACTACGAAACACTGAGCCGGACCCACCCCCGTCTCATCTACGTCAGCCACAAGGGCTTCCTTCCCGGTCCCTACGATCACCGCACCGCGCTGGACGAGGTGGTGCAGATGATGGGGGGCCTCGCCTACATGACCGGGCGCGAGGGGGATCCGCTGCGGGCGGGCACGAGCGTCAACGACATCATGGGTGGCCTGTTCGGCGCGATTGGCGCGATGGCGGCGCTGCGGCGGCGCGAGCAGACCGGGATGGGTTGCGAGGTGCAGTCGGCGCTGTTCGAGAACAACGTCTTTCTCGTCGCCCAGCACATGTTGCAGTACGCGGCCACGGGTCGGCCGGCGGAGCCGATGCCAGGGCGCATTTCCGCCTGGGGGGTGTACGACGTCTTCACGGTGAAGGACGGCGAGCAGATCTTCCTCGCGGTCGTCAGCGACCGGCAGTGGGCGATCTTCTGCAAGGCTTTCGGCCTGGAGGAGATGATGGCGGACCCTCGTCTCGCCACCAACAACGACCGCGTCCGGGCCCGCGAATGGATGATGCCGATCCTGCGCGCGCGCCTGGCCGAGAGAAGCGCCGCCGAGCTCGCCGCGGTGTTCGAGGCGCACGAGCTGCCCTTCGCGCCGATTGCGAAGCCCCATGAGCTCTTCGAGGATCCTCATCTGCAGGCCACCGGGGGCCTCGCGCCCATCCGGATGAACGACGGCAGCGCCTCGAAGGTGCCCTTGATGCCCTTCACGTTGGGCGGCGAACGACTCGGCGTGCGCCTCCAGCCTCCGCTCCTCGGCGAGCACACCGACGCGCTGCTGCGCGAGGTCGGGTACGACGAGGCAGCGATCGCCTCGCTGCGGGCGGCGGGGGTCGTGGCCGGGGAGTAGGGGCGACACGCCGCCCGCCCTCGCTCGCGCCCGCGCCGCCCGGCCTAGGCAGCCTAGCGCGTCCGGACGATCGCGCGACGCGCTGGTCCCGCGCATGATCGGTGCTCCCATGACACTTCCAGGGAGCATCAGCATGAACTCGATCCGCAAGCTTCGCGGCCAAGGGATGACGGAGTACATCGTGATCGTCGCGCTCATCGGCGTGGCGGCCATCGGCGCGTACTCCTTCCTCGGACAGGCGATCCGTGGCGCAACCGCCGGCCTGGCCCTGGAGATCGCCGGCGAGGATGCGCGCACCGGCATCGACGAAGCCAAGCGGGCCTCGGACGAGGCCATCGTCACCTCGCAGACCAAGGCCACGTTGAAGGAGTACAACGCGAGCAACCACTGACGCTGACGGCCCGGCACCGCGAGAGCGCAGGATGGCGCATCACCGGTCCTACGTCGCGGCCAGGCGGTTCGGGCGCAGCCGCCCGAAGCGCACGCGCCAGGGCGGACAGGCGCTCGTGTTCGGGCTCTGCGTGCTGCTGCTCGCGGCGCTCCTGCTCTTCGTGCAGTTCTCCACCGGCCAGGCGGTCGCGGCCAAGCTGCGCATCGTCAACGCTACCGATGCCGCCGCCTACAGCGTCGCGCTCTGGCGCGCCCGGGCGATGAACTACTACGCCTACGCCAACCGCGCCATCGTCGCCAACGAGGTCGCCATCGCTCAGGCGGCCACCATGGTCTCCTATGCAAAATTCCTGGAGCGCTTCAGCGACAACGTCAACGATGTCGCGCGCTATATCCCGGTGGTCGGGCAGATCACCGAGGCCATCAAGGACGTGGCCTGGTGGGTCAGCCAGGTCACTCAGCACACCGCCCTCGGGGAGACGGCGGCTCGCAGCCTCTACATCCAGGCGCTTGCCGCAAGCCAGGAGCTGATGTTCGCCGCCACGCACCCCGCGGTCCTCTCCCGGATCGCCGCGGAGGTGGCACGTGAGAACGACCGCCGGTTCTTCGCCTTCACCATGCCGATGAGCCTGGATCCCGCCATGGGGGACATCACGGCACGCCAGGACGGGGCGGACCGGGCGCGGCTCAAGTCGGTGGTGCTGGACTCCCTGGACGGCTTCTCGAGCAACCGCGATGCGGATCTCGGCGAGGTGCCTTGCCTGCTCAAGCTCGCGCGCCGTGGAGCGACGGAGCTGGTTCGCGACCATGACTATGGCGAGCTGGAGCGCTGGCAGGCGTATGACACGCTCTCGCTGCATCGGAGCAGGACGCTCTCCTGCAGCATGCGCGAGCGGGCCGCGCTTGGCTGGGGCGCGGCCGAGATCGCCCGGGACGCCAAGAACGAGTTGGATGCCCTCGCCTCGCTGGTCTCGCCCATCGCTGCGGGCGATACGCCATGGGAGCCCGCCGTCATGCTCGCCGAACCCTCCGCTTCCAAGCGGGCCAATCCAAGGGCGTACGCACGCGCGTCGGAAGAGATCTGGGTAAGCGAGGCCTATGGCGGGATCGCGTCGGTCCGGGAGCTTGATCTCCGGGGCAATCCGATCGTCCTGGCGAACGACCGCTTTCCGCTCATGAGGGTCGCGGTGGTGGGTTGGATCCAGTCGCCTGCTGCAATTGCCACGGCCGAGTCCGCCGGGCTCGCTGCCGGCCGCGTGCTGCCAAGGGACCGCTTCAGCGACCGCGCCTCCGCACCGATGGGCGCGGTCTCGGCAGCGGAGGTGTATTTCCGCCGTCCCCCGCAGTCGCCGGATCGCATCGAGTACGCCAGTTTGTACAGTCCGTACTGGCAAGCGCGGCTTGCGCCTGTGCCGGCGCCATGGCGCGCCGCCGCGGCGGCCTACTTTCGTTGAGCCCGCCATGCACGCACAGCCGTTGCGGCACCAGCGTGGACAGGCGCTCGTGGAGGCCCTCGTGCTCGCGGCCGCGCTTCTGCCGTTCCTGCTCGCGGTTCCCCTGGTCGCCAAGTACCAGGACATCCGCCATGCCGCCATTGCTGCCGCGCGTACCGCCGCGTTCGAATGCAGCATCCGCCCGGACGCCTGCGAAGACCCCTCGGCGGAGGCCGCCGCGGCCGGGGACCTGCGTCGCCGTCACTTCGCGCGCCACGGCAGGGACCTGCTCAGCAACGACGCGCCCGAGGAGCCCGCTCCACCCGGCGAGCGCAATCGCTTCTGGGTGGACCGGCGTGGCGCGCCCCTCCTTGCCCGCTTCGACGACGTACGGTTGGACGTTGCCGCGGCCTCGTCCGATGCCATCGCCGGAGCCGCGGCCCGCTGGAACTCGGGACCGTTCCCCGCCGGTCCGGATGCGTTCGGGCTTTCACCGGAGGCGGGTCTGGCGACCGCAAGGGTGCAGGCATCCGTGTCCGTCGGGCGCAGCCTCGCGCAGTGGCTCGATCGGCCCGAAGGCCTGCAAATGAACCTCTCGGCGCGCACGGCGATCCTGGTCGACGCCTGGAACGCTTCGTCCGGAAAGGGGGCGGAGGCGAGGTCGTTTCAATCGCGGGTGGAGCGGGGGCGCCGGCTGCCTGGCCTCGGCTCGGCGGCAGGGCAGATCGCCTCCGCCGCAGGCATCGCTCCCGCGGGAAGCCTCGGCGGCGCCGGCGACGGCGCGGAGGGGCTCGTGGATGCGCTCTATGCCCCGGTCCGGTCGCTGATCACGGGCCCGCTGCTCGCGCCGGTCGAGCCGCGTGGATCGCAGTTCCGCTATCACGAGATCGACGTGGACGTGATCCCGCCCGACCGGGTGGGTGAACCATGAGTATCCGCGCCATCGCCCTCGCGATGCTCGCGTTGGCCCTCGGAGGGGCCGGCGCGGCAGGCGCGCCGCGGCCCTTCGATGACGCGCCGGCTGGCCTTCGCGAAGAAGCGGTGCTCGCCGGCGCGCTGGTGGGACGCAGCCGGTTGCACGTCAGCCGGTTCCTGGATCCTCGTCCGCCGGAGGCCGTGCTGAGGGCCGTGGCTGCCGCCTGGTCGGAGCGCCCGGCGCCGATCCGGCGCGAGACCCGGGAGGGCTGGTTGGTGCTGGTGCAGGCGGTGGAGGATGCCGTCGAGGTGCTGGAGGTCCGTGCCGTGCCTCGGGGCGGCAGCGAGGGGCGGCGCTCGCGGTGGCAGGGGTCGCATCCGGGCGAGCTCCCGAAAGCCGATTCCGCCACCGCGACGCAAGGCGCCTGGCTCGAAGGGGTCCTCCCCGCCGGCAGCCAGGTGCTGCAACGGATCACGCATCGGGACGCCGGCAGGCAGACCACCACGCTGGTCGCGCTGACCGCCTCCGGCTTGTCCGACGCCGCCCGGCACGTGGCCTCGGCGCTCGAGCTGGCCGGTTTCTCCCTGCCGTCCCGCGCCATTCCCGGGTTTCGCGGACGAGGCGAGGCGTTCTTCCTGGCGCGCCGGCGCGAGGAAGTGGCGGTCACCGTGAGCGAGCTCGAGGGCCATCGCGCAGTCGTCGTGCACTGGGGAATGCCGTCACCATGAAGCACCGCCAGCACGGCCATTCGCTCATCGAGTACACGGTCCTGTTCGCGCTGGTCGGCCTGGTGCTGGTGCTCGGGGAGGACAGTCCGCTGGAGCAGCTGGTGCGGGGCATCCAGGGTGCCTACGGTCGCTTCACCTACGCGCTGTCGCTGCCATGATCGGTCGCCTTCGCACGTTGCTGGCGGGGCATCGCAACGCCGTACTGCTGCTCGCCGCGCTCGCCTGCGGCGCGATCGCGGTGCAGGCGGGTCGTTCGTGGCTCGCTCACCAGCTCGAGGCCGAGCGGGCGCGTCTCGCCCCCGTCCCGCCGCGGACCCTCGCCGTCGTGGTGGCACGGCAGGACCTCGCAAAAGGCGAGGTCGTCGATGCCCGCACGATGGCCGTGCGGGACATACCGGAGGAGTTCGTCTCCAGCAGCGCGGTGCGGCCTGACCGGTTCGAGTCCGTGGCTGGCCTGAGGCTGGCCGCCGGATTGCGCGGCGGCGAGCAACTGCTGGCCTCCGCCATCGTCGGGGGCGACCACACGAGCTTCTCCCAGCGGGTCAAGCCGGGCATCCGCGCGCTCACCATCGCGGTGGATGAGGTCAACTCCATCTCGGGCATGCTGCAACCCGGCGACCGCATCGACCTGTTGTTCTCGGCGCGCCTGCCGGAGCGGGACGGCGCCCGCGGGCAGGGAGGAGAGACCACCGTGCCGCTCTTCCAGGGGTTGCTGGTCCTCGCCACCGGGCGCCAGGTGCGGGCCGGCGTGGACGAGCGAGGCGCGCAACGCAGCTACTCCACGGTGACGGTGGAGGTCGAGCCGGAGCAGGCGCAACGGCTCGTCGTGGCCCAGCGGACCGGCAAGCTGACTGCGGTCCTGCGCAATCCGGATGATCCCGCGCGGATGGCCCGTCGCGCGATGGACCTGCGTCAACTGCTCGGTGTCGCGCCGGTGCTCGCGGCCAGCGACGGACCCCAGATCATCGTGGGCGGCATGGGGCGCGTGCCGGACGGCACCCCGCCACCGGTGCCGGAACGCACAGCACGGCCGCACGACGACGTGCCGAAGGATCGGGGCGATGAAACGAAGCCGCCCCGGTGAACCGGTCCTCCGCTATCCATTCCCCGGCGATTCGCGCGGGATCGCATCCGTGGCGCGTCGCGTGGCCTGTCTCCTGCTAGGCCTGCTCGCCTGCGGATCGCTTCCGGCGCGGGAGCAGACGATCGTCCTGGAGCTCGCGGTCGGCCAGGCGATGGTGCTGGATGAGCCGAACGTGCGGCGTATCGCGGTGGGCAACGGCCGGGTGATGCAGGTCACCGCGCTGGACCAGCGCCAGATCCTGCTGCTTCCCGAAGCGGCCGGACAGAGCACGTTGCACCTCTGGGGACGCAACGGCCTCGAGCGACGCTACCTGGTCAACGTGATCGCGACGGATGCGCGGCGCACCGCCGCCGAGATCAATCGGCTGCTGAATCACAGTCCCGGCGTGAGGGCACACGCGGTCGGCGACCAGGTAGTGGTCGACGGCAGCAGTCCCAGCGAGCAGGACGCACTGCGCAGCCGGGAGATCCTCAAGCGCTATCCGCAGGCGCTCGACCTGGTGAGCCGCGGCGGCTACGAGCGCATGGTCGACATGGAAGTGCGCATGATCGAGATCGGGCGCAACGCGCTCGATCGGCTCGGGGTGCGCTGGCAGTCCGGCGACGGCACTCAGTTCGCCCTGGACGGGCCGACCTTCGGCCTGATCGGCGACTTCAAGCGCAGCGATGCCTTCCTCCCCGGCGGCGCGGCGGACCAGGCGGGATTCCCCGTGCGGCCGCGCATCGCGCCGTTCGCGACCGCTGCCTCCCTGGCGACCGCGATGACCTCCATGGTCGACCTGCTGGTGCAGAACGGGGACGCCGCGGTGCTTGCGGAGCCACGGCTGTCGTGTCGCTCCGGCGGTAGCGCGCGCTTCGTCGCCGGGGGAGAGCTGCCGATTCCGGTCATCGGCGCGAACGGCTCGGCTTCGGTGCAGTTCAAGGAATACGGCGTGCGCTTCGAGGTCTCCCCCACGGTCAACGAGGCGGGCGTCATCTCCGCCAGCCTGCATGCCGAGATCTCGTCGATCAACCCGGAAGTGACGGTGCGCGACGTGCCGGGGCTGCGCAAGCAGAGCGCGGCCACCGAAGTGAACCTGCGCGAAGGCGAGACGCTCGTGATCGCCGGAATGGTGAGCAACGAGGTTTCCGGCGCGGTCGACCGCATCCCCGGCCTCGGTGACCTCCCCATCCTGGGCAAGCTGTTCCGCTCGCGCCGCTTCCAGAACCGGGAGACGGAGCTGATCGTGCTGATCACCCCGCGCCTGCACGACAGCGGCGGTACGTACGACGCCGAGCAGGGCACCGACATGAGTCGCAGGTTCGAGTCGTTGCAGGGGCGGCTGCGGCAGGGCCGGCCGGGCAGCGACCCGCGCTGAGCCGTGGTCGCAGCGCGCAGGAGAGATCCCCGATGCTGGAAGTGATGATCGAGGAAGACGGCAAGCCCCTGCGCACGGTGACGGTGGAGCGCTTCCCGTGCCGCATCGGCAAGGCGCGCGATGCCGAGGTCGCGCTCGCCGGCTGGCGCGTCGGGAGGGTGCACGCGGAGATCCATCGCGTTGGCCGAAGCCTCAAGCTCGTGGATCTCGGCACGCTCGGTGGCACGCTGGTCAACGGCGACCGGGTGGTGGAATACGGTCCGCTCTCGGAGCGGGACCAGATCGCGATCGCCGGCTATCGCCTGAGGGTGTACGGCGACGCACTGCGACTGTCTCCCGGATCGCGGCACGCGACGATGACGTCGGGACCGGCACTGCAGCCCACCACTGCCGTATCCATCGGACACCCACCTGCAGGCGGCCAGGCGGGCAGCGGAGCGGGCAGCGACCGGGATGGCGCGGCAACCAGGGCGGCGCAAGCCGCGGAGCCGCCGCCGGTTCCGGAGCGGCTGGCCGCCTTGCCGTGGCGCCGCCTCGTCCACCGCCGGCTGCTCGAGCAGATCGACTTGCGGCGCAGCAACCTCTCGCAGTTCTCCCCGGAGCAACTCCGTGCCGAAGTCCAGCAGGCGGTGGAAGGGATCGTCGCCGACCTCGAGGCCTTGCCAGCCGGCATCGACCGCGGCGCGCTGGTACGCGATACGCTCGACGAAGCGATCGGTCTGGGGCCGCTCGAGCCGCTCATGGCCGACGGCGACGTGACCGAGATCATGGTGAACGGCGCCGTCGACGTCTTCGTCGAGCGGCATGGGCGCCTGGAACGGGTGGATGCCGCCTTCTCGGACGACGTGGCGATCCGCAACGTGATCGACCGGATCGTCGCGCCGCTCGGGCGGCGCATCGACGAAGCCTCGCCGCTGGTGGACGCGCGCCTGCCGGACGGATCGCGGGTCAACGCGATCATTCCGCCGGTCGCGCTCAAGGGGCCCACGCTGACGATCCGTCGCTTCAATCGCGCGGTGCTTTCGCCGCAGAGCCTCGTCGCGCTCGGCAGCGCGACGATGGCGATGATGGCGTTCTTCGGGATCTGCGTGCAGGAGCGCAAGAGCATCGTGGTGTCCGGGGGCACGGGATCCGGCAAGACGACGCTGCTCAACGTCCTGTCCAACCTGATCCCCGAGTCCGAGCGGCTGGTGACCATCGAGGACGCCGCAGAGCTCAAGCTGCGGCACGAGCACCTGGTCTCACTGGAGGCCCGTCCGCCGAATGCCGAAGGTCGCGGTGCCGTGACGATCCGCGACCTGGTGCGCAATGCCCTTCGCATGCGGCCGGACCGGATCATCGTCGGGGAGTGCCGTGGCGCCGAAGCGCTCGACATGCTCCAGGCGATGAACACCGGCCACGAGGGCTCCCTCACCACGCTGCACGCCAACACGCCGCGGGACGCGCTGTCTCGCCTGGAGGTGATGACGCTGATGGCCGGCGTGGACTTGCCGGTGGCGGCGATCCGGGAGCAGATCGCGAGCGCCGTGGACCTGATCATTCACCAGTCGCGCTTCCGGGACGGCACGCGCCGCATCACGTCCGTGACGGAAGTGACCGGCATCGAGTCCGGCAGGGTGCAGACCCAGGAGCTCTTTCGCTTTGCCCAGTCCTCCAGCGGCGTCGTGTCGATCCGTGGCTGCCACGTCGCGGCCGGGGCGGTACCTGCTTTCTACGAGGATCTGGCGGCCCGCGGCGTGGTCTTGGATTTCGGGATCTTCCGAGAGGATGCAGGAGCCGGCGCATGACGAGCGGTTGGAGCGGGTTCGCGGGGTTGGAGCTGCCGGACGCGCGCCTGCTGTGCGCCGCTGCCGCGTTGCTGCTCGCCGTCGGCCTCGCGCTCTACGCGGTGGCGCTCGGTGGTGCTCGCGCCGGACGCCGTTACCAGCATCGGTTCGAATCGCAGGTCGGTCGCCGATTGAACGACCTGCTCCTCTTCGTCGATGCGGGCCGGCTGTTCCAGGCCAATCTGATGCTGGCACTGGTCGCGAGCACGACGGTCTGGCTGCTCACCGGCTCCTGGCTGCTGGTTGCGGCTGCGGTGGCCGTGCTGCCGATGGTGCCGGGCATCGTGCTGGCGCGCCTCGCGCGCGGGCGGCGCCAGCGCTTCGCACGGCAGTTGCCGGACGCTCTCATGCTGATCGCCGGCGCGATCCGCTCCGGTGCGAGCCTGCCGCTCGCGCTGCGCCAGATGGCGGCGGAGCTGCCGCCGCCGTGCGGCCAGGAGTTCGATCTCGTGCTGCGCGAGCAGCGCCTTGGCGTGACCCTCGACGAGGCGCTGCGCACCCTGGAGCGGCGCATGGGTAGCGACGACCTCAGGCTCTTCACTGCGGCGGTGCGCATCGCCGGCGACAGCGGCGGCAACCTGGCGGAGACGCTGGAGCGGCTTGCCGACACCATCCGACGCAAGCTCACCCTCGAAGGGAAGATCCTGGCGCTCACCGCGCAGGGCCGCCTGCAGGGCTGGGTGATGAGCCTGCTGCCGGTCGCGGTCGCCGCCGCGCTGTTCGCGATGGAGCCGCAGGACATGGCGCCGCTCATCGGCAGTTGGCAGGGCTGGGTGGTGTGCGGCGTCATCGTGGTGCTCGAGGTCGCGGGCATGCTCTTCATGCGCCGCATCATGGCGATCGACATCTGATGGGGACGATCGGAGGAGGCTGGCTCGCGCAGCCCGGGATGATCGAGCTGCTGGTGGCGGCCATCGCGCTGGTCGCCGCTACCGTGCTCCTTCTCGGCTGGCTCCACCACGTCATCGCCGCGGTTCCGGCAGAGGATCGCGAATGGCGCGATCCGCCGCCGACATGGTGGCGCTGGACCGGCTGGTGCGCGCGGCCGGTCGCGGCGTGGATCGGCCCGCTTCTGTCGCGCTCGACACGGATGCGCCTGCTCGATCGCCTGCGCCGAGCCGGGCTCGAGTACGCATTGACGGTAGACCAGTTCGTCGCCGGCACGGCGATCGCGTCGATGAGCCTCGTGTTGCTGCTGCTGGTGCTCCATGCGCCGCTGGGGCTGCCCGCTCCCGTGGTTCTGCTGCTTGCCGCCGCCGCGGGCGGCGCGATTCCCTGGACCTGGCTGCGCGATCGTGCCGAACGGCGCACGCGCCGGATCGAGACGGCGCTGCCGTTCTACCTCGACGTGATCACGCTCGCGATCGAGGGCGGCGCGAACCTGACGGGTGCCCTGCAGCATGCCGCCGACAGCGGTCCACCCGGCCCGATGGGCGAGGAGTTGCAGCGGGTTCTCCGCGACGTGCGCGCCGGCCGTACCCGCGCGGATTCCCTGCGCAACCTCGCGGAACGCACGCGCCTTCCGTCGATGTCGAGCTGGGTGTCGGCGGTGCTTGCCGCGGAGCGGCAGGGATCGAGCCTCGGGCCGATCCTGCGCGCCCAGGCGGAGCAGCGTCGTACCGAACGCTTCCTTCGCGCCGAGGAGCTCGCGATGAAGGCGCCCGTGAAGATGCTGTTTCCCCTCATGACCTGCATCTTTCCGTGCACCTTCCTGATCGTCTTCTTTCCCGTCGTGACGAGGCTGGTCAATGAAGGGATTCTTGGCTGAACCGGCCGCCCCGGTGGCCGTGCGCATCGCTGGCACTTTCTTCGAACGTGCGCGTGGTCTGCTCCTGCGGCCGGACCCCGCGCCGGGTCGTGGCCTGCTGCTCGCGGGCGTGCGTACGGTTCACGGCTTCGGCCTGCTGCGCCCGCTGGACCTGGTCTACCTGGATGCAGAAGGCAGGGTGCTGGATTGCGCCGTGCTCGCGCCCTGGCGCATCGCCCGGTGTCCCGCCGCCTGCCATGTCGTCGAGATGCGTCGCGGCGAATGCAAGCGGTTGCGCCTGGTACCCGGCCGGCTGCTGGAGGTCACCATCGTCCGGGAGATCTCCGGCGGTGCGCGCCCGGCCGATCGCTGGTGCGGTACGCGGCGTGGGCGCCGCAGGCAGGGAAGCTCGGCAGGGGCACTCGTGGCGGCGATCATGATTGCCGTGCTGTCGTGCCTGGCGTGGGCGGCGGCCTCGGCGGTGGAGGCCGTCGGCGGTGCGCCGAAGGCGGAGGCGACGACGGTGGATCGCCTCGTCGGAGAGCCACGCCGCAAGCGGGTCAGGAAGGCCAGGGCGAGCCTTCATCGGGACGCCGCTGATGGAACCCCGGCAAGACCGCTTCGCCCGGCGCGTGCGCGTCGGCCGAGAGAACGGCAGGCGCCGGTCGAATACTTCGTCGGTGAGCCGGGAAGGCACGCAGCACGACCGGATGTGAATTCTGCGCAGGGAGATCGGAAGGAGCGAGCGGATGCGAGGCGTTGAGCGTCGGCATCGGCCGCGGCGCCCTGCTGGGCTCAGGCGGGCGGCACGCGGCACTACCGCGGTGGAGCTGCTTCTTGCGCTGCCGATCGTGGTTCTCCTGGGGCTGGGAGTGGTCCAGTTCTGCCTGGTCTACCAGGCGCGTCATGCGCTCGAGCATGCGCTTGTCACGGCGGCGCGGCACGGGGCGTTGGCACATGCTTCCGGCGACGCGATCCTGGACGGACTGGCGGCAGGGTTGGTGCCGTACCTCTACGGCGCGGAGGATTTCGCCGGGCTTGTCGCCGCCGAAGCCCGGGCACGGGAGCACGTCCAGGTCGGTCTCGCCGCGGGGTGGATCGCAGTGCGCCAGCGATCACCCACCCGGGAGAGCTTCGAAGACTGGGCCGAGCCGGCCCGCGACGAGCGCGGCGAGCTCCTGTCCGGCGTGATGGAGATACCCAACGACAATCTGGACAGCCGGCGCCTGCGCATGCAGCCGGTGTCCGGCGCGGCAGGCGGCCACCTTGGCGAGCCGATCGGACGGCTTTCCGGTCAGTCGCTCGCCGACGCCAACCTGCTGCGCCTCGAGCTTGCCTACGGCGTGCGCCTGGCCGTTCCGGTGGTGGGGCGGGTCGTGCTGCGCACGCTCGGATGGTGGCACGGGTGTCGGGGTGAGGTCACGGGGCCAGGGCAGGGCGCGGGCATGACAGCTCCCGGTACCGATCGTCTCGGTCTGCTGCGATTGCCGTTGCCTGGCGCACCGTCAGGCACGGCACACTGGGGTTGTCCGTTCTACGAGGCGGAGGATCCGCAGGGAGCGGGCGTCGGCCGGCTCCCGCTCGTCGCGGCGGCCACCGTGCGCATGATGTCGACGGCGCGAAGGTCGGCTCTGACGGTGCCGCGCAGCGGCGAGGTCGCGTCGGGCTCGAGTGGCGGGCCGGCAGACGTCGCGTCGTCTGCCGGGCAGGACGGTCCACCTGGAGGGGCGGGCCGCCAGACGGATCCGGCGTCCAACCGGCAACCCGGCCGTGAATCGCCGCGGCAGCGTACGCCGGGAGACGACGAGGCAGGGGCCGCGACTTCGACGTTTGCCAACGGCTTCCTGCGGATCGGCTCGGACCGGGCCTATCCGGTACCGACGCCGCATCCGGCGCTCTGCAACGGATAGCCCGGTGCGCCGCCGAAGCGCAGGCCGATGAGCGCGCTCAGTTGCGGGCCAGCGCGCTTTCGTTCGCCGCGACCGCCTGGGCATCGCCGCTCGCCGGCACGGTGGCCCGCGAATAACCGTTGCTCACGGTTGCGTCGTAGGGGTGGCGGTCGAAGGGATAGAGCGCGCGGATGCGCTGGACGTAGGCCACCGTCTCCGTGTACGGCGGCACGCCGCTGTGCTTGTCGACGGCGCCCTCGCCGGCGTTGTAGGCAGCGAGCGTGAGGGTCACGTCGCCGCGGTAGTAGGCGAGCAGCCAGCGCAGGTAGGCCATGCCGCCGCGGATGTTCTCCACGGGGTCCAAAATGTCCTTCACGTTGAACCTGGCGGCCGTGTCGGGGATGAGCTGCATCAGTCCCAGCGCGTTCTTGGGGGACTTGGCGTTGGGATCGAACCCGGATTCGGTTGCCATCACCGCCAGCACCAGCCGGGGGTCCAGCTTGTAGGCCTTCGCCTCGGCGAGCACCAGGCTCACGAATCTGCTGCGCTCGGCACCGACCACCGGGTTGTTCATCCCGAATGCGGAGCCGATGCGCGGCGCCATCGCGGAGAGCTCGGCTGCCGTGGCCGGCCGCTCCGCGGTACCGCGCTCCACCATGGTGCCCTTCAGGCAGACCGGCAGCAACTCGCGCCCGCTGCCGCGGAATCGTTCCGCCAGCTCGTCACCGACGCCGCTGCCGAAACGGGCGGCCCGCTTGAAGAGCGTGGAAGCGGCATCCAGGTTCTTCTCGACGCCGTTGCCCTCCGCGAACATCCAGCCCATGCGCACCAGCGCATCGGGATAGCCGCCGCTCGCCGCTTCGCAGTAGAGATCGAACGCCCGGCCGAGATTCCTGGGCACCCCGAGCCCGGTCTCGTGCATCTGGCCCTTCTGGACCAGGTCCCGCAGCGCATCGATGGAGTTGTGCTCCACTGCCGCCAGCTGGCGGGTGACCGGCGCACGCGGCGATTCGTCGCTTCCCTGCGCGACCGTGCCGCGGTCACGGTTCCAGGATTCCTGGCGCGGATCCCTCGGGTTGCCGGCCGTGGCCGGCGGCGGCTGATGCGCCGGCTGAGGCGGCGGCAGCGCGATCTCTTCCTGTGGCGCCTGGCGGGCGTTCCAGTTGCGACTGCCGAGGCCGTTGCCGAACCGCCCGCCGAAGGCGCCGCGTCCCGCATCGTTGGCCGACCAGTTGTTGACAGGTGGCGCGACGGGGCCGCCGGCATTGCCGCCGTAGCCCGAGGCGCCCGCGGGCAAGCCGTTGGGCAGCCCGGTGGGTGCGCCGATGGGCGCGCCGATCTGGGCTTGCGCCCCGGGTGCCCAGGCGAGCAGGCCCACGACGAGCACCGAGCCAAGCCCGAGGCCGGTGGCGCCCGCCATCCGTCCCATGACCCTCCCCGCGAGCCGCACGACGCCGGCCGAAGGGGCCGGGGCTGCTGTCTCGAGATTCGTTGCGGGAAGGAAGACTGCCAATTGGTTACCTCTGGAAACGGCGGGCGCCGGCTACCGTCAAACACCCCGGGAGCGTCCGGAGCAACCCGAACCGGGCCGGCTCGGGGGCTCACCCCCGCAAGCGGCTCGAGCCATCGGGCGCAACCCGATTCCGACTGCCGGCGGAAAAGCCCCGCCGGATGGGGGCGCCAGCCCTTCGGCAGTCTAGCGCATCCCCAGTTTGTTCAACAGGTCGTAGAGCGTAGGCCTGCTGATTCCGAGCATTTCGGATGCCCGCGCGATGTTGCCGTTGACCCGCTTGAGCGCGCGCTGGACCACGTCGCGCTCGGCTTCCTCGCGGGCCTGCCGCAGGCTGACCAGACGCGCGGTGCTGCAGGAGGACAAACCCAGGTCGCCGGCGCGGATGCTGGGACCTTCGGCGGTGATGACTGCCTGTTTGACGGCGTTGCTCAGTTCCGCGACGTTCCCGGGCCACTCGTGGTCGCGGATGGCGTCGATTGCCTCGTCCGACAGGCGCAGCCGATGTCGACCCAGCGTCTGCTGATAGCGTTGCAGGAACCACTCCGCGAGCTCGACGCAATCGTCGCTGCGATTGCGCAGAGCCGGCAGGCACAAATGCACCTCGGCAATACGGTCATACAGGTCACGGCGGAACTGGCCTTCGGCGATGCGGCTACCCAGGTGCTCGGTGGCGATGCTGATGGTGCGGGGCAGCGCATTGCGCTCGCGCCAGACGGTCTCGCCCTCCAGCAGCCGGCGCAGCAGGGCGGCCTGGGTCTCCGGGCTGAGCTCGTCGATGCCCTCCAGGATCACGACCGGCGCCAGTCCACTGCTGCCCATCGGGGGCGAGGCGGTGCGGACGCGATCGAACAGGTCGTCGATGTCGGTGATCCGGGTCGAGCCGCTGCAGGGAAGTGTCGGCGGGAGCAGTCCGTTGCCGAGTTCGCCGCCGGCCGGGGATTTGCGCGACTGCGAGAGCATGCGCGCAAGCGTCTTGCGGCCGGTGCCGGATTCGCCCTGCAGCAGCACCCGGGTGGCATGGCCCACCAGCCGCTCGCAGCGGCGCGCGATGCGCCGCATCGTCGGGTCGCCGGTGAGCACGCCGGGCACGACCTCGGTCAGGCGGCGGCGCCCGGCGCTCGTGCCCGGTCGCCGCTCCAGCAGGGCCGCGCGCATCGCCCGGCGGATCGCATAGGCCAGGGCGTCGAGCTCGTCGGGGTAGGTGAGGAAGTCGAAGGCACCGAGACAGAGCATCTCCTGCACCAGCATCTCGTCGCCCGCGCCGACCACCACGATCCGGATGCCGGGGGCGGCATCCGAGAGCCGCTGGAAGGCTTCCGCGGGTGATGTCGCGAGCTGCGGCCCGGACTCCGTGCCAACGTCCAGGACGATCACTTCCGGCTCGCTGGTTCGCAGGGTCTCGATCGCCGCGTCGAGGCCGCTGGCATGTGCGGCGTCGATTCCGGCGAGTGAAGGGCCCAGGCCGATTGCGCGGCTCGGGGTGAGTTCGACGATGATGATGCGCATGGTGATCGCAGGCGCGAAAGGCAGTGCTCCCATAGGCCGTCATTCCAGCAGGGTTGGGCCCGATTCCCGAGGACATTCCTCACGAACGCGCTCAGATCAACGATAGGGGGCTTCTACAATAGGCGGTCGACGAACGGCGATCCGAGCGGGTGGGGCGGCACGGCCCCGACCGGCGGCATCGCCATCTGCAGAACCGGGAGAGGGCGAGGACATGGGGTCGGCCCGCGAATCGGGGCACACGGACAGGGCGTCGGCAGCCGGCTCGCAGGCGCCGCGACCAGCCCGGGTCGACCCGGCGCCGACCGGGGAGGAGCCGCTGGCGCCCCCGGAGGTCCTCCAGGACGCGCTCGCGCAGGCGCTCGCCTGGCTTGACCGCCATGGCGACCGGCCGCTGCCCTGGACCCGGCTCACGGGTGAAGCGGCGCGTGCGCACGGGCGCGGAGTGGAGTCGATCCTCGAGGCACAGCGCGCGGACCTCCTCACGCGGCTGGTCGGGGTGCTTGCCTGCAGCCAGCCGCCTCCGGAGGAGGCCGAGCTCGCCCGTTGGCTGGGCGAGGATCTGGCCGGCACGATCGCCGCGCTCCTCGACAATTCGAGCCGGCTGCTGGCGCTCTCGCTCGGACCCGCCGACGCCTCGATCCAGGCGGGCCGCCACCAGGCCGAGACCTTGCGCCGCATGACGATGGCGATGGCCCGCGACGTGCGCGTGGTGATGGTGCGGCTGGCGTCCTGCCTGCAGAACCTGCGGCGCGCGGTGGCCGACGGACTGGCCGGAAAGCCGGCGTCGTTCCCGGCGGCACACGAGGCGCTCACGGTGCTCGCGCCGCTCGCGAACCGGCTCGGGCTCTTCCGGCTCAAATGGGAGATGGAGGACCTGGCGTTTCGCTGCACGCAGCCGGAGGTCTATCGCGATCTCGCCCGGCGCGTGGAGGCGACGCGCACCGAGCGCGAGCGCTTCGTCGCCCGGGCCGCCGACGAGCTCGCGACGCTCCTGCATCGCCGCGGAATCGCCGCGCGCGTGACCGGCCGGCCCAAGCACCTGTACAGCATCCACAACAAGCTGAGGAGCAAGGAGCTCGACATCGAGGAGCTGCACGACCTGCGCGCGGTACGCGTGCTGGTGGGCACGGTAGCGGACTGCTATGCCGCGCTCGACGTGGTCCACGAGCGCTGGGAGACGGTTCCCGGCGAGTTCGACGACTACATCGCGCGGCCCAAGCCGAACGGCTATCGCTCGCTGCACGAGGTGGTGATCGCCGATGACGGTCGCGCGCTGGAGGTCCAGATCCGCACCCGCGAAATGCACGAGGAGGCCGAGTACGGGGTGGCCGCGCACTGGCGCTACAAGGAGGCGACCGCGGCGCCCGTGCCGGGGGGGCTTGCGGGTGGCGCGCGCGATGCCTCGGCGGGTGCCGACCAGGCGTCGCGGCTTTCCTGGCTGCGCCAGTTGCTTGCCTGGCAGCAGGAGATGGGCGCGCGCTTCGGCGTAGAGGAGGCGCGCACCACCGACGATTCCAGCATCTTCGTGATGACGCCGCAGGGGCGGGTGATCGAGTTGCCGGCCGGCTCGACACCGGTGGACTTCGCCTACCACGTGCATTCCACCCTTGGCCATCGCTGCCGCGGCGCGAAGGTGGACGGTCGGATCGTTCCGCTCAACACGCCGCTCGCCAACGGCCAGGTGGTGGAGATCACCGCCGCCCGTGGCGGCGGTGCGGGCGGTCCCGAACCCGGCCCGTCGCGGGACTGGCTGAATCCAGCGCTCGGCTACCTGCGCAGCGGCCGCGCCCGCAGCAAGGTCCGCCAGTGGTTCAACGCGCAGGCCCGCGACCAGGAGCTCGCCGCGGGACGTGCCAAGGTGGAGAAGGCGCTCGCGCGGGAGGGGCGCACGCTCCTGTCGCTGGACGAGCTTGCCCACCGCCTCGAGCAGCCCTCGGCCGCTGCCCTCTTCACCGCCGTCGCGCGCGAGACCATCGGCGCGCGGGCGCTGGAGGATGCGATCCGCTCGTTCGGCAGCGGCTCGGCGCCGGCGGCGCGATCGGCGGAGGCCGGCCCCGCCATTCCCGTTCCGGACCCAGCAACCCTGGTGCGGCCCGTCACCCAGCGTCCGGGCGGCAACGCGGTGCTGGTGGTCGGCGTGGACTTCCTGCTTACCCAGCTCGCCCGCTGCTGTCATCCCGCGCCGCCGGATCCGATCGTCGGATTCGTGACGCGCGGCAAGGGTGTCACGGTTCACCGAGAGGGTTGCCGCAGCTTCGCGCCACTCGCGCAACGCGCACCGGAGCGCGTGCTGCCGGCTTCCTGGGGAGACTGGGAGCGGCCCGCGCGCGGCCGCGGCGGACAGCCGGTCGAGCGCCGCTATCCCGTGGGTCTCCAGATCGAAGCCACCGATCGCCCGAACCTGCTGCGCGACATCACCGAAGCCTTCGCCCGGGAGCGGATGAACGTACTTTCCGTGCGCAGCAACACCCGCGGCGACGTGGCGCGCTTCAACTTCGTCGTCGAGGTCGCGAACGCCGAGCGGCTTTCGCAGGTGATGGCGAACCTGCGGCAGATCTCCGGCGTCGCCGGCTGCACGCGCTACTGAATCGGGCGCGACGCTATGCCCCGCGACCCGGGCGGATGGCGGATTTCGGCCGGAACGCCTTGCAGACCGCCTCGTCGGTCTCGATGTACGGCGCGCCGATCAGGTCGAGGCAGTAGGGGATGGCGGCGAAGATGCCGGCCGCGACCACGGTGCCGTCGGCATCGCGCAATCCTTCCAGCGTCTCCCGGATCGACTTCGGCTGTCCCGGCAGGTTGACGATCAACGCCTGGCCGCGGATCACGGCGACCTGGCGCGAGAGAATCGCGGTGGGCACGAAGTTGAGGCTGATCGCGCGCATCTGCTCGCCGAAGCCGGGCATCACCTTGTGGGCTACCGCGAGCGTCGCCTCGGGCGTCACGTCCCGCGGAGACGGGCCGGTACCGCCTGTGGTCAGGACGAGGTCGCAGCCGACGCGGTCGACCAGCTCCACCAGGTTGGCCTCGATGCCCGCCTGGTCATCCGGAATCAGCCGCGACTGATGCGTCCACGGCGTGGTGAGCGCCTTTCCGAGCCACTCGACGAGTGCCGGGATTCCCTGGTCCTCGTACTGCCCGCTGGACGCGCGGTCGCTGATGGAGACGAGACCGACCCGGAGAGGGCGGTCCGTATCGCCGGGAGGGAGATCGGAGTGGTCAGGGCTGCTCGAGCTCATGATCTACGATGATCCGGTGGAGTTCGCGAAAGAGCATGCGGCCGTCGCGCGGCGCGCGCTCCTCGGACCGCTCGCGCCGCGCGCCGGCGACGAGCTCCGCGAGGGGGGCGTCCGTGGCGGCCGGATAGCGGGCGACGAAATCGCGCAGATCCAGGCTGGAATCGATCAGGCCGTCACGCCAGCGCTCGGCCGCATGCATGGCCCCGACCATTCCCCGGTGCCGGGCGTCGTCCGCCGCGAAGGCGTCGGCGATCGCCTGTGCGTCCGCCTCGCGCATGAGGCGACCGATGTACTGCAGTTGCCGCCGCCGGCCTTCGTGGCTGGTGATGCGCTGCGCCTGCTGGACGGCGTCGCGCAGCGGTTCGTCTATCGGCATGCGCGCGAGCTTGTCAGGGGCCAGCGCGACCAGCCTTTCTCCAAGCGCCTGCAGCGCGTGGCTCTGCTTCTTGCGTTGGGTCTTGCTGGGCCGGTCGTATTCGCGTGCCGCGCCGTCAACCACCTCGGTCGTGGCGGTGGGTGTCGGGGACCGGGATCGTCGCGCTCGCATGGGCTGCTATGATACTTCGATGAAAAAAACGAGCTCCTCCGCGGCGCGTTCGCGTCGCGCCGATCCGGCCCGGCTCTTCGACTACGGACAGGGTGATTTCGAGCAGCTCACCCAGGACGTGATGCGGCAGGCGCTCGCGCTCGGCGGCACCGCGGCCGCGAGCGAGGTCTCGGAGTCCTGCGGTCTCTCGGTGACCGTGCGCAAGGGCAGGGTCGAGACCATCGAGCAGACGCGGGACAAGGGACTCGGGATCACCGTCTACGTGGGCACCCGGCGCGGCCACGCGAGCACCAGCGATTTCTCTCCGGAAGCGCTCGCGCGCACCGTGCGTGCCGCCTACGACATCGCCTGCATCACGGGCGAGGATCCGTTCGCCGGGCTGCCGGATGCGGACCGGCTCTGTCGCGACGGCAATGCGATCGCCCGAAAGCTCAAGCTCTTCGATCCGTGGAACGTCTCGGTGGAGGAGGCGATCGAGCTGGCCCGCGAGATCGAGCAGGCCAGCTTCGACGTGAGCCCGCTGGTGCGCAACGGCGATGGCGCAAGCGTATCGGTGGACCACGGTCACTTCGTCGCGGCCAATACCCTTGGCTTCAGCGGCGGCTATCCGTACAGCCGGCACACGATCAGCTGCTCGCCGATCGCGAAGCGCGGCTCGCAGATGCAGCGCGACGACTGGTATGCGTCCAATCGCTCCGCGGCGCGGCTGCCGGATGCCAGGGCGGTGGGGCGATACGCCGCCGAGCGCGCGCTCGCGCGGCTGGGCGCGCGCAAGCTCAGCACGCGCAAGGTGCCGGTGCTCTACGAGGCCCCGCTCGCCCTCGGCCTGCTCGGCAGCTTCGTGCAGGCGACCAGCGGCTCCGCGCTCTACCGCAGGACCAGCTTCCTGGTCGATTCGCTGGGCAGGCAGGTCTTCCCGGATCATGTCGCCATCCACGAGGATCCGTTCATCCCCGGCGCCATGGGCAGCGGGCCGTTCGACGACGAAGGCGTTGCCACCGCCGCGCGCGACGTGGTTCGCAACGGTGTCGTCGAGGGCTATTTCCTCTCCAGCTACAGTGCGCGCAAGCTCGGCATGCAGACCACCGGCAATGCGGGTGGATCGCACAACCTTCGGCTCGTCAGCCGGCTCACCCGCCGCGGCGACGACTTCGCCGCCATGCTGCGCAAGCTCGATACCGGCCTGCTGCTCACCGAGGTGATGGGGCAGGGCGTGAACTACGTGACCGGCGACTACTCGCGCGGCGCGAGCGGCTTCTGGGTGGAAGGCGGCGTCATCCAGTATCCGGTGGAGGAGATCACCGTCGCCGGCAATCTGGCGGACATGTTCAAGTCCATCGTGGCCGTGGGCGCCGATACCATCAGCCGCGGCACCAAGGAGACCGGCTCCATCCTGATCGAATCGATGGCGGTCGCCGGCTAGGCGTGGCGACCTGGAGGTTGGCATGAGCAAGGCCTTCGTGCGCGACGACGGCGAGGCGCCCGAGGACGACGACCTCGTCGAGGCAGCCGAGCCCGCCATTCCCGGCGGCAAGAACTACATCACCCGCCAGGGCTACGAGGCGTTGCGCGACGAGCTGGCCCACCTGCTCGACGTCGCCCGGCCGGAAGTCGTGCAGACCGTCTCCTGGGCCGCCTCCAACGGCGACCGCTCCGAGAACGGCGACTACATCTACGGCAAGAAGCGTCTGCGCGAGATCGACCGGCGCATCCGCTTCCTCACCCGGCGGCTGGACAAGGCCGAGGTGGTGGACCCGTCCGTGCACGCCGGCAACGACCAGATCTTCTTCGGCGCGCACGTGACGTACCGCGAGCCCGACGGCACGGTGCGCCGCGTCCAGATCGTCGGCATCGACGAGCTCGACCCGCTCAATGGCCGCATCAGCTGGATTTCGCCGGTGGCCAAGGCGCTGATCAAGGCGCGCGAAGGGGACACGGTGTCGCTGATGACGCCGCAAGGGCGCATGGAGATCGAGATCGAGGCGGTCGAATACCCGGCTGGCTGACCGCGGCTTCGATGCGGGGCGCTCAGTGCCGCGCCAGTGACCTGAACTGCGGCAGCCGCCGCAAACCCCGGAACACGTCCGCCAGATGCTGCCGGTCGCGGACCTGCAGGGTGAACTTGATCACCGCCAGGTGCTCCGCCTCCGTGTCCATCGAGACCTGCACGATGTTGGCATCGTGTGCCGCGATCTCCCCGGCGACGCGGCCGAGCACGCCGCGCTCGTCGTGCACCGACACCACCACGACCGTGCGGAACATCCCGCTGATGTTCTCGCCCCATTCCACCTCCATCCAGCGCTCGGCATCGCGGCTCATCTGCCGCTTGGCGGTCTCGCACTCGACGCGGTGGATGGAGAGGCCGTGGCCGCCGCGCATGTGGCCGGCGACGCGGTCGCCCGGCACCGGATGGCAACAGGGCGCGCACTGCAGCGAGATGCCGTCGACCGCCTGCACCACGATCGGCGCGGCCCGCGGGGCGAGCTTGGCGGTGGCCGATTGCCCGCTCATGTCCAGGGCAATCACGCGCGCGATCACGGGCGCGAGCTTGAGCCCGAGCCCGATGTCGGCCAGCAGGTCGTTGACCGAGCGCGATGCCGAATCGCGCGCGGCCTTCTCCAGCCGCGCTTCGTCCAGCGTCGCGCTGTCGATGCGCAGGCTGGCAAGGCTCTGCTCCAGCAGCCGCTTGCCGAGGGCGACCGACTCGTCGTATTTCATCCGGCGCAGGAAGTAGCGGATCTCCGAGCGCGCTTTTCCGGTGCGCGCGAAGGAGAGCCAGGACGGGCTCGGCTTCGCGTGCGGATCCGTGATCACCTCCACCACGTCCCCGTGGTTGAGCTCGGAGCGCAGCGGGACGAGCTCGCCGTTGATCCGCGCCGCGACGCACTGGTTCCCGACGTCGGTGTGGACGCTGTAGGCGAAGTCGATGACGGTCGCCCCGCGCGGCAGCCCGCGGATCTGCCCCTTGGGCGTGAAGACGTAGACCGCGTCCGGGTAGAGGTCCACCTTGACGTGGTCGATGAACTCCATCGAGTCGCCCGTCTGCTGCTGGATGTCCAGCAGCGACTTCAGCCAGTCGAGCGTCTTGATCTGCACCGCGCTCGCCGTCTCGCCCTCGGCCTTGTAGAGCCAGTGGGCGGCCACGCCGGCTTCCGCCAGGTGATGCATCTCCGGCGTGCGGATCTGGAACTCGATGCCGCCGCCGTGCGGCCCGACCACGGTGGTGTGCAGCGACTGGTACCCGTTCGCCTTCGGGATCGCGATGAAGTCCTTGAAGCGGCTGGTGTTCGGCTTGAAGGCGCTGTGCAGCGCGCCGAGCGCGAGGTAGCACTGGGCCGTGTCGGATACGATCAGCCGGATGCCGAACAGGTCCGTCACCTCGGAGAACGACACCTTCTTGTCCACCATCTTGCGGTAGATGGAATAGAGGCTCTTCTCGCGCGAGCTGATTTCCGCGGTGACGCCCATCTTGGCGAGCGCCTTCTCCACCGTGTCGGTGACCCGGCCGAGCGCGTCGCGCCGCACCTTGCCGGCGTTCTGCACCGCCTTCAGCAGCACGGCATAACGCATCGGGTACCGGAAGCGAAACGACAGGTCCTGCAGCTCGCGGTAGAGGCTGTTCAGCCCCAGGCGATTGGCGATCGGCGCGTAGATCTCGGCGGTCTCGCCGGCGATGCGCAGCTGGCGCGGGCGGCTCACCGCATCGAGGGTGCGCATGTTGTGCAGGCGGTCCGCGAGCTTCACCAGGATGACGCGCACGTCGCGCGCCATCGCGAGCAGCATCTTGCGGAAGCTCTCGGCCTGCGCCTGCTCGCGGTTGCCGAACTCGATCTTGTCGAGCTTGGAGAGGCCGTCGACCATCTCCGCGACCGACGGGCCGAAGCGCTCGTTCAGCTCCAGCTTGGTGACGCCGGTGTCCTCCAGCACGTCGTGCAGCAGCGCGGCCATGAGGACGTCCGCATCCAGCCGCCAGCCGGCGCAGATCTGCGCCACCGCGATCGGATGGGTGATGTAGGCGTCGCCGCTCGCCCGGAACTGGCCGAGGTGCGCCTGGTCCGAGAGGCGGTAGGCCTCGCGGATGCGCTTCAGGTCCTTCGCGGACAGGTACCCGCGAATCTGTGCGAGCAGCGGCTCCAGCGAAGCGACGTCGCCGCGCAGGCGGTCGCCCTCCACCACGCCGTCCGGCTCACGCGGCTCCTGGCGCGACGGCGGCCGCTTGGGCGGGCCGCCGGTCTGCGGAACAGGAGGAACGGCCTCGGAGTGCAGCATGATGAGGCCTCGTGCGTCTTGCGTCAGTCGCTCCGGCGCGCGCCGCTCAGGTGGGGACCCTTCGCAGCATCTCGCGCCCGATCTTGCCGGCGGCGACCTCGCGCAGCGCGGTCACGGTCGGTTTGTTGCGCGACTCCACCTTCGGCGTGTGCCCCTGGGCGAGCATGCGCGCCCGGTAGGTGGCGATCAGCGTCAGTTCGAAGCGGTTCTGAATCTGCTTGAGGCAGTCCTCGACTGTGATTCGGGCCATGTCCGGCGATCCTCGGCGTTAGGTTGATGACGATGGTTGACAATCAGATGGGTGGGCGCAGGGCGGTATGCAAGAGCCTTGCGCGGCCTGCCGTGCGGTATCGGAGCTGGAGCCGGCCACGCCGCCTGGAAACGCGCGCCGGGGACCCCGCGCGCCTCGCGTCTGCGCAGTCGGCGCGTTCAGGTTCAGCTTACGTTCAATCGGTCGGTATGCCAAGGGCGGCAAACAGCTCCGGATTCAGTGCCGCCTGCTGGCGAAAGCGGCATCGGGCGCTGTCCGCGATGCCGATGAGTTGCTGGCAGGCGACGGTAAAGTCTTGATTTATAATAATATACTGCATTTCGCCCGCGTGCTCGAGCTCGTTGCGGGCAGCCGCCAGGCGGCGCTCGATTGCCGCCCGGGTGTCCTTGCCGCGTGATTGGAGCCGTTGCTCCAGGATCGCGAGCGACGGCGGCGCGATGAAGATGGAGACGGCGTCGGGGTAGAGCGCCCGGACCTGCCGCGCCCCCTGCCAGTCGATTTCCAGGACGATATCCGCCCCGGCGGCAGTCTGCTCGTCGATCCACTGACGCGAAGTGCCGTAGAGGTTGCCGTGCACCTCGGCCCACTCCAGGAACTCCCCGGCGAGCCGGCGCTCGCGGAACTCGGCTTCCGGGATGAAGCAGTAGTCCTCGCCATGGCGCTCGCCGTCGCGTGGCGACCGCGTGGTGAACGACACCGAATGACGGATCTGCGGCCGGGCGTCCATCAGCGCGCGCACCAGTGACGTCTTGCCGGCTCCGGAAGGAGCGACAACGATCAGGATCGTGCCGGCTGGCGATGGCATCGTGGCGCGAAGCAGGGTGGAGGCGAAGCCACAAGTCTACCAAGCGACGCAGCCCTCGCCGCCGGGCACGAGCCGTCCACTGGCGACGCCCTTCGGCGGCTCCCGGCTCGCCAGATCCTAGCTTGCCAGCTCGCGCATCTCGCGAATCAGCGTGGCCTTGCCTTCGAAGCCGATGCCCGGCAATTCCGGCATCACGATATGGCCATCCTGAACCGAGACGCCGTCCGGAAAGCCCCCGTAGGGCTGGAACAGGTCGGGATAGCTCTCGTTGCCGCCAAGCCCGAGGCCGGCAGCGATGTTGAGCGACATCTGGTGCCCGCCGTGCGGAATGCAGCGCGCGACCGACCACCCGGCCGCGGTCACCTCGCGCAGGGTGCGCTGGTACTCGCACAGACCGTAGGAGAGGGCGCAGTCGAACTGCAGCCAGTCCCGGTCGGCGCGCATGCCGCCATAGCGCAGGAGGTTGCGCGCATCCTGGTGGCTGAAGAGGTTCTCCCCGGTGGCCATCGGCCCCGGATAGTGATCGGCGAGCACGGCCTGGAGACGGTAGTCGAGCGGATCGCCCGCTTCCTCGTACCAGAAGAGCGGCCGGTCCCGCAGCGCGCGGGCATAGGCGATCGCGGTCTCCAGGTCGAAGCGGCCGTTGGCGTCGACCGCCAGCCGGGCTCGCGGTCCGATCTCCTCCAGCACCGTGTCGATGCGGCCCAGGTCTTCCTCGAGCGGCGCGCCGCCGATCTTCATCTTCACCACGTCGTAGCCGCGATCGAGGTACGACCGCATCTCGGCGCGCAGCGCACCGAGATCCTTGCCGGGGTAGTAGTAGCCGCCGGCAGCATAGACGAAGACCCGCGGATCGGCCTCGCGACCGTGGCGCCGGGCGAGGAGCCGGAAGAGCGGCTCGCCTGCGATCTTCGCGACTGCGTCCCAGACGGCCATGTCGATCGTGCCGACCGCGACCGAGCGCTCGCCGTGGCCGCCGGGCTTCTCGTTCGCCATCAGCACCGCCCAGATGCGGTCCGGATCCAGGTTCTCGCCGGTATCGTCGAGCAGGTTCGCAGGATCGGAGGCACTTGCCTCGAGCAGGCGCGGCGCGAAGCGCTCCCGGATCAATCCGCCCTGGCCGTAGCGGCCGTTGGAGTTGAAGCCGTAGCCGACGACGCGCCGGCCGTCGCGGACCACGTCGGTGACGACCGCCACGAGGCTGATCGTCATCTTCGAGAAGTCGATGTAGGCGTTGCGGATCGGCGAGGCGATCGGCCGCGTGCTTTCGCGGATCTCCAGGATCTTCATGAGTCGATGTGGGTCGAGTGTCAGGTGGCGGCAGTCGTGGCGACGAGCTCGCGCACCCGCTGCGCCGCCGGCACGGCTCGGCAGGCGAGCGGATTCTGGCCGCACCACAGCGGGCTGAAGTCGGTCGATTCCCGGGCCTCGCTGCGCGCCCTCAGCGCGGCCATCGTGGCGGTCGCGAGCGGGAAGGCGGGCACCTCGGCGCTGATCGGGCCGAGCTCGCGCACTGCCCGGTTGAGCAGCGCGCGCGCCGGCTTGCCGGTGAACACGTTGGTGAGCGCCGTCTCGCCTTGGCCGGCGGCGGCGCGGGCGAGCGCCGCGCGGTGCAGCGGCGTGATGGTGGCTTCCGGGCACAGCAGGAAGGCGGTGCCGCACTGGACACCGGCCGCGCCGAGCAGGCGGGCGGCGGCGACGCCGGCGGCATCGGCGATGCCGCCCGCGGCAATCACCGGCACCCGCACTGCCGCGACCACCTGCGGCAGCAGCGCGAAGGTGCCGAGCTGGGTGGCGAGGTCGGCGCCGAGGAAGAGGGCCCGGTGCCCGCCGGCCTCGCTGCCCTGCGCGATGACGACGTCCGCGCCGTGCGCCTCCAGCCAGCGCGCTTCGGCGACCGTGGTCGCCGACGAGAGGATCTTCGCGCCCCAGCCCTTGACCCGGGCCACCAGGTCCGCCGACGGCAGCCCATAGTGGAAGCTCACCACCGGCGGGGCGAACGGCTCGATCGCGTCCGCCAGTTCGGCCGAGAACGGGCTGCGGCCGGGGCCGGACGGCAGCGAGCCGGCATCGATGCCGAGCTCGCCGAAGTAGGGCGCGAGCCGTTTGCGCCAGCCGGCCTCCCGACGCTCGTCGGGCGTGGGCTGCTCGTGGCAGAAGAAGTTGACCGCGAAGGGACGCGAGGTTGCCGCCCGGATCCGCGTGAGCTCCTCGCGCAGCGCCTCGGGCGAGAGCATCGCGCACGGCAGCGAACCGAGGCCGCCGGCCTCGCACACCGCGATCGCGAGCGCGCTGCCCTGGGCGCCGGCCATCGGTGCCTGGACGATGGGCCATTCGATGCCGAGCAAGTCCGTCAAAGCGTTCATGGCCAGGTTCCTCCGGATGATGGCGGCAGATCACGGTCCGTCACGGAGCTTCCCATGCCGGGCCGGCAACACACGCGGCGATGGAGGCGGTCTCAGGCCGGCGAAAGAGCCAGGCTCGCGGGCGAGGCGTCGGGGTCGCGGTGCAGCTGGTAACCATACCAGAGGCTCTGCGCGATGCGCGCCGCCATCGCATCGGCACGGGCCTTCATCGCCGCGTTGCCGATCTCCTCGGTGGTCACCCGGAAGAGCTCGAGCCAGCGCTGGAACATCGCCGGTTCGATCCCGGGAAGGGCCGCATGCTTCGGCATCGGCGTGCCGCGGTAGCGCGCCGTGCCGCGCAGGATCGCGGACCAGAAGTCGACCAGCTTGGCGAGGTGATGCGGCCAGTCGTCGACATGGGACTCGAAGATCGGTCCGAGGATATCGTCGCGGCGCACCCGGGCGTAGAAGGTGTGGACGAGCTTCGTCACCTCGTCCTCGGTACAGATCTCGGGCGTCATGTCGTTGCCTGCGGTTGGCGCTTCGCCCGGGCCAGCGCGCCCGGGCGCTCGTAAAGATGTATTCGCAGTATATCTTATTGCGACCGGCATCTTCCAGGCGGCGGCCGGGCCTTCGAGCCGGCGACGAGCATTGCCGCGCGACGCGCGGTCGTCGAGAGCGTGGGCAACTCGCGAATGCGGGATTCCGCGCGGTTGTCGAACGTCCGTCGTGCCATTACGCTGAAAAGCGTCAGGGCTGAGCTGTCTCCTGACAGGACGTGACAAGGCATCCGGTCCTGCGCATGGCAGGAAACCGAAACATCCGAAGCAGGAAACGCATGCACCTCAGCGAGACCAGCGAGGGCGACGTGACGGTCGTGGCCGTCCGCGGGCGCCTTGACAGCACCACTGCGCCCGGTCTCGCTGAACGACTCTCTCGCGCCCTGGGTGAACCGAGCCGGCGGCTGCTGATCGATTTCTCCGAGCTGGAGTACATCAGCAGCGCGGGCTTCCGGGTGCTGCTCGTCGCCGCGCGGCAGGCGTCGGAAACCAACGGCGCGATCGCGCTGGCGGGCGTCGCGGGCAAGGTGCGGCAACTCTTCGATCTGGGCGGCTTTCTGGATCTGTTCCAGATCTGCGGTACTCGCGCGGAAGGCATCGCCGCCCTGCGCTGAGGCGCGCGGCGGCCTGCCCTCCAGAACAGCGGCGGCTGTGGCGGTGCAAGGCACCGCCGCGGACCGCGCGGAGCAGTACGGGGGGACGGAATGAGTCGACGCCATTTTCTTGGCAGCGCGGTCGCTGCCGCCGCCGCGGTGCAGGCACCGCAGGTCATCGCCCAACCCAGGCGGCGCTGGCGGATGCCGACGACCTTCCCCGCGTCGCTCGACGTGCTGCACGGCTCCGCGCAGCGGTTGGCCCGGCTGGTCGAGCAGATGAGCGCCGGCCGGTTCACGATCGAGGTCTACCCGGCCGGACAGCTGACCGCGCCCTTGAACGTGTTCGACGCCTGCGCGCAGGGCTCGGTCGAGGCCTTCATGGGCGCCTCCTACTACTGGGACCGGAAGGAGCCGGCGGTGCAGTGGTTCTGCACCGTGCCCTTCGGCATGAACCCGCAGGGCATGGCCGCCTGGTACGACCACGGCGACGGCATGAAGCTCTGGGAGGAAACCTATGCGGCCTTCGGCCTGGTGCCGCGGGCCGGCATCGGCATCGCCCCGCAGATGGCCGGATGGTTCCGCAAGAAGATCGGCAACGTCTCCGACTTCAAGGGCCTGAAGATGCGGATCCCCGGGCTCGGCGGCCAGGTGGTGGCGCGTCTGGGCGGCACCGTCGTGTTGACGCCGGCCGACCAGATCTACTCGGCGCTCGAGCGCGGCGTGATCGACGCCTCGGAATGGGTCGGCCCGCATGACGACCTCAAGCTGGGCTTGCAGAACACCGCGAGCTACTACTACTACCCGGGGTGGCACGAGCCGGGCACCACGCTGGAGTTCACCTTCAACAAGAAGGCCTACGATGCGCTGCCGACCGAGTTGCGGCAGATCCTGAACCATGCCACCGCGGCGGTGCGCGCCTATGCCGTGCCGGAGTGGGAGTTCAGGAACGCGAGCGCGCTGGCCCGGCTCAAGGCCGACTACCAGGGCAAGGTGGAGATCCTTCCGTTGCCGGCCGAGGTGCTGCGCGACCTGAAGCAGGTCTCCGCCGAGGTGGTGCGGGCCGAGGCGGAGAAGTCGCCGATGGCGCGCCGCGTCTATGACTCCTTCACCGCCTTTCGGGACCAGATCGGCGATTGGGGCCAGATCTCGGAGGGCGCCTACCAGCGGCTGATCGCAGGCTGACCCACGACGCCCCAACCGCGATGGCGATGAACGTTCCGCTTCGCCACCAGGCGCGTCGCCGGCTCGCATGCCTCGCGGCCGTCGCCGCTGCCCTGGCATGTCTGGCTCCGTCTGCGGCGCCGGCGCAGGGAAGCGACCGCCCGCGCATGGTCGGCGTCCTCGCGGAGGCGCTTGCCGCCACCCATCCGACCGTCGAGGGCCTCAAGTCCGGCCTGCGCGAGCTCGGCCTCGAGGAAGGTCGCGACGTGACCTTCGACATCCGCTTCAGCCCCGGCGATGCCGTCGCCTTGCGCAAGGGGGCGGACGCGTTCGCGGACGCCGGCGTCGATCTCATCTTCACGATCGGCGACGGCGCCACCCGCTCGGCGCAGGCGGCGACGCAGTCGATCCCGATCGTGTTCACGCTGGTGCGGGATCCGGTCGCGGCGAAGTTCGTCGATCGCCTGGCCGGGCAGGGCGGCAACCTGACCGGCATCTCCAGCCTCACCGCCGAGCTGGCCGGCAAGCGGCTCGAGATCCTGAAGAACCTCGCGCCCGAGACGCGCCGGGTGTGGGCGATCCACGACCGCGACGACCCGGTGTCGGTCGCCGCGGTGGCGAACGCGCAAGCCGCCGCCGTGCAGCTCGGCCTGGAGCTGGTCGCCCGGCCGGTCGCCGGGAAGGCCGAGCTGGGGGCCGCGGTGAAGGCGATCCAGGCGGGCGACGCGATCCTCGCGCCGGATGGCGGTCGCCTGGAGATCGCGCCCGCGCTCCTGGAAGCCTCGCTCGGCCTGCCGGTCCCTGCCGTCTTTCCCGCGGCGCTCTACGTCGGCTATGGCGGCCTGGTCTCCTACGGCTCCGACTTCTATGCCGAAGGCTTCCAGGCCGCCCGGCAGGTCGAACGCATCCTGCGGGGTGCGCGCGCCTCGGACCTGCCGGTCGAAGGCGCGGACAAGCTCGATCTGGCGCTCAACCTGAACACGGCGCAGCTTCTCGGCCTTGCGGTGCCGCGCAAGGTGCTGCTGCGCGCCGACACCATCCGACGATGAGCGCCGCGCGCGCCCAGGGTTCGCTCTTCAGGAAGTACCTGCTGGTGCTCCTGCTGCTGGTCGGCGGCCTCCTGACGCTGGCGAGCCTGGTGGACTTCTACTTCTCCTACCAGGAGGCCAAGCGCGCGCTGGTGCGCGTGGAGCGCGTCAAGGCGGAAGCGGCCGCCCAGCGCATCGAGGGCTTCGTCAAGGAGATCACGCACCATGTGCAGGCGATCACCCGCGCCATTGCCGATGATCCGGCGGTCGCGCCGCCGCGTCGTCGCGACCTCGCCTGGCGCGACACGCTGGCGGCCGCGCTGACCGAGCAGCGCGAGATCGACTTCGTGCGGCTGCTGCGCAGCGCCCCGTCGATCGTCGAGGCCCGCTACCTCGATGTCGCCGGAAGGGAGCAGATCCGGGTGTCGCGCATCGGGCTGGATGCGGTCGCGAGCGGCCGCGACTTCGGCCAGGAGGCCGCCTACCAGGCCGCCCGGTCCGGGGCCGCATATTTCGGTCCGATCCGCCTGCGCAACGGCGCCGAGCCGACCATGACGCTCGCGCTGCCGGCCGACACCTCGGCGCTCGAGGTCATCGCGGCCGACGTCAGCCTGAAGGCCATGTGGGACGTGGTCGCGCGCATCCGGGTCGGCCGGCTCGGCTTCGCGTACGTGGTCGATGGCACCGGGCGGGTGATCGCGCATCCGGACGCAGCCGAGGTGCGCAACGCGCGCAGCATCGCCGATACGGCGCAGTTCCGCGCGGTGCAGGCCGCTGCCCGGGCCGCGACCGACGTGGGTGCCGCGCCGCTGGTCACGCAGGGCCTCGGCGGCGGCGAGGTGCTTGCCGCGTATGCCGCGATCCCGACGCCCGGCTGGTTCGTGCTGATCGAGCAGCCGCTCTCGGAGGCCTTCGCCCCGCTGCAGGCGACTGTCGTGCGCAGCGGCGTGATCCTCGCGCTCGGGCTTGCCGCCGCGGTGCTGGCGAGCGTGCTGCTCGCGCGCGGCATGGTGGCACCGATCCGCCTGCTGCGAACCGGTGCGGAGCGCATCGGCGCCGGCGACCTGTCGCACCGGATCGAGGTCCGCACCGGCGACGAGCTCGAGGCGCTCGGCGCCGAATTCAACCGTACGGCGGCGCAGCTGGAAGAGTCGTATCGCGACCTGGAGAACAAGGTGGCGGCCCGCACCGGCGAGCTGTCGCGCTCGGTCGACGAGCTGCGCGCGCTCGCGCAGGTGAGCCAGGCGGTCGGCTCGTCACTCGAGCTGGAGACGGTGCTCGCCACGATCGTCTCGCATGCGGTGCGGCTGTCGAACGGCGATGCGGGCACGATCTACGTCTTCGATCCGGTCGACCAGGTGTTCGTTCCCCGCGCCAACGTCGGCTTGACCGACGCCATGGTGGCGAAGCTGCGCGAGTCGCGGATCGCCCTCGGCGACACGGTGGTCGGCGCCTGCGCCGAGCAGCGGGGTCCGGTGCAGATCGCCGACCTGGATGCGGCCCGGGCGTACCGGCTGTACGACCTGCTGCGCGGCGACGGATTCCGCTCGCTGATCGGCATCCCGCTGCTCCGGGAAGCGCATGTCCTGGGGGCGCTGGTGATCCGGCGGCGGGAGGCGGGCGAGTTCGCGCCGTCGCTCGTCGCGACCCTCGAGACCTTCGCCTCGCAGTCGGTGCTCGCGATCCAGAACGCCCGGCTCTTCGAGGAGATCCGGGAGAAGAGCGCCCAGCTCGAGGCCGGCAGCCGGCACAAGTCGCAGTTCCTTGCCAACATGAGCCATGAGCTGCGCACGCCGCTCAACGCGATCATCGGCGTAAGCGAGATGCTGCTGGAGGATGCGCGCGAGGACCAGGCGGACCACCTGGTCGAGCCGCTCGAGCGCATCATGCGCGCCGGCAAGCACCTGCTCGCGCTCATCAACGACATCCTCGACCTGTCGAAGATCGAGGCCGGCCGGATGGACCTGCACATCGAGTCGTTCGCCGTGCAGCCGCTGGTGGAGGAAATCGTGGCCACCTGCCGGCCGATGGCGGAGAAGAACGGCAACGAGCTGGTCGTCGCCTGCGCGGCCGACGTGGGCTCGATGCAGGCCGATCCCACCCGGGTGCGCCAGGCCCTGCTCAACCTGGCAGCCAACGCCGTGAAGTTCACCGAACGGGGTCGGGTCGATTTCACGGTGCGGCGCGAGGCCGACGGCGGTCGTGACTGGATCGTCATGCAGGTGGCCGACACCGGCATCGGCATGACGGCCGAGCAGACCGCGAGGTTGTTCCAGGACTTCGTGCAGGCGGATTCGTCGACCACCCGGCGCTACGGCGGCACCGGCCTGGGCCTCGCGATCAGCCGCCGGTTCTGCCGGATGATGGGCGGCGACATCACGGTCCGCAGCGCGCCGGGCCGGGGCTCGACCTTCACCATCCGGTTGCCGGCCATCGCGGAGCTGGAGGAGGGCGCGCCGACGGCGGCCTCGTCCGTGCGACCCGCGGGCGGCATGCGCGGCATGGCCACCGGGGCCGCCGCGGCGCGGTCGGGCGCGGTCCTGGTGGTCGACGACGACCCGACGGTGCGCGAGCTGATGCAGCGCTACCTGGAGAAGGAAGGCTTCGAGGTGCTGACCGCGGCCAACGGCGTCGAGGCGCTGGCCCGTGCGCGCGAGGTCCGCCCGGCGGCGATCACGCTGGACGTGATGATGCCCGACATCGACGGCTGGACGGTGCTCTCCGCGCTCAAGGGCGACCCGGCGCTCGCCGACATACCGGTGGTGCTGGCCACCATCGTGGACGACCGGCAGCGCGGCTATGCGCTCGGCGCGACCGACTACCTGGTCAAGCCGATCGATCGCGAGCAGCTCGCGCGGATCCTGAGGACGCACTGTGATCGGCAGGGCGCGCGGGTGTTGCTGGTCGAGGACGAGGAACCGGAGCGCCGGGCGGTGCGCCAGGCCCTGGAGCGGGACGGCTGGCTGGTCAGCGAGGCCGGCAACGGCCGCGAGGCGCTCGAGCAGCTCGCGCGCACCGACATCGACGTGATGGTGCTGGACCTGGTGATGCCCGAGATGGACGGCTTCGAGCTGCTGGCGGAGCTGCGGGCGAGCGAGCGGCACCGCGGCATCCCGGCCGTCGTGCTGACGGCGATGGACCTGGGCCCCGAGGAGCACCGGCGTCTCGACGGCGCCGTCCGCCGGGTGGTCCAGAAGCGCGCGCAGCCGCGCGAGCTTCAGCCTCATGCAATCGATCGAGACGATCGTCGATGCCTGCTCGCCGGCCGGCCCGCTGGAGGCGGAGGCCACCTTCGACGAGTTCAACCTCGACCTGCGGGTGTCCTACGACGGGCCGCCGCTCGAGCTGCCCGAGTCGCGTCCGACGAACGAAGAGATCCTGTCATCGGAGGCGGGCGAGCGTCGCCTCGCGGGCTTCATGCTGCGTCGTCATGCGGACCGGGTGGCGGCCACCTGCAAGGGCGGACGCACCACCGTGCTGTTCCACTTCGACCACTGAGCGGCGACCCATGCCACCGCTGCGCCCGGGGGCGATCCGACGCCGCCGCACTCACAGGCGGTCGCGCAGCTCCCGCTTCAGCACCTTGCCGTAGCTGTTCTTCGGGAGCGAATCGACGAAGCGGTAGTCCTTGGGTCGCTTGAAGCGGGCGATGCGCGAAAGGCAGTGGGCGTCCAGCTCCTTCGCCGAGACGTCCCGCGCAGTCACCACGAAAGCGACCACCACCTCGCCCCATTCGGCATCCTTGCGGCCGACCACGCAGACCTCCGAGACCGCCGGGTGGGTCAACAGCGCCTCCTCCACCTCCCGCGGGTAGATGTTCGAGCCGCCGCTGATCACCACGTCCTTGGAACGATCCCGCAAGGTGAGGTAGCCGCGCTCGTCGAACGACCCGACATCGCCGGTGTGGAGCCAGCCGTCCTGGAGCGCCGCCCGCGTCGCCTCCGGGTTTTTCCAGTAGCCGAGCATCACCGCGTCGCCGCGGCAGGTCACCTCGCCGATCGCGCCGGCGGGAAGCGGCTTGCCGTCCTCGCCAACCACCGCGACCTCCATGCCGGTGCGCGCCCATCCCACCGAGCCGAGGACCGATTCGTCGGCGACGGCATGGTCCTCGCGGCGCAGCCAGGTGATGGTCATCGGCGATTCGCCCTGGCCATAGATCTGCACGAACACCTGGCCGAACACCGCGAGCGAGCGCTTGAGCTCCTCCACGTACATCGGGCCGCCACCGTAGACGATGGTGCGCAGTCCGGCGGGCCGGCGCCCGGATGCCTCGGCGGCGAGCCGCAGGCGCTGCACCATCGTGGGCGCGAGGAAGATGCCGCAGCCGCGATGTGCCTCGCAGAGATCGAGCACCTCGTCCGGGTCGAAGCCCGCGCTCGCCGGAATCACCTGTGCCGCGCCGCGCGAGACATACGCAGGGATGTAGAGGCCCGAGCCGTGCGACATCGGTGCCGCGTGAATCTGGGTGGCGCGCTCGTCGAACTGCTCGACATCGGCCAGGTGACCAACGGTGACCGAGAGGATGTTGCGATGGGAAAGCATCGCGCCCTTGGACCGGCCGGTGGTGCCGCTGGTGTAGAAGAGCCAGGCCAGGTCGTCTGGCGCCGTGTCGGCCGGCGCGGCAGGCGGCGGCGCGAAGCAGTCGGTGTAGGAAGCCTCGCCGATCACCACCAGCGGCGGCGGGCCGTCGGCGCGGAGGTTGGCGCAAGCCCCGGCGGCGTCGGCGAGCGCCCCTCGGAGGCCGGCCGCGAGATCGGGCGAGGCGACGACCAGGCTCGCGCCGGCATCGGCGACGATGTCCGCCATCTCGCGCGGGTGCAGCTTGTAGTTGATCGGCACCAGCGCCTGTCCGGCCGCCCAGGTGCCGAACATCGTCTCGAGGATCTCCGGCCGGTTCTCGCTCGCGACGGCGACCCGCGCGCCGGCGGGATGGCGCGCGCGCAGCGTCGCGGCAAGGCGCAACGCGCGCTCCCGCAGTTGCGCCCAGGTCGCCGCCGGCTCCTTGCCGAGGTAGACGCCGTTCGCGTGGGGGAAGCGCCGTGCCGTCTGCGCGAGGAGGTCGAAGAGGTTCATGGCGGGTCGTTCGTCTCCGGTTGCCGGAAAAGTCTACCAGCGGCCTCCTGATGGACATCCCGGAATTGACCGGGCTGGGCCGATTCGCTAAGCTGAACCAGCTGGTTAATAAAGTACCCATCGACGGCAGGCCCGGTGGGGACGACGCCGCGCAACCGGAGGAAGGACACATGAAGAAGATCCAGGGAACCTCGCTCGGGCTGATGGTCGCCGCTGCCTGCGCGCTCGTCGCGCCGTCGCTTGCGAATGCGCAGAACTGGAAGCCGGACCGCCCGGTGACCATCATCGTGCCCTGGGCGCCGGGTGGCTCCACGGACCAGGTCACCCGCGTGACCGCGACGGAGTTCGAGAAGGCGCTCGGCCAGAAGGTGGTGATCGTGAACCAGCCGGGCGGCTCGGGCTCGATCGGTACGAAGAGCGCGCTGGATGCGGCCAAGGATGGATACACCTGGACCGCCGGCGCCGCCCAGGACCTCGGAGCCTACGAGACGCTGGGCATGCTCCAGACCAAGATCCAGGACTGGCACCTGTTCCTCAACGTGGCCAACGTCCAGCTGGTGAGCGTCAATCCGAGCACGCCGTACAAGACGATCGGCGATCTGCTGGAGGCGATGAAGGCCAAGCCCGGCGCCGTGACCGTGGCCACGGCCGGCGTGACCTCGGCCGGCCACAACGCGATGGAGCTGATCGCCAAGGCAACCGGGGTCAAGTACCGCCATGTCACCTATGACGGTGGCAATCCCGCGGTGGTCGCCACCGTCGCCGGCGAGACCGAGGCCACCACGCAACTCGCGGTGGAGCAGGCGGACATGATCCGGGGCAAGCGGCTGCGTCCGCTCGCCACCGTGAGCGACAAGCCGCTCGAGCTCGAAGGCTTCGGCACCATCGAGCCGATCTCCAAGGCCATCTCAGGATTCACGGCGCCTGCCAACTACTTCGGCATCTTCCTGCCGAAGGGCGTGCCGGACGAGGTGGTCAAGACCGTGGAGCGCATCTGGAACGAGCAGATCGCAAAGAGCGAGGTGCTGAAGAAGTATGCGGCGAGCCGCGGCGCGCTGTTCGCGCCGATGGCCGGCGAGGAAGCGCAGAAGGCGGTGATGCCGGCGGTCCGGGCCAACGTCTGGCTGCTGCACGACAGCGGCAAGTCCAAGGTCTCGCCGGAGACACTGGGCATTCCGCGGCCCTGACGCGTTCCGGCCGCAGCCCTGATCGGGTTTCGGCCGATCGTTCCCGGGTAGCCTCGCGCGCTCGCCGCACCGGCGGAGCGGGCGCGACGCCCGGCGCGACGGCGGTGCTCTTCAGAGCACCAGGGCGCCGTTCCGGATCAACGTCGACTGCAGCCCGGCTACGTCGACGGCGCGGATATCCGCGGGCGTTCCGGAACCCGCTCGCGCCGCGGTCGACGCCGCCAGCGCGGCGGCCGTGCCGCCGGCCTGGCCGACGGCCATCGAGATGGTCATGACCCGGATCGCGGCGAGCGCCTCGTGGGTCGCGGACACGCCGCGTCCGACGGCCAGGGTGTTGTCGAGCGCGCTGGGGATCAGGCTCCGGAACGGAATGCAATAGGCGTGGTCCTCGCCCATCGGTGTGTATCGGAGACCGCCGCCCGCAGCCGGATGAACATCGATCGGATAGGCGCCCATGGCGATGCTGTCCTCGAACCGGACCGGTTGCATCAGCTCTTCGGCGGTAAGGACATGATCGCCTTCGACCCGGCGGGTCTCCCGCACGCCCACCTGGGTGGCGAAACCCCGCAGCCGGCCGGCCTCGCATCCGGGGATCGACTGCTTCAGGTACTGCGCGGCCCGCCAGGCCTGGCGCCGGCCTTCGATCTCGGCGGCGCCAAGCGCGAAGGCGTCGGTCGCATCGATGCCCAGCCTCCCGATGTTGAACCAGGCGTCGCCGGAATGCGGATCCCTGCTGAAGTGCAACGCTGCCCTCGCGAGGTGGCCCTGCGCGAAGCCACGTTGCGCCAACGCGTGCAGCTCGCTTCGCTCGATTGACGCGACACGCTCGAAATCGATCGGCCCGAAGCGGAACATCATCGTGGCCGGCTGCAACGCCTCGCCGGCGTCGAGCTGCAGGAAGCGCGCGCCGGCGCGATGCAGCAGGTCCATGTCGCCCGAGGCGTCGATCACGACGCGAGGCGCGAGCGTGAGTATTCCACTCTTGGTCAGCACGCGCAGCGACTCGACCTGGCGGCCGCGGACGCCGACATCCACCAGCATGCCGTGCAGCAGGGGACGCACACCGGCCTCGACGACGAGCTCGTCCAGCACCAGCTTGAGGATCTCCGGGGCGTAGACGACGCGATCCATCCGGTGCCCCGTGGACATCACGAAGGTTTCGTGCGGGCTTGCACCGTCCAGCCGCTCCAGGCGCTGCACCACTTCCTCTGCCAGGCCCGCCACCACGCGGCGGCCGGCGCCGGTCTGCCAGCTGTTGAACTGGGCAACCGCACCGGCGGTTGCGTTTCCTCCCAGGAAGCCGTAGCGCTCGACCAGGACCACCGTGGCGCCAAGGCGTGCGGCCGCGACGGCCGCCATCGTTCCCGCGACACCGCCCCCACACACGACGACATCGACTTCGAGGGTCTGGGATCCGCGGCCGGCGTGCGCCGGTTCGCCGCTTGCCATCAGCTTCCCGCCTTGATGCCCCGGGTCTCGATCACCTTCTTCCACCGGGCCCCTTCGTCGGCCAGGTGGCGGTCGGTCGCGGATCGATCCATGATCTCCGGTCGCACGCTCAAGGCGGCGAACCGTGTCTTCACGGTCTCGCTGGCCAACGCCTTTGCCAGCAGCGTCGCCAGGCGATCCAGCTCCGTCGCCGGAATAGTGCCCTTGGGCGCGAGCAGCGCGGCCCAGCCGCGGACCTCGAGGCTCGGACGATTCAGCGAGCGGAACGTCGGCACTGACGGGAGCTCCTCCACCGGCGACGCCGACGAGACGGCGATGGGGTGAAGCCGGCCGCCGCGGATGTGCGCGATCACGCTGGGGAGATTGAGAAAGCCCAAGGCCACGCGACCGGCCAGCAGATCCGGCATCAGCGCGCTCTCGCCCTTGTAGGGAACGTGGGTCAGCGTCGTGCCGGTCTCGAGCGAGAAGAGCTCTGCCGTCAAGTGGGCCAGCGTTCCGTTGCCGCTGTTGCCGGCGGTCAGCTCGCCAGGCCGCCTGCGCGCCTCGGCGATCAGGTCGTCGAGCGATCTGATGGCGGATTGCGCCGGAACGACGAGCACCAGCGGTTGCGACGAAACCATCCCGATCGCGTCGAAGTCGCGAGCGACCTCGTAGGTGATGGCCGGGTTGAGGGACGGATTGATCACCATGCTGTTGCTGCCCATCAGCAGAGTGTGGCCATCCGAGCTGTTGGCGGCAGCCGTGACACCGATCGCGCTGCCGGCGCCCGGACGATTCTCGACGATGACGGACTGGCCCAGCTCAGGTGTGAGCAGCTCCGCGAGGACCCTCGCAGAGACGTCGGCGCCACCACCGGGTGCGAAGGGCACGATGATGCGCACGGTCCTGGACGGCCATGCCTTGGAGGCGATCGCGCCCCGAGCAGGCAGTCCGGCCACCCCGAGGAGCAACGCCTGCAGCAGCCGGCGCCTGGCCGTCGGGCCACGGCCGATCAAAGACGACGCAACGCCCATGCGTCAGTTCGCGGTGATGTTGCGCGCCTCGATCAGCTGCTTCCAGCGATCGAACTCGGCCTTCTGGAACGCCTCGAACTGCTCCGGCGTGTTCGCTACCAGCTCGAATCCCACGTTCACGAACTTCTCCTTGACCGAGGCATCGTTCAGCGAGCCGACCAAGGCGTCATGCAGCTTCTTCTTCACGTCGGCGGGCAGGCCCTTGGGCGCCGCCACCGCCTGCCAGGAGTAGACGTCGGCACCTTTCACGCCGGATTCGTCCAGCGTCGGCACGTCGGGCAGCAGCGGCGAGCGCCGCGTCGAGGTGATGGCGAGGGCGCGCAGCTTGCCGGCGCGAACGTGCTGGATGATCGCGTTGATGTTCTGGAACGAGGCATCCACCTGGCCCCCCAGCAGGTCCGCCACGGCCGGCGCGCCGCCCTTGTACGGCACGTGCACGCCCTTGGTCCCGGTTTGCTGCCAGAAGAGCTCCGCGGTCAGGTGGTCCGACGAACCCGCACCCGAGGACGCGAAGGTCATGCGGTCCGGCTGTGCCTCGAGCGCGGTGATCACGTCACCGACGGACTTGTGCGGCGAGCTCGCTGGCACCACGAGCACGTTGGGCGCCTGCACCGCCACGGTGAGCAGGTCGAAGTCCTGGTTCGGGTCGTAGGGCACGCTCTTGTAGAGGTGCGGCGCGATCACGAACGGCCCGAGTGACGAGACGAACAGCGTGTAGCCGTCGGCCGGCGCGCGCTTGACCAGGCCGGCGCCGATGGTGCCGGTGGCCCCGGGCTTGTTGTCGACGACGAAGTTCTGGCCGAGTTGCGCCTGCAGCCCTGGCGCGATCGCGCGCGCGAGGGTGTCCGTCGACCCGCCGGGCGGGAAGGGCACGATGATGGTGACCGGCTTGTCGGGCCAGGCGAATGCGGCACCGGCGAGGCCCAAGCCGACCGAGAGGCCGGCGACCAGTTGCTTCAAGCTTCTCATGAGGGTTCTCCGCGGGTACTTGCCCGGTATTCCGGACGGCTCGGCTGGACGGCTCGGCTGGACGGCCCGGAACCGGACGGCTCAGAACGGATACTGCCGGGGCGTCGTCTGCACGCTGATCCAGCGCATCTCCGTGAAGGCGTCGATCCCGGCCTGGCCGCCGAAGCGGCCGTACCCGGACGACTTGACGCCGCCGAAGGGCATCTGGGCCTCGTCGTGCACGCAGGGTCCGTTGACATGGCAGATGCCGGACTCGATACGGCTCGCCACCTGCCAGGCCCTGGAGCTGTCCTTGCCGAACACGGCGGCCGCGAGGCCGAACTCGTTGTCGTTGGCGCAGGCCACCGCTTCCTCCACGCCCTTCACCCGCACGATGGCCTTGACCGGCGCGAAGGTCTCCTCGCGGAAGATCCGCATGGCCGAGGTGACGTGGTCGAGCAGGGTGGCGGGCATCAGGGTATCGGTGGCCTTGCCGCCGCACACCAGCTTCGCGCCCTTGGCGAGCGCATCGTCGATCATCTCGTTGCACCGCTCCACGGTCGACATGTCCACCACCGAGCCCAGCACGACCGGGCCCTCGCGGGGATCGCCGAGCGGCAGGCTGCGGGCGCGATCGGCCAGCTTCGCGACGAACGACTCGGCCACGGCTTCGTCCACGACGATGCGCTCGGCGGACATGCAGATCTGCCCGGAGTTGGCGAAGGCCGAGAAAGTGGCGGCGGCCACGGCGGCGTCGATGTCCGCATCGTCCAGGACCACGAACGGCGCCTTGCCGCCCAGCTCCAGCACGACCTGCTTCAGGTGCTTCGCACAGGTCCCGGCGATCAGCCTGCCGACCCTCGTCGACCCGGTGAAGTTCACGCGACGCAGCGCCGGATGAGCCACCATCGCGTCCACCACCGCGCCGGCGTCGGCCGGGGCGTTGGTGACGAAGTTGACGACCCCGGGAGGCAGCCCCGCCTGCTGCAGGGCCTCGATGATCAGGCCGTGGGTGGCGGGGCACATCTCCGAGCCCTTGAGCACCACGGTATTGCCGCAGGCGAGCGGCGTCGCGATGGCGCGCACCCCGAGGATCACCGGAGCGTTCCAGGGCGCGATGCCGAGGACCACGCCGGCGGGCTGGCGCACGGCCATGGCGACGTTGCCCGGCACGTTGGACGGAATCAACTGGCCGTTGATCTGCGTGGTCAAGGCGGCCGCCTCGAGCAGCATGTCGGCCGCCAGGTGCACGTTGAAGCCGGCCCAGATGCCGGAAGCGCCGGTTTCGCCGGCCATGGCCGCGGCAAAGGCCTCGCCCCTGGATTCCAGGGCCTGCGAGGCCTTCATCAGGAGCGCGCGCCGCTCGCCAGGGCCCATCGCGGACCAGGCAGGAAAGGCCTTGGCGGCGGCGTCCACGGCCGCCACGGCGTCGTCCACGCTGGCCGCCGGCGCACGCGTGGCCACCTGGCCATCCAGTGGGTTCCGGCGCTCGAAGGTCGCGCCATTCGAGGCGGCGCGGTGCTCGCCGCCGATCAGCATGCGGATATCGTTCATCTCAGGCCTCCTTTGTTGCGATGGAGCTTGGACCCCAGGACGCGGCTTCGACCCTAACCATACCCCAGGTCCGCCTGCTCCCGCTCCCGAACCCGCTAGCGCGTCACCGTCCGATGCCGTCCCGCGGGGCAGCAGTCCGGGGAAGCCTCACTCGAGGTTCTGCACCTGCTCACGCATCTGCTCGATCAGAAGCTTCAGCGCCACCGCGCCGTCGGTCACCTGCACGCCGCTCGCCTTGGATGCGAGCGTGTTGGCCTCCCGGTTGAGCTCCTGGGTGATGAAGTCCAGCCGCTTGCCGATCGCGCCGCCCTGGTCGACGACGCGCAGCACTTCCCCGAGATGGATGCCGAGTCGATCGAACTCCTCGGAGACGTCGCCGCGCAGGCCGAGCAGGGCGACCTCCTGGCGGATCCGCGCGAAGGTTTCCTCCGCCGGGATGGCGTTGGTTGCCTGCGGCATCGCCTCCTCCAGGCGGAGCGTGAGCCGTGCCTGCGCCGCCGCGAGCAGCTCCGGCACCATGGGTTGCAGCTCGCGCACGATCGCCTGCATCTCGGTCACCTGGCGCACGACGGTATCGGCCAGGCGCGCGCCCTCCCGTTCCCGGCTCGCGACGAACTCCGCGATCGTCCGGTCCAGCGGCGGCGCGAGCGCCTGCCACAACTGCTCCGGCGACGGGTCGCCGTCGCCATCGCCTGCCGCGCGGTCGGACCCGGGCATGCTCGCCTGCAGGCGCAGGTAGTCCGACACGCCCAGGGGCGCCGCATGGGGGGCGAGGGTGCGGATTCGCGCCTCGGCCCGTGCCAGCGCGCTGACGAAGGTCTCATCGACGCGGACCGTGCCGAGCTCGTCGGATTCGCGAGGCCGCAGCTGCACCCGCAGCTCCACCTTGCCGCGGCTCACCACCGCGGTGATGCGCTCGCGCAGCAGCGGCTCCACCGGGCGAAGCTCGTCCGGCAACCGGAACTGGAGGTCGGTGAAGCGTGAGTTGACCGAACGCAGCTCGAGCGTGGCGCGCCCGATCGTCGTGTCCTCGGAATGGTGCGCATAGCCGGTCATGCTGCGCACCCGCCGTCCAGCGGCGCCGGCAACTGGACCGGCGGCCGTTTCCGCGGTGGGTTCGGCAGTGGTTTCGCGGTGCGGCTTATGGTGGGACGGCATGCAACCCTTCTACAATCGGCGGATGGCTACGCAACACAACGCGCCACTGCCGGAGGGGCTGGAGGCAGGCGGCTACCGTATTGTAAGAAAGATCGCGAGCGGCGGATTCTCGATCGTCTACCTCGCGCACGATGCGGAAGGGCAGCCGGTCGCCATCAAGGAGTACCTGCCGAGCTCGCTGGTCCGGCGGGCGGTGGGGGAGCTGGTGCCCACGGTGAGCGGAGAGAACCTGCCCACCTACCGCAACGGCCTCAAGTGCTTTTTCGAGGAAGGCCGCGCGCTGTCCAAGGTCATTCACCCGAACGTGGTGCGGGTGCTCAATTTCTTCCGCGCGAACGAGACGGTCTACATGGTGATGGCCTACGAAGGCGGCCGGAGCCTGCAGGAGCTGATCGTCCATCACCGCAACCGCCCGGGCAAGGAAGTGCTGCCGGAGCGCCATATCCGGCGCATCTTCGCGCAGGTGATGAACGGGCTGCGGGAGGTCCACGCCAATCGGCTGCTGCACCTGGACCTGAAGCCGGCCAACATCTACCTGAAACGCGACGGTACGCCCATGCTGCTCGACTTCGGGGCCGCGCGCCAGACCCTGACGCAGGACGCGCCCAAGCTCTTCCCGATGTACACGCCCGGGTTCGCCGCGCCGGAGCTCTACAAGAAGAATCAGCAGCTGGGCCCGTGGACGGACATCTACGGGCTCGGTGCCAGCATGTACGCCTGCATGCTCGGGGCGCCGCCGCAGCCCGCGGACCAGCGCGCGGTGCACGACAAGGTGGAAGGCGCGATCCAGCCCGCCGCGGAGCACTATTCCCAGCAGCTGCTGGACCTGGTGACCTGGTGCATGAAGATCAATCCGCTCGAGCGGCCGCAGAGCGTCTTCTCGCTGCAACGGGCGCTGCGCGAGCCGCCCGCGGCCCCGCGCGTGAAGCGCGGCTTCTCGCTCTCGCCGATGCGATGGCTCGGCACCGTGCCCTTTCGCAAGCGCCGCAGCGCCGCCGTGGCGGGCGAGAACACCGCCCTGTGGCCGACGCAGAAGAGCGAAGCCTGAGCAACCGATATCCCATCCTGACCAACCCGTAGCGCGCGCCAACCAACCAGCGGGGATCCATGCGTTTCTCGATATTCCAGGACACCGAGACCGGCGCCCGGGCCAGCAACCAGGACCGGATGGGCTACTGCTTCTCGCGGGAGTCGCTGCTGATGATCGTCGCCGACGGCATGGGCGGGCACATGCGCGGCGAGGTGGCGGCTCAGCTCTGCATGCAGACGGCCGCTGCGATGTTCCAGCGCGAAGCGACGCCGAAGCTCGCGGATCCGGCGGAGTTCCTCGACGAGGCCTTTCGAGCCGGCCACCGCGAGCTCCATCGCTATCGCGAGGCGCATGGCCTGCCGGAGTGTCCGCGCACCACCATCGTCGCCTGCGTGGTGCAGGATGACATGGCCTGGTGGGCCCACGCCGGTGATTCGCGCCTCTACCTCATGCGCGGCGGCGAGGTCGCCACCCGCACCCGGGACCATTCCAAGGTGGAGAACCTGCTCAACCTCGGCCTCATCACCCAGGCCGAGTCCGAGACCCATCCGGAGCGCAACAAGGTGCTGAACTGCCTGGGCTCGCCGTTCGAGCCCTCCATCGAGGTCCACTCGCGCCATCCCATCCGTTCCGGCGACGTCATCCTCCTCTGCAGCGACGGCTTCTGGAGTGGCGTCGACGAGACCGGGATGGCCCGGGAGTTCGAGGAAGGCTCGGTAATGGAGGTGGTGCCGCGCCTGGTGCGGCATGCCGTGCAGCGCAACGGCATGACCGCGGACAACACCACCGCGCTCGCGCTCAAGTGGGACGCCACGGCCGACCTGGACGACATCCCGACGCTTTCGTCGCTCGGGCTGCCCGACGGCGCGGTCACGACCACCATCGCGATCGGCGCGGATCCTGGCGCCGCGCCGACCGCCTCGGACCTCACCGAGGAGGAGATCGAGCGCACCATCGCGGAGATCCAGAACGCGATCCAGCGATCCAATCGGGAGGGACGCTGATGTCGGCCAATTTCCGGCGTGCCGACGGTCGCGCCTTCGACGAGCTGCGGCCGGTCCGCTTCGAGCGCGGCTTCACCCGCCACGCGGAAGGCTCGGTCCTGGTTTCCTTCGGCGGTACCCGGGTGCTGTGCACCGCCAGCGTCCTGGACAAGGTGCCACCGTTCCTGAAGGGCAGGGGCGTGGGCTGGGTCACCGCGGAGTACGGCATGCTGCCGCGGGCGACACACACCCGCAGCGACCGGGAGGCGGCGCGCGGAAAGCAGGGCGGTCGCACGCTCGAGATCCAGCGGCTGATCGGGCGCAGCCTGCGCGCGGTCACCGACATGTCGCTGCTCGGCGAGCGAACCGTGCACCTGGACTGCGACGTAATCCAGGCCGATGGCGGCACTCGCACAGCCGCGATCACCGGCGCCTGGGTGGCGCTGCGCGATGCGCTCGACGGGTTGCTCGCTGCCGGCATCCTGCAGCAGCAGCCGTTGCGCGGTTCGGTCGCCGCGGTGTCGGTGGGGCTCGCGCGCGGTGGCCGCTTGCTCCTCGACCTGGACTACGGCGAGGATTCCACCTGCGATACGGACATGAACGTCGTGATGGCCGAGGACGGGCTCGTGGAGGTCCAGGGTACGGCCGAGGGGCGCCCCTTCAGCCGCGAGCAGGCGGACGCGATGCTGGATCTCGCCGCGCGTGGCATCGCGCAACTCGCCGAGCTGCAGCGCCAGGCGATCGGCTGAGGCGACCGGGTGGTGCAGGACGCAGGCGGCCGCTGGGTGCTCGCAAGCGGCAATCCGGGCAAGGCGCGCGAGTTCGAGGCGCTGTTGGACCCGATCGGCGTATCGATCGTCCTTCAGTCCACGCTCGGCATCCCGGAGGCGGAGGAGCCGTTCCCGACGTTCGTCGAGAACGCGCTCGCCAAGGCCCGGCACGCGGCGCGGGCCTCCGGCCTGCCCGCCATCGCCGACGATTCCGGCATCTGCGTGCCGGCCCTGGGCGGCGCGCCAGGCGTGCTTTCGGCGCGCTATGCCGCAGCGGATCCCGCGCAGGCGGCCGCGCGACTGCAGCGGGAGGCGCAGGACGGCGCCAACAATCGTCGCCTCCTGGAGGCGACCGCCGGGCTCGCACAGCCGGTGGCCTGCTTCTATTGCTGCGTGGTCGTGCTGCTGCGACACGCCGAGGATCCGCGCCCGCTGATCGCCGAAGGCACCTGGCCGGGCGTGCTGGTGCGGGAGCCGCGCGGGACGAACGGCTTCGGCTACGACCCGTACTTCCTGCCGGACGGATCGTTGCTGACCGCCGCCGAGATGTCGCCCGAGGACAAGAACCGGGTGAGTCATCGCGGCCGGGCGCTCGCGGCGCTGCTCGCGCAAGTCGGGCCATGAGCCTCGTCGTCCGGCTCGATCGCGCGGCGCGCCTCGACGCGCTGCCGCCGCTTTCGGTCTACGTGCACCTGCCGTGGTGCGTGCGCAAGTGCCCGTACTGCGACTTCAACTCGCACGAGTCCCCCGCGGGTGGCGTGGACGAGGCAGGTTATCTCGCCGCCCTGGAGGCCGACCTCGAGGCGAGCCTGCCGCTGGTCTGGGGCCGTACCGTCCAGACGATCTTCATCGGGGGCGGCACCCCCAGCCTCTTCTCGCCCGAGGGAATCGACCGCCTGCTCGCCAGCCTGCGCGCGCGACTGCCGGTGGCCGCCGGCGCCGAGGTGACCATGGAAGCCAATCCCGGCACCTTCGAGCGCGAACGCTTCGGAGGCTATCGCGACGCCGGGATCAACCGCCTGTCGCTCGGAATCCAGAGCTTCGACGACGCGCGCCTTGCCGCCCTTGGCCGGATACACGATGGCGACCAGGCCAGGGCCGCCGCGCAGGCCGCGGCCGAGCTCTTTCCCACCTTCAACCTGGATCTCATGTACGCGCTGCCCGGACAGGATTTGGCCGGCGTGCGGGCGGACCTGGACGCGGCGCTTGCCTACTCGCCGCCGCACCTGTCCTGCTATCACCTGACACTCGAGCCCAACACGCTGTTCGCCCGGTTCCCGCCGGCGTTGCCGGACGACGATGCGGCGGCGGCGATGCAGGACGAGGTGGAGGAGCGGCTCGGCGCGGCCGGCTACGAGCACTACGAGGTGTCGGCGTTCGCCCGGCCTGGCCACCGCGCGCGCCACAACCTCAACTACTGGACCTTCGGCGACTACCTGGGCATCGGCGCCGGGGCGCACGGCAAGCTCTCGTTTCACGACCGCATCGTGCGCTACGCCCGGTTCCGGCATCCGCGTCGCTACGTGCAGGCGGCGATGGCCGGCAACGCCGTCGAGGTGGAGCGCCGGCTGACGCCCCGGGAGCTGCCGTTCGAGTTCATGCTGAACGCATTGCGGCTGACCGAAGGCGTGCCGAGCGACCTGCTGGCGCGACACGCCGGCATTTCGCTGGCCGCGGTCGCTGGCCGGGGCGGTCCGCTCGAACGAGCCGTGGCGCGCGGGCTCCTGTCCGACGACCCGACGCGCCTGGTCGCCACGCCGCTGGGCCAGCGCTTCCTCAATGACCTCCAGGCCATGTTCCTGCCGGACGGGTCGCCGGAAGAACGGGACTCCCGGTCCGGCGCGCCGGCATGAGTGTCCCCGACGCACCAGTACGAGGCAATTGCCGCATGGCACCGCTCTGGTGCAGAATGATGCACCGATCTGGCGCAGCGCTCGCCCCGGGACCGACCACCGCAACCCATTTCAATGCACGAGTCGATGGCATGGTTCGTGCATTTGCCTGAACAAACCCACAGGAGAGCGCCGAATGGCAACTGCCAAGGACGTCATGAAGAAGATCACGGACAACGAAGTGAAGTTCGTGGATTTGCGGTTCACCGATACGAAGGGCAAGGAGCAGCACGTCACTGTGCCGATCTCCCACTTCAACGAGGACAAGTTCGCCGACGGCCACGCCTTCGACGGCTCCTCGGTCGCCGGCTGGAAGGGCATCCAGGCCTCCGACATGCTGCTGATGCCCGATCCCTCGACGGCGGTCATGGATCCGTTCCGGGAGGAGGCCACGCTGCTGCTCTCCTGCGACGTGGTGGATCCGGGCGACGGCAAGGGCTACGATCGCGACCCGCGGTCGATCGCGCGCCGCGCCGAGGCCTACCTCAAGTCGAGCGGAATCGGCGACACCGCCTACTTCGGCCCGGAGCCCGAGTTCTTCATCTTCGACTCGGTCACCTGGCACGTCGACATGTCGGGCTGCTCCGTCACGATCGATTCCGAGGAAGCCTCCTGGTCCACCAACAAGCGTTATGAAGGCGGCAACAGCGGGCATCGTCCTGCGGTGAAGGGGGGGTACTTCCCGGTTCCGCCGGTCGATTCGCTTCAGGACATCCGTTCCGAGATGTGCCTGATCCTCGAGCAGATGGGCGTGCCGGTCGAGGTGCACCATCACGAGGTGGCCGGCGCCGGCCAGTGCGAGATCGGCACCAAGTTCGCGCCGCTGGTGCAGCGCGCGGACTGGCTGCAACTGCTGAAGTACGTGGTGCACAACGTGGCGGCGAGCTACGGCAAGACCGCCACCTTCATGCCGAAGCCGATCGTGGGCGACAACGGCTCGGGCATGCACGTGCACCAGTCGGTCTGGAAGGACGGGAACAATCTCTTCGCCGGCGACAAGTACGCCGGCCTGTCGGACTTCGCCCTCCACTACATCGGCGGCATCATCAAGCACGCGCGGGCGCTGAACGCGATTACCAATCCCTCCACCAACTCCTACCGGCGGCTGGTACCCCACTTCGAGGCGCCGGTGAAGCTCGCCTATTCCGCGCGCAACCGCTCGGCGTCGATCCGCATCCCGTATGTGGCGAGCGCGAAGGGGCGCCGCATCGAGGCTCGCTTCCCGGATCCGGTGGCCAATCCGTACCTCGCGTTCTCCGCCATGCTGATGGCCGGCCTCGACGGCGTGCAGAACAAGATCCATCCCGGCGACCCGGCGGACAAGAACCTGTACGACCTGCCGCCGGAGGAGGACGCGCAGATTCCGACCGTGTGCGCCTCGCTCGACCAGGCGCTCGAGTCCCTCGACCGTGACCGCGAGTTCCTGACCCGCGGGGGCGTCTTCACGAACGACATGATCGATGCCTACATCGCGCTGAAGATGGAGGACGTGCAGCGCATCCGCATGACGGCGCACCCGGCCGAGTTCGACATGTACTACTCCTGCTAGGGCGGGCGGCCCGGGCCGGCCGACCGGGGGATGCCGCCATTGGTCGCGCGAGCGTTGTCGTCCGACCGATGGCTGGCGGTGGGGCGCCTTTCGGGGCGCCCCCCATGCCTTAAACTGGCGCATCCCGAGGCAAGCCTGAGGGCGCTCGAAAGATGAGAAAGTCGCTACCCCTTGTCGGCCTGGTGATCAGCCTGTCCAGCCTGATGTCCGCGCCGTCTGCCGAGGCCCAGATCTACCGCTGCGAATCGGCGGACGGGACCCCGCTCTACCAGAACGCGCCCGGCAGGAACTGCAAGGCGTTGGACCTGCCGTCTCTCACCACGGTGCCCTCGGTCCGCACGCCGGCCGCCCGCACCGCAAGCGCCCCCGCGGAGTTCCCGCGGGTGGATGCCGCCGCGCAGCGCAACCGCGACTCGGACCGGCGCAAGATCTTGCAGGACGAGCTCGATCGGGAGCAGGCGAAGCTGGAGGAATTCCGCAAGGAGTTCAACGGGGGCGAGCCGGAGCGCCTCGGCAACGAGCGCAACTACCAGAAGTACCTCGATCGGGTGGAGCGGCTGAAGGGCGACATCGCCCGCTCTGAAGCCAACGTGGCCTCCCTGCGGCGAGAACTGGACAGCGTGAGATAGCGACGCCGACTCCCAGTCCGGATAGTGGCGCCGACGGTTCGCGCTTCGCGGCGCTCGACCTCCTCGGCAGCGCCGTCGTGCTGCTCGATGCCGACGGCAATACCGTCTTCAGCAACCTGGCTGCCTCGCAGCTCTTCGGCGTATCCGCGCGTCAGCTCGCCGGGCATCCCTTCGCGTCGCTCTTCGTCAACGGCGCGGTGATCCAGGGCCTGCTTGCGCAGGCATGCAGCCGCGAGTTCAGCCGCAAGGGCCAGGATCTCGTCCTCGAGCGGGCGGGCCACGAGCCGCTCGCCATCTATTGCCTCGCGGTGGCGCTCGAATCCGAGGACGGCGTGCTGCTGCTCGAGCTGCACGAGCTCGACCAGCGCAACCGTCTCGACCGGGAGGAGCGCATGCACGATTCCGCCCGCGCCAACCGCGAGCTGGTGCGCAACCTCGCCCACGAGATCAAGAACCCGCTCGGCGGCATTCGCGGAGCGGCGCAGCTCCTCGGCGCCGAGCTGCGGTCGCCCGAGCTGCAGGAGTACACCCAGGTGGTGATCAAGGAAGCCGATCGCCTGCAGGGACTGGTGGACCGCCTGCTCGCGCCGCACCGGCCGTCGCGGCCCGCGGAGCAGGTCAACATCCACGAGGTCTGCGAGCGCGTGCGTACCATCGTGCTGGCGGAGTTCAACCAGCTTCGGATCGAGCGCGACTACGACGCGAGCCTGCCCGATCTGAGCGGCGACAAGGGGCAGCTCATCCAGGCGCTGCTCAACCTGGTGCGAAACGCGGCGCAGGCACTGGAGGGCAAAGGCGTCATCCGACTGCGCACCCGCATCGCGCGACATGTCGTCATCTCCAGGATCCGGCACAAGCTGGCACTGGAATTGCATGTCATCGACAATGGACCGGGTGTACCGGACGACCTGCTCGATCGCATCTTCATTCCTCTGGTGACCGGGCGGGAAGGTGGCAGCGGACTTGGATTGCCGCTTGCCCTGACCTTTGTCGAGCAGCATGGGGGCTTGATCGAATGCGAGAGTCGGCCGGGTTTCACGGATTTCAGGATATTGCTTCCACTCTTGTAGGGGCGCCCGTGAGGGCGGGGACGCGCGGATCGGTCATGAGCCACGAGGCGGATGTCATGGACGAGATTTGGATCGTCGACGACGACCAGTCGATACGCTGGGTGCTCGAACGCGCGCTCGCCAAGGAGGGCTTCCAGGTCCGCAGCTTCCGCGAGGCGCGAGACGTGATCGCGGCGCTGGAGGAGGGCACGCCGCGGGTGCTGGTCTCGGATATCCGGATGCCCGGCAAGTCGGGGATCGAGCTGCTCTACCAGGCCAGGCGCAAGCGCCCCGGCATGCCGGTGATCATCATGACCGCCTACTCCGACCTGGACAGCGCAGTGTCGGCATTCCAGGGCGGCGCATTCGAGTACCTGCCCAAGCCCTTCGATCTCTCGAAGGCGATCGAGCTGATCCGTCGCGCGGTGGGGGAGCGCGAAAGCGTACCCGCCGGGCCGGAGACGAACGGGGAGGCGCAGGACATGCTGGGGCAGGCGCCGTCCATGCAGGAGGTTTTCCGGGCGATCGGCCGCCTCTCGCAGTCCGCGGTCACCGTGCTGGTCACCGGTGAATCCGGCACCGGCAAGGAGCTCATCGCGCGCGCGCTGCACCGGCACAGTGCCCGCGCGGCCAAGCCATTCGTCGCGCTCAACATGGCGGCGATCCCGCGGGACCTCCTCGAGTCCGAGCTGTTCGGCCACGAGCGCGGCTCGTTCACCGGGGCGCAGCAGCAGCGTCGCGGACGCTTCGAGCAGGCCGACGGCGGCACGCTGTTCCTCGACGAGATCGGCGACATGCCGCCGGAGATGCAGACGCGCCTGCTGCGCGTGCTCTCCGAAGGCCACTTCTATCGCGTCGGCGGGCACCAGGCCATCCGCAGCAATGCCCGCGTGATCGCGGCGACCCACCAGAACCTGGAGGAGCGCGTTCGCCAGGGACTGTTTCGCGAGGACCTGTTCCATCGCCTCAACGTGATCCGGCTGCGGCTGCCGCCGCTGCGCGAGCGCGTGGAGGACATTCCGCTGCTCGCGCGGCACTTTCTCGCGCGCAGCGCCGCCGAGCTTGGCGTGGATGCGAAGCGGCTGGCACCGGATGCGATCGAGATCCTGCAGCGCGCGCAGTGGCCGGGCAACGTGCGCCAGCTGGAGAACGTCTGCAACTGGCTGACGGTGATGGCGCCTACCCATGTGATCGCCGCGCGGGACCTGCCGCCGGAGATCCTCGCCGTGGAGCGAACCGGTGCCGTCACCGCGTCGGCCGGGACCGCCGGCGCCTCGTCGGCGACCATGCCGGGCGCGCCGCACGGCGCCATGCCGGGGACGACGCCGACGCCGGGAGCGATGCCCGGTGCCCTGTCTGGCGCCATGGCGGCGCCGGTTGGCACGGTGCTGCCGATGGAGTCCGAGCTCGCGCTGCGCGAGGCAACCGAGTCGCCGGTTGCGACCCCCGCCTGGGCGCGCCTGCTCGCGCAAGAGGCCGCCCGCCTGCTCGCCGAGGGAGTCGCCGATCCGGCCGGCCTGCCGGAAGGGGATGCGGCCGCACGCGAGCCTTCCGGGGTCATGGACCAGCTCACGCGCGTCTTCGAGGCAACGCTCATCCGCACGGCGCTCGAACATACCCGGGGCCGGCGCGTGGAGGCAGCGCTGCGGCTCGGCATCGGCCGCAACACGATCACGCGCAAGATCCAGGAGCTGGGACTGGACGACTGACCTCTTCCGACGAAGAGGCCTGCCGGGTCCGGCCGCAGGGGCCTACACCGGGTCGGGGATCGCGTCGTCGCCTGGCGGGATGGCAGCGATGCTCGCCGGCCAGTCGAGCTCCATCACCACCGGCGTGTGATCGCTCGGCTTCTCGAGCCGGCGCGGGGCCTTGTCGATCCAGCAGGCCTTCACCTTCGGACGCAGCGACCCGGACACGAGGATGAGATCGATGCGCAGGCCGTGATTGCGCCTGAACGCGAGCTGGCGGTAGTCCCACCAGGTGAAGGAGCGCGGCGGCTGCTCGAAGAAGCGGAAGGCATCGTGCAGCCCGAGCGCGAGCAGCTCGCCATACGCGGCCCGCTCGGCCTCGGAGACCATCACTTCACCCTGCCACCGTGCCGGATCGTGCACGTCCTCGTCTGCCGGGGCGACGTTGAAGTCGCCGAGCAGCACCTGGTGCTTGCTCGCATGTGCGGGCGCCGTTTGCGCCAGCCACTCGCGCAGCGCGGCGAGCCAACGCAGCTTGTAGCGGTACTTCTCGCTCCCGACCGATTGCCCGTTCGGGAAGTATCCGCAGGTGACGCGCAGCTCGCCGAAGCAGGCGGTAAGCAGCCGCTTCTGATGGTCTTCCAGCAGGGGATTGTCCACGACGACCTCGCTCGGCTCGAGCCCTCGGTCAGGCCGATAGAGGATCGCCACGCCGTTGTACGCGGGTTGGCCGGAGAAGATGGCCTCGTAGCCCGCCTCGCGCAGCTGCGGGACGGGAAACCGGTCGTCCGGCAGCTTGGTCTCCTGCAGGCAGACGATGTCCACGGGATTCTCGCGCAGCCAGCCGAGAAGGTGGTCCAGGCGGACCTTCAGGGAGTTGACGTTCCAGGTGGCGAGCTTCAATGTTGCGATGATCACGATTGGTCGGGACGCGGCAGGCATGACTATACCCGCCCGTCGACGCCATGCCTGTCCTGTCGACACCTGCCTGCCGCTTGCCGTGATGACTGCCGGCCATGGAAGCGCTGGTCCTCGCTGCAACCGGCGCGGGATTGCAGTCCGGGCGCGCTTTCTGCATAGTGGACGGCTCCGCACCGTCCGCGGGGATGGCTCCGGAGATTCTCGTCAACTGCTTCCAGGAGATCGCCATGTCCGTCCGTATCCATCGCCGCCGCTGGATCTGCGCGTCGCTCGCGGCCGGCGCCGTCGCCATCGGCGCATGCACCACGCCGGCAACCCGATCCGACACCAGCGAGCTGGTGCGCTCGGCGCAGTCCACGCTCGCCAGCTTCGAGGCCGATCCGGAGATGCAGTGGCTGCGCGACAACCTGAAGCGCGCGAGAGGGGTGCTCATCAGTCCCCGGATGGTTCGAGCCGGCTTCTTCCTCGGCGGAGCGGGTGGGGAAGCGCTGCTGCTCGTGCGTGACGGCAATCGCTGGGTCGGGCCTGCCTTCTACAACGTGGGCGTCGGCAGCGTCGGCCTGCAGGTGGGTGGGGACGTTTCCGAGGTGATCGCGCTGGTCATGACCGAACGCGCGGTGGACGGGCTGCTCAGCCGCTCGATCAAGCTCGGCGGCGATGCGAGCGTCACCGCCGGGCCGAAGGGCAAGGGAACGGGCCAAGACGTCACCAGCGACCTGGTCACGTTCGCGCGGTCACGCGGCGCGTTCGTCGGCGTGAGCCTGGATGGTGCGGTGATCAGTCCCGACACCGAGGCCAACGCCGCCTTCTACGGCAGGAGCGCGTCGCCCTCCGACATCCTGGTGCGGCACACCGTCCAGAGTCCCGCGGCAGCGCCGCTGCAGCGCTCGCTCTCCCGATTGGCGGGCTAGCGCGTCGTCCGGCGGCCTAGCCAGCCTGGTTGTGCGCGGCAGCCTTGTCGTCGGCCTGGGCTGATTCCGCCGCGCGCGCGCTGATCCGGGCGTTCACGCGCGAAGCCGCGAGCCGGCCCCAGATGAGCACGATCAGGGCTCCGACGATGTGTGCCACCCAGTAGAGCCAATCCATGTGGGGCTCGGTCAGATGCGTGAGCGCCGGATCGGAGATGATCATGCCGCCCGCGATCCAGCCGAGCAGCATGCCGCCCAGCGTGATGATCATCGGGAACCGGTCCATCAGCTTGATGACCAGATGGCTGCCCCAGATGATGATGGGCACGCTCACCAGCAGGCCGAAGATCACCAGCGGCATCTGATGCCCGTCGCCGGCACCCTGTGCGGCGCCCGCGATCGCGATCACGTTGTCGATGCTCATCACCAGGTCCGCGACGATCACCGTGCGCACCGCCGCCCAGAGCTTGTCGGAGCCCTCGATGTTGGCGTGACCGTGGTCCTCCTCGGGCAGCAGCAGCTTGACGCCGATCCAGAAGAGCAGCAGCGCGCCCACGACCTTCAGGTACGGAATCGCAAGCAACGTGAGTGCGAAGAACACGAGGATGACCCGCAGGCCGATCGCGCCGGCGGTGCCCCAGAGGATGCCGAGCCGCCGCCGCTTCGGATCGAGCCGCCGGCAGGCAAGCGCGATCACGACCGCGTTGTCGCCGCCCAGCAGAATGTCGATCATGATGATCTGGCCGACAGCGATCCAGAACTGTGGCGAGGTGAAATCCAGGTCCATCCAGGGCTCCATGGGCTAGCCGCCTCACGGAGAATCGGCAGCTTCGGGTTCTTTGTGAGGCAGAGAATACCGCAAGCGGGAGCATCCCCGCAGCGGCTTGCGGGCTTTGCGGGGTATCGCGGGCTCGCGAGAGCTCAAGAGTGCTCTCGAGGCCTGCCACGCCGCCGGTCGACCAGCGACGGATCTACCGGCCCTGCAGACGCGCGTCGCGCACCAGCTTCTTCCATTTCGCGCTTTCGATCCGCAACGCGGCCTGCGCCTCTGGCAGCGTGGTGGACACGGGAATCGCGCCGTGCGCGCGCAGCGCTTCGCGCACCTGGGGCTCGTCCATCGCGACACGCGCGGCGCCGTTCAGCTTGGCGAGTGCCGCGTCGGGTGTACCGGCGGGCGCGACGAGACCGTAGAGCGCCTCCGCATCGAAGCCTTCGAGTCCCGCTTTCGCCGCGGTCGGCACGTCCGGCAGCCGCGAGATCCGCGAGTGGCCCGCGACCGCGAGCGCGCGCAACGTGCCGGCTTCGACATGTGGCATGGCGTCGTCCGCGGCTGCGACGATCAGATGCGCCTCGCCCGCGACCACTGCGCGCAGGGCCGACTGCGTTCCATCGCGGATCTCGTGGCGCAGACGAATGCCGGCAACGGCCTGGAGCAGCTCTCCGGCCATGTGGCCGATCTTCCCCGCGCCGCCGGAGGCGAAGGAGAAGGCGCCTGGCCGCAGCTTCGCCTGGTCCACCAGCTCGCGGAGGCTGGCCACCGCGACGTCGCGATGGGCGAGGAGCAGGCTGGGAACCGAGCCGAGGACCGCCACGGCCGCGAAGCTCTGGTCGACATCGAACGGCACGGTCTTCACGAACAACGCGCCGCGAATCGAATGCGTGGTGAGGGCCCCGAGCAGCAGCGTGTGACCGTCGGCTGCGCCGTTGGCGACGAGGCCCGCGCCATCGTTGCCGCCATCGCCGGCACGGTTCTCCACCTGGACCTCGTAGCCGAGCTCGGTCGCGAGCGACGGCGCGATCGCCCGGCCGATCGCGTCGGCGACGCTGCCGGGCGGGCACGGAACGACGAGGCGCAGCGGCCGCGTGGGGTACGCGAGGGTGAGCGGAATGACCGGCTGCGCCAAGGCGCCGCGCATGGCGGAGCCGAGCAGCAGGCCGGCCGCGCCGGCGAGCGCGCGACGCCGCGAGAGGACGGGGGTCGCGATGTCAGAGCTCGACATTGTCGATCAGCCGGGTGGTGCCCAGGCGCGCCGCGCCGAGGGCAACGAGGGGAACGCCGGCGGCCGATTCTTCCGGCGCCGGCGGTTGCAGGTCCGTGCGCCGACGCACGGTGACGTAGTCCGGCACCCAGCCCGCGCCGGCAAGCCGCGCGAGCGCGCCCCGTTCCAGCTCGGCCGCGACGGAACCAGGCTCGCGCCAGGCCTGCGCCAGCTCGCGCAGCGTGGCGGCGAGCCCGGGCGCCTGGGCCTTCTGTTGCGGGTCGAGATAGCGATTGCGCGACGACAGCGCGAGCCCATTCGCTTCTCGCTGCGTCTCGCCCGCGAGTATCTCGATCGGCAGCGCGAACTGCTCCACCATGCGCTGGATCACACGTAGCTGCTGGTAGTCCTTCTTGCCGAACACCGCCACCTTCGGCTGCAGGCAGCAGAAGAGCTTCATGACGACGGTGCAGACGCCAGTGAAGAAGCCGGGGCGATGCGCTCCCTCCAGGATATCGGCGAGCTCGGGGTCCGGTTGGACCACGAAGCGCTGCGGCCGGGGATAGAGCTCCGCTTCGTCCGGCGCGAAGACCAGCCGGCAACCGGCTGCCTCGAGCTGCCGGCAGTCGTCCTCGAAGGTGCGGGGGTAGCGGTCGAAGTCCTCGCCCGGCGCGAACTGCAGGCGATTGACGAAGATGCTGGCGACCACCGGAAGCCCGGTACCGCGGGCCAGCGTGACGAGCGAGACGTGGCCCGCGTGCAGCCCACCCATCGTCGGCACCAGCGCGCACGGTCCGATCCGGCCCACCGCATCGCGCAGGTCGCGCATCGTGTGCACCCTCTCCATGGGTCGCATTGTATCGGCGGGCCCTGCAGCGTGCAGTCCTGGCGCCGCGTGCGGCTCAGCGTCGTTCGGGGTCGTCGCCGAGCAGACGTTCGCGGCGCAGCGGCAGGTGGCTCTGCTTGAGCTGGCGCAGTACGAAACTGGACTTGCTATGCCGGATTCCGGGGATCTTGTACAGCTTCTCCCGCAGCAATCGCTCGTAGTCTCGCGTGTCGCTCACGGCGATGCGGATGTAGTAGTCGTACTCGCCGGATACGAGAAAGGCCTCCATCACCTCGGGGATCGAGGCGAGCGCCCGGCCGAAGTCCATCAGCGCCTCGTCCGAATGACTTTCCAGCGTCACGTGCACGATCACGGTGTCGGCCAGTCCGAGCGCTTCCGGATTCAACCGGACGGTGTAGCCCTCGATCACGCCGGCGGCTTCCAACCGTCGGATGCGTGTCCAGCATGGGGAGGCCGTGAGCCCGACTTCGTTGCCGAGTGCCTGCAGGCTGATTCGGGCGTTGCGCTGCAGTCCCTCCAGGATGGCGATGTCGTAGCGGTCGAGCTTCATCCGGCGGCCTCCGAAGGATTTTTCGAACGATAGAGCATACCCGGCAAATACATCCTCTATCCAGCGGGTAGCGTTGCAAAACGGAAGCCTTTTCCCCGTCCGGCCCGGTAACATCGATCGCATGGAACGACTCCTCGACCGTGCGCCTGCCCCGGCGCGGGCGACGGCCGGCGCCGTCGTCGCCACCCCCTCCGGCACCTCGCTACCGGCGTGCAGTCCCGCGCAGCCTCGAACCGGGGCCCAGGTCCTGGTCGATACGCTGCTGGATCTCGGCGTCGATACCGTGTTCGGCTACCCCGGCGGCGCCGTGCTTCCGCTCTACGACGCGCTCCATGCAACCCCCCGGTTGCGCCATGTGCTGGTGCGGCACGAGCAGGCGGCCGTGCATGCGGCGCAGGGCTATGCCCGCAGCACGGGACGGCCCGGGGTGGTGATCGTCACGTCGGGGCCCGGCGTCGCCAACACGACGACCGGGCTGCTCGATGCGCTGAGCGACTCGATCCCGCTGCTGTGCATCAGCGGCCAGGTTGCCACGCACGCGATCGGGACCAATGCTTTCCAGGAGTGCGACGCCCTCGGCATCTCCGCGACGGTGACCAAGTGGAACGTCCAGCTGAAGGCCGCGACCGACGTGGCGGCGGTGGTGCGGCGGGCCCATGCGGTCGCGATCGAGGGACGCCCTGGCCCGGTGCTGGTGGATTTTCCGAAGGACCTGCAGCAGCAGCCGGTGGCGGAGCCGTCGCCGGATGACGGCCATGGCGCTGCCACGGCCGCGCTCCGCCCGGCACCGGACCCTGGGATGCTGCGGCAGGCGCTCGACCTCATCGCGGCAGCCGAGCGACCGCTCTTCTACGGCGGCGGTGGGCTGGTGAACTCCGGTACGGCCGCCTGCGCCGCCTTCACGACCCTGGTGCGCCTGGCCGGCGCGCCTTGCACGCTCACGCTGATGGGGCTCGGCGCCTTTCCGGCGTCGGATCCCGCCTTCGTCGGCATGCCGGGAATGCACGGGACCCTGGAAGCGAACCTCGCGATGCACCAGGCGGATCTCATCGTATGCGTCGGCGCGCGTTTCGACGACCGCGTGACCGGCGACGTCTCCCGGTTCGCGCCGCGCGCCCGCGTGATCCATGTCGACGTCGATCCCCGCTCGATCGACAAGGTGGTCCGAGCCGACATCGCGCTCCTGGGCGATTGCGGCGTGGTGCTCGCTGGCCTGCTCGCCGCGGCGACGCATTCGGAGTTCGACCATCGCGCCGAGCGCCTCGCTGCCTGGTGGCGGCGCATCGCCGCCTGGCGCGCAGAACGATGCCTCGCTTTCGAAGACCCATCCGATCGCATCGCACCCCAGGCGCTGCTCTGCCGCCTGCAGCACGCATTGGGCGGCCGCGACGCCATCGTCGCCACGGATGTCGGGCAGCACCAGATGTGGGCGGCGCAGTACCTGCGCTTCGAGGTACCGCACCGCTGGCTCACCTCCGGTGGCGCCGGCACGATGGGCTACGGCCTGCCCGCCGCCATCGGGGCGCAGGTCGCCCATCCGGACCGGCTGGTGGTTTGCGTGAGCGGCGACGCATCCATCCTGATGAACATCCAGGAGCTCGCCACGGCGACCCAGCATCGGACGCCGGTGAAGGTGGTGTTGTCGAACAATGGCTACATGGGCATGGTGAGGCAGTGGCAGGAGCTCAACCATGGCGGCCGCTACAGCCACAGCTACACCGACGCGCTGCCGGATTTCCCGGCGCTGGCCGCAGCCTTCGGCTGGCGGGCCCGTACCGTCCTCGAGCGCGCGGAGCTGGATGCGGCGCTGCGCGAGTGCCTCGATTCGGACGGCCCTTACTTCCTGGACGTGCGGGTGGCGTCCGAGGAGAACTGCTTCCCGATGATCCCGGCGGGCGGGTGCCATGGGGAGGTCATGCTCGGACGGGACCGCTGGTACCGCAGCGAGCTCCTGGACTGAGCCGGCCCCCCCGCCGGGCCTGCGCACCGACCGTCGCCCCGGCCGCTTCACCGCCCGAGGCGCGGGACGCCAAGGGCGCTGAAGCGGGCGCCTCAGGTCCTGGAGAGAGCCTGGTCGAGGTCCGCGATCAGGTCGTCGCCGTGCTCCACGCCGACCGAGAGTCGGACCGTGTCCTCCGTGACGCCCGCCTTGGCGAGCTCCTCGGGCGAGAGTTGGCGGTGTGTGGTGGACGCAGGATGGGTGGCAAGCGACTTGACGTCGCCGATGTTGACCAGCCGGGTGAAGAGCTGCAGGGCATCCAGGAAGCGCGCGCCCGCGTCACGGGCGCTGCCCTGGGTCGCCTTGACGCCGAACGTGAGCAGGCCCGATGCCTTGCCGGACAGGTACTTGCCGACGAGCGCATGGTCCGGATGATCCTCGAGACCGGCGTAGCTCACCCAGGCGACCTTGGGATGGCTCTTCAGGTGGCGGGCCACCCGCATCGTGTTCTCGCAGATGCGATCCATGCGCAGCGCGAGCGTCTCGATACCTTGCAGGATCAGGAACGCGTTGAACGGCGAGATCGCCGCGCCGGTGTTGCGCAACGGAACGACGCGCGCGCGACCGATGTAGGCGGCAGGCCCGAGCGCTTCCGTGTAAACCACCCCGTGATAGCTCACGTCGGGCTCGTTCAGCCGGCGGAACCGCTCCTTGTGCTGCGCCCACGGGAACTTGCCGGAGTCCACGATGACGCCGCCGATGCTCGTACCGTGGCCACCGAGGTACTTGGTGAGCGAATGGATCACGATGTCCGCGCCGTGCTCGATCGGCCGGCACAGGTAGGGCGTGGGCACGGTGTTGTCCACGATGAGCGGCACGCCATGCTGGTGCGCCACCTCGGCGAGCCGGCCGATATCGGTGACCCGGCCCTGCGGATTGCCCATCGACTCCACGAACACCGCCTTGGTGCGCGCATCGATCAGCTTGCCGAGCGACGCGGGATCGGTCTGGTCGCCGAAGCGGGTCTCGATGCCGAACTGCGGCAGCGTGTGAGCGAAGAGGTTGTAGGTGCCGCCGTAGAGCGCGCTCGCGGACACGATGTTGTCGCCGGCTTCCGCGATGGTCTGGATCGCATAGGTCACCGCGGCCTGGCCGGAAGCGAGGGCAAGGCCCGCGATGCCGCCCTCGAGCGCCGCGACGCGCTGCTCCAGCACGTCCTGGGTCGGGTTCATGATGCGGGTGTAGATGTTCCCCTGCACCTTGAGGTCGAAGAGATCCGCGCCATGCTGGGCATCGTCGAACGCATAGGCGACGGTCTGGAAGATCGGTACCGCGGCGGCCCTCGTGGTCGGGTCCGGCCGGTAGCCGCCATGCACGGAGAGCGTCTCGAATCGCCAGTTGGCGCGGGGGTCGGTCATGGTCATCTCGCTGCTGGTTGGGTGGGGCGATCGCCCCACGGTGGTCTGCGCGTGCCGGCGGCGGTCAAGACCTGCGCTGGCCGGCTCGTCGAGGGCGCTAGTCTACCGCTCTCCGCCGGACGGCCCGCCTGCCCCTGGACCCATCCCGATGCAGCGGGCTTGCGGCGCAGCAGGGCCGGGCCGCTGCCACCTGCCTCGTCCGGGAGAGGCACGGCGTGCGCTTCGTGAAGAGGCTCGCGGCCGGGACGGCGGTATAGTGGTGGCATTCGCAACGCTATCGCGAGGAGCCATGACGTCCGCGCATCAACTGGGAGTGGAGGAAGTCGTCGCCAGGCTGCGGGACCTGCGCAACGCATCGCTGCAACAGCGACACCGTGACGGCCGGCCGCCGAAGCTGCCGTCCCGCGAGGCGATCACGGAGATCGTCGGCAACCTGTCCGCCGCCATGTTCCCGAACCGGCTCGGCCGGCCGGACCTGACCGACGAGGGAATCGATCACTACGTCGGCAACCTCCTCGACGTCGCACTGCACGCGCTGAACGAGCAGCTGCGACGCGAGTTGCTGTTCGTCTCGAATCTGGACGGGCTGAGCCAGACGGACGCCGATCGCGCGGCTTCGATCACGCGGGAGTTCGCGCGCAGCCTGCCGCGCATCCGCGAGCTCCTGGATACCGACATTCTCGCGGCCTACCAGGGCGATCCGGCGGCCCGCAGCGTGGACGAGGTGCTGATCTGCTATCCCGGCGTCACCGCGATCGCCCACTATCGGATGGCCAACGTCCTGTATCGCCTCGGCGTGCCGCTCACCGCGCGCATGATCGCGGAGCTCGCGCATTCGCTGACCGGCATCGACATCCATCCGGGCGCGCAGATCGGCGAGCGCTTCTTCATCGACCACGGCACCGGCGTCGTGATCGGGGAGACGGCGATCATCGGCAACAACGTGCGTCTCTACCAGGCGGTCACGCTCGGCGCCAAGCGCTTCCCGGCGCGCGAGGACGGCAGCCTGGTGAAGGGCGAGCCGCGCCATCCGATCGTCGAGGACGACGTGGTGATCTACGCGGGCGCCACCGTGCTCGGACGGGTCACCATCGGGCGCGGGTCCACGATCGGTGGGAACGTCTGGCTCACGCGCAGCGTGCCGCCAGGCAGCAACGTGTCGCAGGCCCAGACGACGGACGCCGTCATCGGCTCGGGCAGCGGCAAGTAGGCCTAGGGCGGGCCGGGGCCGGCCCCGGCCGGGGCATCAGAAGCGGATCGAGGGGGTCGGATCGGGCGCCCGCGCCGCGGCGCCCGCCTGGACCTGGCGCCGGTACTGCTCGATCGCCGAGAGGTTGTCCCCCGCGGCGGAGGGCGCCTGCTCCGTCACGGTTTCCCGCTGCACGGTGACCGTGAGCTTCTGCGGCGCGGGCGGCGTCATCGGAACGGCGGCAGCCTGCTTGTAGCTCTTCGGCAGTTGCGAGGTACGCGGATAGCCGGCGGCATTGAGGACGCGATCGTATGCGCCGGTCTCGAAGCCCACCAACCGCTCGCGTCCGACCGTCATCGCCGGAAAGCTGTTGTCCGAGAAGCCCAGCGCCTTGAAGGCGTCGAAGTCCGCGGCGGTGCCGATGGTCCGCTCGCTGTACGGAACGCCGCGGCTCGCGAGGTGCTGCCGGGCCGATGCGCATGGCGCGCAGCCGTCCGCCGTATAGAGCACGACCGGGAACCGGTCGCGGGCCAGCTTCAGCTCGTAGGGCAACTGCACCTGTGCCGGCGCGCTCTCCTCGGCGACGGCGACCGACGGCTCCTCGGCGGAGCGGTCGCCCATCAGGCGTGCGCCGGTGGCCGGCGGAACGTCGCTGTAGACGACGGTGCCCTCGGGCGAACGCCACTTGTATTGCGCCGCGGCCGGCACCGCGACGGTAGCCACGGCGACCAGGACCAGGCCATCGACCAGGATGCGCTTCATGCCATTCCCCATGGGTTGGACGGCGCCCGCAGCGCCGGCCCGCGCGACTTGCATCGCGCCTGGCCGAGGCCGTTCAGGCGGCTTCTTCGACCATCCCATTATGTCGGAGCAGGGCCTCCAGACGGGGCTCGCGACCTCTGAACGCCCGGAACGAGTCGATGGCCGGTCGACTTCCACCGACCGACAGAATCTCCCGCAGGAATCGCGACCCGGTTTCCGGATTGAAGAGCCCTTCCTCCTCGAACGCGGCGAAGCAGTCGGCCGACAGCACCTCGGCCCACTTGTAGCTGTAGTAGCCGGCGGCGTAGCCACCCGCGAAGATGTGGCTGAAGCTGTTCTGGAAGCGGTTGAAGGACGGCGGGATGAACGCCGCGACCTCTGCGCGCACCCGGTCCAGGATCGCCTGGATCGGGTCCGGTCCGTCGCCGGCGGCCTTCGCGGGCTCCGTCTGCCCGTGCAGCCCCATGTCGAAGAGCGCGAACTCGATCTGGCGCAGGGTCTGCAGGCCGGCCTGGAAGTTTCGGGCGCGCACCATCCGGTCGAAGAGCTCGCGCGGCATGTCCGCCCCGGTCTGCACGTGCCGGCTCATGGACTCCACGATCTCCCATTCCCATGCCCAGTTCTCCATGAACTGGCTGGGCAGCTCCACCGCGTCCCACTCCACCCCGGAGATGCCCGAGACCCCGAGCGTGTCGACCTGCGTCAGCATGTGATGCAGGCCGTGACCGAACTCGTGGAAGAGGGTACCGACATCGTCGTGCGTCAGCAGGGCGGGCTTGCCGTCCACCGGCGGCTGGAAGTTGCAGACGAGATAGGCCACCGGCGTCTGCACCAGCCCCAGGCCCCCCGAGCTGTCGGCCGTGACCGACGTCGTGCCGGGGTGGCGGCTGCGGCCGCGGCAGTCGTCCATCCATGCGCCCGGCTGCTTCGCCTCGCGCGCGTAGAGATCCAGGTAGAACTGTCCGACGAGGCCGTCGTCCGATTCGATTCGGAAGAACTGCACGTCCGGATGCCAGACCTCCGCGGAATCCGGTCGGATTCGTACCGAGAACATGCGCTCGACCAGCCGGAACAGTCCGTCGAGGACCCGAGGCAACTGGAAGTACTGCTTGACTTCGTTGTCGGAGAAGGAATAGCGCGCCTGCTTGAGGTGCTCGCTCGCGTAGGCGAGGTCCCAGGCCTGCAGCTCCTCGATGCCAAGGTGCTCGCGCGCATGGGCACGTACCTCGGCGAGATCCTTCTCCGCGAACGGGCGGGCGCGCGTTGCGAGATCGCGCAGGAAGGCCTCCACGGCCTCCGGCGATTCCGCCATCTTCGGCACCAGCGAGACGTGCGCATAGGTGGGGTAGCCGAGCAGCTTCGCTTCCTCAGCCCGCAAGGCGAGGATCCGATGCATGAGCGGCGTGTTGTCCTGCGGCGACCCTTCGGCGGCGCGAGTCACGTAGGCCCGGTACATCGTCTCCCGAAGCGATGCGTCCTGTGCGTACTGCATCACCGGCAGATAGGAAGGCAGGTGCAGCGTGAAGCGCCAGCCCTTCGTGCCCTTGCGCTCCGCATCGGCGCGGGCCGCGGCGATCGCGTCGGCCGGCAGGCCCGCAAGGCGGGCAGGATCGTCTACGAGCAGCTCGAATGCGTTGGTGGCGTCCAGCACGTTCTCCGAGAAGCGCTGCTGCGCGGCGGCAAGCTCTTCCTGGATCTGGGCGAAGCGCTCCCGTCCCGGTGAGACCAGCTCGGCGCCGCTCAGGCGGAAGTCGCGCAGCGCGTTGTCCACGACCCGGGCGCGCGCGGCATCGAGCTTCGCGTACTCCTCGCCGTCGCGGAGCGCCTTGTAGCGCCGGTAGAGTCGCTCGTCCTGTCCGAGCCGCGTCCAGAATTCCGTGATGCGCGGCAGGTTCTCGTTGAAGGTCTCGCGCAATGGCGGCGAGTTCATCACCGAATTCAGGTGACGCACCATCCCCCAGGCCCGGCCGAGTCGCTCCGTCGCGGCCTCCAGCGGCAGGACGAAGTCGTTCCAGGTAGCCGGCGTGGCGTCGTCCGTGGCGCGGGCCAGCGCGGCCTCCGCCTCGGCGAGGAGCTGATCGATCGCGGGCGTGACCAGCTCCGGCGTGAAGCTCGCGAAGCGCGGCAGGTCGCGCTGGTCGAGCAGGGGATTGTCCGGAGTGGCCGCGGCTGCCGCTGCAGCGGCGGCGCTCGCCTCGTTCACTTGCTTGTCGTTCGTCATAAGTCCTTCGTCAAACATTCAATCGCTGGCGGGCGACCTGCACGGTATTCGCGAGCAGCATCGCCACGGTCATCGGCCCGACACCTCCGGGCACCGGCGTGATCCAGCCCGCCACCTCGCTTGCGGATGCGAAATGCACGTCGCCGCAGAGCTTGCCGTCGTCCCGTCGGTTGATGCCGACATCGATCACCACGGCGCCGGGCTTGACCATCTCGCCGGTCACCATGTCGGGCCGCCCGACCGCCACGACCAGCACGTCGGCCCGGCGGGCCTGCGCGGCGAGGTCGCGAGTCTTGCTGTTGCAGATGGTGACGGTGGCGCCGGCCTGCAAGAGCAGGTGCAGCTGCGGCTTGCCTACCAGGTTGCTGGCCCCCACGATCACCGCTTCGGCCCCGCGCAGCGCGACGCCGGTGTGCTCGATCAGCTTCATCACCCCCAGTGGCGTGCAGGGCACCAGGCGCGGGACGCCGGCGAGCAGGGCGCCGGCGTTGATCAGGTGCAGCCCGTCGACGTCCTTCTCGGGGTCGATCGCCTCGATGATTCTCCGGCTATCGAGGTGCGCGGGCAGAGGCAACTGGACCAGGATGCCGTCGATCGCGGGATCCGCGTTCAGCTCCGCGATGCGGGCGAGCAACCGCTCCTCCGTCAAGTCCGCCGGAAACCGGTCCGAAACCGAGTGAAAGCCCGCCTCTTCGCAGAGCCGGATCTTGTTGCGCACGTAGACCTGCGAGGCCGGCGAATCGCCGACGAGGACTACCGCAAGCCCCGGACGGCGTCCGGCGGCGAGGCATCGGGCGGCCGCCTCGGCGGCTTCGGCGCGGCATCGGGCCGCGATGGCGGCGCCGTCGATGAGTCGTGCAGTCATGGAAGGAGGCTCCAGGGGGCAGGGCCGGGGCGCGCGTCCCGCGTCCGGCGTACAAGGCTGGGAAGAAAGCGAGTTTATCCGCTCGCCCCGGGGCTTGAACCCGGGAGGGTCGGGCCCCGACTCACGGAGCAGGCGCGAGGTCGCGTCGGATCAACGCGGAGTGCCGCCGTGTGCCTGATCATCACCAGCCAGACCGGCTTCGCCGAGCTTTCGGAGCGCTTCCTCACCGATGTCTGGCTCGCCAACCGCGACGGCTTCGGCCTGATGTACGCGCGCAATGGGTGCCTCCACACCTGGCGCGGCCTGCCGGCGCTGGACGGCATCCTTGCCAGCATCCGGCGCATACCGCCCGGGGTGCCGGCGGCGATCCACTTCCGCAAGGCGACCCGGGGCGTGGTCTCGTCCGCGAACGCCCACCCGCATTGGGTGGTCCCGGACCGGATCGCGCTCATGCACAACGGGACGATCGATGACGTGCCGACGCCCGCCGACGGCCTATCCGACACCGCGACCTTCGCCGGGGCCGTGCTGCGGCCGCTTCTTGCCTCCGATCCCGGCCTGCTGGAGCGACCGGCCTTCGTCCAGTGGTTGGCAGAGCGGGTGGGACATGGCAACCGCCTGGTGGTGCTCTCGGCGGGTGGCCGGATGGTCCGGGTCAACGGTGCCGCCGGCACCTATCGCGGGGCGCTGTGGTTCTCCAAGGATCCGGCGCGGGCCTGCGAGATGGCCGGCTGAGCGCCGTCGGGGTCCCGCGATGGGGCGCGCTTGTGCTCAGTGCAGCCGGTGAGCGGTTGGATTTGCCACTTGCGCATGCCTCACGCTATTATTACGGGCTTGCTCGGGGGTATAGCTCAGCTGGGAGAGCGCTTGCATGGCATGCAAGAGGTCAGCGGTTCGATCCCGCTTACCTCCACCAGTTCCAGGCTCGGCCGTTCGCGGCAGGATTCTGTCGAAACCGGTCCGAGCAGACAAACAAGGCATCGCCTCAGTCCCGTTCGTCTAGAGGCCTAGGACATCACCCTTTCACGGTGAGTACAGGGGTTCGAATCCCCTACGGGACGCCATCATTCCACTTTCGGCCGGTTCGGAGACACCAGACGGGCCGAAGCGCGGCTCGAACAGCTCCATCGCCGCGATCTTGAAGGGTGCTTGTGCGGTCGCCATGACCTGGTGCCGACGTAGTGGCGACGGGGCAGGGGCCGGGCGAGCTTGGATCCGCCACTTCGTCCTGACCGCCGCCCCACCACCGTCGGCGAGCGGGGGCGCCGGTGTCGACGCCGCTGTCCTTTGATGTAGGGTCTCCTCCGCCTCGCTCCAGCATGCTGTCGACGCTTCGGCTCTGAAGCGCGTGTCCGGAACGGGATGTCACCAGCATAGCCGGCGGATCGACGAGGTCAACCCGGGGCAACCCTTGTCAACCGGAACGGCGCTAAGGGCAAACCCGCACGCGCCTACTGCATCTCCTCGACCCGGATACCGCTGCGGTTCGCGGCGACCACCACCTGCGCCCGCGTGGCCACGCCGAGCGCGCGCAGTACGGCACTCACGTGGACCTTGACCGTGCCTTCCGCGAGGTCCAGCTCCCGGCAGATGGCCTTGTTCGGCAGGCCGAGCAGCATCAGCCGCAGCACGCCGCGCTGGCGTTCCGTGAGCCCGAGATGACGCCCGTCGCTGTACTCCCGGGCTGGCGGCCGCGGCATGGGCGCAAGGGGTGGCAGGTGCGCAGCGGCGCCGGCCGCGGGCGGCTGGTGGATGTCCCGGATCTCTCCGGGGGGAGAGGCCGGGGGGGCCGGCAGGCCGCGCTGGTTGAAGTCCGGGAATGCCGTCATGCCGGCGAGCACCCGCCGTATGGTGACCAGCAGCTGGTCCATGCCGTAGCTCTTCGGGATGAACCCGACCGCGCCGGCTGCCTGGCTGGCCTGCACGGTGGCGGCATCATAGACGGCCGACACGGCGACGACGCGGCTGCCGGGCGCGCGCGTGCGGAAGCCGCCGATGGTGGCGGTACCGCAGGCATCCGGCAGGTTGAGGTCAAGCAGCACGAGATCCGGGAGCGGCTGCGTCGAGAGCTGGCGGAACGCCTCCTGCAGCGAGCCGGCGGGGACCACGACGACATCTTCGGAGAGGAGCTCCAACGCGGTGCGCAACGCGCCACGCATCATTGGATGGTCGTCCACAACCAGCACTCTCAAGGCCATATGCGTCGCCCCCCTGATATGGATGGATCGTTGCATCGCCCCCGGTGTAAGTCAATCCGACGCGGCCCACCCCGGGGTGTAGGCCTGTCGATCGAACGCGTTCGCCGGGCCAAAAGTGGAAAAACGTTTCCTGTCGTCTAGCTCCCTCGGCGCTTCGTGCCGGCGCTTCACGCTTCAGTATCCACGGCGCCGGTCGACCGCCTTGGGTATGCGGCCGGTCTCGCGCCAGCTCCGCACGTTCGCCGCGGCGACCAGCGAGGCGGTCTGCGGATCGGTGACGGCAGCCACGTGGGGCATCACGGTGACGCCGGGGTGCGACCAGAGGGGGCTGTCGGCAGGCAAGGGCTCGTCGTCGAAGACATCCAGCACCGCATGCGAGAGGCGGCCCGCGTCCAAGGCCTCGATGAGCGCGTCGGTGGCGACCAGGGGCCCGCGGCCGGCATTGATCAGCGCCGCGCCTGGCGGCAGGAGGCGCAGCACTCCGGCATCGACGATGTGTCGCGTCTGCGGCGTGAGCGGTAGCAGGCAGACGAGGATATCGGTGGCGCGGGCCAATGCGACCAGGCCGTCCCGTCCATGCAGGCAGCTCACGCCCTCCATCTGCTTCGCGTTGGTGCTCCATCCGCTCACCGGGAAGCCGGCGCCAACGAGCGCGCGCGCGGCCTGACGGCCGATCGCGCCGAGCCCGAGGATGCCCACGCGCCGTGCCGACGGAGCGACGTAGGCGCGCTGGAACCACTGCCGCTCGCGCTGCTGCGCAAGGTATGCGGGCATGTCGCGATGCAGGTAGAGCGTCCACGCGAGCACAGCCTCCGCCATCGTGCGGGTGAGCTCCGGATCCACCATTCGCACGATCGGCAGGTGCGCGAGGGCGGGCTCGGCGACCAGCTGCTCCACGCCCGCCCACAGGCTCTGGATCCAGCGCAACGACGCCATGCCCGAAAGCGTCGCCGGATCGGGGCTCGCGACGATGGCGAGCTCGACGCGCTCCGGTTCGGCGATGTCACGCGCGGAACGGATTCTCTCCGACGGCATCGCGCGGGAGAGCGCATCCAGCCAGCGCTGCTCCTCCCCTGGGGCGAAGGATCCGCTGAGCGCGATCGGGGGAGCGGGCTCTTCCTTCGAGTTCATCGTCGTCTCCGTGTCGGTTCGAGAATCGGGCCGCGGCGAGGGCCGCTACAGCGAGGGAATGTTAGTTGGCTTCCGGGGTATATTCGATTCGGATACGCCAGCGAGGAGGAGTGGGATGGCTACCAGCGAGACGGGCGTCGGTCCTGCGGTCGTGCGCGGCCAGGCGCCGGTGCTGATCGCCGGAGGGGGAATCGGCGGGCTCGCGTGCGCGCTCGCGCTCTCTCGCCTGGGGTACCCGGTCAAGGTGCTGGAGCAGGCCGCCCAGATCGGCGAGATCGGCGCCGGCGTGCAGCTCGGGCCGAACGCATTCGCCGCCTTCGACGCGCTTGGCGTCGGCGAGCGAGCCCGCGGCCGCGCGGTGTACACCGAGAAGATGCTGATGATGGACGCGATCGACGCCCGGGTGGTCGCCGACGTGCCGCTCGGCGAAGCGTTCCGCGCGCGCTTCGGCAATCCGTATGCCGTGATCCACCGGGCGGACGTCCACACCTCGCTGCTCGAAGGCGTGCAGGATACCGGTCGCATCGAGGTGCTGACGTCGACCCACGTGGAGCGCGTTTCCCAGGACGCGGAAGGCGTCACCGTCCACGACGCCGCCGGCGGTTCGCACCGCGGCTGCGCGCTGATCGGTTGCGACGGCGTGAAGTCGGCAGTGCGCCAGCAGGTCGTCGGCGACGACGTCCGCGTCACCGGCCATGTCGTCTATCGCGCCGTCGTGGACGCACCGGACTTCCCCGGGGAGATGCGCTGGAACTTTCCGGCGATCTGGGTGGGACCCAATTGCCACCTGGTTCACTATCCCCTTCGCAGCGGGGAGCAGTTCAACCTGGTGGTCACCTTCCACAGCAGCAAGCCCGAGGTGTGGGGCGTCACCGAGGGCAGCCGCGAGGAGGTGCTTGCGCACTTCCAGGGAATCCACGCGACGCCCGCCAAGCTGCTGGACCTGCCCCGGAGCTGGCGGCGATGGGCCACGGCCGACCGCGAGCCGATCGAGCGGTGGAGCTTCGGACGGGTGACCCTGCTCGGCGACGCGGCGCACCCGATGATGCAGTACCTGGCCCAGGGCGCCTGCATGGCGCTGGAGGACGCGGTGACGCTCGGTGCGGCGGTCGCCGCGCACGCGGGGGATTTCACCGCGGCCTTCGCCCACTACGAGCGTTCGCGGGTGGCCCGCACGGCGCGCATGGTCTACTCGACCCGCGAGATGGGTCGCATCTATCACGCCAAGGGCGTCGAGCGGCTGGTGCGCAACGACCTCTGGAAGGGGCGCACGCCGGAGCGGTTCTACGACGCGCTGGAGTGGATGTACGGCTGGCGCGCGGAAACCTGCCTGGCCTGAGCCTACGCCGTGCCGCGGCGCGCGTCGCCGTCCACCCTGATCAGGCGCCGGCAATCGCCGTCGCGTTCTCCCGGATCCGCTCGCACACCGCGCGGGTGACCTGCGCGGTGGTCGCGGTGCCGCCGAGGTCACGGGTGTGCAGCGAGGCATCCGCCGTCACCTGCTCGATCGACTTCATCAGCACCTGGGCGGCGGGCCGCTCGCCCAGGTGCTCCAGCATCATGACCGCCGACCAGAAAGTGCCGATCGGATTCGCGAGCCCCTTGCCCATGATGTCGAAGGCCGAGCCGTGGATCGGCTCGAACATGGACGGGTAGCGACGTTCCGGGTCGATGTTGCCGGTGGGCGCGATGCCGAGGCTGCCGGCGAGCGCGGCCGCCAGGTCGCTCAGGATGTCCGCGTGGAGATTGGTGGCGACGAGCGTATCCAGTGACGCGGGCCGCGTCACCATGCGCGCGGTGGCCGCGTCGACCAGCTCCTTGTCCCAGGCGACGTCCGGAAACTCGCGGCTGATCTCGACGGCGATCTCGTCCCACATCACCATGGCGTGCCGCTGGGCGTTGGACTTGGTGACCACCGTCAGTTGCCTGCGAGGCCGCGAACGCGCAAGCGTGAAGGCGAAGCGCATGATGCGCTCGACACCGGCCCGGGTCATCATCGAGACGTCGGTGGCCGCCTCGGTGGGATGGCCCTGGTGCACCCGCCCGCCGACGCCGGCGTACTCGCCCTCGGAGTTCTCGCGCACGATGACCCAGTCGAGATCGCCGGGGCCGCAGCGCTTGAGCGGCGCGTCGATGCCGGGCAGGATACGCGTGGGACGGACGTTGGCGTACTGGTCCAGGCCCTGGCAGATCTTCAGCCGCAGCCCCCACAAGGTGACGTGGTCCGGAATGTCCGGGTCGCCGGCGGATCCGAACAGGATGGCGTCCATGCCGCGAAGCGCGTCGAGCCCGTCCGCGGGCATCATCGCTCCATGCCGGCGGTAGTGGTCGCCACCCCAGTCGAAGCCGGTGAAGGCGAAGCCGAAGCCGTCGTCGCCGCCCACGGCATCGGCGAGCGCCTCGAGCACGGCCTGGCCGGCCGGAATCACCTCCTTTCCGATGCCGTCGCCCGGAATGCAGGCGATCCGATAGGTCCTTGCCGTCACCTCAGCTCCCTCGCGTCACTTGATCAGGCCCGCGGCGCGGGCATCCTCCAGGATCGCCTTTGAGCGCTCCGCCATGAACTTCGCCATCTGATCGACGGGGATGTCCACCAGGTCGTAGCCGGCATCCGCGAGCTTCTGGCGCGACTCCGGATCGGCGTTGAGGGCGGCCATCATGTCCGATACCTGCTTCTGCACCTCGGGCGGGGTGGACTTGGGCACCGCGACGCCCCGGTAGGCACCGTCGACCCAGTCGTAGCCCAGCTCCTTGAAGGTCGGCACGTCGGGGAACTGCGGATGCCGCTTCTCGGAAGCGACCACCAGCGGACGGGTCTGGCTCTTCTGCGCGATCGCGAAGGTCAGGTAGGACATGGCCGCGTCGACATGGCCGCCGAGGACCGAGGTCATCAGGTCGCCGGTGCCCTTGAACGGCACGTAGACCGACTTGATGCCGACGAGCTTGTTCAACCGCTCGTGCGCCATGTGGTTGGCCGAGAAGCTGCCCGAGCCGGCGAAGTTGAGCGAACCCGGCTTGGCCTTGGCCGCGTCGACCAGGTCCTGGAAGGTCTTGAAGGGGCTCGACGTGGGGACCACGATCGCATCGGCCGTGTAGTGATAGAAGTAGACCGGCGTGAGATCCTCGGTCTTGTACTTGACGTTGCCTTCGAGCGGCTGGAGCACGACGTGGGGCAGGTTGATGCCGGCGATGGTGTAGCCGTCGGCCGGCAGCGTGTTGAGCTGTGCCCAGACCAGTCCCCCGCCGGCGCCGGGGCGGTTCTGGACCACCATCGACTGGTTGTACTTCTTGCGGAAGATCTCGGCCTGCATCCTCGCCACGTAGTCCGACTCGCCGCCTGGAGTGAACGGGATGACGTAGTTGATCGTCTTCTCCGGGTACTCCGCCTGTGCGGCCCCTGTGGCGAGCGCGGCAGCGCCGACGGCCAGCAGGGGCAACGCCTTGAGCTTCATGATCGTCTCCTCGAGGTTTTGGCAAGACCGGAGCCTGCAAGGTTCGCAAGCCGAGCCTGCAATATAGCCGCAATCGGGAACGAGTCGACGTCGGCGGGCGAGGGCGCGAGAGGTCGGGTTAGCATACGCCCCAGAGGAGACGGAGACGACGCCCGGCCCATGTCCGCGATCCAGCTCGAGCACGTCAGCCGCCAGTGGGGCACCCGCTACGCGGTGCGCGACATCAGCTTCTCGGCCGCGCCCGGCAGCTTCGTCGTGCTGCTCGGCCCTTCCGGCTGCGGCAAGTCCACGACCCTGCGCCTCATCGCCGGCCTCGACCGGCCGCAGAACGGGCGAATCCTGATTGGCGGCACCGACGTGACCGACCTGCCGCCAGCCAGGCGCCGGATCGCGATGGTGTTCCAGTCGTATGCGTTGTTCCCCCATCTCGACGTCGCGGAGAACATCCTCTTCGGGGTCAAGGTGCGCGGCGAGCCGAAGGCGGAGCATGGGCCGCGGCTCGCGCGTGTCGCGGAGCTGCTCGGTCTCACGGGGTTGCTGGACCGCAAGCCCGGGCAGCTCTCCGGCGGCCAGCAGCAGCGGGTGGCGCTCGGGCGGGCGATCATCGCGGAGCACCCCGTCTGCCTGATGGACGAGCCGCTCTCCAACCTGGATGCGCAACTGCGCCAGGAGATGCGTCGCGAGATCCGCGCGCTGCAGCGCAAGCTCGGGGTCACGATGATCTACGTGACGCACGACCAGACCGAGGCGATGAGCATGGCCGACCAGGTGATCCTGATGCGCGAAGGGCGCATCGAGCAGGATGCGCCCCCGGACATGCTGTACGCGAACCCACGCACGACCTTCGCCGCCCGGTTCATCGGGACGCCGCCGATGAACGTGTTGCGCCTGTCGGCCGGAACCGGGGGCGCGACCATCGAGGGGTGTGACGCCGCCGGCGACTGCGCGATCGTCGCGCGGCTTGCGCCGGGAACGGACGGCAGACCGTTCCACTCGCTGGGAATCCGGCCCGAGCATGTCCGGCTGAGCGGCGGGGACGCCGGCGCGCCCGCGGTGGATCCGGCGGGCTGCGTCTCCGTGCCCGCGAAGGTCGAGACCTGCGAGTACTTCGGCTCCGACACCATCCTCGGCTGCACGGTGGGTGGGCAGCACCTCGCGGTGCGGTCTCCCGGCAGGCGGATGATGGAGCCGGGGGCGCGGGTCGTGCTTGCCTGGGAGCGGTCGGCGCAGCATTTCTTCGATGCCGACGGGATCGCGGGGGAGCGAAAACCCGGGCTTGCGTCGCCGACGGCCGCGGTCCTGTAATCATCCTGCCGCATGGTTGCCGTCCAATCGCCGCGGTCGGCGGCAGGTGCGGGAACCGGCAGCCGGATCCATGCAAACCACAAGGGAGAGTCCAGATGAAGTCGACGCAGCAGAAGGGCACGTGGGACGCCGCCACCGTCGCGGCCGAGCGCAGGCTGTCGGCTGACGAGCCCGCCGGCCGCGGCTCGCGGCGCGCGGTACTCAAGACGCTGGGCGGCGCCGCGCTCGCCTCGCCGATGATCGGGGCCCGGGCGCAAGCGACGGTCGAGCTCGACTTCTACTATCCGGTGGCGGTGGGCGGGGCGGTCACGAAAACGATCGACCAGCTCGCGAGCGACTTCGAGAAGGATCACCCCGGGATCCGGGTCAAGCCGATCTACTCCGGCACCTACCAGGAAAGCATCGTCAAGGCGATGACCGCGGCCAAGAGCGGCAAGCCCCCGCACATCGCGGTGCTGCTCTCCACCGACATGTTCTCGCTGATCGACGAGGATGCCATCGTCCCGATCGATACGCTTGCCGGGTCGGCGCAGGACCGCAAGTGGCTGGAGGGCTTCTACGACGCCTTCATGATGAACAGCCGCACGGGCGGACATGTCTGGGGCGTGCCGTTCCAGCGCTCCACCATCGTCCTCTACTGGAACAAGAACCTGTTCAAGGAAGCCGGGCTGGATCCGGAGAAGGGACCCCAGGACTGGGCCGAGATGGTCGAGTTCGCCCGCAAGCTCACCAAGACGGATGCTGGCGGCAACGTCTCCCAATGGGGCGTGACGATCCCTTCCAGCGGCTTCCCCTACTGGCTCTTCCAGGGGCTCACCACGCCGAACGACGTCATCCTGATGAACGAGGCGGGCAACGAGACCTACTTCGACAAGCCGGGCGCGGTGGAGGCGCTGCAGTACTGGGTGGACCTGTCCGCCAAGCACAAGGTGATGCCGGGTGGGGTCATCGAGTGGGGTACCACGCCCAAGGACTTCCTGGAGCAGAAGTCCGCGATGATCTGGACCACCACCGGCAACCTCACCAACATCCGCAACAACTCGAGCTTCCCGTTCGGAGTCGCGATGCTGCCGGCGAGCAAGCGGCGCGGCAGCCCCACCGGGGGCGGCAACTTCTATGTCTTCAAGCAGACCTCCGAGGCGGAGAAAAAGGCCTCGCTCGCGTTCATGAAATGGATGACGAGCCCGGAACGCGCGGCCCAGTGGAGCATCGCCACCGGCTATGTCGCCGTCCGGCCGGATGCCTGGGAGACCGAGGCGATGAAGAAGTACGTGGCCGAGGTGCCGGCGGCGCTGGTTGCCCGCGACCAGCTCGAGTTCTCGGTGGCGGAGCTCTCCACCCACGAGAACCAGCGGGTCACCAAGGCGCTCAACGACGCGCTGCAGGCCGCGCTCACCGGCGCCAAGCAGCCGGGTCCGGCGCTGGCGGAGGCGCAGCGCGAAGCGACCCGGATCCTGCGCCGTTACCGCTCCTGAGCGTTCCCATGCGTGTTGCGACCGGAGGGCCTGGTGGCCGGCAGTAGGGCGGGCACCTCCGCAGTGACCGCCTGGCTGCTGCTGCTGCCGGCGATGGTCCTCCTGGTCGCATTCACCCACTTTCCGGCGGTCGCGACCGCCTGGCACAGCTTCTTCGCCACCCCGCGCGGCGGCAAGGCGCCACCCTTCGTCGGGCTCGAGAACTACGAGCTGATGCTGGACGACCCGGTCTTCTGGGAGTCGCTGGTCAACAACCTCTGGTTCGCCGTGGGAACCATCCCGCTGTCGATCGCGATCGCCATCGTTATGGCGCTCTGGGTCAACGGTCGGATTTCCGGCCGCGGCTTCCTGCGCCTCGCGTACTTCACGCCGACGGTGCTGCCGATGATCGCGGTGGCCAACATCTGGCTCTTCTTCTACACACCGCAGTACGGCCTGTTGGACCAGTTGACCGGCCTGTTCGGCTTCCCCAGCCGCAACTGGCTCGGCAATCCCGACACGGTGCTCGGCGCGCTGATCGTGGTCGCGATCTGGAAGGAAGCCGGCTTCTTCATGATCTTCTACCTCGCGGCCCTGCAGCAGATCTCGCCCGCGCTTGGCGAGGCGGCGGCGCTGGAAGGGGCGACCCGCTGGCAGTACTTCTGGCGCGTGCTGTTTCCGCTGCTCATGCCGACGACGCTGTTCGTCCTGGTCAATGCGTTGATCAATGCCTTCCGTCTGGTCGACCACATCATCGTCATGACCCGTGGCGGCCCGAACAACGCCAGCTCGCTCCTGCTGTACTACATCTACCAGGTCGGCTTCAGCTTCTGGGACTCGGCCTACGCCGCCGCGATCACCGTGGTGCTGCTGGCCATCCTCGGCGTGACCGCCTTCGTCAAGTTCGGCTATCTCGACCGCCGGACGCACTACCAGTGACCCGATGACGACACGTCCCGCCACCGCGGCCGAGGCTGGTCGAATCGCCAGCGAGACCACGCCCGCGCCGCCTCTGGCGGGCGGGGTGCAGGGCGCCGCGCCGGCGCTGCTGGGCCACTGGCTGGAGACGGCCGGCGCCTGGCTGCTGGGCCTCCTCTGGTTGCTGCCGCTCGCCTATGCGATCTGGACCGCCTTCCATCCGCCGGCCTATGCGACGCGGTTCGCGCTGGATGCGCCGCTCACGCTGGAGAACTTCGTCGCCGCGTGGAATGCGGCGCCCTTCGCGCGCTACTTCCTCAATACCGTCCTGCTGGTCGCGATGGTGCTGGCCGCGCAACTGGTGCTCTGCACGCTCGCGGCCTATGCCTTCGCCCGTTTCGAGTTCCGCGGGCGGGACTTCCTGTTCCTTCTCGTCCTGCTGCAGCTCATGGTGATGCCGGACGTGCTCATCGTGGAGAACTATCGGACGATGAACCTGCTCGGCCTGCGCGATACGCTGCTCGCCATCGGCCTGCCGTACTTCGCCTCGGCCTTCGGCATCTTCCTCCTTCGTCAGACCTTCAAGACCGTGCCGCGCGAGCTCGACGAGGCCGCCCGGGTGGAGGGGGCGAACCCGCTGCAGGTGCTGCTGAAGGTGTACGTTCCCCTGGCGCGTCCCGTCTATCTCGCCTACGCGCTGGTGTCGGTGAGCTTCCACTGGAACAACTTCCTCTGGCCGCTCATCATCACCAACTCGGTGGAATCGCGGCCGCTCACCGTCGGCCTGCAGGTCTTCTCGTCCACGGACCAGGGCGTGGACTGGTCGATCATCACGGCGGCCACGCTGATGACTTCGGCGCCGCTGCTGGTCGGCTTCCTGCTCTTCCAGCGCCAGTTCGTCCAGTCGTTCATGCGCGCCGGCATAAAATGACTGCCATCCCATGAAGCTCGTGACCTGGAACATCCAGTGGTGCCGCGGCTGCGATGGCCGCGTGGACCCGGCGCGGATCGTGGCCCACGCCCGCGAGCTCGCCGATTTCGACGTGCTGTGCCTGCAGGAGGTGGCATCGAACTTCGCGACGCTGGCGGGCAGCGCCGGAGAGGACCAGTTCGGCGAGCTGGCGCGCCTCCTGCCCGGGTTCGAGTCGGTGCCCGGGATCGCGGTCGACGTGCCGGATGGCGCCGGCGGCCGGCGACGCTTCGGCAACCTGGTCCTCTCGCGCCTGCCGGTGCTTCGCGTGCTGCGGCACCAGCTGCCCTGGCCGCCGGTGCGTTCGAAGAAGGAGGGCATGCCGCGGATGCTGCTGGAGGCGGTGGTCCGCGCGCCGTTCGGCGAGATGCGGGTCATGACCACGCACCTCGAGTACTACTCCGGCGCGCAGCGGACCGCGCAGGTGGCGGCCATCCGGGATGCCCACGAAGCCTCCTGCCGGCGCGCGGCGCATGATCGCGCGACGCGGGCCAGGGGCGCGCGACCGGACACGTCCGGCAGCCCGTTCCAGTGGCTGCCGCATCCGGCCTCTGCCGTTCTCACCGGCGACTTCAACTTCCGGCCCGACGATCCGCTTCACGCCCGGATGCAGGCTTCGTTCGGCTCGGACGTGCCCGCATTGCGCGACGGCTGGGAGGTCGCCCATCCCGGCGTGCTCCACGCGCACACGCTCGGCGTGCACGATCGCGAGCAGTGGCCTTCGGCCTACGCGAGCGACTTCGTCTTCCTGACCGAGGACCTCGTGCGGCGCGTCCGGCGGGTAGTGGTCGATGGCGGGACCCAGGCATCGGACCACCAGCCGGTACTGATCGAGCTCTCCTAGTCGGACCGGAGCGCGGGATGCAGGTGCAATCCTGTCAGGTGGTAGAGGGCAACATTTTCGCGGATTCTGTGCCGTTACACACCTATTCGCCCCGCTTTCCCGGCCACCGCGCGACGGTGAGGCGATAATCAGGCGTCCCAACCCAATGGCAAGATGACGAGATGACGGCGGTCCAGCGGATCGAGTTGCACCGCAGGTGGATTACGACAGCCTTGGCGGTGATGATCGTCCTGCTGACCATCGCGCACCTGATCTTCCAGTCCGTGCGCTATCACCTGGGCATCGAGAGCTTCTACGGCCTGGTGCAACTATTCGACATGGGGGAGGAGGCGAACCTGCCCACCTACTTCTCGTCGATGCAGTTGCTCCTGGCCTCGCTGCTGCTCTTCGTGGTCGGCATGCTGCGTCGTCAGGCGCGCGACCACTATGCCCCGCACTGGCTCTGGCTCTCGCTGATCTTCCTGCTGCTCTCGATGGACGAAATGTCCGAGATCCACGAGATGACCATCCGCCCGATTCGCGACCTGGCGCCCGGCCTCGTCACCGGCGTCTTCTACTGGGCCTGGGTGATTCCGGCGATGGCGCTGGTGGTCGTGGTGTCGGCCTCGTATGCGAGGTTCGTGTTCCGCTATCTGCCGCCCTATCTGCGCCGGGCGACCCTGCTGGGCGCAGCCGTCTTCGTCGGCGGCGCCGTCGGCGTCGAGATGCCCGAGGCGGCATTCGTCGAGATCAACGGGATGGACAACTACACCTACGCGCTTTTCGTGGCCGTGGAGGAGGCGATGGAGATGGTGGGCATCCTCATCTTCCTTGCCGGCGTGCTGCGCTACATGGAGAGGGAGCTGGGCGAGTTCTCCATGAGAGTGGTGCCTTCGGTGGCCGCACGGTCACCGGACGTGTCGGCGCCGGGTGCCGCACCGGGGGCAACAGCCGACGACGTCGGCGTCGCAGCGCATGCGACCGCCGCGACATCGCTCCCCAACAGTCAGCGCCCCGCAGCCTCGTAAGGCCGGGCCAAGGCCCGCTGCCCGGCCGGCAGCATCGGCGCCGGCGGGGGGCCGCGTCAGTCCACGGCGAACCGCTCCAGCGCGCCACGGTCGATGGAGATGCCAAGACCCGGCCCGGTCGGTATCCCGATCCGGCCGTCCCGCGGCTCGAGCGGCGCGGTCAGCACCGCCTGGCGGACAGGGTGCTCGGTGCAGTCGAATTCCAGCATCGGCTCCACCGGGTAGAGGCCGGGCGGCACGTGCGGCACGATTGCGAGAAGCTGCAACGACGCGGCGATGGTGACGCCGGTGCCCCACACATGCGGATTGCAGCGAACGCCGAACGCGCTCGCCATGTCGAAGATCTTGCGGCACTCCGAGATGCCTCCCGCGGCCGCGACATCCGGTTGGAGGATGTCGACTGCTCGTTGCACCAGCAGGTCCCGGAAGCCGAACCGGCTGAAGGAGGCTTCACCGCCGGCGATCGGAATCGGAAGCGCGCGCCGTACGGAGGCGTAGCCGTCGATGTCTTCAGGTACCACGGGCTCCTCGATCCAGGCGATGTCCAGGTCCGCCACGGCGCGTCCGTAGCGGATCGTGTCGGCGACGTCCCAGGCGTGGTTGGCGTCCACCATGAGCCGCACGTCGGGACCGATCGCGTCGCGCACCGCCCGCGTCATCCGGATGTCGTGATCCACGCCAAAGCCGGTCTTCAGCTTGACCGCGCGGAAACCGCGCTCCACGTACCCCGCGGCCTCCTCGCGAAGGTAGCGCGCGTGATCGTCGTCACGGCGGCGGTAGAGGCCGGTGGCATAAGCCGCCACCTCCGTGCGCAGCGGCCCGCCCAGCAGCTCGTGGATCGGTGCCTGGAAGTGGTGACCGCGGATGTCCCAGAGAGCGATGTCGATCGCGCTGATCGCCTCCAGGACCACGCCGCGCTGCCCGTGGTCGCGCAGGGCGTTGTAGAGATCCTGCCAGAGGGCATCCACCGCGATCGCGTCGCGGCCGAGCAGGAGCGGCCGCAGGTGCCGCACCACGGCCGCGGTGATGCGCGCCGGGCCGAAGGCCTCGCCCCAGCCCACGATCCCCGATTCCGTCGTGATCTCCACCAGCATCGCGGAGCGGCGCACGTACCACGCCTGCGAGTAGGCGAACGCGCCGTCGATCGGTGCCTCCAGGACATGCACCGCCACATCGCGGATGCGGGTGCCCTTGTCCGCGCCCTCGGTCCGTTCCCGGCCGGTCTTGCCGCCCATGCGTCGTTCCTCCGCTCGCGATCGTTAGAATGGCGAACGGTAGCACGGGCCAGGAGATGAAGATCGACAGCAACGGCGACAGCGGCCGACGGATCTCCGTCGCCCCGATGATGGAATGGACGGATCGTCATTGCCGCACGTTCCATCGCGCGTTGTCGCGCCGGGCCTGGCTGTACACCGAGATGCTGACCGCGCAGGCGATCCTGCACGGCGACCGGTCGCGGTTGCTCGGCCGGGGCGAGGAGGGCGATCGCGTGGTGCTCCAGCTCGGCGGCAACGATCCCGCGGCGCTCGCCCGCTGCGCGGCGATCGGCGCCGAGTGGGGTTACCAGGAGATCAATCTCAACTGCGGCTGCCCCAGCGACCGGGTGCAGGAGGGCGCATTCGGCGCTTGCCTGATGGCGGAGCCGGAGACGGTGGCCGCCGCGGTCCGCGCGATGCGCGATGCGGTGGCGCTGCCGGTCACGGTGAAGCATCGCATCGGCATCGACCGGATCGAATCGTACGACTTCGTCCGCGACTTCGTCGGCACCGTCGCCGCTGCCGGCTGCCGCCGCTTCATCGTCCACGCCCGCAACGCTTGGCTCGACGGGCTCAGCCCGCGGGAGAACCGCGAGATCCCGCCGCTGCGCCACGACCTGGTGCATCGCCTCGCCGCGGACTTCCCTCATTGCGCCTTCGAGCTGAACGGTGGCCTGCAATCGCTCGCCCACGCGCTCGATGTGTCTCGCGGGCTCGCCGGCGCGATGCTGGGGCGCGTCGCCTATCACCAGCCGTGGACGCTGGCAGGGGTGGATGCCACGGAGGATCCGGGGCCGGTCGACGCGCCGCCGCGGGATCGTTCCGCGGTGGTGGAGGCGATGGTCGGCTACCTCCTGCGTCACCGGGGCGATGGCAAGGAGCACGTCGAGGTCAGGTATCTCGCGCGTCACATGCTTGGCCTGTACCATGGGGAGCCTGGCGCGCGTACCTGGCGCCGGATGCTGAGCGACAGCGCGGCGTTGCGCGAGGACGATCCGTCGCTGCTGCTGCGGGCGCGGGATCGCGTGGAAGCCGCGTCCCTCCTGCCTCAGCCCGCCTGACGGCGGCCGTTTTGGCGCCACGGACGCTGGTCCGCGGGGCGCAGGCTTAGGCATGGATCTTGCGCGACCTGCCGCTTTCCAGGTTTCGACTTTTCAGGGAGACACTCCGATCGATGTGCGGCATCAGCGGTGAGGCACGATTCGATGGGGGACCGGCGGACGCCGAAGCGGTCGTTCGCATGAGTGCCACCATGACGGACCGCGGACCGGACGGCAACGGGCTCGTGGGGCGCGGTCGCGTCGTCCTTGCGCACCGGCGCCTGCGCATCATCGACCTGTCCGAGAAAGCCGAGCAACCGATGGCGGACCCCGAGCTCGGCATCACCCTGGTCTTCAACGGCTGCATCTACAACTACCCGGCGCTTCGCGAGGAGCTTCGGGGCCTCGGCTACCGCTTCTTCTCGAACGGGGATACCGAGGTCGTGCTCAAGGCATGGCATGCCTGGGGCGAGCGCTGCGTGGACCGGTTCCACGGGATGTTCGCCTTCGCGCTCCACGAGCGCGAGAGCGGCCGCCTGGTGCTCGCGCGGGATCGGTTCGGCATCAAGCCCCTCTACCTCCATCAGTCGCCTGGCCGGCTGCGCTTCGCTTCCACCTTGCCGGCACTCCTCGCCGGCGGCGAGGTCGACACGTCCATCGACACGGTGGCGCTGCACCACTACCTGAGCTTTCATGCCGTCGTGCCCGCGCCGCGCACCATCCTCAACGGCATTCGCAAGCTGCCGCCCGCGACCCTGCGCATCATCGAGCCGGATGGCCGGCACCGGGATCGCCTCTACTGGAACCCGCCGTTCGCGCGCTCGGCCGAGGACGCCGGCCGCTCCGCGCAGGAATGGCGTGACGCGGTTCTCCAGGCGCTGCGCGTCGCGGTGGACCGGCGCATGGTCTCGGACGTGCCGGTGGGCGTGCTGCTCTCGGGCGGGGTCGATTCGAGCCTCGTCGTCGGATTGCTCGCCGAGGCCGGTCAGTCCGGGTTGCAGACCTTCTCGGTCGGCTTCGAGGAGGCGTACGGCGAGAAGGGTGACGAGTTCACCTACTCCGATCTCATCGCCCGTCGGTACGCCACCGACCACCATCGGATCTTCGTGCCGTCGGCCCGTCTGATGGAGTCGCTGCCCGGGACCATCGCGGCGATGTCCGAGCCGATGGTGTCCTACGACAACGTCGGCTTCTACCTGCTCAGCCAGGAGGTCTCCAAGCACGTGAAGGTGGTGCAGTCGGGGCAGGGCGCCGACGAGGTGTTCGCCGGCTACCATTGGTATCCGCCGCTGTTGCAGGCCGCGGACCCGGCGAGCGAGTACGCGCGGGTCTTCATCGACCGCGACCATGAGACCCTGGTCGGGCAGCTCAATCCGCCGTGGCGCTGCCCGAACGACCCCAGCCGCGCCTTCGTGGCCGAGCACTTCGGCCGTCCCGGCGCCGATACCGGCGTCGACCGCGCGCTGCGGCTCGATTCCACCGTGATGCTGGTGGAGGATCCGGTCAAGCGGGTCGACAACATGACCATGGCGTGGGGCCTGGAGGCGCGCGTGCCGTTCCTGGATCACGAGCTGGTGGAGCTCGCCGCTCGCATTCCGCCGGAGCTCAAGCTGGCGCAGGGCGGCAAGGGCGTGCTCAAGGAGGCCGCCCGGCTGGTGGTCCCGCACGAGGTGATCGACCGGCCCAAAGGCTATTTCCCGGTGCCCCAGCTCAAGTACATTTCCGGGCCTTATCTGGAGATGGTGCGGGACGCGCTGGGATCCAATGCGGCCCGGGAGCGCGACCTGTTCAGCCGCGACTACCTCGAACGTCTCTTCGCGGCCCCGGAAAAGCACATCACGCCGCTGCGTGGCTCGGAGCTGTGGCAGGTTGCGTTGCTCGAGCTCTGGCTCCAGGGCCATGGCGTCTAGGATGGGCGCCAAGGCGACGGATCATCCGCAGGCGCACCGCCGACAGGCGACCGGCGCGCCGGGCAGCAAGCTCGGGCAGCGGCTGCGCCGCATGCGGCAGCAGGGTTGGAAGAAGCCGGTCGAGCTGGAACGTTCGGAGCCACTCGAGCATGACGTCGCGCTCGACTGCGGCTGGGGCCGGCTGCTCTTCGCCCAGACCTTCGACAGCCCGGCGGCGCTGATCGACGCGCTCGGCGCCGAGGGTCCGCACCGGCGCGACATCGCGTTCTATGTGCGCGAGCCGCACGTGCTGCTCGCCCATGCGCCGCAGGAGGTGTTCCTCGACCCGTCGCACACCTACCGGCTGAACCTCGCCACCTACCGGTCCAGGCATAGGAACGCTCGCGGTTTCGTGATCCGGCGGCTCACCTCGCCCGCGGACGGCGTCGCGATCAACCGCATCTACGCGCAGCGCGGCATGGTGCAGGTGGACCCGGAGTTCCTCTGGTCCATGCGCGACAACCGCGTGCTGAGCTACTGGCTCGCCGAGGACGAGGTCAGCGGCGAAGTCATCGGCACCGTCACCGGCGTCGACCACGTGCGAGCGTTCGGGGATCCTGAAGGCGGCTCCTCGCTCTGGTGCCTCGCGGTAGACCCGCAGGCGCGCTTCCCCGGCGTCGGCGAGGAGCTGGTGCGCCGGCTGGCGGAGCACTTCAAGGCGCGTGGAGCGGCCTTCATGGATCTGTCGGTGCTTCATGACAACGCGCACGCCATCGCGCTCTACGAGAAGCTCGGCTTCATCCGCATGCCCCTCTTCTCCGTCAAGCGCAAGAATCCGATCAACGAGCGGTTCTTCGCGACGCCGCCCGAGGACTATGGGGAGCTCAATCCCTACGCGCGCATCATCATCGACGAGGCGCGCCGGCGCGGCATCGGCGTGGAAGTGACCGATGCCGCGGGCGGCTTCTTCCGGCTCTCGCACGGTGGGCGATCCATCCATTGCCGCGAGAGCCTCTCGGAGCTCACCTCCGGTGTCGCGGTCTCGATCTGCGACGACAAGGCGGTGACGCGCCGGCTCGTGGAGCGCGCCGGCGTCGTGGTGCCGGACCAGATGGACAGCGCGAGCGGAGACGAGGCAATCGTGGCGTTCCTGCGCAAGCACCGCAGCGTGGTCGTCAAGCCGGCGCGCGGCGAGCAGGGGCGCGGCGTCTCCGTGGGTCTCGCCTCGCTGGAGGAAGTCAAGGCGGCCATCGAGGTTGCCCGCTCGGTTTGCGACCGCGTGCTGCTGGAGGCCTGCTTCACCGGAGAGGACCTGCGCCTGGTGGTGATCGACTTCAAGCTTGCGGCGGCAGCGATCCGCCGGCCGCCGCGGGTGGTGGGCGACGGCGAGCACGACCTGCGCACGCTGATCGAGCGCCAGTCGCGACGACGCGAGGCCGCCACGCAAGGCGAAAGCCGCATTCCGCTCGATGCCGAGATGCACCGCTGCCTGGCCGCGGCCGGGCTTGATCTCGACACGGTGCTCGAGCCCGGCCGCGAGGTGGTGGTGCGCAAGACCGCGAACCTGCACACCGGTGGCTCGATCCACGACGTGACCGCGCAGGTGCACCCGGACCTGGTGGCGGCGGCATGCAGGGTGGCCCGGGCGGTCGACATACCGGTGGTCGGCGTCGACTTCATGATCAAGTCGCCCGAGATCCCGGAGTACGTCTTCATCGAGGCGAACGAGCGGCCGGGGCTGGCCAATCACGAGCCGCAGCCGGTCGCGGAGCGCTTCGTCGACCTGCTGTTCCCGCAGTCGCTGCCGCCGGGTTTGCGGACGGTAGAATGACTCGATGCGACTGCGAATCGATGTCGAATACCTGATCGAGCAACTCCGGAAGCTCCTGGCCATCCCCAGCCCGAGCGGCTACACCGACTCCGTCGTGCGCCACTGCACCGAGGAGCTGCAGCGCCTCGGGTTGCAACCGCAACTGACGCGCCGCGGCGCCATCCGGGCGATCCGCCCGGGTGGCGAGTCCCATGGCGCCCGCGCGGTGGTGTCGCACCTGGACACCCTTGGCGCGCAGGTGAAGCGGGTGAAGGAAAACGGACGGCTCGAGCTCGTCCCGATCGGCTACTGGTCCGCCCGCTTCGCCGAAGGCGCGCGGGTGACGCTCTTCTCCGAGAAGGGCTCCTACCGGGGCAGCATCCTGCCGCTGAAGGCCTCCGGGCATACCTTCAACGAGGAAGTGGACACGCAGCCGGTCGGCTGGGAGTTCGTGGAGCTGCGGGTCGACGCGATGACGCGGTCGGCGGCGGACACGCTGGCGCTCGGCATCGACATCGGCGACATCCTGGCCATCGATCCGCAACCGGAGTTCCTGCCAAACGGATTCATCGTCTCGCGCCACCTGGACAACAAGGCCGGCGTGGCCTCCATGCTCGCCTGCATCCAGGCGATCCAGCGCGAAGGCGCGGAGACTCCGGTCGACACGCATTGGCTCTTCACCATCAACGAGGAGGTCGGGGTCGGCGCCTCCTCCATATTGACGCTGGACGTCGCGTCTCTCGTCGCCGTGGACAACGGCACCACCGCGCCGGGGCAGAACTCCTCGGAGTTCGGCGTCACCATCGCGATGGCGGACCAGACAGGCCCGTTCGACTATCACCTCACGCAGAAGCTGGTGAAGCTCTGCCGGGAGTACGACATCCGCTTCCAGAAGGATGTCTTCCGCTACTACCGCTCGGATTCCGCCTCCGCAGTGGAGGCCGGCAGCGATGTGCGAACCGCGCTGGTCACGTTCGGCGTCGATGCGTCCCACGGCTGGGAGCGCATCAACGTGCACGCGCTGCGCTCGCTCGCCGAGCTGCTCTGCGTCTACGTGACCAGTCCGGTGGCGATCCAGCGTGACGCCTCGGAGATGACCGGGCTCAAGGGTTTCACGCGCCAGCCGATGCGGGAGGCCGAGCAGGACGAGGTGCCCGGCATGCCGGCCCCGGGGGAGTCCGCGCCGGCACCGGCCGGGCGCGGGCGCTCACAAGGCGATTCCTGAGGCGTCCGGGCTCGTCCGGACCTGCCGCGCTGCCCGGATGTAGACGATCATGGTCGCGAAGGCCGCCGCGGCGAGCGCCGCTTCGATCCAGCCGAGCGCGGCGGAGAGGCCTGCATCGCTCATGCCTCTCACCACGCCCTCGCAGAGGTAGAAGAGGATCAGCATCGACCACCACTGGAACGTCCGGACGTGGCCGTGGCGGAGCAACGGCAGCACCAGCACGAGCGGCAGCACCTTCAGGACCAGCATCGATCCGCCCGGCCGCAGTGGCGCGAGCACCGTCTCCCAGGCCGCGCCCAGCAGGGCGATGGCGAGCGCGAGGCCGAAAGCCGTGCGGCGCAGCCGCCGCAGCGTGGGCGCGCTCGCGGCGGTTGCGTGCGATTGCTGCGGCGTGACCGTCATGGGCGAACGGTACCATAGCCGCCTGTCGCCGGATCCGCATCGATGAAGCTGCCTTCGCTGCCCAGATCGTTCGACCCGGCCGCGCCGCACCGGCATCCGGCCATCCATCGCGCCTGGCTCGTTCTGCGCTCGCTCCTGCGCGAGGTCATCGGGCTGCAGTTCCTGGAATGGGCGGCGAGCCTTGCCTTCCTGTCGCTGGTCGCGATCGTTCCGATCGTGTCGGTGGGGTTGCTGGTGCTCGCATCGGTGCCGGCCTTCGCGGAGATGCGCGAGCAGCTCCAGACCTTCCTCGCCGAGAACCTGCTGCTGCCGCAGGTGGCGAGCACGGTGATCGAGTACGTCAACCAGTTCGCGGATGCCGCCGGGCGGCTGTCACTGGTCGGCACGCTGCTCTTCTTCGTGACGGCGCTGTGGACGATGCTCGAGGTGGAGGACACCTTCAACCGGATATGGCGCAGCGCCCGGCGCCGGCCGCTGCTCTACCGCGTCGCGCTCTACTGGGCGGCGCTGACCGCAGGGCCGCTGGTCCTCGCGGGTCTGGTCTGGCTCAACCTGCGCCTGGACTCCGCCACCGGTGGCTTCCTGAGCGGCGTGCCGCACTGGATCCCGTGGCTCTTCTCCACCGTGCTGCTGGCTTCGGCCTACAAGCTGGTGCCGTATCGGCCCGTGCGGCTGCTGCACGCCGTGATCGGCGCGGGCTTCGCCGCCTTGCTCCTCGAGTTCCTGAAGTGGGGGATGGCCCGCTACGTCTATGCCTTCCCCACCTACGAGGTGGTCTACGGAGCCTTCTCGGTGCTGCCGGTGTTCCTGCTCTGGGTGTACTCGGTGTGGGTGGCGGTGCTCCTCGGCGCGCTGCTCGCCGCCAACCTCGGCTTCGCCGATACCGATGCCATCGTCATCCACGGCCCGGCCGCGGAGTTCGAGCGTGCGCGCGACATTCTCGAGCGGATCGCGCGCAAGGGCCCCGGCGACGGGATCGCGGTCACGGAGCTGGGCGGCATCTTCGGCCACAACGCGGCAGTCGCCGACCGCGTCGGCGCGGCGCTTTCGCGCCTGGGCTACATTATCCGGGTTTGGCCGGTCACGCGCCGGACCAGCCTCAACTACGTGTGGACCGAGCGCTGGCTCGCCTCGCCGCACTTGCCGCAGATGTCCCTGCGCGCGCTGCGGGACGAGATCTGGCTGCGCGGCCGCCTGCATGCGGCCGGACCGGGGGGCGCGGTCGTGGCCCCGGAGCCGCCCGATCCGGAGTTGCTCGACGAGCCGATCGGCACGCCCGACGACTAGTCGCCACTGCGCGCGCCGGTCGAACAGGCGTCACCCGTCCCGCTCGCGCAGGCGTCCCGGCACGGCACGCATGCGCGTCGCGAAGCGCTGTGCCTCGAATCGCTCGACGATGAAGTCGACGAAGACCCGGGTCTTCGCGGGCAACAGGTCGCGCCGCGGAAAGTAGATCCACGTGCCGCCGCCGTCCTGGTACCAGCCGGGAAGCAGACGCACGAGCCGGCCGTCCGAAAGCGCCGTCGAGACGAAGAAGAGCGGCAAGACCGCCACGCCCAACCCCGCGCCGGCGGCCTCGGCCACGGCCTGCGGGTCGTCGAGGATGGCGCGCACCCGCCTGGGCTCGACGGCGGCTTCCGCTCCGTCCCGGGCACGGCGCAGCAGCCATGGCCGGACACGGCCGGTCGGCTCGGAGCGGCGCAGGAGTGCATCGTGGTCGGCGAGGGCGCTGGGATGCGCCGGCGGGTTGCGCAGTCCGCGGGAGGCAAGGTAGGACGGCGCGGCGACCACGACCGCATGCGCGGGCCCGAGCTCTCGCGCGACCACGCCGAGCGGCAGCTCGAAGCCGCCGCCGATGGCGGCATCGTAGCCTTCGCCGACGAGGTCGACCGAGCGCTGCTCGAAGCGAAGGTCCGGGACGATGTCCGGATAGCGCGCGAGGAACTCGGGCAGCAACGGCAGGATGAACTCGCGGCCGAAGGCCGGCCCCATGCTCACCTTGAGCACGCCCGCGGGCCGGCCCTTGCGGCGTGCCGTCTCGTCGATGGCGGCCTGGATGGAGTCGAGGCCGCTACCGATGCCGTGCAGGAGCCGGGCTCCGTCCTCGGTGAGAGCCAGGCGACGGGTGGAGCGCTGGAAGAGGCGCACGCCGAGCCGCGATTCCAGCATCGCCACGCTCTTGCTGACCGCGGCCGGCGTCAGTCCCAGCCGCCGTGCCGCCTCCGAGAAGCTGCCGCCTTCGGCGGTGCGGAGGAACGCCTCCAGGGTGCGCATGGTTTCCATCGATGGCATTTTCAACCGTTCGTTGAAACTCATTCGCCTCGATGCCCGCTACCGGGAGGGGATCTCACGGCTCAGACTGCCGCCTGCAACATCGTTCGGACTCGACGACGGCAGCGAACCTTCACTTCAGGAGAACAGAGCCATGACTACGATCCTCGACCGCCCGGCACTTTCCGGCAAGCGCGCCCTCGTGACCGGCGGGTCTCGCGGCATCGGCGCGGCGATCGTGCGCCGCCTTGCAGCGGACGGCGCGCACGTCACATTCACCTATCGCAGTGCAAGTCGCCAGGCGGAATCGCTGGTGGAGCAGGCCGGCACCGGGCAGGTCGTCGCGCTGCGCGCCGACAGCGGCGATGCGCCCGGGCTGGCCGCCGCGGTGGGCGAAGCCGCGGGCCGGATGGGCGGGCTCGACATCCTGATCAACAACGCAGGGGTCTTCGAACCCGGCGTGGTGCAGCAACTGTCGCTCGAAGCATTCGACCGGATGCTCGCAGTCAACGTCCGCGCGGTCTTCGTGGCCGCGCAGGCGGCGCTCGGCCATCTGGCCGACGGCGGGCGGATCATCAACATCGGCAGCGTCAATGCCGAGCGTGCAGCCGGCCCCGGTTTCTCCGTGTACTCCATGACGAAGTCGGCGCTGGCGGGCCTTGCGCAGGGCCTGGCCCACGACCTGGGGGATCGGCGCATCACGGTGAACAACGTTCTGCCCGGTCCGGTCGACACCGACATGAACCCGGAGGACGGGCCGATGGCGGCCGCGCAGCATGCGCTCATGGCGCTCAAGCGCCATGGCCGCACCGACGAGATCGCGTCGCTCGTCGCCTATCTGGCGCGGGACGAGGCGGGGTTCGTCACGGGGGCCAACCTGCGCATCGACGGCGGGTTCGCGGCCTAAGAGGCTGTCGGCGTCCTCGGCGAAAGCCAATCGTTCCCGCCATCCGTGCCCGCTACTCGTGTTGGCTGGTCGCGCCTGTCATTCGAGCCTGCTGTTCGTGCGGCGCCGTGGCTGCCGCGATCGGCCCGAGCCAGTCGCGGATAGCCTCCAGTGTCTCGTCCGGGCGTTCGGCGAGGAGATTGTGGCCGGCATCGGGCACCGTCACGACGCTCACCTGCGCCCCGCCCCGGCGCGCGGCGGCGATGGCCTCGGCGGCGCGCCGCGGCGGCGTCATCATGTCGCGCGCGGCAAGCAGGAACAGTACCGGCCGACGCAGCGTCGCGGCGCGCTCAGGCCCAGCCGCGTAGGCATTGCAGGCGCTGAAGTCCTTGTGGAGCACGCCGGGCGCTTGCCGTTCCATCAGCCGACGGTTCTGCATGAACGTCGAGAAGCCCGGCCCTGGCGTGCCGGGGCGATGGTTGATGCCGTTGCTCGACCAGACGTTGATCATGTCGAACGCGCGGGCCTCGTCGTCCTTCGCGGCCGAAAGCAGCGCGTCCGAGACGGGCATCGGCACCGCGATCGCGGCGAGCAGGGTGCCGGCGAGCCACTCCGGCGCCCGGGCGCCGACCTCCAGCGCGATCAGCGAACCCATGCTGTGGCCACCCACCACCGTGGGCGGTACGGCGGGCAGGCCGGCCGCGGTGCAGGCGCTCGCGATCGCCTCGCAAGCCCAATGCGCAAGCGCCTCGATGCTCTCCAGGACCGGTCCCTCGCTGCGACCGTGCCCGGGCAGGTCGAGGGCGAGCAACGACCAGCCGTGGTGCGCCAGGTAGCGTGCCTGCATGATCCAGACGGAATGGTCGTGCTGCGCGCCGTGCAGCAGGACGAGCAGCGGCTGGTCCGCAGCGAGGGGGCGGGTGCCGGTGTAGGCGTAGACCGCCCGGCCGTCGACCTGGAACCTCATGCGGTTGCCTTCATGCGGCCGCCTTCTTCAAAGCCCGCTTCAGGTCGGCGACGAGGTCGTCGGCATCCTCCAGCCCGATCGACAGGCGCAGCGTTCCTTCGCCGATGCCCGCTTCGCGCAGCGCCGCCTCGTCCATGCGGAAATGCGTGGTCGAGGCGGGGTGGATCACCAGCGAGCGCGCATCCCCCACGTTGGCGAGGTGGGAGAAGAGCTCCAGGCTCTCCACGAAGCGGCGGCCGGCGGCGCGATCCAGCGCGAGGTCGACACTGAAGACCGCGCCGCTTCCGCGCGGCAGCAGCCGCCGCGCAAGGGCGTGGTCGGGATGCGATTCCAGGTCGGGGTAGGCCACCCGGGTCACGAGGTCGTGACCCTCCAGGAACGTCGCCACCTTGCGCGCGTTCTCGACGTGGCGCGACATGCGCAGCGACAGCGTCTCGACGCCTTGCAGGATCTGGAACGCCGTCATCGGGCTCATGCAGGCGCCGAAGTCGCGCAGCCCCTCGCGGCGGGCACGAAGCAGGAACGCGGCGACGGTCGATTCCTCGGTGAACACCATCGAGTGGAAGCCGTCGTAGGGCTCCGTCAGCTCCGGGAACCTGCCGGAGGCATCCCAGTCGAATCGTCCGGAATCGACGATCAGCCCGCCCAGCACGGTGCCGTGGCCGCAGAGGAACTTGGTGGCCGAATGGTGGACCAGGTCGGCGCCGTGCTCGACCGGCCGGATCAGCCAGGGCGTGGTGAAGGTGGAGTCCACCATCAGCGGCACGCGATGCGCGTGGGCGATGTCGGCGACGGTGGGAATGTCCAGCACGTCCAGGTTCGGGTTGCCCAGCGTCTCCGCGAACAGCAGCCGCGTATTCGGCTGCAGTGCCGCCCGCCAGGCGTCCGGGTCCCTCGGGTTCACGAAGGTGGTCTCGATGCCGAAGCGGCGCAGGGTGAAGTGCAGCAGGTTGTGCGAGCCGCCATAGAGCGCGCGCGAGGCGACGATATGGGAGCCGGCGCCGGCGATCGTCGCGATTGCCAGGTGCAACGCGGCCTGCCCGCTGGCCGTCGCGATGGCGCCCACCCCCTGCTCGAGCGCTGCCACCCGCTCCTCCAGAACCGAGACGGTCGGGTTGCTGAGGCGCGAGTAGACGTGCCCGGAGCGCTCCATGTTGAAGAGCGCCGCGGCATGGTCGGAATCCGGGAAGACGAAGGACGTGCTGAGGTAGATCGGCGTGATCCGCGCCCCCGTGGCCGGGTCGGGCGAGGCGCCGGCATGCACCGACAGCGTGTCCATGCCGTAGTAGTCTCTCTGGCTCACGTGGGCGTCCCGTGTCCGATGGCGAGCAGGCCAATTTAGCACGCCGGCCCGCACGCGAGGCCCGGCGCGGGCAGCGACGGGGAAAGGCCGTCCGGGACGGCGGGGACGGCGATCCCGGAAGGGAATCCGTCACGCGGGGGCCACGCGGACGCACCGCCCACGACGACAGGGCGACCGTCGATCGGCCCGCCGCTGGCGGGCCGCCCGACGGCACCTTGGCGGAACCTGACCGGGCCGCGCAGGGCCGACAATCCCGGAGGCGCCCCGATCGAGTCGTACCATGGTGAAGCCGCAGCGAGGCGATTCCGAGCAGATCCCGATGAGCAAACGTCCCGTCTACCGCGTGGCATCGGCGGGCCTCGACCCACGCGACGTCCGGCTGATCGAGATCGTCTTCCGCCACAGCCAGTACAACCGCTACGACTTCCAGGTCCTCGACGGGCTGGACCTCACGCGCACCGACATTCTCATCGCGAACCCGGGTGACCCGGCCGGACTGGACGCGCTGATCGCCGTGCGCAGCTTCCCGCGGCCCATTCCGAGCGTGAACGCGGTGCCCCGTGGCGCCCAGGCGGCCGCGCGCTACTCGATCACCATCGATCGGCTCACGCTGCAACTGCTGCCGATCCTGAACCGCGTGGTGGAAGCGGAGCAACTGGTGCCGGCCGCGCCGGCCGACGAGCCCCAGGCACGGCAGGCGGTGTCGTCGTCGGCTTCCGGCGCCATGGAATCCCAGCCCGGCAGGGCCGGAAGCGATGGTGCCGGCACCGACGCGGAGGCGTCGGGCGGGCCGCTCGGGCAGCCCGAGCCTGCAGGCGAAGCGGCAGGAGCGGAGCCGGCGACGATGGCGGCGGTGGAAGAGGGCGTCGCCCTGGCGGCCGCGCCGATCGTCTCCGCCAGCAGGGCAAGCGAGGCGGCCGCCAGCGCCATCGCCCAGGCAGCCGGTCGCGCGGCGGCGGCCAGTGCCGGGAGCAGGGCGCTCGCGCACCTGGCCAACCTCGCGTCGTCCGGCACAGTCGCGGTGCACGACCGCGAATGGCTGGAGCTCGTGACAAGGGCACCGAGCCCGGCCCGCCTGCGCGCGGTGATCGTCGATCCGAGCGTGGCCGCGCGCCAGCAGCTCGATCGCGCCCTGGGGCGGATGGGACTGGAGGTGCACGGCGTCGACGGCATCGGCCCGGCGCTGCAGGAGCTTGCCGAGCGGCACGCGGACATCGTCATCGCCGAGAGCTGCCTTGTCGACGGTGACGGATTCGAGCTGGTCAAGCGCATGCGCCTGCTCGCTGCGTACCGCTTCACGCCGGTGCTGCTGCTGCGCAGCCGGCTGCAGATGTTCGATTCGGCGCGCGCGCGGCTGGCCCGCGAGGTCACGCTGCTCGCCAAGCCGGTGCGTCGCGCGGACCTCGAGGCCATCGTGCGCGACTGCCTGCGCGGCAACGCCGTGCTCGATGACATCGAGGAACTCCTCTCGCCGGGCTGACACCGGCAGTCGGGCGCCCGCCCGACGCCCCGTTCGAGGGCCATGCTTGCAGCCCCTTTCGCCAGGCGCTACTCTTGGCCCCACGTCGGGGCAGCCGGCCGGAGAGGCAACTACATGCAGGTTCGTGAAATCCTCACCTTGAAGGGCAGCACGCTCTTCACCGTCACGCCCGATACCATGCTTTCGGACTGCGTGGTCACCATGGCCGAGAACGACATCGGCTCGCTGGTCGTGATGGACGACGGGCGCCTCGCCGGCGTGCTGACCTTCCGGGAGGTGCTCCGGGTCCTGGCCAAGCGCCAGAAGGAGCATCGGACAGGCCCCACTCCGCCGGTGGCGGAGATCGTCGTGCGCGAGGTGATGGTGCCCAAGCCGGTCATCGTGTCCCTGGATACCGAGGTGAACGAGCTGCGGCGCATGATGGTCGATACGCGCACGCGCTACGTGCCGGTGATGGACGGCGACACGCTGATGGGCATCGTGTCGTTCCACGACGTGGCCCGGGCGGTGCTGGAGGAGCAGGGGTTCGAGAATCGGATGCTCAAGGCGTACATCCGGGACTGGCCCGCCGAGGGGTGAGCCCGGCTCGGCGGCCTCGGCCGGCCGCGCGCACGCTGCTCCCGCCTGGGCGATCCGACGCGCGGCGGCCGCGGCAGCCCGTGCCGCGTTGATAGAATCGCGCGATGCGCATCCTGATCTGCAACGACGACGGCTATTTCGCGCCGGGTATCGAGGCGCTCGCGTCCGTGCTCTCCGATCTCGGCGACGTGACGGTGTTCGCGCCCGAGCGTGACCGGTCGGGGGCATCGAACTCGCTGACGCTGAACCGGCCGCTCACGGTCCGGCGTGCGGCCAACGGTTTTCATTTCGTCGACGGCACGCCAACCGACTGCGTGCACATCGCCACCACCGGCCTGCTCAAGGAGCAGCCGGACCTGATCGTCTCGGGCATCAACGACGGCGCCAACATGGGGGACGACACCATCTACTCCGGAACGGTGGCGGCGGCGATGGAGGGCTTCCTGCTGGGGCTGCCCTCGATCGCCTTCTCGCTGGTGGAGAAGGGCAACGCGCACATGGAGAGCGCCGCCCGGGTGGCCCGTGACATCGTGCAGCGCTACATCGCGCACCCCTGGGATGTGCCGATGCTGCTCAACGTGAACATCCCCAATCGACCCTACGAGGAGCTGGGCGCACCGGAAGTCACCCGGCTCGGCAAGCGCCACCACGCGGAGCCGGTCATCCCGGCGCAGAATCCGCGTGGCGAAACCGTGTACTGGATCGGTCGCGCGGGGGCGTCGCGCGACAACGGTCCGGGTACCGACTTCCACGCGGTCGCGAACGGCAAGGTCTCGGTCAGCCCCCTTCTCATCGATCTCACGGCGACTAGCGACCTGGACGCGACGCGGCAATGGCTCAAACGATAAGACGCGGCGACAACGACGGCCTGGTCTCGGAACGGGCTCGCCTGCGCATGGTCGAGACGCTGCGCGGCCAGGGGGTGACATCGCCCGCGGTGTTGCAGGCGATGTCGACCGTGCCGCGGCACGTGTTCGTCGAGCACGGGCTGGCGAGCCGGGCCTACGAGGACGTCGCGCTGCCCATCGGCCATGGCCAGACGATCTCCAAGCCCTCGACCGTGGCCCGCATGATCCAGCTCATGGTCGACGGCGTGCCGGAGAACAAGCTGAAGTCGCTGAAGGTGCTGGAGATCGGCACCGGCTGCGGCTACCAGGCCGCCGTGCTCGCGCAGATCTTCGCCGACGTGGTATCGGTGGAGCGGGTACGCTGGCTGCACGAGCTCGCGCGCACGCACATCCGGCCGTTTCGCCTGCCCAACCTTCGCCTGGTCTTCGGCGACGGTTCGGTTGGCGTCCCGGCCGGTGCACCCTATGATGCGATGATCAGCGCGGCGGCGGCCGAGCGGATCGCCGAGGACTGGCTGTTGCAGCTTCAGGTGGGCGGCAGGCTGGTCGCTCCGGTGAAGTCAGCGACGAGCGACGCTCAGTCGTTGCATGTGGTGGACCGGGTCGCGGACGACGATTGGTCCCTGACCGTACTCGATTCCGTGCGCTTCGTGCCGCTGCGCTCAGGAACGAGCCGCTGACGCAGCAACTGGAGGACAGCAGATGTCATTGAAGCAAGCGGGCCGCCGGGCCTGGCCCGGCGCGGCCGTGGTGGTGGCGGTGCTCGTGGCCGGGTGTGCCAACCCGAGACCGGCGCCGGTGGTGCATCGCACCGGCGTACCGCAGGCGCCGGCACCGCAGGCGGCGACCGTGCCCGCTCAGCCCGAGGTGCAGCCCGGCGATCCGGCGGGCCAACCGGGTGTGGCCGTACTGCCGGGAGCGGAGGAAGCGCCCGGTGTGATCGCCACGCCGATCCCGAGCGGAACGATCGAAGCCGCCCCGATCCACCAGGGCACGGCGCCCGTGGACCCGAACCTCAAGACCGGCCCCTCCGGCATCAAGCGGCCCTACGGCGAGATGGCTTCGGTCGACCGGCGCAACCTGGACGTCGGCAGCGGCGCGACCGCCTCGGGACCGGCGGTGGTGAGCACCGCGGCGACCCCGAGCACGCCGCCAGCAGCGCCGCCCGCGCCGCAAGGCGCGCCGCCCGCCACCGTCGCCACGGCGCCGGCCACGATCCCGCAGCCGCCTGCCCCGGTATTGGCCAGCGGGACCGGGACGCTCGACGGGGTGCCGTTCGGCTGGCCCGTGGCCGGCAGCGTGCTCGAGACTTTCGACCAGACGAGCAGCAAGGGGCTCTCGCTCGCGGGCAAGGCCGGCGACACGGTGCGCGCCGCCGCGGACGGCCGGGTCATCTTCAGCGGAGCGGGCCCCCGCGGCTACGGCAACCTGGTCATCGTCAAGCATGACAAGGAGCTGCTCTCGGTCTACGCGCACAACCGCAGCCTCGCGGTGAAGGAAGGGCAGGCCGTCAAGCGGGGTCAGAAGATCGCGGAGCTGGGCAACTCGGGCACCGACGTGCCGAAGCTGCATTTCGAGATCCGCCAGCAGGGCAAGCCGATCGATCCCCTGGCGGTGCTGCCCAGGCGATGACGCCGGTCCTCGTCTTCGACATCGAGACGATCCCGGACGCCACCGGCCTGCGGGTCGCGTGGGACCTGGCGGACCATTCGGACGACGACGCCGTGGTCCAGGCGGCGCTGGAGCGGCGGCGCCTGAAGGTCGGCCACGACTTCCTGCCGCACCACCTGCATCGGGTGGTGGCGATCAGCTGCGTGTTCCGCGATGCCGACGGGGTGCGGGTGCGCAGCCTCGGCACTCCGCAGGACGACGAGCCGAAGCTGATCCAGGACTTCTTCCGGACGATCGACCGCTATCGCCCGCAGCTGGTGTCCTGGAACGGCGGCGGCTTCGATCTCCCCGTCCTGAACTACCGCGCCATGATCCATGGCATCCCCTGCGGCTCGTACTGGGAGACGGGGGACCGCGAGCGGGACTTCCGCTACAACAACTACCTCAACCGCTATCACAGTCGGCACCTGGACCTGATGGACATGCTCGCCATGTTCACCGGGCGCGCCAACGCCCCGCTCGACGAGATGGCCCGGCTCTGCGGCTTCCCCGGCAAGCTCGGGATGGACGGCTCCAAGGTGTGGGACGCCTGGCGCGAGGGCCAGCTCGACGCCATTCGCAACTACTGCGAGACGGACGTCGCCAATACCTGGCTCATGTACTGCCGCTACCAGCTCATCAATTGCCAGTTGAGCGTGGAGGAGTATCGCGGCGAGGTCGCGCTGTTTCGCCGGACGCTGGAGCAGCTCCAGGGAAGCCACTGGGCAGAGTACCTGGCGGCCTGGCGTTGAAGGCGAGAAGCGCTTCCCGGCCGGGATCCGACCGCGTGAGGGTCCGTGCAGCCAAGGCGTAGCCGCGCGCCTGCCGAGGTGGTTTTCGTCGAGGTCGAATCTCTCGATCTCGACGGCAACGGCGTCGCGCACCGCGACGGCAAGGTCGTGTTCGTCCGCGGCGGGCTGCCGGGCGAGACGGTCCAGGCGGCGATCGTGCGTCGCAAGCCTCGCTACGACGTGGCGGAAACGATCGCGGTCGAGCGGCCGAGCAGCAGCCGCGTGCGCCCGCGCTGCCCTCACTTCGGCGTCTGCGGCGGCTGCGCCACTCAGCATGTCGAGGCTCGCGCCCAGGTCGCGTTCAAGCAGCGGGTGCTGGAGGACACTCTGGCGCATCTCGGCGGGGTGCGGCCCGAGACGATGCTGCCGCCGATAGAAGGACCGGCCTGGGGCTACCGTTACCGGGCCCGGCTGACCGTGCGCGACGTGCCGAAGAAGGGCGGCGTGCTGGTCGGATTCCACGAACGGGGCTCCAGCTACGTCGCGGACATGCGCGAGTGCCACACGATGCCGCCGTTCGTGTCCGATCTCCTGCTGCCGCTGCGCGCCCTGGTGGCCGGCCTCTCGATCCGCACCCGCCTGCCCCAGATCGAGGTGGCGGTGGGCGATTCGCCGGCCCGCCACGTCGTGCTGGTCTTTCGCGTGCTGGAGGCCCCGAGCGACGCGGACCTGGGGCTGCTATGCGACTTCGCCGCGAAGTACGGCGTGGAGGCCTGGCTGCAGCCCAAGGGGCCCGAGACCGCCCATCTGCTTTGCGACAGCGCCGGGAACCGGCAGGCGCCGGTCTCGGCGCTCGGCTATCGCCTGGACGAGTTCGGGCTGCGCATTCCGTTCTCGCCGACCGAGTTCACGCAGGTGAACTTCGCGATGAACCGGCAGTTGGTGGCTCGAGCCGTGCGCCTGCTGGATCCGAGCCCGGAGCACCGGGTGGTGGACCTGTTCTGCGGCCTGGGCAACTTCACCCTGCCGCTCGCCACCCGCGCCGCCAACGTGCTCGGCATCGAAGGCGCCGCGGGGCTGGTCGAGCGGGCGCGGCGCAACGCCGGTATCAACCGCGCGCAGCTGCGCGGATCCGTGGGCGGCCCCGACGGCGTGGAGTTCCGGGTCGCGAACCTGTTCACGCTGGATGGGGACGACTGGCGCGCGCTCGGGCGTGTCGATCGGCTCCTGATCGATCCGCCGCGCGACGGCGCGCTCGCGGTGGCGCAGGCGCTCGTGGCGGCGGCGCCGCCAGGCACGCCGGGGCGTCCCGGGCGGATCGTCTACGTGTCGTGCAACCCCGCGACCCTGGCACGCGATGTCGGCATCCTGGTGCACACCGGCGGCTGGCGGCTCGCGCAGGCCGGGGTGGTCAACATGTTCCCCCACACCGCGCACGTGGAGTCCATCGCCGTCCTGGAGTGAGTGAGGTGCGGGACCGCGCCTTCAGGCGCTCGCATCGAAAGCGCGGTGGTAGCGCACTTCCCCGACGGGAACCTCGCCGTCGAAGGCAAGGGCCTGGAAATACTCCGGGGGCACGCCCGGAGTGGAAATCGCGACCGGGGAAACGGCGGCGTGACCCACGATGGAACCGTCGTCATGAGCCAACAGGGACAAGGAAAGCTGGCCCTCCCGCCGCAGCGCCCTGACGATGTGCTGCTCCGTGCCGCTCGAGTGCGCCGCGTGCCTGAAGGCCGCCTCGATGAGCTCCGTGATCGCGTCGACGTCACGGGGCTCTTCCGGCCTGATCGGGAAGTTCAAGCGCGAGGCCTCGTCATGCCGGCCGCGATCGGGAGTGCGGGCCGGGGTCCGGTCCGTGCGTCCGGCGATCGCACCGTGGAAAGGAAAACGCCCCAGTCATCGACTGGGGCGTCGGTTGCGGCTCGAGCGACACCGTGTGCGCTCCCGCCGTCCTGCTCGTCGGGGCTAGTCGTTGCTGCCGCCGGCGATGCCGAGAAGCGCGAGCAGGTTGCTGAACACGTTGTAGATGCTGATGTAGACTGAAAGCGTGGCGGTGATGTAGTTGGTCTCGCCGCCGTTCACCACCCGCTGCAGGTCATACAGGATGAAGAGCGAGAAGATGATGATCGCGAGCGAGGAGATCGTCAGCATCAGCGCCGGCATCTGCAGCCAGATGTTGGCGATGGCCGCGAGGAAGATCACCACGAAGCCGATCATCAGCCACTTGCCCATGCCGGAGAAGTCGCGCTTGGACGTGGTGGCGATGGAGGCCATGACCGCGAACACGAGCGCAGTGCCGCCGAAGGCGTACATGATGAGCGCCGCGCCGTTGCCGAGGCCCAGCACCGCGCCGATCAGCCGCGACAGCATCAACCCCATGAAGAAGGTGAAGCCGAGCAGCAGCAGGACGCCGACGGAGCTGTCCTTGTACCGGTTGATCGCGTACATGAAGCCGAACGCCACCGCGAGAAACACGATCAGCGCCATGCCGGGGCTGCCGGCGAAGAAGGTGAAGCCCGTGCTGACACCGATCCAGGCTCCGAGCACGGTCGGGATGAGCGACAGGGCCAGCAGCCAGTAGGTGTTGCGCAGCACCCGGTTGCGCGTCTCGACAGAGGTGGCGATGCCACCCTGTCCGTAGCGCAGCGAGCCTTGATCGATTGCCATAAGTGGTATCTCCCCAATCCGTGTCCGAATCATAGGGGGCCCGGTGCGGACCCCTCAATCGCGCCGACTATAACGGTTGAGCCGGCCAATCCGCGGCTTTTCCTAGAAAACCTACGTGAATTTTCTGACGATCGGCCCTGCAGCGCCGGGTCGGTGGCACAACACGCCGGCTGGCAGGGTACGCTGCACCGCAGTAGGAGGTCGGTGCGCTTGTTATAATTTCGGGTTCACCTCCACGGAGCGCCGCCCATGGCCGTCGAAAGAACCCTGTCCATCATCAAGCCGGACGCCGTCGCCAAGAATGCGATCGGCCAGATCATAGCCCGCTTCGAAGCCGCCGGGCTGAAGGTCGCGGCTGCCCGCCTGATGCAGCTCTCCACCGCGGACGCCGAGGCGTTCTACGCGGTTCACAAGGAGCGCCCGTTCTTTCGCGACCTGGTCTCCTTCATGATCTCCGGGCCGGTGTTCGTCCAGGTGCTGGAAGGCGAGAACGCGATCGCGAAGAACCGTGAGCTGATGGGGGCCACGGACCCGAAGAAGGCAGACAAGGGCACCATCCGGGCCGACTTCGCCGACAGCATCGACGCGAACGCGGTCCACGGCTCCGACGGCCCCGAAACCGCCGCCGTGGAGATCGCGTTCTTCTTCCCGTCGATGCAGATCCACAGCCGCTGAATCGCCCGCTCCCCATGGCGGGGAGCGTAGCGGGGCAGGGCGGGCGGATCACGGATTCCAAGGCAGGACGACCACGCCGATGCCAGCTGCTTCAACGATGAGCTCCGCGCCGCCGCGCGCGGAGGTTGCCGCCTCCCCCTTGCGGGCGGGCGTCGGCGCCGTGCCCGGGGCTCGCCCGATCGAACTGCTCGGCCTGGACCGGGCCGGGCTGCTCGCGCTCTGCGACGCCCAGGGCGAGAAGCGGTTCCGCGCACTGCAGCTGATGCGCTGGGTCCACCAGCGGGGCGTGGACGACTGGGCCGCGATGACGGATCTGGCGCGCAGCTTCCGCGAGCGGCTGCAGGGTCTGGCGACGATCGCCGGGCCCCGGGTGGCCGCGGACCACATCGCCTCGGACGCCACCCGCAAGTGGCTCTTCGACGTGGGCGCCGGCAACGCGGTCGAGGCCGTGTTCATTCCGGAGGCGCGCCGCGGCACGCTTTGCATCTCCACCCAGGCCGGCTGCGCGGTGAACTGCCGCTTCTGCTCCACCGGCAAGCAGGGATTCTCCCGCAATCTCGGCACCGCGGAGATCGTCGGCCAGGTGTGGCTCGCCAACCGGCTGCTGTCCCAGGCGGGTGCCGTCACCCGCTGGCGCGGCGCCTCCGCGGAGGCCGACGAGGCGGCCGACGACGGGCCCGAGACGCCCGGCGCCCGGCCTGTGAGCAACGTGGTGTTCATGGGCATGGGCGAGCCGCTGCTCAACTACGATGCCCTGGTGCCGTCGCTGCGCCTGCTGCTCGACGACCATGCCTACGGGCTCTCCCGTCGCCGGGTGACCGTCTCGACCTCCGGCGTCGTGCCGATGATGGACCGGCTCGGCGCGGACTGCCCGGTGGCGCTCGCCGTGTCGCTGCACGCGCCGAACGACGCGCTGCGCGACGAGTTGGTGCCGCTGAACCGCAAGTACCCGCTCGCGGAGCTGATGGCTGCCTGCCGGCGCTATCTCGCGGTGGCGCCTCGGGACTTCATCACCTTCGAGTACGTGATGCTGCGTGACGTCAACGACACGGTCGCGCATGCGCGGGAGCTCGTGGCGCTGGTGCGGGACGTCCCGTGCAAGCTCAACCTGATCCCGTTCAACCCGTTTCCGCAGTCCGGCCTGGTCCGCTCCACGGATCAGGCCATCAGGCGGTTCGCGGAGGTGCTGGCCGATGCTGGTATCGTGACGACCGTGCGCAAGACACGCGGCGACGACATCGACGCGGCCTGCGGACAGCTTGCCGGCGAGGTGGTCGACCGCACTCGCCTGCAGGAGCGGACGGGCCGAATTGCCGTGCACCGCCCGCGGTCCGCCGCAGGCCACAATCGGGGACATTGATGGCAGGGAATCCGAGCGACAGGTGGATGAGGAATGGCTGGGCGGGCATGGCGATCGCGAGTTGCCTCCTCCTGGCCGGTTGCGTGACCACCGAAACCACGAGCAACACCGGAGCCGGCGCGCCGCCGGGCGGCACCAGCGGCCAGGAGCGCGGCACGTCGCCGGTCACGAGCAGCGTCAGCCAGGGCGAGGAGACGCGCCGTCGCGCGCGGATCCGGCTGGAGCTGGCGGCCAGCCACTACCAGCAGCGCAGCTTCCCGCTCGCGCTGCAGGAAGCCGAGCAGGCGGTCAAGATCGACCCGCAGTTCGGTGCCGGCCACGGCATGCTCGGGCTCATCTACATGGCGATCGGCGACCGCGATCGCGCCGACGGCAGCTTCCAGCGCGCGCTGAGCCTGGATCCGGACGATGCCGAGCTGAACAACAACTACGGCTGGTACCTGTGCCGAACCGGCCGGGCGCAGGAGTCGATCGCCTATTTCAACAAGGCCCTGGAGGACCGGCTCTACGCCACGCCGGCCAAGCCGCTGCACAACGCCGGCATCTGCTCGCAGCAGATGGGGGACGAGCCGGCCGCCGAGAACTACTTCCTGCGCGCCTTCCAGGTGGACCCGAGCAACGCCGTTGCCATGTTCAACCTGGGCGAGCTCTACCTGAAGCGGCGCAACCTGGAGCGGGCGAAGTTCTATGCGGATCGGCTGCTCGCCACCTACCAGCCCACCGCGGAGACGCTGTGGCTCGGGCTGCGGGTCGCCCGGGCCGGGGGTGAGCAGGACAATGCCGCCCGCTATGCGTCGCAGTTGAAGCAGCGTTTCCCGGAGTCACGCGAAGCGGCGCTGCTGCAACGGGGGGACTTCGGTGGTTGACGATCCGCAGGCCGGAGATCGGATGCAGGTCGGCACGCCCGAGGAGCTGGCCGCCGCCCGCGAGGCGCGCGGCATGAGCCAGGTCGACATCTCCCAGCGCATCAAGCTGCAGGTGAAGCAGGTGAAGGCGCTCGAGGAGGGTGACTGGGATGCGCTGCCGGGCCGTTCGTTCGTGCGCGGTGCGCTGCGCAGCTACGGCAAGCTGATCGACGTCGACGTCGGGCCGCTCCTGGAATCGGTTGGCGGCTTCGCCGAGCCGACCCAGGTGGAGGGCATCACGCCGCTCGATGCGCCGATCTCGCGGTCCTCCGGCCTCGGATTCAACGGTGGCGGCCGCGGCAGTCCGATCCTGTGGGTGATCGCCGGCCTGATCGGCGTCATCGCGCTGGTGCTGTACTTCGGATCCGATCGCGACGGCTCGGGCGCCGGTTCCTGGCTGCGGCCCGGCACGCAGGCGCCGGCCGATGCCGGCGATCCTGCCGCCTCGCAGCCCGGGGCGGACCCGCAGGGTGGCGCGAACGCGCCGGCACGGGGAGTCGATTCCCCCTCGAGCCAGGCGCCTTCCAGCGAGACGCCATCGAACGGCCCGTCGGCGGCTGCGGAGGCGATTGGCTCGTCGATGGCGCTCACGGTCTCGTCCGATCCGGCCCCGTCCAGCCCGGCCGGGTCCGGCCAGTCGAACGGCGCTGCGTCCCCCATCGGTACTGCGCCCGCCAAGAGTGCTGCGCCCGCCAACGGTGTTGCGCCTACCGACGGCGCTGTGTCCTCCGCCGGCGCGGCGCCCGCGAACGGTTCGACGCCGTCGCAGGCCCCGGCGTCCTTGCCGCAACCGCTCTCCATGGAGGCGCCGCCCCCCGCCTGGTCGCCTCCGGTGGCACCGGCGCAGACCGCGGGCGTCGGCGGGCAGGCCTCTGCAGCCCCCGGCGCCGAAGACCTCGTGACGGCGTCACCGGCACCGGTCGCGTCGCCATCGGCCGGCTCGGATGGCGCCGTCGCCACCTCGGAGACGGCGTCGCACGCCAGCGCACCGGCGAGCGACGGCGAGTCGGCGGCCCGGGGCAGCGACGCGGAGCCGCCGGCGACCGTGGACACGAAGGGCCTGATCCGCCTGCAGGCCGGCAGCCAGGACTCCTGGATCGAAGTGCGGCAGTCCGACGGCACGGCCCTGCACAACGGGCTGGTGAAGGCCGGCGAATCGATCGAGATCAAGGGAACGCCGCCTTATCGGCTCGTCCTCGGCAACGCGTCGCACGTGTCGCTGACCTACGAGGGCAAGGCGCGCGACCTGGGCCCGCACATGCGCGCCAACAATATCGCGCGGCTGCAGTTGCGGTGACGGATACTGTCCCATGACCGAATCCTGCCGACCCATGCCCTACGGCCCGGCCGGACGGCGCCGCTCGCGCCAGGCGGTCGTGCGATCGGGTGGCCGCCGCGTGCTGATCGGGGGCGGCGCGCCGGTGGTGGTCCAGTCCATGACCAACACGGACACCGCGGATGCGATCCGCACCGCGATCCAGGTGAAGGAGCTGGCCCAGGCGGGCTCGGAGATCGTCCGCATCACGGTCAATACGCCACAGGCCGCGGCCGAGGTCCCGGCGATTCGCGCCCAGCTCGATCGCATGGGCGTGGACGTGCCGCTGGTGGGTGACTTCCACTACAACGGCCACAAGCTGCTCACCGAGTTTCCGGACTGCGCGGCTGCGCTGTCCAAGTACCGCATCAATCCCGGCAACGTCGGGACCAGCAAGCGGCGCGACGACAACTTTCGACAGATGATCGAAGTGGCATGCCGCCACGACAAGCCGGTGCGCATCGGCGTGAACTGGGGGTCGCTCGACCAGTCCGTGCTGGCGCGGCTGATGGACGAGAACTCGCGCCGGCCGGCGCCCTGGTCCGCGCAGGAGGTGATGCGCGAGGCGCTGGTCACTTCCGCGATCGACAGCGCGCGGGAGGCCGAGGCGCTCGGACTGCGCGGCGACGCCATCGTCCTGTCGGCGAAGGTGTCCAACGTGCAGGACGTGGTCGCGGTCTATCGCGAGCTCGCCCGCCGCTGCGACTATCCGCTGCATGTCGGCCTGACCGAGGCGGGCATGGGCAGCAAGGGTATCGTGGCCTCCACCGCCGCCATGGCGCTGCTCCTGCAGGAGGGCATCGGCGACACCATCCGCATCTCGCTCACGCCGGAGCCCGGCGGGGACCGCACGCGGGAGGTGGTCGTGGCGCAGGAGATCCTCCAGACGATGGGCCTGCGCGCCTTCGCCCCGATGGTGGTGGCGTGCCCGGGGTGCGGGCGCACCAGCAGCACCTACTTCCAGGAGCTCGCGGACCGCATCCAGCGCTACCTGCGCGAGCAGATGCCGACCTGGAAGCGCGAGTATCCGGGCGTGGAGACGATGCAGGTCGCGGTCATGGGCTGCATCGTGAACGGACCCGGCGAGTCGCGCCACGCCGACATCGGTATCTCGCTGCCGGGGGCGGACGAGGCGCCGGTCGCCCCGGTCTTCATCGACGGGGAACGCAACGTGACGCTCAAGGGCGCCCGGATCGCCGAGGAGTTCCAGGCGATCGTCGACGATTACGTCCGGCGGCGCTACGGCGCCGCGGCGGCGGCCGGGGACGCCGCGGCCGCGACGCAAGACGTCGATTGAGGGCCGTGTCGCCGCGTGTCCGGTTCGCGCCGCCGCCGCGGGGCGGCGAAATTCCGACGAGTCGTGCAAACCAGGAATCGATGGTAACGAGATGGCTGTGACGCGATTGGCAGGCGTGAAGGGCATGAACGACATCCTGCCGGCGGAGGCGGGACGCTGGGAGCGACTGGAGGAAACTGTCGCGGCCTGGGCGCGCAGCTACGGTTACCAGCGCATCCGCACGCCGATCGTCGAGCCCACCGCGCTCTTCGCGCGCGGCCTCGGCCAGGTCACCGACATCGTCGAGAAGGAGATGTACTCCTTCGAGGACGCGCTGAACGGCGAGCACCTGACCCTTCGGCCGGAGATGACCGCCGGCGTGGTGCGCGCGGTGATCGAGCACAACCTCCTGCACGACGGACCGAAGCGGCTCTGGTACTTCGGGCCGATGTTCCGCCATGAGCGTCCGCAGCGCGGCCGCTACCGCCAGTTCCACCAGGTGGGCATCGAGGCGCTCGGCTTCGCCGGCCCCGACGTGGACGTGGAGGTGATCGCCATGTGCCAGCGGCTGTGGGACGACCTCGACCTGAAGGACTTGCGCCTCCAGGTCAACTCCATCGGCGACGCGGCCGAGCGCGCGCGGCACCGCCAGGATCTGGTGGACTACTTCTCCCGGCACGAGCAGGCGCTCGATGCCGACAGCCGCCGACGGCTGCAGTCCAATCCGCTGCGCATCCTCGACAGCAAGAATCCGGCGATGCAGTCGCTGATCGAGGCGGCGCCGCGGCTGCTCGACTATCTCGACGGCGCCTCGCGCGAGCACTTCGAGGGCGTGCGCGCCGGCCTTGCCGATCTCGGCATCCCCGCGGAAGTGAACCCGCGGCTGGTGCGCGGCATGGACTACTACAATCGCACCGTCTTCGAGTGGGTGACGGACAAGCTGGGTGCCCAGGCCACCGTCTGCGGCGGCGGCCGCTACGATCCGCTCGTGGAGATGCTCGGTGGCAAGCCCGCCCCGGCGTGCGGCTTCGCGATCGGGGTGGAGCGGTTGCTGGACCTGTGCGTGCAGGCCGGCAGCCTGGAGTCGCCGGCCGCGGTGGACGTCTACGTGGTCAGCAGCGGCGCGGGCACCACTTCCATGGCGCTGCGGGCATCCGAGCAGCTCCGCTCGGCCGGCTTCGACGTGCTGATGCACGCCGGCGGCGGCAGCTTCAAGTCGCAGTTCCGGCGCGCCGACGCGAGCGGCGCCAGGATCGCGCTGGTGATCGGCGAGGACGAGCTCGCCCGCGGCGAGCTCGGCGTCAAGCGGCTGCGCGCGGGCGCGGACCCGCAAGGGCGGGGCGGCGCGCCGGACAAGGGCGCGCAGGAGTCGGTGCCGGTGGACCGGCTGGTGGATACTGTCGCCGGGCTGCTGCTCGGCGAGGACTGACGGACAGGAGGCCGGGAACGGCAAATGGCATACGACCTGCAGGAACAGGAACAGCTCGAGGCGATCAAGGCCTTCTGGGCAAAGTACGGTACGGCGATCCTCGCCGCCTTGACGGTGGCGCTGCTCATCGTGGCCGGGACCCGTGGCTGGGCCTGGTACCAGGCGCGCCAGTCCAACGCCGCTGCCGGCGTCTATGCCGAGCTGGTGGACGCGGTGCAGCGCCGGAGCATCGAGCAGGTGAAGCAGCGCTCCGAGGATATCCTCAAGGAGTACGGCAGCACCGCCTACGGACCGATGGCCGCCCTGACGGCGGCCCGCGCCTACGCCGATGCGAAGGATGCGGCGGGCGCCAAGGGCGCCCTGCAGTGGGTGATCGACAATGCCGACGATGCGGAGTACCAGCAGCTTGCACGGCTTCGTCTCGCGGGCCTGCTGCTCGATGAGAAGGAGTACGACGCCGCGCTTGCCGTTATCGCGCCGGGCAGCGTCGGCAAGCCCGGCGCCGAGATGGCCGGCGCGATCGCGGACCGGCGTGGCGACATCCTGTTCGCCAAGGGCGACCGCGAGGCTGCCAGGGCCGAGTACGACAACGCGCTCTCCACGCTGCCGGCCAATTCGGCGTTGCGGCAGCTCGTCCAGCTGAAGCTCGATGCGCTGTAGTCGGTGGTCGCATGCGCCCGCCGCCACTCCTTGGCGGGGGATGGCCGGTGCCGCGCGTCGGTTCGCGATGCTCGCCCTGGTGCTGGGGCTGTCCGGATGCGCCCTCTTCGGCGGCTCGAAGCCGGAGCCGCCACCCTATCCGACACCGCAGCAGGACCGTGAGTACCGGCCGGCCTGGACGACGGGCTCGCTCGGCCGGGCACGCCCCGGGTTCACCCCGGCGGTCACCCGTGACGCCATCTGGGTGGCCTCCGCCGGGGGCGAGGTCCATCGGCTCTCCCGCGAGACCGGCCGTGTGGAGCTCGAGGTCGACCTCGACGTGGCGCTTGGCGCGGGCGTCGGCAGCGACGGGTCGCTGGTCGCGGTCGCCTCGCGCGACGGCGACGTGATCGTCCTGGACGAGAGCGGGCGCCGGCGCTGGTCGACGCCGCTCAAGGGCGAGATCGTCACCGCCCCCCTGGTGTCCGAGAGCGCCGTGGTGGTACGCACCATGGATGGGCGGATCGTGGCGCTCGACCGCGACGGCGGCTCGATCAAGTGGACGTTCCAGCGGCCGATGCCGGCGCTGGTGTTGCGCCAGAGCGCTCCGATGGTGGTGCGCGAGGACATCGCCTTCGTCGGCCTGCCCGGCGCGCGCGTGATGGCGCTGGACCTGCGCCTCGGCGCGCCACGCTGGGAGACGGTCATCGCCACGCCGCGTGGCGCGACGGAGCTGGAGCGGCTGGTCGACATCGTCGGCGCGCCGGCGCTGGGCTTTCGCGAGGTCTGCGCGGTGGCCTACCAGGGCAAGCTCGCCTGCCTGGACACGCGCGACGGCCGCGTGCTGTGGAGCCGCGACATCTCTTCGGCCAGCGGACTCGCGCTCGCCGAGGAGACAGTGGTGACGGTGGACGCCAGCGACGTCGTCCAGGCGGTGCGCGAATCCGGCGATGCCGTCTGGAAGCAGGACGGCTACGTCCGTCGCGGCTTCAGCGCGCCGGTCATCGTGGACGACCGGGTGCTCTTCGCCGACCGCTTCGGCAGCCTGGTGGTGCTGTCGCTTGCCGACGGCTCGACCCTGGGCCGTCTCTCGCTCGATGGCGGCAATGCCACGGGCCCACCGGTGGTGGACGACGACGTGGCCTACGTCCAGACGGTCGGCGGCACCCTGGTCGCGGTTCCGTTCCGGTAGGAACGCGCCGGATGACCCAACGCGTTCCGGTCATCGCCCTGGTCGGGCGACCCAACGTGGGCAAGTCCACGCTGTTCAACCGGCTGACCCGTTCGCGCCAGGCACTGGTCGCGGACATCCCGGGGCTGACCCGCGATCGGCACTACGCCTCCTGCACGCTGGGCGACCGGCGCTACGTGCTGATCGACACCGGGGGCTTCGAGCCGGTGGCTGCCACGGGTGTCGCCGCCGAGATGGCGCGCCAGACCCGCCAGGCCGTGATCGAGGCCGACCTGGTCGTCTTCGTCGTCGACGGCCGCCAGGGGCTCACCCCGCGGGACCAGGACATCGCCAACGAGCTGCGCCGCGCCGCCCGGCTGGTCCGGGTCGCCGTCAACAAGGCCGAAGGCCAGCCCACCGCCCTGGTGGCGGCCGAGTTCCATTCATTGGGGCTCGGGGCGCCGGCCGCGATCTCGGCGGCGCACGGAGAGGGGGTCACGGACTTCATCGAGGAATGTCTCGACGCCGTGGCCGCCGCCGACGGGGCGGCGCCACCCGCGGAAGCCGGTCCGGGCGGCGAGGCGGCCGGCCCGACCGCCACGGACGAGGAGGGCGAGCGGCCGATCCGCGTCGCCGTGGTGGGCCGTCCCAACAGCGGCAAGTCGACGCTCATCAACGCGCTCCTCGGCGAGGAGCGGCTGATCGCGTTCGATACGCCCGGCACCACGCGCGACTCGATCGAGGTGGACTTCAGCTTCGAGGAGCGGCCCTACGTGCTGATCGACACCGCTGGCATCCGCCGGCGCGGCAAGGTGCACGAGGTGATCGAGAAGTTCTCGGTGGTGAAGACGCTGCAGGCGATCGAGGACTGCAACGTCTGCATCCTGATGATCGACGCGGTCGAGGGCGTATCGGAGCAGGACGCGAGCATCGCCAGCTACATCCTCGAGGCCGGCCGGGCGCTGGTGGTGGCGCTCAACAAGTGGGATGCGGTGCCGCAGGAGGATCGGGCGTGGGTGGAGCAGGAGTTCGGCCGCAAGCTGCACTTCCTCTCCTTTGCCCGCATGCACGCCATCTCGGCGCTGAAGCGCCGTTCCCTGCGCACCCTGATGCGCTCCGTGACCGCCGCCCATGCCGCGGCCACGAGCAAGCTGTCCACGCCGAAGCTCACGCGCCTGCTGCAGGCGGCGGTGCTGCACCAGCCGCCGCCGCGCAGCGGACCGGTGCGCCCCAAGCTGCGCTACGCGCACCAGGGGGGGCAGAACCCGCCCATCATCGTGATCCACGGCAGCGCGCTCGGCAAGGTGAGCGAGGCCTACAAGCGCTTCCTGGAAGGCTGGTTTCGCGAGCGCCTCGGGCTCGCGGGAACGCCCCTGCGCATCGAGCTGCGCAGCGGCGCGAACCCGTTCGCGCCGCATCGGCCCGGACGGCCGACCCGTTAGCATGGTCCGAGGCATTTCGGGTACAGTGGGGATCACGGATCTGGCACCCGCGCACCGCTCGAGCGCCCCGGCGGCGGGCGGCTCACGGGATCCCAGGTTGAAAAGACCAGACGCGCCCCAAGAATAGAGAACATAACGGAGCCGCCATGAGCAACAAAGGGCAACTGCTGCAGGATCCCTTCCTGAATCTTCTCAGACGGGAACACGTGCCCGTATCCATTTACCTGGTCAACGGCATCAAGCTGCAGGGCCAGATCGAATCGTTCGACCAGTATGTCGTCTTGCTGCGCAACACCGTGACGCAGATGGTCTACAAGCATGCCATCTCGACGGTCGTGCCCTCGCGCGCGGTGGACTTCCACCAAGAGAGCCCGGAGAGCTGAACACAACCACCACTCCCGCCAGCGGCCATCAAGCCCATGCGGCTGCCGCAACATCCGTCGCATTGCTCGCCGTCGCGCTGAACGGCGCGCGCCTGGATGCGGATCACCTGGACGAGCTCGATGCGCTCGTCCGCTCCGCCGGCCTGACGCCGGTCACCCGCGAGGTGCTGCGGCGCCCGCGCCCGGATCCCGCCCTCTTCATCGGTCGCGGCGCCGCCGAGCGGCTCGGCGAGAAGTTCCGCGAGCAGGGCATCTCGCTGGTGGTGTTCGATCACCCCATCAGCGCGGTCCAGCAGCGCAACCTCGAACGGCTCTGGAACCTGCGGGTGTCCGAGCGCACCGAGCTCATCATCGACATCTTCTCCCAGCGTGCCCGCAGCAACGAGGGCAAGCTGCAGGTGGAGCTCGCGCAGCTCCAGCACCAGTCCTCGCGCCTGGTGCGCATGTGGTCGCACCTGGAGCGGCAGCGCGGCGGGATCGGCCTGCGCGGCGGCCCCGGCGAGACCCAGCTCGAGCTCGACCGCCGCATGATCGAGGACAAGATCCGGCGGCTGCGGGTCCGCCTCGGCAAGGTGGAGCGCCAGCGCCGCACGCGGCGCCGCGCACGCCAGCGCTCCGGTGCGCTTCGCGTCTCGCTGATCGGGTACACCAACGCCGGCAAGTCGACGCTGTTCAACCGGTTGACCGGCGCCGGAGCGCTGGCGGTGGACCAGCTCTTCGCGACCCTGGATCCGCTCACGCGCAGGCTGCGGCTCGACGGCGGCGCCGAGATCGTGGTGTCCGACACCGTCGGCTTCATCCGGGACCTGCCGCATGGCCTGGTGGCCGCCTTCCGTGCCACGCTGGAGGAAACCGCGGAAGCGGACCTGCTGCTGCACGTCGTGGACGCGAGCTCGCCGGACCGGGACGCGCAGATCGCCTCGGTCAACGCGGTCCTCGCGGAGATCGGCGCGGGTGACGTGGAGCAGGTCATGGTCTTCAACAAGGTCGACCTGACCGCCGCGGAGTCGGGGCCGCGCAATGGCGCCTATGGTAGGATCGCGGGCTTGGCGCTCAGCGCCCGGACCGGTGCCGGGGTGGCGGAACTTCGGCAGTTGCTGATGGATCGGGCGCGGCCGCAAGTCCCTGTGCCAGGGGATGCCGACGGTGTCCTGGCCACGGCGGATACGGCTGGCGTCCTCCCGGATGCCCGCTGGCTGCCGGCGGCGGACCGGTCGGCCGAGGTGCCGGGCAAGGTCGCCGGATAAACCAAGACGGTCGGCGCTGCCGGCGCAGTCGCCAGGGTCGGTCCCGTCGCCGTCCTGAATCGAATCCTGACGCGAACTCCTGAAATGTGGTCACGCTTGCGCGCACTGATGTCGTCCGATGAACCGGGGTGGGGTCGTGGAGGCGGGGCGCCGAATGGCGACCGGCCGCCGCCGCGTCCGCCGGACCGGCCGCCGCAGCGGCCGCAGGACGGCCCGCCGGACCTCGACGAGCTGTGGCGCGACCTGAGCCGGCGCCTGAACGGCATCTTCAACAAGGGCGGCCGCAACGGCGGCGGCGGTCCGGGCGGTCCGGGGCGTGGCGGCCCGTCGCTCTCGGGCCGCGGCGCGGCCACGGGCTTCGGCGTCATCGCGATCGTCGCGTTGCTGCTGTGGCTCGGCAGCGGCTTCTTCATCGTCCCGGAGGGACAGGTGGCGGCCATCCTGCGCTTCGGCGAATTCCGCTACATGACCGACCGCGCCGGCTTCCAGTGGCGCCTGCCGGCGCCGATCGAGCGCCACGAGCTCGTCGACCGGTCCCGCCTGCGCCAGGTGGAGATCGGCTACCGCAGCAACGTGCGCAACAAGGTCCCCAAGGAAGCGCTCATCCTGAGCGGCGACCAGGCGATCGTAGACCTGCAGTTCGCGGTCCAGTACCGCATCGAGAATCCGCAGGCGTTCCTCTTCGAGAACAACCCGACGCCCTCGACCGAGGAGCTGATCCGGCAGATCGCGGAATCCGCCATGCGCGAGGTGGTCGGCCGCCGCCCGATCGACGACGTGCTCTACGAGGAGAAGGACCGCGTCGCCGAGGAAGCGCAGCAGCTCACCCAGACCGTCCTGGACAAGTACCGGCTCGGCATCGGGGTGGTGGATCTCACCATCCAGCAGGCGCAACCGCCGGAGCCGGTGCAGGCGGCCTTCGAGGACGCCAACCGGGCCGACCAGGACCGGCAGAGGCTGATCAACGAGGGGCAGGCCTACGCCAACGACGTGATCCCGCGGGCCCGCGGTACCGCGGACCGCATTCTGCTGGAGGCGCAGGGGTATCGCGAGCGGGTCATCGCGCAGGCATCCGGTGACGCGCAGCGCTTCACCCAGATCCTCGAGGCCTACGCCGACGCGCCGCAAGTCACCCGGGAACGGATGTACCTGGAGACCATGCAGCAGATCTTCGCCAACACGGCCAAGGTCTTCATGGATTCGAGCAACAGCGGCAACCTGCTCTACCTGCCGCTCGACAAGCTCCTCCAGGAAGGGCGGGCACGCCCGGCGCCGGGCGCCCCCGGCACCGCCGGCCCGTCCGCGCCGACCGAGTCGCCGAACGCGACGCCGCCGGCGAGCGAGGTCTCCGCCGGCCGCGGCAGCCTGCGCTCGCGCGACCGCGACGCCGGCCGCTAGACCACAGCAACCATGGACCTGCAGTACCGGAGCTCCTGATGAACCGACTGATCGTACTGGGCGTGATCGTGCTGGCGCTGGTGGCCGCGGCCGGCTCGTGCCTCTTCGTGGTGGACCAGCGCCAGACCGCGGTGGTCTTCGCGCTGGGCGAGATCCGGCGCGTGATCACCGAGCCGGGCCTGCACTTCAAGCTGCCGCCGCCGTTCCAGAACGTCCAGTACTTCGATCGGCGAACCCTCACCATGGACGATGCCGATATCGATCGCTTCATCACGTCCGAGAAGATCAACATCCAGGTCGACTCCTTCGTGAAGTGGCGTATCGTCGATGCGCGTCTCTTCTTCGTGTCGCTGGGCGGCAGCGAGCTGCTCGCGCAGGACCGCATCGCGCGCCAGCTTCGCTCCGCGCTCAACAACGAGATCGCCCGGATGACCGTCTCCCAGGTCATCCGGACCGACCGCGACGCGCTGGTGGTGAAGGTGAGCCAGGAAGTCGCCGAGGAGCTGATCAAGGTCGGCGTGCAGATCGTGGACGTGCGGTTGAAGCGCGTCGACTTCGCCCCGGAGGTCGCGGAGCGGGTCTACGACCGGATGCAGTCCGAGCGCCGGCGGGTCGCCAACGAGCGGCGCGCCACCGGTACCGCCGACAGCGAGAAGATCCGCGCCGATGCGGATCGCCAGCGCGAGGTGATGATAGCCACCGCCTACCGTGACGCCCAGGCCCAGCGCGGCCAGGGCGACGCCGAGGCCAGCCGCCTCTTCGCCGAGGCCTTCGGGAAGGACCCCGAGTTCGCTGCGTTCTACCGCAGCCTGGAGGCCTACCGCGCCTCGTTCAACAGCCGGGGCGACCTGCTGGTGCTCGATCCCCAGGCGGACTTCTTCCGCTTCTTCCGCCGGGCCGACGGCGCCGTGGCGAACTGACAGCCTTCGGTGACGAAGGCGCGTTGCGATGCCGATCGACGTGATGATTGCCCGACGTGACGGCCGATAGGACGCCGCCCGAGCAACTGCCGCCATGGACAGCGCCACCGGTATGTCTTCGCTCCTTCTCGCCATCGGGCTCGTCCTGGTGATCGAGGGACTGCTTCCACTGATCTCGCCGGGCGGCTGGCGCGAGACCATGCGCCGGATCGCGGAGCTTCGCGACGGGCAGATCCGCTTCATCGGCCTCGGCTCGGTCCTGATCGGGCTGCTGATCGTGCTGATCGCGCAATGAACCGGTGGCTGCTGCCCCAGGCCATTTCCGACCTCCTGCCGCCGCGCGCGCAGGAGCTCGAGGACCTGCGACGTGCCATCCTGGATTGCTACAGGGGTTGCGGCTACGAGCTGGTGATCCCGCCGCTGATCGAATACCTGGATTCGCTGCTGATCGGCAGCGGCGGTGATCTCGACCTCAAGACCTTCAAGCTGATCGACCAGCTCTCGGGCCGCACCATGGGCGTGCGCGCGGACATCACGCCGCAGGTTGCCCGCATCGACGCCCACATGCTGCAGGCCCGCGAGGTCGACCGGCTGTGCTACTGCGGGTCGGTGCTGCGGACGCGGCCCAACGGGCTGGAAGCGTCGCGCGAACCGCTCCAGGTCGGCGCCGAGATCTACGGGCATGCCGGCGTCGAGGCCGATATCGAGGCGATCGACCTGCTGCTGCAATCGCTGGCGATCGCGGGTGTCGCCGGCCCGGGGCGCCTGCGGCTCGATCTCGGCGACCTCGGGCTGGTGAGGCTGCTGCTTGCCGAGCTGCCCGGCTCCGGCGAGGACGAAGTGCTCGCGCTGCTGCAGGACCGGGACCTGCCCGAGCTGCGGCGCCTGTTGCCGTCGGCCGACGAGGCGCCGGCCGCGGCCGCGATCCTGGAGCTGACGCAGTGCTTCGGCCCGGCCGTGCCGGCGCTTGCCCGCGCGAGAACCGCGCTGGCGCGCTGGCCGCAGGCGCTCGAGATCCTGGCGCGCATCGAGCGGGTGGCGCTCTCGCCGCGGATCGCCCGCCATGCGGCCTCGGCGGAGATCGCGCTGGACCTGGCCGACGTGCGCGGCTTTCGCTATCACACCGGGCTCAAGTTCGCGGCGTACGCCGAGCGCCATGCGCAGTCGGTCGGCCGCGGCGGTCGCTACGATGGCGTGGGAGCGGTCTTCGGGCGGGCCCGGGCGGCTACGGGGTTCTCGCTCGACCTGCGCGAGCTCGTGGAGCTGCGGGTGGCGGACGAAGCGGCGCCGGCAACCGGCGTGATCGTCGCGCCGTGGTCGGAGGACGAGTCGCTGATGGCGTTGATCGGCAGGCTGCGCGGGGACGGCGAGGTGGTGGTCGAGCTGTTGCCCGGACAGTCGGATCATGGGATGGGCCGGGAAGTCGATCGGGTGATCGAGTCCGACAACGGCCGCTGGCAGGTGCGGCCGATCGCAGGCCGCGCCGCGGCGCGGCAAGGACGGAGGTGATGGGCAGGAACGTGGTTGTGGTCGGCACCCAGTGGGGTGACGAGGGCAAGGGCAAGGTGGTGGACCTCCTCACCGACGAGGCCCAGGGCGTGGTCCGCTTCCAGGGTGGCCACAACGCCGGGCACACGCTCGTGATCGAGGGCCACAAGCAGGTGCTGCGGCTGATCCCGTCCGGCATCCTGCGCAAGGGCGTGACGTGCTACATCGGCAACGGCGTGGTGCTCGCGCCGGGTCCGCTGCTGACCGAGATCGAGGAGCTGGAGGCCTCCGGCGTCGAGGTGCGCGAGCGGCTGCGGATCAGCCTTGCCTGCACGCTCATCCTCCCGTACCACGTGGCGCTGGACCAGGCGCGCGAGGCGCACCGCGGCGAAGCGAAGATCGGCACGACCGGGCGCGGCATCGGCCCCGCCTACGAGGACAAGGTGGGCCGGCACGCGCTGCGCGTGGGTGACCTCTATGCCCCCGAGACCGCCCGTGAGCGGATACGCGAGGTGCTGGACCTGCACAACTTCACGCTGGTCAACTACTACGGGGCGAAGGCGCTGGATGCCGAGGCGATCGCCGACGAGGCGATTGCGATGGGCGAGCGCATCGCCCCGATGGTCACCGACGTCTCCGGCGAGCTCGCGGACGCGCTGGCCCGCGGCGACTCTCTGCTGTTCGAAGGCGCCCAGGGCGCGCTGCTCGATGTCGACCATGGCACCTATCCGTTCGTGACCAGCAGCAACTGCGTGGCCGGCGCAGCGGCGGCCGGCGCTGGTGTCGGGCCGGGCGAGCTGCACTTCGTGCTCGGCATCGCCAAGGCCTACGCCACCCGCGTGGGCAGCGGACCCTTCCCGACCGAGCTGGGCGACGCGATCGGCAAGCGACTGGCCGAGCGCGGCCACGAGTTCGGCGCCGTCACCGGCCGGCCCCGCCGCTGTGGCTGGTACGACGCGGTCGCGATGAGGCGCTCGGTGGAGCTGAACGGCGTCTCGGCGCTCTGCCTGACCAAGCTCGACGTGCTGGACGGACTCGAGACGATCCGCATCTGCACCGCCTACGACTACCTCGAGGACGATGGCAGCAGGCGGCGCATCGAGCGGCTGCCTGCGGGCGCGGCCGCCGTGCAGCGCTGCCGGGCCGTGTTCGAGGAGATGCCGGGCTGGCAGGAGGACACCAAGGGCGTGCGCAGCTACCAGGACCTGCCGGGCGCGGCGCGCCGCTACATCGATCGCATCGCCGAGCTCGCCGGCGTGCCGATCGACATCGTCTCCACCGGCCCGGACCGCGAGGAGACCATCGTGCTCAAGCACCCGTTCAAGCACTGACATGACCGACCTCTACGTGACCGGGGACGACTACAACCGGCTGGTGGAGCGGCTCGCGGTCATCGTTCACGATTCCGGCTGGCAGTTCGACAACATCATCTGCCTCGCGCGTGGCGGTCTGCGCGTGGGCGACGCGCTCTCGCGCATCTTCGACAAGCCGCTCGGGGTGATGACCACCAGCAGCTACCGCGCCTCCGGCGGCACGGTGCAGGGGCACCTGAAGATCGGCGACAAGATCAGCAGCGCCGAGGACGTCACCCGGGGCAGGGTGCTGCTGGCCGACGATCTGGTGGACTCCGGCGAGACGCTGCAGGCGGTGCTGCCGGAGCTGAAGCGGCGTTATCCGGAGATCAGCGAGCTGCGCACCGCGGTGCTGTGGTACAAGGCCGTCTCGGTCTACCGGCCCGACTACTACGTCGAGTACCTGGAGACGAGCCCCTGGATCCACCAGCCCTTCGAGGCCTACGAAGGCTGCGACATCGAGACGCTGCGGCGGCGGGACTGACGGGCCGCCGCCCGCCGCTCGCTTGCTACCATTGCTGGCCTGTCCGCCCGTGGCGCCCCGCTCGCGGCGGCCCCAGACGGCAGGAAGCCCCGCCGATCGGGGATCAGCGGGGCTTCCTGTTACCGAAACATGGTGCCCAGAAGAGGACTCGAACCTCCACACCGTTGCCGGCGCTAGGACCTGAACCTAGTGCGTCTACCAATTCCGCCATCTGGGCGCGGAAAGAGAGCCGAGAGTTTAATGACCTGCAAGGATTTGTCAAACCGTGACGAGCGCCACCGAGCCGCCTAGCCGTCAGGCCATCCTGGAACTGCTGGAGGCGCAGGACGCGCCGACCAGCCCGGAGGAAGTCGCCATCCGCCTCAAGGTCGGCCCGGAGGCCATCGTGCCGCTGCGGCGGCGGCTGGCGGCCATGCAGCGCGACGGGCAGATCCTGCAGAACCGAAAGGGCGGCCTGATGCCGGTGGGTCGCATCGACCTGGTCGCGGGACGGGTGATCGGACACCGCGACGGCTTCGGCTTCATGGTGCCGGACGACGCGAGCGGTGACATCTTCCTGCCGCCGCGCGAGATGCAGAAGGTGATGCACGGCGACCGGGTGCTGGTACGGCGAAGCG
>JAEWGX010000113.1 GCA_023388075.1 Pseudomonadota bacterium
CGCCACGCCCGCGCAACCGCCCGTTGCCGGCGGCGCTCCGGCGGCAGGCGCACCGGCCGCCGTACCGGCTTCGCCGCTCGACGCCGTGGCCGCCATGCAGTTCCCTCCGGTCATCGGCCCGGTCGACCTCGCGGCGCTGAAGCCGGGCGCCGCCCGGCTGGACATCCCGGTGGCGGTACGCGCCAAGGGCGACGTGCAGATCGAGGTCCGGGTCGACGGGCGCCCGCTGCCCGAGGCGACCCAGCAGCTGTCGTCGACCCCTGGCCCGCAGGTGGCCACCGCGAGCCTGCCCGCCCCGCCGCCGGGCTCCCTCGTCCAGGTGATCGCCCGCGACGGCAACGGCGTATCGGAGCCGATGGGATTCCTCGTCGAGCCGGCCACTGCCGGCGCGGCCGGGCCGACCGCGCTGAAGCCCGTCGTGCCCGTGGAGCAGCCGCCGGTCGCGCTCCTGCCCGAGCGCAACATCGCGGCGTCGCCCGCGCCATTGGGGCCGGCACCGCTGCCGGCTATCGCCGCACCCGGGTCACAGCCACCGCAGGCGCCCCTCGCTCCAGGCGCCCAGCCGCGACTCTACGTGCTTGCGATCGGCATCAGCGACTACCAGCGCAAGGAGTACCAGCTCGGGCTGGCCGCGAAGGACGCGACGGACTTCGCCAATGCGCTGCGCAGCCAGCGCGGCCGGCTGTACCGCGACGTGCAGGCTCGCACGCTGGTCAACGAGCAGGCCACGCGCCTTGCCATCATCGCCAACCTCAAGTGGCTGAGCGACAACGTAGGTCCCGGCGACATCGGCATGCTGTTCATGGCCGGCCACGGCATCAACACCCCGACCGGGCAGTACTACTTCGTGCCCTATGAAGGCAATCACGAGCAGCTCGATCGCACCGCGCTGCCCGAAGGGGCCATCCGCGACACCCTCGGCCGCATGCGTGGACGCGCCCTCTTCTTCGTGGACACCTGCTTCGGTGGCAACGTGGTGGGCAACTTCAACACCGCGAGCCGCGAGCTGGCGCGAATGGCCAACGACCTTGCAGCGGCCGAGAACGGCGTGGTCGTGTTCGCCTCCAGCTCCGGCAAGCAGCTCTCCGAGGAGAACGACGCGTGGGGCAACGGCGCCTTCACCAAGGCGGTGCTCGCGGGTCTCTCGGGCCAGGCCGACCTCACCCGCAGCGGTCGCGTGACCTTCAAGGGGCTCGACTTCTTCATCTCGGAAGAAGTGCGGAAGCTCACGGAGGGAAGGCAGACCCCGGTGACGATCTCGCCGATCGGGGTCCCGGATTTCGCAATCGCCCGCGTGGGATCGGTGTAGGTTCGAAGTCGCGTCAGCGCGCGGGCGCGCCCGGCGCCGGCAGCTCGATCACCTCGTCCCCGAACCCGAGGGCCACCGTCACGCCCGCGCCGCGATCCTGGATGTCACGGATCGGCGGCAGTCCGCCGATCGGCGAGGGCAGCACGCGGTTCACCCCCGGCGCGATGCCCCACTGGTAGACGACGCCGGCGTGGTCGAGCGCCACCATGCCGAGCCCGCCGGGCACCATCTTCCGGATGCCGGCAAGCCCGTTGACCGGTGCGGCCAGGTAGCGGAAGCCCTGCGCCTCGTCGCCGAGCAGGCCAGCCCCGGCCGAGCCCCAGCCCCAGACGGTGCCGTCGCTGCGCAGCGCGAGTGCGGCGGAGAGGGCCGCGGCGATGGAGACGACATCGCCGAGCTCGCCACCATCGGCGCGCAGCACCGCACCCGGCCCCTGGTTGAACACCTGTCCCTGCCCCCGCCCGAGACCGCCGGTGCGATCGCTGCCCCACGAGAGCACCCGCCCATCGACCAGGTGTGCGAGAGAGAAGTCGTTGCTCGCCGCGATGGCGCGCACGCCGCTCGCGACGATCGCCCGCGGCTCGATCGAGGCGGCAACACCCGCGACACCGAGCTGCATCGCGCTGTTGTCGCCCCAGGCGAGCGCGGCGCCGCTCGCGGTTCTCGCCAATACGTGGCGGGCTCCGAAGCGCAGGTCGGTGGTGCCGCCGGCCGCGCCGAGAAGGTCGGCTGCGGCCACCAGCACCCTCGATTCCGCCGGTTCCGACGCGCCGAAACGAAAGGCGACCTGCGCATTGGGAAACCGGTTGGTTCCGATGGCATGCAGGCGGCCGTCGCTGCGCCGAACGAGCAACGCGGCGCCGTCGCTGAAGAGCGCGGTGGCCGGCAGATCCGCGCCGGGCAGGCCCGGCGCGGCCGGGATCGGCTCCTCGGCGCCGCTGTTGCCGGCTGGACTCGCGAGCAACGTACCGTCGGACAGCAGGCGCGCATTGAAGAAGATGTCCGCGCCGACGACGTACCGGCCAAAGGCCACCGTGGAAGGAAGCGGCGGGTCGCCGCCGTCGACGCCGTAGCGCCGGTTGACCTGTTGAAGCGAAGCGACCAGTTGGCCCGGCAACGACTCGACCGAATAGGCGAGCTGGTCGGCAGGCGGTGACGCGGCAGGGCCCACGCCGTTGAATACGCCGTCGGCCAGGTCGTTCGCGAGCTGCGTGCCGATCGCCAGGCCGGGCGCCGGCAGCGGCGGATTGAACTGCGCGGCCGAGAAGGCAAGCGCGGCGATCGCGCTCCCCAGGCGTCCCGATGCGGTGTCGGGCAAGGCGCCCCTGCCCGATTCCGGGCCAATGAGCACGGGGAGCCGGACGAGGTCGTCGATCGCGTAGGACGCAGGCAGCAGGCTGTTGGCGACCCGCCGGACCCGCTCGTTGGCCTCCCGGGCGCGCTCGGCCAACGGCCGCTGGGCAAGCTGCGGATCGTTGTCCGCCAGCGTCGCGGCCGCCTCGGTGAATGGCGTCAGGCCGATGTTCGAGCGAATCCGGGGAACGAGGACCCGCAGGCGCTGCCCCGCCGGAAACGGGATCCAGGCGTTGCGCGCCTCGTCGAAGTACTCGCTGCCCGCCTGCCCGGCCAGCTCCACGACGAGCCCGCCGGCGTAGCTTCGACCCGGCCGGATGGTGACCATGCCCGTGTCCGGATGAGTGACAGCGGAATCGAGCCGGCGCCCGTCGTCGAGCCAAGCGGTGACGACTGCATTGCGGAACCGCCCGAGCGACCCGCCGGCGCCGACACCGCCGCCGCCGTCCGCCCCGTCCCCGATCCCGTCGCCGCTACCAGACCCGCCCCCGATTCCACCGCCGCCCCCGATTCCACCGTCGCCTTCGAGGCCCGTCACGACCCAGCCTGGGTCGCCGCTGAAGCCGGTGAAGACACCGATCGCCTCCGGCCCCGATTCGGGGTTGTGCAATGGCGGCGCCTGCGGGCTGTCGCTGACCGCGGTGGATCCGCCACCACCGCCACAGGCAGCCAGGCACAGCAAGGAGCCCCCGAGCGCTGCGCCCAGCAGGCGGCGCGCAAGCGCCTCGCGAAACGTCCCGGGATGGCGATCGGCTGGCAATGCCGATGCACTTTGCCCGCCCACTACGGAAGTAGTGGCTGGGGATCGGCTGGGGCGGGCGAACCGAGAGAACGACGCGAGCGAATACTGCACGACTGCCTCCTCACTGTGCCCGGCAGTCGCGGAGCGTGCCGGGAGATGTCGCCGCCGCCAGAGCGCCGGCGGCCGATTGTAGACACGGGCAGACGCCGGTACTACCCGTGCGATTACCCAATACGTTCGGTCGTCGCGGGCGGCGGTGGCGTTCAACCGCCGGCACCCTGCCGCCGGCCACCGAGGTCACTCGCCGCGGGCCTCCGAAGGAATTTTGTTTCCCGTTTGAACCGGGCGGCCGGCCCCGGCGACTCAGCTTTCGAGAGCGGTCACGGTCGGGACCGATCGAAGCAGAGTCGCTCTCCGGACCCTCCAACCAGTCAACTTCTTGTAAGGAACCGAAATGAGAGCTTCGAAACTCATCATCGCCGCCGCTCTCGCCACTGCCTTCGCCGCGGGCGCCCATGCCCAGGGCAAGTCGGAGGTGAACCTGAAGAACGCCGCGCAGACGCAAGTCGGCGGCCTCGCCAACAAGCAGTCGGCCGCGATCGGCAACGTCCAGGGCGACGGCA
>JAEWGX010000131.1 GCA_023388075.1 Pseudomonadota bacterium
CCAGGAGAGGTGCGCGAACGCGGCGCCGATGAAGCGCCAGACCTCGCCGGCGGCGATGGCCTCGCGCGAGAACTCCAGCCCCTCCAGCAGCACGCGGACATTCCTCCCGCACGCCCGGCAGGGCGCGCCCATGCGGAAGGTTAGGGCAGTTCGCGGCCGACAGGCGGCAGGATTCCGGGCATGAGCGGGACAAAGTCACACGAGGCGTCGCACGCGCAGCCCAGACTCGGAGGTCCGCCCGCCAGCCGAGCCCAGAGTGAAACCCAGGATTGCCGCGGCCGTCGGCCTTGTCGCGCTCGCCTGCCTGCAGGCGGCACAGGCAAGGGACGGTGGCCTGACCCAGCGCCTCGTGATCCGCCTTGCCGAGCCGTCGGTGGCGGCCGCAGCGGCCGGCCCGCAGCGCGAACGCGCGCGGATCGACGCGCTGGCGGCACTCGGGGCGCGCACGTCGTTGCGCCTGCAACGGGTGCGCGAGTCGGCCGACGACTGGATGGTGGTGAAGCTGCCGGATGCGGTGAGCATCGACGCGGCCCGCGCGCTAGCGCGCCGGATCGCCGACGATCCGGGCGTCGCCGATGCCGAACCGGACCTGCGCGTCTTCGCGCAGCAGGCATCCGATCCGTATCTCGTATCGCAGTGGGCCCTGGCCGCGCCGCCCGCGGGCAGCCCGGGTGGCATCGACGCACGCGGCGCCTGGGCGATGTCGACCGGCGCCGGCGCGATCGTCGCGGTCATCGACACGGGCCTCACCGCCCATCCCGATCTCGACGGTGCCTGGCTGCCCGGCTTCGACTTCGTCGGCCCCGACCCGGACGGCAGCTTCGGCACCACCAACGACGGCGACGGACGGGACGCCGATGCATCGGATCCCGGCGACTGGTGCGACGAGGCCGGGGTGACCACGCCGAGCACCTGGCACGGTACCGCGGTGGCGGGCCTGGTGGCAGCCCGCGCCGGCAACGGCTACGGCATCGCCGGCGTCGCCCCGGCGGCACGCATCCTTCCCGTGCGCGCGATCGGCCGCTGCGGCGGCTACATGAGCGACGTGATCGACGCGATGCGGTGGGCGGCGGGCCTCGCGGTCGCCGGCGTGCCGACCAATCCGTATCCCGCGCGCATTCTCAACCTGTCGCTCGGATCCTCGCCGGGTCCCGCCTGCTCGGCCTACCAGCAGCGCGCGGTCGACGAGGTGGTGGCCGCGGGCGCGCTGGTGGTGGCCGCCGCGGGCAACGAGGCGACGGGCATTGTCGGCGTGCCGGCCAATTGCGTCGGCGTGGTGGCGGTGGCCGCGCATACCCGCTACGGCGACCTGGCGGGCTACTCCAACGTCGGCGTCGGCGTCTCGATGACCGCGCCGGGCGGCGTGGGCAGCTCGGTCGAGTTCGCCGTCGTGGCGCCGTCCAACACGGGTGCCACGGCCGCGGGCGTGCCCGACCCGGGGCGTGGCTTCGCCGGCACCAGCGCGGCCGCACCGCATGTGGCCGGGACGGCGGCGCTGCTGTGGTCCTACGACCCGTCGCTCACGGCGCTCGAGATCCGCAACGCGCTGGTTGGCTCGGTTCGGCCCTGGCCAGCCGGTACGCGGTGCAGCCTCGCGAGCCTGGCCGGCCAGTGTGGGGCCGGCATGCTGGACGCGGGTGCCGCGCTGTCGCGGCTCGGCGGTATGGTGGCGCTGGATATCGACGCGCCACGCGGGCCGCTGCCCGGAGGCACCCGGGTGACGTTGGCCGCGGTGGTCAGGTCCGTCTATGCGCCGGAGCAGCTCGCCTTTCGCTGGAGCCAGACGGGCGGCCCGCCGGTGCAGCTGCTTCATGCCGATGCGCCGGTGGTCACGCTGGAGCTGCCGCCGCTGCGCGCCGACGTGGGGCTGCGGGCGACGGTCACCGATCCGTCGGGCGGGGTCACGGTCGCGGACGGCGTCGTGCGGGTCAACAATCCGCCGGTCGCTCAGCAGCCCGGGCCGATCGTCGTGGCGGTCGGCGAGAGCGTCGCCCTGCGGCTCGAGGCGAGCGATCCGGACGGCGACGCGGTGCGCTTCACGCTGCTCGCCGGTCCGCCCGGGCTCGGCGTCGGCCGCGGCGACGGCCGGCTGTTCTGGATCGCCGGAGATGCCGGTGTCTACCCGGTGCGGATCGCGGTCGAGGACGCCTACGGCCTCGCCGGCGCGGAGATCGCCTTTGCGATCCATGTCTCCGACGGATCCAGCCTGGCCCCGCCGCTGCGCCCGGCAGGCGCAGGGCGCAACGGGGGTGGCGGCAGCGCCGGCCCGTGGCTCTTCGCGCTGGCCGGATTCGCCGCCGTGGCGAGCGCCTTCCGGCGCGCTCGCCGGCTGCGGGGACGAGCCGTGTGACAATCGGCTCATGACATCGAATACCGCGCTTTTCTCCGGCATCAACGTGGTGCGTATCGGTTTCGTCGGGCTCGGGGTCATGGGCGCGCCGATGGCGCGCAATCTCGCCTCGGCCGGGTACCACCTGTGCGTGTTCGATGCCGATCCGGCCCGTGCGCAGGCTCTTGCGCAGGAGCGCATCGAGGCGGCCAGCGACCTCGGCGAGCTCGCCGCCTGCAGCGACATCGTCATCACGATGTTGCCCAACGGCGAGGTGGTGAACCAGGTGGTCGCGGGCCCGGAGGGCATCGGCGCGGCGATGCGGCCGGGCACGCTTCTGCTCGATACTTCCTCGTCGGAGCCGTGGCTTACCCGACGGTCGGCCGAGATCCTTTCCGCGCGCGACGTGGCGATGGTGGACGCCCCGGTGTCGGGCGCGCAGTGGGGCGCCGAGGCGGCGGACCTGGTGTTCATGGTGGGTGGCACGGCCGCCGACCTCGATCGCGTGCGACCGCTGCTGCGGGCGATGGGACGATCGGTGCACCACGTCGGCCCGCTTGGCGCGGGCCATACGATGAAGTGCATCAACAACATGATCACCGCGATGACCTTCATCGCCACGGCCGAGGGGCTCGCGATCGGTCGCCGCGCCGGCCTCGACCCGGTGGCGATGAACGACGTGCTCAACGAATCGACCGGCGCCTCGTGGCTCACCCGCAACCACTTCGCTCAGCGCGTCTTCAGCCGCACCTTCGACGATCCGTTCAAGCTCGAGCTGATGGTGAAGGACGTGGGGATCGCCATGGGGCTCGCCCAGGCGCATGGCATGCCGGTGCCGCTTTCGGCCGTCGGGCAGCAGCTCTACCGCGCCGCCGAGCGGGCCGCCGGCCCGGGCAGCAGCGTGAGCGAGATGGTGCGGTGGATCGAGCAGCTCACCGGCACCGAGCTCTCGCCGTAGCGCGCAGTTCCGGTGATATCCCGGGTGAAGCCGGCGGCCTGACCTGGGGTAGACTGCGCCGTTCCCATCCGCTCCCCCACGATGGCCGCGATCACGCTCTCAGGACTGACCATCGGCTTCGGTGACACCACGGTCATCGAGGGGCTCGACCTCCAGGTGGACCAGGGGCGCTTCTTCACGCTGCTCGGCCCCAGCGGCTGCGGCAAGACCACGCTCCTGCGGGCGATCGCCGGCTTCAACCGGTTGCGCGCCGGCACGATCCACTTCGACCGGCAGGACATGACGCAGGTCCCCACCCACCGTCGCGACATCGGGATGGTGTTCCAGGACTATGCCCTCTTTCCGGACAAGACCGTCTTCGACAACGTCGCGTTCGGCCTGCGGGCGCGCGGCGTGCGCGAGCCGGAGATCCGGACGCGCGTGGCGCGGTACCTGGATCGGGTCGGGCTCGCCGCCCTCGCCGACCGCCATCCGGCGCTGATGAGCGGCGGCCAGCGCCAGCGGGTGGCGCTCGCCCGCGCGCTGGTCATCCAGCCCCAGGTCCTGCTGATGGACGAACCGCTGTCGAACCTCGACGCCAAGCTGCGGCTGCAGATGCGCGACGTGATACTGGATCTGCAGCGCGAGGCGGGCATCACCACCGTGTTCGTGACCCACGACCAGGAGGAGGCCCTCGCCATGTCCGACGCGATCGCGGTGATGAACCGCGGCCGCATCGAGCAGCTCGGCACGCCGGCCGAGCTGTACGGCAGGCCGAGATCGGCCTTCGTCGCCGATTTCATCGGCTCGGCCAACGTGCTGCCGGTGACGGTCGGTGCCGTCGACGAGGCGGCCGGTGCGCCGGAGCCGCATCCGCCCGGCGATTCCGTGCGCTGCCGGCTGGCAGGCCATCCCCTGGTCGCAAGGCTGCGGGAGGCTGCTCCGGCACGGGACGCCATGCTGGTGGCACGGCCCGAGGACATCGCGATCCGGCCGAGCGCGGACGGGACCGGGACCCTCGTGCCCGCGCGCATCCTGCGCATGCAGTACCTCGGCTTCAAGACCAGCTACAAGGCCGCCATCCAGCCGCTCGGCCGCTCGAGCGCCGAGGACGGCGCGGACTGGCCGGTGGTCACGATCGACGCGTACGCGGGCAGCGAGCACGAGCCGGTCGCGCCCGGGGCGGCGGTGTACCTCGCCTTCTCCCGGGACTGCGCGATCGTCCCCGGGGATTGACGAGCCGCCCCGGACGACTTCGCCCTCGCCACCATGCACGTCCGCTTCCTGCCCTGGGGCCTCATCACGCTGGTGTGCCTCGGCGTCCTCTGCCTCTTCGTCCTCTATCCCCTGGCCACGCTGACGCTGAACAGCTTCCGGACCCCCGGCGCCGAGGGCTTCGGCCTCGACGGCTTCCGCGCCTTCTTCGCCTCCGCCGAGTACCTGGCGGCACTGCGCAACACCATCGTGCTCGGCTTCGTCGTCACGGTGCTCGCCGGCATGGTCGGAGTGCCGTTCGCCTACGCGGTCGCGCGCTTCGACTTCCCGCTCAAGAACCTGGTGGCGATCCTCCCGCTGTCCACCATCATCATCCCCGAGATCATCTCCGCCCAGTCGTGGCTGCTGGTCCTGGGCAACAACGGCCTGCTCACCAACTTCCTCTACGACTTCGGCATCGAGCTGCCGAGCTTCTACGGCTGGGGCGGCCTCATCATCGTGATGACGCTGACCTACTACACCTACATCTACTTCGGGGTGCTCGCCGCCTTGCGCGGCTTCGACGGTCAGCTCGAGGAGGCGGCGCTCAGCCTGGGAGCGAGCCCGCTCGCGGCCAAGGTCAAGGTGCTGCTTCCGACGGTGGTGCCCGCCATCCTGGTCAACGCGCTGGTGGTGTTCACGCTGGTCGTCGGCAACTTCGCGCTCGCCACCATGCTGGGGCACGGCGTGCCGCTGATGTCGGTCGTCACCTACGGGACCTTCGTGAGCGAGATGGGCGGCGATCCGACGATGCAGAGCACGCTGTCGGTCATCTCGATCCTGCTCGTCGGTTTCGTCCTCTTCCTGCAGAAGCGGGTGGTGGAGCGCAAGCTGGTCCACATGGCCCAGGGCAGGGCGCCGGTGCCGCGGCGCGTGAGCGGCCGGGCTGCGCTCGGGCTCGGTGCCGGCGTGGGCACCCTGCTGGCCCTCTCGCTGCTGCCGCTCGTGGCCGTGTTCATCGGCGCCTTCACCCGCAGCCGCGGACCGGTGATGCAATGGGGCCAGTTCTCACTCGGCAGCCTCGAGCGCGCCTGGCTCAACGCACCGGAGCCGGTGCTCAACTCCTTCAAGTTCGCCTCGATGGCCACGGTGATCGGCGTCGTATTCGCGGTCACGGTCAGCTACCTCATCGTCAAGAAGCGCAGCTGGCTCAGCCAGGCGCTCGACTACGTGGTGGTGCTTCCGCTCGCCATCTCGGGAACGGTGCTGGGCATCGCCATCGTGCAGACGTTCAACAGCGGCTGGCTGGTGCTCACCGGGGGGAGCGCCATCATGGTGCTCCTCTACGTGGTGCGGCGGGCGCCGTTCTCCGTGCGCAACGCCTCCTCGATGCTCTTCAACATCCCGGATTCGCTGGAGGAGGCGTCGATCAGCCTCGGGGTGTCGCCGCTGGCGACCTTCTTCAAGGTCGTGCTGCCGGTGATGAGGGCCTCGGTGGTGGCGGCCGCTATCATGATGTGGGTCACGAGCATCGCCGAGCTCTCCGGATCGATCGTCGTCTATGGCGGCGGTCTCGAGACCATGCCGATCAAGATCTTCCGCCTGGTGGACACCGGCCACATGGGCCTCGCTTCGGCCTACGGCGCGACGCTGGTCGGTATGATCCTGGTGCCGGTGCTGCTGGCGGTGAAGGTGTTCAAGGTCGAGTTGTTCTCCGGGAAGTAGGGTCCCCTGTCGCGCCGGCCGGGGCGGGTCTTGTCATTCACTGAGGAACTGCGATGAAGAAGCATCTCGTTTCGTTGACGCTGGCCGCCGGCATGCTCGGCTCGTCCGGCGCGGTCTGCGCGCAGAACGCCGTCATGTACACCTCCAACAATCCCGCCACCATCGAGACGGCGCTGGGCGCGCTCTCGAAGACGGCTCCCGGCCTGAAAGTGTCGCAGGTCGCGGGCGGCACCGGCGTGCTGATGAAGCGCATCCAGGCCGAAGCCCAGAACCCGCAGAGCGACATCATCTGGGGCGCCGGATTCAGCACGCTCGCGGTCTACCAGGACCTGTTCGAGCCCTACGAGTCGCTGCAGGCGGCCAACATTCCTGCGGACATGCGCGACAGCGGCAACCGCTGGGCGGCGAGCAACATCCACGTGATGGTCGTGATGAGCAATACCCGGCGGCTGAAGGACCTGCCGGTGCCTGCCCGGTGGGAGGACCTGTTCGATCCCCGGTACAAGGGGCTGGTCGCGATGGGCGATCCGTCCAAGTCGGGCTCGACCTACTTCCAGGTGTACGGCCTCTATCGCATGTTCGGCGCGGAAGGGCTGGAGAAGCTCGCGCGCAACGCGGTGGTCCTCGCGAGCAGCGGACAGGTCTACAAGGGGGTCGGCAGCGGCGAGTACCCGCTCTCCATCACGATGGAGTACTCCGCCTACGAATATGTCGCGGGCGGCCAGAAGGAGATCAGGCTCACCTACCCGGCCGAGGGAACGTTCCTGCAGCCGGAGGGCATGGCCCTGGTGAAGGGCGCGCGCAACGGCGCGGCCGCCAAGGTGCTGTACGACGCGCTGCTGTCGCGCGAGGTCCAGGAGGCGGTGCTCAAGGAGAACTTCCGCCGTCCTTCGCGGGCCGACATCCCGGTCTCCAAGCTCACCGACCTGCCGGAGCTCTCGCAGATCAAGGTGTTCCCGATCGACCAGGCCGAGGCCGCCCGGGACTACGACAAGGTCATCGCCATCTGGAACGAGGCGCTCGCCAAGGCGAAGCGCTGAAGAAGAAAGAAACCCGGTCCGGAGCATCCGGACCGGGCCAACCAACGAGAGACCCAGGAGACATCGGAGAGGAGCGACGCTTGCGGCGTCCTCCCTGAGTCGCGCCGATGGCGCGACCGGTTCAATCGATCGACGCGAGGTCGGAGCGGGGGCCGCTGCCGGCGATGCGGCCGGCGTGCACCACGTAGCGCAGCGGGCCGCCCGGCTGCACCGCGTCGAACGGCCAGCAGGTGACCAGCGTCAGCTCGTCCCGCCCGCGCTGCCCTGTCACCGACAGGTCGTGCTCGTCCACCACGTCGAGCGCGTCCACCCGGTAGTCGACCATCCGGCCGTCGACGCCCTCGACCCGCACCACGTCGCCGACCGTCACGTGCCTCAGCACGGCGAAATGGGTGTCTCGATGCGCGCTGATCACGCTGTTGCCGGCGGCGGCCGGCCTCGCGCTGCCGGCACGCAGGCCAGGGCCGAAGGCGAGCGTGCGACCGGTGTCGCCATCCAGGACGATCATCGAGCGACGCTGCCGCACGAACTCGATACGCCCGACCGGCACGGTGTCCGCCCAGGACCAGGGCCGCTGCGTCGGTTCGCCGCTCGCGCGGTTGTCCTGCCAGGCCTGCTCGATGAGGTGCTGGGCGAGCAGCGCCTTCGCCTGGATATAGCCGGCGTTCGCGAGCAACCCGACTCCGATGGCCACCGTGAACAGGCCGGCAATCGTCCTGGCGCCCGGCGTCCGGCGCTGCAACGCCCCGGCAGGCCCGGCGGCCGAGATGCCCGCGCGGCTCACCGGTGCTCCCCCGCGGCGAGGAACCGCGAGCCGCGACGGCTCACCAGCAGCAGGAAACCGGCGACGATGAAACCCAGACCGAGGAGAAGCTGCAGCGGCGCCGGCGTGGCGGTGCGCGCGAGGATCCCGCCGGATTGGGCGAAGCTCGGCGCGCGCGCCATGACCGCGCCGGTCGCCCGCTCCGCTTCGCCTGTGAGGCGGCCGTAGTCCCAGCCGGCCGGCAGGTTGGCCGGCACCTCGCCGTGGCGCATCGGCTCGCCGGCTGCCCGGGCCGGCGTCACGTCCACCGCGACCAGGCTGGTGTAGTCGCTCACCAGGTGATGAGCCAGCGCGAGGCCGACCACCTCCTCGCGCAGCCGGTCCTGGGGCCGGGCGGTGTGCCGCGCACGTCGGATCTCGTCGCTCAGCGCCTCGATGCGCGAGCGCGCCCAGAGCACGTGCACGCCGGAGTCCGGGGCCGCGGTCATCGCCACCGGGATGCGCCAGCGCTCGGACCCCGGGCCCTGCGCGCCGCTCACGCTGACCGCCCGCGGCAGCTCGGCGAAGCGCAGGGTCACGATGAGCGGCTCGCCGGCATAGAGGTCGCGCGGCAGGCGGACCGGCTCGGCAAGCCGGCCGCCGTCGAGCGACACGGCGAGATCGGTGGACATCGGATGGGCTATCCGCGCGAACAGCGCCGCCATGCGCTCGCCCACTTCGTCGACGCTGCCGACGAAGGTGTAGCTGCCGCCGCCGAGCTCGGCCGCCTTGCGCATGAACCAGCCGTTGGGCGCCGAGCCGATGCCCACGGTGAAGAGGCGGCGGTCTCCAAGCAGGTTGTCCACGAGCCCGACCAGGTCGTCCTCGTAGTCGATCGCGCCATCGGTGATGAAGACGACCTGCCCGACCAGCCCGTCGGCAAGCGGCGCCGACAGCGCCTGGCGCACCGCGCCCCGCATCTCGGTGCCGCCGTCGGCGCGCAAGCCGGCCACGTAGCGATGCGCCAGCCGCAGGTTCTCGGGCGTCGCTGCGCGCGGCGCGGGAAAGAGACTCGAATGGTGATTGTTGAACTGGATGAGGTTGAAGTGGTCGCCCGGCTGGAGCTGCCGCAGCCCGACGTCCAGGGCGGCCCGCGCCTGGCGGATCGACTCGCCGCCCATCGAGCCGGACGTGTCGACGACAAAGGTGATCTCCCGCGGCAGCCGCCTGCTCGGCGCCGTCTCCATGCCAGGCGGCGCGACGACCATCACGCCGTACCACGCCTCGCCGTGCTGCTCGTGGGACAGGCTCGCCCGTGGGAGCGCGCCCGCGACCGGCGCCCACTCGAGCACGAAGTCCCGGTCCGCCACGAGCTCCGCCTGCCCGTCGCCAATGACGCGCAGGTGGTAGCGCGTACCCGTCGCGTCGTCGCCGGATTCCACGGCGAGCCGGTGCGTCGGCGAGACCGGCCGGGTGACCGGCTGTCCCGGGTCGAGCGCCACCGTGATGCGCAAGGGGTTCAGCCGGGGCGCGTCCTCGGGCAGGAGCGGCTGGAGCATGTCCCCGTCGCCGGCCGCCAGGGCCATCGCCGGGTCTTCGTCGTGGCGCAGGTGCACCACGTCCTCCATGGTGGCCGGGCCCGGGCTGCCGTAGCGCGGCGCCACCACCGACGGGAAACGCAGATGCCACTTGCCGTCGCGCAGGGCGAGCACCTGCTGGAACTCCAGCTCGATCTCGATCCAGCCGCCCGGCGCGATGTTCGTGACCGACGCGGTGAACGCGTTCGGCCGCTTCTGCTCGAGGAGGGTCGCGCGCCGTCCATCGCTGCGCGCCTGCGCGAACTCGCGCCGGGCGGCCTCCTTCTCGCGGATGCGGCCTTCGATGACGCGCTCGCCCACACGCAGGCGCAGGTGATCCACCGCGGCGTCATCCGGCAGCGGGAACAGGTAGGTTCCTTCCAGCCAGGTATCGAGCGGGTTGCGGAACCGCTGAAGCAACGTTCCGCGGACCGTGTTGGCGGTGACCACCAGCCGCGCCTCGGTCGACTGCAGCGGCGCGACGAGGGGACCGTCGGGTCCTTCGAGGACCATGCCGGCCGCCTCGTGTGCCTGCAGGCGATGCAGGTCACGCAGCACGGATCCGGTCGCCGGAACACGCAGCGCCGCCTGCGCATGGGGCGCTGCCTGCGCGTGCGCCACGCTCGCGGTCAGCACCACCAGCAGGCCGAGCGCAAGCGAGATCGCCAGCGCGCCACCGGCGATCCCGAGGAAGAGCCCCAGCCAGGGGCGCATGCCCTGCAGCGGCACGGCGGGCCGTTGTTGCGGACTCCATCGGGTCCCTCGGGGGGCGGGCCGGTCGCGGCCGGTCGCCGGGGGCAGCCTCAAAGTGGCGGATCGTCGCGTCGCGATGCCGCCGTGCACTTCACCCATCGTGTCCATCGCCTGTCCTCGTTTCGCGTGCCGGTCGGCACGGATCCCATTTGGCCGCGGCAATCGGATGCCGGGCGGTCGCGGCGCAGGCGAAGTGGTGATCGATTGTGGCGATCCGGTGACAAGGGGACCCGGTCCGTCCCCCTGGGGTGATGGGCTCCTGCCATGCGCTACAGTTGCGTCATGGCGGAACAGGCACAGGGACAGGCGCGACGGATCGCGATCGTGGAGGACGAGCCGGCGATCGCCCACAACCTGCGCGACGCCTTCGCCCGCCATGGCTATCAGGTCAGCCTCTTCGCCGACAGGGCGCAGGCCCAGGCGGCCTTCACGGCGCGCCTGCCGGATCTCGCCATCATCGACGTCGGGCTCGGCCATGAGCCGGACGGCGGCTTCGAGCTCTGCCGCTGGCTGCGCGAACGCGCGCCGGCGCTGCCGATCCTGATGCTCTCGGCGCGCGATTCCGAGATCGACGTCGTCTCCGGCCTGCGGCTCGGCGCGGACGACTATCTCGCCAAGAACGTGAGCCTGCCGCACCTGCTTGCGCGCGTGACCGCGCTCTTCCGTCGCGCGGACCTGGCGGGAAGGGCTGCGGCTGTCGACGACGACGTGATCGAGCGGGGACCGCTGCGGCTCGACCTGCAGCGCTTCGAGGTCCACTGGCGCGGGGCGGTGCTCGCCCTGACGGTGACCGAGTTCTGGATGCTGCATGCGCTGGCGCGCCATCCCGGCCACGTCAAGGATCGCGAGGCGCTGATGCGCGAGGCGAACATGGTGGTCGACGACCACACGGTGACCTCGTACATGAAGCGCCTGCGCCGCAAGTTCGAGGCGATCGATCCTTCGTTCGACGCGATCGAGACGGTCTACGGCCTTGGCTACCGGTTCGTCGAGCGACGCTGAGCGATCGCCCGCCGGGCCCCGCCGCGCCGGGCTGCGCCTCGGGTTGCGTGTGACGCTGCTGGTCGCGTTGCTGCCGCTGCTGGCATTGCCATGGGCCGGGCTGCGCTTCGTCGAGCGAATGGCCGAATCGACGCGCGACGCGCAGTGGGATACCCAGCAGGCGGCCGCGCGCGGCCTCGCGGCGTCGCTGCACGAGCGCCACGAGCTCTTCGGCCTGGGCGACGATCCCGCGCGGATTCCTCGCGGCATGCAGCCGGTGAGTCCGGACGTCGTGCCGCTGGCGGGCGACGTGGCGTCGAGCGGCGTCGCGTCGGCACGCTGGCATCCGCTTCCGGTGCAGGTGGAAGGCGGCGCGCCGCTGGACACGCTCGAGGCGTCGATGTCGATCGCCCGCATCGGCGGGGACCGGCCGCGCTTGCTGCTGATGCTGCAGGCGCGCGACGAGCGGCTGGTGCTGCCCGGCGAGCTCGACACGACCGGCCGGGGGCCGGTGGTGCAGCCGGGGGACGCGGCGACGGTGCTGGTCGGCGGCGAGGACGAGCTGCTCGAGGCGATCGCCGCCGACCAGCGGGCGCGAGCCACCGGCTCCAGCCGCATCGCGCAGCCGGAGCTGTCGCGACGCATCCCGGTCCCGCTCGGGCAGGTCGATGGCGGCTGGCACGCCGAGCTGGAGCTGCCGCCGGACGTGCGGCTGCTGCGGGTGATGGTGGTGGATGTCGACTACCTCGGCAGCCGCAAGGTGGAAGCCCGCGCGGACTCCGGGCTGCTGCTGCTCGCGGCCGAGGACGACCTGCTCGCGCAGGCCGCGGCCCGCCGCCGGGCGCAGCAGTGGGACGACGTGCTGCGGGCCCTGGACCGTGGCACGGGCCGGGTCGCGATCTTCGCTGCGGGCGGCGATCTGCTCGCGGCCCGGGGCGAGCCGACGCCGCCCGCCCGCGGCCCGGACGACCTGGCTTCGCGGCTCGCGCGCATGCTGCTCGCGCTGGCCGTGCGCCTCGGCCCGGGCGACGACCGGCCGGCCGAAGGCGCGATGTCTCCGCTCGCCGGCGCGCTGGCCGGCGTGCCGGCGCGGGAATCGCGACGCATCGGGTCGGAAGCCGGGATGCCCGTCTGGCAACTGAGCAGCGCCCATCCGGTCTGGGTGGGCGACCGGGTCGCGGGCGCGCTGCTCCTCGAGGAGACGACGGCGGCACAGTCGTCGCTCGCGCAGCGCGCGCTCGAACGCCTCACGCTGCTGGTCGCGGCGGCGCTCGCCGCGACCGCGCTCGCGCTCCTTGGGGTGGCGAGCCTCGCGGTCTCGCGCATCGTGCGCCTGCGCCGTGCTGCGGAAGCCGCCATCGACGCCCGCGGCCGCGTCGTCGGCAGCGTCCCGCGCTTTCGCCTGCGCGACGAGGTGGACGCGATGGCCGGCAGCTACAACCTGGTGCTCGCGCGGCTGCGGGAGCACCAGGACTATCTCGCCAAGCTGCGCGGGCGCCTCGTCCACGAGCTGCGCACGCCGATCATGGTGGTGCGCTCGTCGCTGGACAACCTGGCCGCGGAGGGCGACCCGCACCGCATCGGCGACTATGCCGCGCGCGCCCAGGCGGGCGCCGCCCGGCTGGAGCGGATCGTCGCGAGCATGGGCGAGGCGGCGAGCCTCGAGGCGATGCTGGAGGAAAGCGACCTCGAGTCGGTGGACCTGGCCGAGCTGGTCGCGGCCTGCGTCGACGGCTACCGGGCGGCGTATCCCGGCAATCGGTTCCGCCTCGACGTGGCGCCGGCGCGGCGCTGCCCGGTGGTACCCGAAGCGATCGCGCAGGCGCTCGACAAGCTGGTGGCGAACGCGGTGGACTTCGCCACGGCCGGCAGCGAGATCGTCGTCGTCGTCGAGCCGGAAGGACGCGATCGCTGGCGCATCGCGGTGGCGAACCAGGGACCGCCGCTGCCCGGCGAGATGACCCACAGTCTCTTCGAATCGATGGTGACCGTGCGCCACCCGGCCCGCGGCGGAGCGGATGCGCGCGGGCATCTCGGTCTCGGGCTCTACCTGGTGCGACTGATCGCGGAGTTCCACGGCGGGGCGGCGTGGGCGCGCAACCGGCCGGCCGGCGTAGAGGTGGGGTTCACGGTCGCGGCGGTACGATAGCGAAGCACGTCGATGGAGACGCCATGAGAGTCACCGAGATCGAGACCGTCCGGCTCGATTCGCATCCCAACATCCTGTGGGTGCGTCTGCACACGGACGAAGGCATCGTCGGCCTTGGCGAGACCTTCTACGGGTCGCAGGCCGCCGAGGCGCACGTCCACCAGACCATCGCACCGTACCTGCTGGGGCAGGATCCGCGCGACATCGAACGGCACCAGCCGCACCTGGTGGGATACCTGGGATATGCCGGCAGCGGCGCGGAGATGCGCGGCCGCTCGGCGGTCGACCTCGCGCTGTGGGACATCCTGGGGAAGTCGGTCGGCCTGCCGCTCTGCCGGCTGCTCGGCGGCAAGGTGCGGGAGACCGTGAGGGCCTACAACACCTGCGCCGGCTACAGCTACGTGCAGACGCGCCCGGTGCAGGGCACGGCCAACTTCGGGCTGGGCGCGAAGCAGGGCGCCTACGAGGACCTGCAGGGCTTCCTCACCCGGCCGGACGAGCTGGCGCACAGCCTGCTCGAGATGGGCATCGGCGCGATGAAGATCTGGCCCTTCGACTATGCCGCCGAGAAGACGGGTGGCCAGTACATCGGCGCGGCCGACCTGAAGCGCGCGCTCGAGCCGTTCGAGCGCATCCGCAAGGCGGTCGGCGACCGGATCGACATCATGGCCGAGCTGCACGGCCTCTGGAACCGTCCGATGGCGATCCGCATCGCACGCGAGCTGGAGCAGTTCGGGCTGCTGTGGGTGGAGGATCCGGTGACGATGGATCACATGGCGTCGATCGGCGAGGTGGCGCGAGCGACCCGCGCGCCGATCGCGGTCGGCGAGACGCGCGGCGCGCTGGCGGACTACCGCTACCTGCTCGAGCTGGACGCGCTGTCGCTGGTGATCACGGACCTGTCATGGTGCGGCGGCATCTCGGAGGCGCGGCGCATCGCCAGCCTCGCGTCCGCCTGGCACACCCCGGTCGCCTTCCACGACTGCTCCGGCCCGGTGGTGCTCGCCGCATCCACCCACCTGGCGCTCCATACGCCGAACTGCTTCATCCAGGAGATGGTGCGCGCCTTCTACTTCGGCTGGTATCCCGAGGTGGTGGAGGGCCTGCCGGTGCTGCGCGACGGCGAGCTCGCCGTGTCGGACGTGCCGGGCATCGGTGTCGCGCTGCGGCCGGAGGTGCTGGCGCGGGCCGACTGCCATCGGCGCAGCACGCAGGCGGACAGGCCATGACCGCGACCGCACCCACGCCCTCGCCATCCGACCGGCGCAGCCTGCGGGTCGTGCTCGCCGGCAACATCGTCACCGCGAACGAAGAGCGCCTGCGCGCGAAGGCCGACTTCCCGGTGGAGATCACCTGCCTGCCCGACGGTGCACCGGATGCGCTGCGCGAGGCGGCGCTCGCCCACGCCGACGCGATGGTCTGCATCCGCCTGAGACACGCCCCGCCGGCGGGCTCGCCGCTGCGGCTGGTGCAGTTGCAGTCGGCCGGCTACGACGGCATCGACTTCGCGCGCGTTCCCCACGGCGCGACCGTCTGCAACGCGTTCGGCCATACCAACGCGATCGCCGAGTACGTCGTCATGACCATGCTGATGTGGACCCACCGCTGGAAGGCGGTGGAGGAGAGCTTCCGCGCCGGCTCGTGGGAGTACAGCGGTGCGATGGTCGGGCCCTTGCGCGACGAGCTCGCCGGCAAGACCGTCGGCATCCTGGGGTACGGACAGATGGGTGCGGCCATCGCCGCGCGCGCCCGCGCGATGGACACCCGGGTGATCGCCTGCAGTCGCCAGACGAAACCGGCAGCCGACGTGGACGCGTTCCTTCCGCTCGAGCGGCTGGACGAGTTTCTCGGCCGGTGCGACTTCGTCGTGGTCTGCATCGCGCACGTGCCCGAGACCACCGGGCTCATCGACGCGCGCCGGCTCGCTCGCATGAAGCGCGATGCGGTGCTGGTCAACGTGGCGCGTGGGCCGGTGGTCGTGGAGCAGGACTTCTACGAGGCACTGGCCGGCGGCACCATCGCGGGCGCGGTGATCGACGTGTGGTGGCGCTACCCCGACGCGTCCGATCCACGGCCCCGGGGCTCGCGCTTTCCGTTTCACGAGCTGCCCAACGTGCTGATGACCCCGCACTCCTCCGGCTGGACCGAGCAGATGATGGACCGCCGCTGGGACATGATCGTGGAGAATCTCCGCGCGCTCTGGCGTGGAGAGCCGCTGCGAAACGTGGTGCGCGCCGCCGGCACCTGACGGTCCGGGGATTGCCCGCCTGCCCTGGGGCGCTCAGAAGGCGCCTGGCCGGTCGGCGCCGCAATTCCAGCACTGGTCGAACGGACCCTCCACCAGCTCGGCGCAGTCGGGGCAGTGCCAGCGGCGCTGCGGCAGGTTCTGCAGCTCCGCGAGGAAGCGACGGGCCGCCTCGTAGCGGCTGTCGTCCATGATCCAGATCTCCGGCAGCGACTGGTCCACCGGGATCTCACCGGCGATTCCACTCGCGAACTCGCGCTGCACCGTGACGTCGAATCCGGCGCCTTCCAGCTGCAGTTTCCACAGATGCGCGATGGCTCCATTGGGTGCCTGCACCAGCCGCTTCATCCCGTTTCCCCTCGTCCGTGCCCGCTCACCAACCGTTCGTCGCCAGCACGTCCCGCCGAACGGTGCGGGTGAACCGATCGTCCTGCCGATCGCCCCGGCAGTCGGCGCCTGGCAGCGACGTGTGATTTTCGCCACTAATGTGCGAACCAATTCGAAGCAGTCCCTATGTTCGCACCGAGCGGAGATCGTGCATGAGACGCACCTTTGAGCGTAGCCTACTGACAGCCTGCATCACCAGCGCATTGGCCGTGCTGGTGGCCTGCGGAGGCGGCAGCGGCGATTCACAGCGGGCCGGCACGGCCGGCAACGCGCAGGTGACCAAGGCGGAGACGAGCGCGGACGCCTCCCGCTTCCTCACCCAGGCGACCTTCGGCCCGACCATGGCCAGCATCGACCGGGTGCTGAACGTGCAGCTCGAGGCGTGGCTGGAGGAGGAGTTCGCGAAGCCGCAGAGCTACACCCACCTCGGCTACTGGCAGGAACGGGTGGCCGCGAGCGGGCAGTCAAACGCGAGCGACACCAACTGGCTCTACCAGAGCTTCTGGCGCAACGCGCTCACCGCGGACGATGCGCTGCGACAGCGGGTTGCCTTCGCGCTCTCGCAGATTTTCGTGGTGTCGCTCAACGACATGAACGTGTCGCAGCGCGCGCGCGGCGTGGCGAGCTACTACGACATGCTCGGGCGCAACGCCTTCGGCAACTTCCGCGCGCTGCTCGAGGACGTGACGCTGCATCCGATGATGGGCCTCTACCTCTCGCACCTGCGCAATCGTGGCGATGGCGACCGCGCGCCGGACGAGAACTTCGCCCGGGAGGTGATGCAGCTCTTCACCATCGGGGTGCATCGGCTGAACGAGGACGGCAGCCGGATGATGGACGGCAACGGACAGCCGCTCGAGACCTACGGCAACGAGGACGTGACGGGCATCGCCCGCGTGTTCACCGGCTGGAGCTGGGCCGGCCCCGACACCGAGACCGCGCGGTTCAACGGCGGTGGCAGCCCGAGCTACGCCAACCGCGACATCGAGCCGATGCAGCCGTACCCGCAGTTCCACTCGGAGGCGCCCAAGACATTCCTCGGCACCACCTGCCCGGGCGGCACGATGCCCCGGGCCAGCCTCACCTGCGCGCTGGATGCCCTGTTCACGCACCCGAACGTCGGGCCCTTCATCGGCCGACAGCTCATCCAGCGGCTGGTGACCAGCAACCCCAGCCCGGCCTACGTCGCCCGGGTCGCGCGTGCCTTCGCGAACAACGGGCAAGGGGTGCGCGGCGACATGAAGGCGGTGATCCGCCAGGTGCTGCTCGATCCGGAGGCCCGCAACGCGCCGACCGAGGCCGACGCGAGCTACGGCAAGGTTCGCGAGCCGATCCTGCGGATGACCGCGCTGATGAGGGCGACCGGCGCGACCTCGACTTCCGGCCAGTTCCAGATCCACAACACCGACGATCCGGGTACCTCGCTCGGCCAGACGGCAATGCGCTCGCCGTCGGTGTTCAACTTCTGGCGGCCGGGGTACACCCCGCCCAACAGCGAGCTGGCCATGAACGGCCTGGTTGCCCCGGAGCTGCAGATCGCGAACGAGTCGTCCGCGGCCGGGTACCTGAACACCATGCAGGCCGCGATCCAGAACGGCTACGGCAGCGGCAACGACGTGAAGCTCGACATCGGCGACCTGCAGGTGATCGCGCACGACTCGGACGCGCTGCTCGACCGGATCGCGCTGCTCCTCACCAACGGCAGCTACCGCGTGGAAACGCGCACGCGGATCAAGGACGTCGTGAACTCGGTCGTGGTGCCCACCGTGGGCGATGCCGCGATCGCCAACGCGCGGCGGGACCGGGTGCGCCTCGCGCTCTACCTGACGATCGCATCGCCCGAGTTCCTGGCCCAGAAGTAGCGTCGGCCGCAACGGAACGCCGGGCCGCCCCAAGTTCCGTTGAACCCTCTCGGTTAGGCTGGGCGCAGCCCGGCCCCGGGGGCCGCCAACCAGAAGGATTCATCGAGGATCTCCACCATGACCCGAATCGACCAGTCCCGCCGCCGCTTCCTGAGAACCGCATCGGCCCTGTCCACCATCGTGCCGACGGCCGGCAGCGGCCTCGCGCTCAATCTCGCCAGCCTCGGGACGGCGGCGGCGCAATCCGCGAGCGACTACAAGGCGCTCATCTGCGTGTTCATGTTCGGCGGTTGCGACTACGCCAACACGGTGCTCGCGACCGACCCGTCCTCCTGGTCCGGCTACCTGGCAGCCCGCAACGTGCCGCCGGATCCGGTCTCGCTCGACCTGCCGGGCGCGGGCACGGCGCGCGCGGTGCTGCCGCTCGCGCACAACAACGCGGCCGGGCTGAACGGCGGCCGCGAGCTCGCGGTGCATCCGCAGCTCGAGGGCTTCAGGACGCTGTTCGACGCCGGTCGCGGTGCCGTCGTGAGCAACGTCGGCCCGCTGATCGTGCCGCTCACCCGGGCGCAGTATGGCGACCGCTCGGTGCCGAAGCCGCCGGCGCTCTTCTCGCACAACGACCAGCAGTCCACCTGGATGGCGTTCGCGCCGGAAGGCGCGCGCGTCGGCTGGGGCGGCCGGATGGGCGACCTCTTCGCCGCGAGCAACGGCGATCCGGTCTTCACCTGCATCTCGGCGTCCGGCAACTCGGTCTTCCTCTCCGGCGAGCAGATCATCCAGTACCAGGTGAGCGGCAACGGCCCGGTCGGCATCAACGGCATCGGCGGGTCGGTCTTCGGCAACGGTGGCGCCTCGACTGCCCTGCGCGGCATCGTCACCGAGAGCCGCGACCACCTGATGGAGCGCGAGATCAACCGCGTCACCCAACGCTCGATCGAGGCCGGGCAGCGCATGCGCGACGCGATGAACCTCACCCAGAACGCCGACCTTCCCACGCTGCCGGGGGCGAACGCGGGGCTCGCGTCGCAACTGCGTACCGTCGCCCGCATCATCGCCGGCCAGTCGCTCACCGGCGCGCGCCGCCAGGTGTTCATGGTGAGCATGGGCGGCTTCGACAATCACGACGGCCTGAACGGCGCGCTGGTCGGCCTCATGACCACGCTCGCCAACGGATTCACCTGGTTCGACCAGGCGATGACCCAGCTCGGCCTGGCCGACAAAGTGACCCTCTTCACGGCGTCGGACTTCGGCCGCACCCTGACCTCGAACGGCGACGGCTCCGACCACGGCTGGGGCTCCCACCATTTCGTGGTGGGGGGCGCGGTGCGCGGCAAGGACGTCTACGGACGCTTTCCGGCGATCGGCGTCGGCACCAACGACGAGGTAGGCCAGGGCCGGCTCCTGCCCAACATCTCGGTGGACCAGTACGCGGCCACGCTCGGGAAGTGGTTCGGGCTCTCCGATGGGCAGTTGCTGGACATCCTCCCCAACCTGGGGAACTTCCCGGCACGCGACGTCGGGTTCATGGTGTAGGTCGGTCGCGGCCGGACGGGGCCCCCGCGCGGGGGGCGTTCCTGCCTGCGCGTGACTTCGGTCACGGCCGCGCCGCTTGGCCGCGCGGGCCCTTGATCCGGATCAAGGGCGCGCCAGTGCGGCGCGGCGACACTCGGTTCGTCCACAACTCCGCGAACCGGCCCGTGCGGCCGCCGCACCCGCCATGACCACTCTCTACTTCGACCGCCAGATCGACGACGACAAGCGCCGAGAGCTCCTGCTCGGCAAGGGCGATCTCTTCGTCTACGGTGCCAACCGGCACTCCCTCGCCCTGGTCGAGCTGGCCCGCGAGCTCCTGGTCGCGGCCTTCGACGGCAAGGATCCCACGACCGCGCAGTACCACTACCCGGTCGAGCAGTACGCCCGCATCCTCGCCGAGGTCAAGCCGCGCTTCATCCACCATCCCGAGTGCAAGCGCATCCTGCCGGCGCTCCTCGAGAGCCACGGCTGCGATCCCGACGAGACCTACTTCGACGTGCCGCGGATGCGCAGCTCGACGGCCGGCGGCTTCCTGACCACCGGCATCGCCTACGCCTTCCACGCCCATCGCGACACCTGGTACTCCGCGCCGATGTGCCAGGTGAACTGGTGGCTGCCGATCTACGACGTCGACCAGGACAACGCGCTGGCGTTCCACCCGGCCTACTGGCACCGGCCCGTCGCCAACACCTCCGGCGAGTTCGACTACCAGGACTGGAACAGCAACAACCGCTTCGATGCGGTCCGTCACCTGAAGAGCGAGGACCGGCCGCATTCGCGGCCCACCGAGCCGATCGAGTGGGAGCCGAGCATCGTCGCGATCACGCCGCCCGGTGGAGCGCTGCTGTTCTCGGCGTCGCACCTGCATTCGTCGATCCCGAACACCAGCGGCCGGACGCGCTTCTCGATCGACTTTCGCGTCGTCAACCGCAAGGATCTCGCCGCGCTGCGCGGCGCGCCGAACCTGGACTGCCGTTGCACCGGCTCGGCGATCGACGACTATCTGCGTGCGAGCGACCTCTCGCACGTACCCGAGGAGATCCAGCGCCGCTACCGCGCCGGGCATCCGCAGCCGATCGTCGATCCGGCCAGCCTGCGCCCGGCCGAAGCGGTGCCCGCCTGATCAGGCGCGGCCTCGCGCCGCGAGCTCCTTCCTGATCACCTTGCCGGTGGCGGTCACCGGCAAGGCGGCGATGAACTCGACCAGCCGCGGATACTCGTATGCCGAGAGCCGGGTGCGCACGTGGTCCTGGATGCTGCGCACCAGCTCGTCGCCCGGCTCGTGGCCGTCGCGCAGCACCACGAACGCCTTCACCACCTCGGTGCGCTCCGGATCCGGCACGCCGACGACCGCCGCCTCCTTCACCGCCGGATGTCCGATGAGGCAATCCTCGATCGGCCCCGGGCCGATGCGATAGCCCGCGCTGGTGATCACGTCGTCCATCCGTCCGACGAAGCGCACGAAGCCGCCATCGTCCATGATCCCGGAGTCGCCGGTGACGAGCCACTCGCCAACGAACTTCTCCTCGGTCGCCTGCGGGTTGTTCCAGTAGCGCAGGAACATCACGGGATCCGGGGAGTGGACCGCGATCTGTCCCAGCGTGCCGCGGGGCACGGGATTGCCCCGGTCGTCGATCACCGCCACGTCGTGTCCCAGCGCCGGTCGGCCGATGCAGCCGGGCGGCGTATCGAAGAGGGGTTCGCAAGCCGACACGATCATGTTGCATTCGGTCTGGCCGTAGAACTCGTGCAGCGTGAGGCCGAGCTCGCGCGTGCCCCACTCGAGCAGCTCCTTGCCGAGCGGCTCGCCGCCGCTGGCCGCCGAGCGCAGCGCGAGCGGCCAGCGCTCCCGCGGGCGCGGCACCAGGCGAAGCATGCGCAGCGCGGTGGGGGGCAGGAAGGTGCAGGTGACCCCATGGCGTGACATCAGCTCGAACGCGGCGGTCGCGTCGAACTTGGCGAAGCGCCGGGCCACCACCGGCACGCCGTGGTGCCACGCCGGCATCAGCACGTCCAGCAGGCCGCCGATCCAGGCCCAGTCGGCCGGCGTCCACATGACGTCGCCCTCCCGCGGAAAGGTGCCGTGCGACATCTCCACGCCCGGCAGGTGGCCGAGCAGCACGCGGTGGGCATGGAGCACGCCCTTGGGCTTGCCGGTGGTGCCGGAGGTGTAGATGATGAGCGCCGGATCGTCCGCCGCGGTATCGACCGGCGCGAAGTCCGCCCACGCCTGGTCGATCGCGGCTTGAAGCGGTACAACGGCGACCTCGCGGGCGGCGTCTCCCGCCGCCTCGGCCGCCACTTCGGTTGCCACGTCGCCGGCGTTGTCGTCACCGGCGAGGTAGATGCGCTCCAGCGCGGGCAGGTGCGGCAGGAGCGGGCGCACCTTCGCGAACCCGGCCGCGTCGGTCACCAGCATGCGCGCGCCGGAGTCGGCGAGCCGGAACTGCAGCGCCTCCGGGCCGAACAGCGTGAAGAGCGGCACGGCAATCGCGCCGGACTTGTAGGCGGCGAGGTGGGCGATGCCGGTCTGGGGCGCCTGCGGCAGCAGGATCGCGACCCGGTCGCCGCGCGCGAGGCCGGCGCGCCGCCAGGCATCGGCCAGCCGGTTCGATGCCTCGCGCAGGTCATCGAAGGTGAGCCGCGTGATCTCGCCCGTGTCGGACTCGTGGACCAGCGCGACCCGCCCGTCGCCGCGCGCCCAGCGGTCGCAGCAGTCGACGCCGATGTTGAAGCGCTCCGGAACGCTCCAGCGGAAGGCGCGGCGCGCGGCATCGTACTTGTCCGTCATGGTCTCCTCCTCGATTCGAGTCGTGAACCGTCCGGGCGTCACCCGTCGGGCGGCCGGTACCGGTTTGCCGGGAGGCCCGGGACAGCCACCGGCGCGGCGAACACCGAGCCGCTGTCCGGCCAGGCTGCGAGCTCCTCCCGGGAGCGTCCCTCGCGTGCCGTCGTCACGTAGAGCGTGCGCAGCGCCGGTCCGCCGAAGGCGACCATCGTCGGACAACGCGCCGGGACGGCGATCGCCTCGAGCAGCTCTCCGCGAGGGGAGATGCGGACGATGCGGCCGCCTTCGTACTGCGCCGACCAGTAGCAGCCTTCAGCGTCGACGGCGGCCCCGTCGGGCCGGCCGCCGTAGTCCGGAGACTCCCGGTTGGCCGACGCGCGCCAGAACGTGCGTCGACTCGCGATGGCGCCGGTCGCCGGATCGAAATCGCAGGCCCACACGGTGTGGGCAGGCGTGTCGGCGTGGTACATCGTGCGACCGTCAGGCGAGAACGCGAGGCCGTTGGAGGTGCGCACGCCCCAGTCGCGCTGCGGCGAGGCAGGCGCGTCCGGGCCGGTCACCGCGCGCGCCTGCCCGCGCTCCAGGCAATAGAGTCCGGCGCTTGCCTCGTGCCTGGCTTCGAACACAGAGCCGGCCCAGAAGCGGCCGGCCTGATCGACCGTGCCGTCGTTGAAGCGATAGCGGGTGGTGTCGAAGAGCGGCCCGGTCAGGCGGGCGAGTGCCCCGGAGGCGAGATCGAGCAGGTGAAAGCCGCTGCGCAGCGCGGCGACCAGCGCGACGGGCGAGCCCGCCGTGCCGATCGGCTCCTCGCCGGCCACCAGCCCGATGCATCCCGGCTCCTCCGGAAGCGCCCAGGCGCGAGTCGTGCCGGTGGCGGTGTCGAGGCGACGGATGGCGCGGCCCGTGATGTCGACCCAGAAGAGCGAACGGGAGGGAGCATGCCAGACCGGGCTCTCGCCGAACGCGGTCGCCGTGCCGGGCAGCGGCACGAAAGGCGCGCCGACCACGGACGGCGATCCGGGCGATGTCGGCTCAGGTGGCGGCATGCCAGGCTGCCAGCGCTTCGCGTACCGCGGCGACGATGCTCGCGTGCGCGCGGCTCACCACCAGCGAATCGCGCGCGAGCCAGGTGCCGCCGACCGCCGCCACGCAACCGGTGGCCTTCCACGCAGGGAGGTTGTCGAGGTTCACCCCGCCGGTCGGCACGAAGGCGAGGTCGCCGTCGCGTGCCGGACGGATGGCCGATGCAATGGCTTCCAGGGCCGCCGGTCCGCCAGCCGCCATCGCGGGAAAGAACTTGAGCAGGCCGTAGCCGGCCTCGCAGGCGCGCATCACCTCGCCGGCGGTGGCCACGCCCGGTATCCACGGCATCCCGGCCGACTGCATCGCCTGCGCGAGGCCCGCGGTGAAGCCGGGGGACACGCAGAGCGTCGCCCCGGCGTCACGCGCCGCAGTCGCCTGCCGTGGCGCGAGCACCGTGCCGGCGGCCACCCGCATGGCCGGGAACCTGCGCGCCACCGCCTCGATGGCGGCGAGCGACGCCGGGGTGCGCAGCGTGATCTCGATCTGCGAAAGCCCTGCCTCCAGGAAGGCGCCGGCGACGAACAACGCGGAATCGGTGTCGTCGACGACGACGACGGGCAGCACTGGCGACGAAAGCCAGTCCGAAGGCGACAGGGTCATGATGGCTCTCTCCTGCTGTTAATCTTAGTGCAAGCCCGCGCATGCCGCCCGGGCAGCCGCGACAGGTCCCAGTGAACGATACCCAGACGACACCTTCCGCCGCGTGCGATGCGCCGGTCTATCCGGTGGACCCCTTCACCTTCGTGCTGCACGGCGCTTCCGGCGACCTCGCCCGCCGCAAGATCCTGCCGGCCCTCGCGCATCTCGCCCAGGGCGGCTACTTCCCCGCGGAGTGCCGCATCATCCTGTCGCAAAGGCAGGCGGTGACACCGGCGGACGCGCTGGCGCAGCAGGACGCCTTCCTGCGCGAGATCGGCGACGACGCGGCGCTGCGCGCGCTGCCGTCGCTACAACCGCTGGTCCGCACCGTCGCGCTCGACATCGGAGGCGACGCGGGCTCGCGGAGCCGGCTCGATGCCGCGATCGCCGACGCGCCGCGTCCGATCATCCACTATGCCGCACTGCCGGCATCGCGCTATGTCGACCTGATGGCGCTGATAAAGGGCGAGCGGGACCCGGCCCGGCTGCGCGTGGTGCTGGAGAAGCCGCTGGGCCGCAGCGGCGACGATTCCCGGCAGATCGAGGAAGTGGTGGCGCGCTGCCTGGACGAATCGCAGGTGTTCCGCATCGACCACTACCTCGGCAAGCAGGCGGTCCAGAACCTGATGGCCCTGCGGCTCGGCAATCTCATCTTCGAGCCGCTGCTCACGCGGCAGTACGTCGCGCATGTCCAGATCACCCTCGCCGAGGATCTCGGCGTCGGGGACCGGGCCGGCTTCTACGAGCAGACCGGGGCGCTCCGCGACATGGTCCAGAGCCACATGCTGCAGCTGCTGGCGATGGTGGCCATGGAGCCGCCGGTGAGCCTGGAGGCCGATGCGGTGCGCGACGAGAAGCTGAAGATCCTCGCCTCGCTGGCGCATCCGAGCGTCGGTGGGCGGGAATCCGACGTGGTGATCGGTCAGTACGTGGCCGGCCATGTGCGCGGCGAGCCGGTGCCCGGCTACAAGCAGGAGCAAGGCGTGCCGCCGCGCTCGCTGACCGAGACCTTCGTGGCGATCCGGGCGGAGGTCAACACCTGGCGCTGGGCGGGCGTGCCGTTCCTGCTGCGCACCGGCAAGCGGATGCCTGGCCGGTTCGCGGAGATCTCGGTCCAGTTCCGCGACGTGCCGCTGCACCTCTACACGCCGCTCGGCGACCACTGGGCCGGCAACCGCCTGGTCGTGCAGCTCCAGCCGGAGGACCGCCTGCAGATGCACCTCCTGGCCAAGGTGCCGGGACAGCGCGAGCGGCTGCAGCCGGTCGCGCTGAACCTGGACTTCTCCGATGCCTGGCGCATACCGGTGCGCGATGCCTACGAGCGGCTGCTGACCGACATCATCCGTGGCCGGCTGTCGCTCTTTCTTCGGCGTGACGAGGTGGAGGCGCAGTGGCGCTTCGTCGATCGGCTGCGCACCGACCTGCGGGAGCGGGGTGTCCATCCGCTCGCCTACCCGGCCGGGTCCTACGGGCCGCCGGAGGCGACCGCGCTCGCGGTGCGCTCGGGCGGAGTCTGGTCCGAGTCGCTGTCGCTGGTCACCTAGTACGGAGCGCCTTCGCGCCGAAGGCGGCGACGCCGCTTAGTGGCGGAGCGCCGACCTGCCCACGAGGCGACGGCGCGCTCCGCTATTCGTCCAGCCCCAGGCGCCGCGCGATCGTCGTGACCAGCTCCTCGAGCGGCGGGGATACGTCCACTTCGCAACCTTCGCCCGGCTCGAGCGGCTCGAGCGTGGCGAGCTGGCTGTCGAGCAGCGAGGGCGGCATGTAGCGGTGCGTGCGCGCGGCGGCGCGACGGCCGAGCAGCTCGCGGCTGCCGGTGAGGAGAACCAGCCTGAAGCCGTCGACCCCCTCGCGCAGCCGCGCTCGATACACCGCCCTGAGCGCGGAGCAGGCGAGCACGACCCGCTCGCCGCCGCTTGCCGCCGCGCGCAGCTCCCGGTTCAGGCGGTCCAGCCAGGGCCACCGGTCATCGTCCGAGAGCGGCACGCCGCTCGCCATCTTGCGCACGTTCTCCGGGGGATGAAAGTCGTCGGCATCGATGAAGCGTGCCCCGAGTCGCTGCGCGAGCGCGCTGCCGACGCTGGACTTGCCGACGCTGGAGACGCCGGCGATCACCACGATCGGGGTGTGGCGCGCCTGGTTCTCATCCTTCACGAGGATGCCTGTAGGGGAACGTCGAAGCTCCCGATTCTAGCCAGCATGCCACCCGATTGCGCCGGCGGCGGCCCTGGCGCGGCCGTTGCGGGCGGCTTAGACTGATGCCACCAGGAGTCCGCAGGAGAGGAAGTCATGCAAGTGCCCTCGACCGGGGTGAAGGCCCGATGACCGCGCGCCCCGCTCTCGCCCGCTTCGATCTCGGCGGGCGCCTCGCTCTCGTCACCGGATCGAGCGCGGGCATCGGCCATGCGATCGCGCGTGCGCTCGGCGGTGCGGGGGCGCGGCTCGTCCTCAACGGGCGGGATGCCGATCGGCTCGCCGCGGCGGCGGCCGGGCTGCGCGGCGAAGGGCTGGAGGTGCACGAGCACGGCTTCGACGTGACCGACCGCGACGCGGTGCTCGCCGCGGTGGAGCGCATCGAACGGGATGTCGGGGCGATCGAGATCCTGGTCAACAACGCCGGCATCCAGCGGCGGGGGCCGCTCGAGGACTACGAGGCGGCGACCTGGTCGGAGCTGATGCGGACCAACCTCGACAGCGTCTTCTTCGTCGGGCAGGCGGTGGCGCGGCGGATGATCCCGCGCGGGCGCGGCCGGATCATCAACATCTGCTCGGTGCAGAGCGAGGTCGGCCGGCCCGGCATCGCGCCGTATGCGGCCAGCAAGGGCGGCGTCAAGATGCTGACCAAGGGGATGGCGATCGACTGGGGACGCCACGGCCTCAATGTCAACGGCATCGGCCCGGGCTACTTCGACACCGAGCTCAACGCCGCGCTGGTCCGCGACGAGAAGTTCTCCAGCTGGCTGGTCGACCGTACGCCCAGCGGTCGCTGGGGCGATGTCGACGAGCTGGGCGGCGCGGCGATCTTCCTCGCCTCGGACGCGTCGAGCTTCGTGAACGGCCACGTGCTCTACGTGGACGGCGGCGTCACGGCGCGGCTCTGAGCAAGCGCATGCCGCAGGCGGACCTTCGCGTCGGGTTGCATCACCTGACGCGCTACCGCTTCGAGCGGCCGGTCGCGCTTTCGCCGCACGAGATCCGGCTGCGTCCGGCCCCGCACTGCGCGACGCCCATCCTCTCGTATCGCCTCGACGTGGCGCCGGCTTCGCATTCGGTCCACTGGCTGCACGATCCCCATGGCAACCATGTCGCGCGCGTCATCTTCGCGGAGCCCGCCTCGGTTCTCGAGATCTCGGTGACGCTGACCGCCGACCTCGCGCCGATCAATCCGTTCGATTTCCTCGTCGACCCCGTGGCCGAGCAGTTCCCGTTCGACTACGGTCCGCTGCTCGGCGGGGAGCTTGCCGCATTCCTGCGCGTCGAGCCGGCCGGCCCGCTCATGCTCGACCAACTGTCCCGCTTGCGCGCGCAGCTCGCGAACGGCCCGGTGCCCACGACCGATTTCCTGGTGTCGCTCAACGGGGCCGTGGCTCGCCGGGTCGCCTACGAGATCCGCATGGAGGCCGGGGTGCAGGCTCCGGAGGAGACGCTGGGGCTCGCGCGAGGATCGTGCCGCGACAGCGCCTGGCTGCTGGTGCAGCTCCTTCGCCACCTCGGCCTCGGCGCACGTTTCGTATCCGGCTACCTGATCCAGCTCCGTCGACCGGAGCAGGCGACCGTCGGCCCGGAAGGAGATGGGGGCGCCCTTCATGCCTGGGCGGAGGTCTACCTGCCGGGAGCGGGCTGGCTGGGACTGGACGCGACCTCGGGCATGCTCGCGGGCGAAGGGCACGTACCGCTTGCGGCGACCGCGGCGCCGGCGGCCGCGGCGGCCGTGATCGGGACGGCCGAGCCGGTCGACGTGCGGCTTCATCACGCGATCGAGATCTCCCGATCGGGGTGACGGGTTCGGCCCCCTCGAAAGGGGGAGGTCGCCGTCCGCCGACCGCATGGCGGTGGGCGCTGCTGCAAGGGCGATGCGCCCATCCGGGTGAGGCGGCAAGCTATGGTCTTATCATGGACCGCTTCCGCAGCATGCCAGCTCCTCCCCGTTCCCCGATGCGTTCCGCCCGCCGACCGATGATCCGCCGGATCGTCAGGGCTTGCCGGATGGCCGCGGCAATCCTGGCCTGGGTCGTGCCTGTCGCCTCGACGGCCCAGACGGCGCCCGTCGAAGAAGGGCCCGCCGCCTACCTCGATGCCGAGACGCGCGCCCGGGACATGACACATGCCGTGTACCTGCAGGGCGGCGTGGCGAAGGACGCCGATATGATGGTGGTCGGCGTCACCTGGGATTGGTCGTGGTATCGGGACTACGCCGTCGGACGGTTGTCCGGCTACTGGGAAATGTCGTTTGGACGCTGGGGCGCCGACCATCCGACCCGGGACGGGTCGAGCTGGGTGACGCAGTTCGGCGTCACCCCGGTGCTGCGGCTCTATCCCCAGGCGTGGGGCGGTCGCTGGTTCGTCGAGGGCGGCATCGGAGCCAACCTGCTGCTGCCGGTCTACCGCAGCAGGGACAAGCGATTCAGCACGACCTTCAACTTCGGCGACCACCTCGCCATCGGACGCCGCTTCGGTCAGCATGCGCAGCACGAGATCGCGCTGCGCCTCCAGCACTTCTCCAACGCAGGGATCAGGAGCCCGAATCCCGGCGAGGACTTCCTCCAGCTGCGCTACTCGCGCCGCTTCTGAGCCCGGGTCGGGGGGCCCGCGCACCACCCGTGCGTCGTCCGCGCATCGCGGCGCGCACCGTGCGGTGCCGGAGTGGCCATGGTAACTTTGGCGCTCCTCACGCCACTGGGGCGGGCGCGCTTCGCGCACACCGATGAGATCGATCGCGAGACTTGCCGCCCTCCTGTGGATCGCGGCCTGCTGCGGCTGCGCGACCCTGCCGCCGCCGAGCGGCCGGACCGAATCGACCGCGCTGCGGGGTACCGACGACACGCGACTCGGCGCGGTGCATGCCGGCTATGCGCGATGGCGCAAGGCGGTCCTCGAGGCGGGCGTGACGTTGTACGAGTACAAGCCGGTCGCACCGACGCCGCGGGCAGGCGCGGCTGCGGGCCCCAAGGGCGCGCCCATGGCGGGCAGCGCCACCGTTCGCGGCCTCGGGGGCGTGCTGGGAAGCGGCAGCGGCGGCTCCGGTTCCAGCTCCAGCCTGCACGCCAAGACCTTCACGGTCGACCATCGCCGGGTGGTGATCGCCTCGTTCAACTTCGATCCGCGATCGCTTCAGCTCAACACCGAGCTCGGCTTCATCATCGACAGCCCGGAGCTCGCCCGCTCGGTGGAGGAGGCCTTCGCCGCGAACGTGCCCCAGACCGCCTGGCAGGTGACCCTGACCGAGGCCGGGCGGCTGCAGTGGACCGGCCACGACGACGGCGTCCCGGTCCGCCTGGACTCGGAGCCGGAGGCAGGCTTCCTGCGGCGCGCCGCCGCCGCGGCGTTCTCGGTGCTGCCGCTCGACTGGATGCTCTAGGACCACGACCGCACTTCCGCGGCCCCGGCTCCCCTGAGGCCGAGCTACGCCACCTCGTCCTTCTCCCAGAAGGCGGGTGGGGTCTGCTGCTCGCGCATCAGCTCCAGGATCTTCTCGCGCGGGATCACGCCGCAGCGCTGCGCCCAGGCTTCATACTCGCGGGCCATCGCGGCCACCCGGTCCGGATGGCGGTCCGCCAGGTCGTGCAGCTCCGTGCGGTCCTGCTCCATGTCATAGAGCTCCCAGGGGCCGGGATAGCGGCGCACCAGCTTCCACTTGCCGTCCCGAACCGCGGCGTTGCCCTCGTGCTCCCAGAACATCGGGGGGCGGGTGGGGCGATCGGCCACGATCACCGGCGAGAGCGAGGCGCCCTCGAGCGGCGGGACCGGCTCGCCGTTGCGCTCGGCGGGATAGGCCGTCCCGGTGATGTCGAGGAGGGTCGCCATGATGTCCGGCAGGTAGCCGGGTGAATGCCGGATGCCGCCCTTGTCCTGGATGCCGTCGGGCCAGTGGAAGATGAGCGGGGTGGCGATGCCGCCCTCGTGGATCCAGTGCTTGTAGAGCCGGAAGGGCGTGTTGGAGAGGTTCGCCCAGGCGGTGCCGTAACTCTGGTAGGTGTCCTCCGGTCCCGGCATGCGCGAGGGGTCGTTGCCGAAGTGCACCGGCTCGCCCTTGCGGGTGTGCGAGCGCGCGATCATCAGCTTGCCCACCAGCTCGTCCACCGGCACGCCTTCGGGGATGTCTTCGGCGCAGGCGCCGTTGTCGGAGAGAAAGATGACCAGCGTGTCGTCGAGCCGGCCGGTCTCCTCCAACGCGGCGAGGATGCGGCCGATGCCCTGGTCCATGCGATCGATCTGCGCCGCGTAGACCTCCATGCAACGCAGCAGCCACGCCTTCTCACCGGCGTCGGACCACGGCGGCTGCGTCGGGTCGCGATCGGTCAGGCGCCAGGAGGGATCCAGCAGGCCCGCCGACACCAGCCGGGCGAGCCTCTCCTCCCGCAGCCGGTCCCAGCCCTCGTCGAACCGTCCCTTGTACTTGGCGATGTCCTCGTCATGCGCATGCAGCGGCCAGTGCGGAGCGGTGTAGCCGACGTAGGTGAAGAACGGCCGGTCGGGCTCGGTGCGCTGGTGGCGCCGGATGTAAGCCGCGGCCTGGTCGCTGATGGCGTCGGTGTAGAAGAAGCCTTCGTCCTGCTTCGCCTCGTGCTCGACGTTCTCGTTGCCGCGGGTGAGGGTGTTGGGATCGTAGAAGCTGCCCGCGCCGATGATCGTGCCGAAGAACTCGTCGAAGCCGCGCTGCAGCGGCCAGGAACCGGTGGGCTGCGTCAGGTTCTTGGCGATGTGCCACTTGCCGCTCATGTAGGTCTTGTATCCCGCCGTGCGCAGCGCCTCCGGGATGGTCACGCAGCGCTCGCTCAGGTCTCCGGAATACCCCTCGGGTCCGAAGTCGTAGGTGAGCACGCCGATGCCGGTCTGGTGCGGGTGCAGGCCGGTGAGCAGCGACGCCCGGGACGGGCTGCAGCGGGCGGTGTTGTAGAACTGCGAGAAGCGCAGGCCGCCGCGCGCCAGCCGGTCGAGGTTGGGGGTATCGATCTCGCCGCCGTAGCAGCCGATGTCGGAGTACCCCATGTCGTCGTTGAGGATCAGCACGATGTTCGGCTTGCGCTTCATTGGTCTATCCTGGCGTCGTTCGTTGGTTGGGACGGGACGTCGATCGCGGTTCACGCGAGCCGCTCGCCGGACTCCCGATGGAAGAGATGTGCCGCGTCCGGCTCGAAGGCGAGATGGGCGGACTGTCCCTCGGCGAGCGACGGATTGGGGCCGCTGCGCACCTTCACCCGCTGGCCGGCGACATCGAAATCGATGATCACGCTGTCGCCCAGGTCCTCGAGCAGCTCGACGCGCGCCGGGATGCCGCTCGAGGCGACGCGCAAGTCCGAGGGCCGGACGCCGAGGGTGACGGGGCGGGAGGCGCCCGCCGCGGCGGCCACCGGAAAGACCGCATCGGCGACGCGTACCCGCCCGTCGCCGGCCTCGGCAGGCAGCAGATTCATCGCCGGGGTGCCGATGAATCCGGCAACCTCCACGCTGGCCGGCCGCAGGAAGATCTCGCGCGGGGTGCCGATCTGCACGATGCGCCCCGCCATGAAGACGGCCATGCGATCGGCCACGGTCATGGCCTCCTCCTGGTCGTGCGTCACGTAGACCGCGGTCACGCCGAGGGATCGCTGCAGCTTGCGCAGCTCCGCGCGGGTCTCGACGCGCAGCTTGGCGTCCAGGTTGGAAAGCGGCTCGTCGAGCAGGAACAACCGCGGCTTGCGCACGATCGCCCGCGCGAGGGCGCAGCGCTGTTGCTGGCCGCCGGAGAGCTGGCCGGGCCGCCGCTCCAGCAGGTGCGCGATGTCCACGCGCGCCGCCGCATCGCGCACCGCCGTCGCGATCCCGGCGGCCGGCATCCCGACCATCTTCAGCGGGAACGCGATGTTCTGCGCCACCGTCATGTGGGGGTAGAGGGCATAGCTCTGGAACACCATGGCGACGTCACGGGCGCCGGGCTCGCGGTGAGTGACGTCGACCTCGTCCATCAGCACCCGGCCTTCGTCGACTTCCTCCAGCCCCGCGAGGATCCGCAGCGTGGTGGTCTTGCCGGACCCCGACGGCCCGAGCAGCGCGAAGAACTCGCCCGGCTCGATGCCGAGGTCGATGCCGTGCAGCGCGGTGAAGCTGCCGTGCCGCTTCACCACGCCTTCCATCCGGACCCTGCCGAACCGCGTCATCCCGTGCTCCGTCGTTGCCCCGGCCCGCGAGCGCTCATCGTCGCCCTCCGTTCATCGCCGTCTCCGCTCATCGCCGTCCTCCACCCTTCACCGCGCCCACGGTGAGGCCCTTGACGATGTGGCGCTGCGCGGCCAGGCCGATCAGGATGACCGGGGCCATCGCCAGCATCGCGCCCGCGGCGAGCCGAGCCCACTGCGTCTGCTCCACCGAGATGAAGTTGAACATCGCGACCGTGACCGGCCGCACGTTGTTGCCTCCGAGCACGACCGCGAACAGGAACTCGTTCCAGGCGTTCAGGAAGACGAAGATGGTGGTGACCGCGATGCCGCCACGCACCTGCGGCAGGATCACGTACCAGAGCGTGCGCAGCCGCCCGGCGCGGTCGAGCAGCGCCGCCTCCTCCATCTCGTGCGGGATGTCCTCGAAGTACGAGACCATCAGCCACACCGCGAACGGCAGCGAGAAGGTGAGGTAGATCGTGGTCATGCCGCTGTAGGTGTCGAGCCAGCCGATCCGCTGAAGCACCAGGTAGTAGGGAATGATCAGGCCCACCGGCGGCAGCATCTGGGTCGCGAGGACGTAGAACCCGCTGGTTCGCTTGCCCGGATAGCGCAGGCGGGCGAGCGCGTAGGCTGCCGGAACGGCGAACAGCATGGTGAGCACGGTGGCGGTGGTGGACACGACCAGGCTCGACCACAGGTTCGGCAGGATGCTGGCGCTGCCGGTGATCACCTCGCGATAGTTGTCCAGCGTCGGCTCGAAGAGCAGCTTGGGCGGGTAGGCCAGCACGTCGCGCTCGGTCTTGAACGAGGTGAGCAGTCCCCACAGGACGGGGAAGGCCCAGACCGCGAGCAGCAGGCCGGCGACCAGCCACAGCACGACGTTGCGGACGTGGCGCGCGCGCTTCATCGGGACGGAACTGCGGGAGTCAACGCGCCCTCCGCAGGCGGAACATGAGGAAGGAGGTGGCCAGCGTGATCGCCAGGAGCACCACCGCGAGCGACGCACCGTAGCCCAGATTGAGCTCGGTGAACGAGGTGCGGTAGGCGTAGAGGTTCAGGATCTCGGTGGCCGATCCGGGCCCGCCGCCGGTCGCCGCGAAGATGGCGGCGAAGGCCGAGAGCGCGGTCATCGTTCGAAGAATCACCACCATCACCACGGCCGGCCGGATCAGCGGCAGCGTGATGTGGCGAAAGCGCTGCCAGGCGCCGGCCCGGTCGAGCCGGGCCGCCTCGTAGATGTCCGGCGGCAGGGTGGCCAGCGTGGCGAGCAGGACCAGGAAGGCGAACGGCGTCCACTGCCAGGTGTGGATCGCGATCACCGAGATCAGCGCGAGCTGCGGATCGCCCAGCCAGTTGTGGCTCCCAAGGCCGAGCGCGCGGCTCACCAGGTCCACCAGCCCGACGTCCGGGGCGAGCACCAGCGTGCGCCAGAAGAGGCCCACCACGACCGGCGCGAGCACGATCGGCAGGATCGCCGCGACGCGCAGCACGCCCTGGCCCTTGGGAATCTGCAGCACCAGGAGCGCGAGACCGAGTCCGACGAGCACCTGGAGCACCACGGTGCTGCCGGTGTAGACCACGGTGAGCCAGAGCGAGTTCCAGAAGCGCGGATCGGCCCCCATGCGCGCGTAGTTCTCCAGCCCGGCAAAGCCGGAGAGCCAAGGCATGCCCAAGTCGAGCCGATGCAGGCTGTTCCAGACCAGGTAGACCAGCGGGGCCGTGGTGGTCAGCACCAGAAGCAGCAGGGCCGGCGCGAGCAATGCGAGGGCGAACCGGCGTTCCTGCCCCGCCAGGGTTCGCCCACCGCTCATTTCTTGCCGAGCAGCTGCTCGATGCGCGCCTGGGCCTCGTCCAGCGCCGACTTCGCATCCTTCTGGCCGACGAGGGCGGACTGGATGGCGGTGGCCATGGCCTCGCCGATGGCCGGCCACTGCGGCACGCGCGGGCGCCATTCGACGTCGGTGTCGTGCTCGAGCGACTCCAGTGCGGCCTGCACGAAGTTGTCGCCCGCGTTCTTCATCGCGTCGCCGAACTCCGGCGACTTCCACAGCGAGATGCGGTTGATGCCGGAGCGCTTGGCCGGACCGTCGAACTTCCAGGAGGTGCGGGCCTGCGTTTCCGCGGCGGCGGCCCAGCTGATGAAGAGCCACGTGGCGCGCTTCGCCTTGTCGCTCAGGGCGGAGTTGATCGGAAAGCCCCAGTTCCAGATGGAGGTCACCCGCTTGCCCGAAGGACCCTTGGGCCAGCGCGCGAAGCCGATCTTGCCGATGACGCGCGACTTGTCCGGGTTGTTCAGCACCGCCGCGGACGAATGGGCGTCGATGTAGCAGGCGATGGTTCCCTGGGAGAAAGCGTCGGCGATGTCGGGCCAGTTCCAGTTGCGCACCGCCGGCGGCGCGTAGTTGCTGAGCGCGTCCACGTACCACTGCAGCGCACGGACCGCCTCGGCCGAGTTGACCTTCACGGAGGAGCCGCTCATCCATTCGCCGCCGAAGCCGCGGAAGATCGACGGATAGATGTACATGTTCTGGCCGGCCCCGGCGAAGCCGCGCAGGGCGAGGCCATGGACCCGGTTGTCCGGATCGTGCACGGCCTTGGCGTTGGCGAGCAGCTCGTCGAAGGTCTGCGCCGGCTTCAGGCGCTTGGCCTCGTACAGGTCCTTGCGGTAGACCTGGACGGTCACCTCGCCGTCGTACGGGATGCCGTAGGGTTTGCCGTCCACCGAGTCGGCATCGCGCCAGGCCTTGACGATGTCGTCGTAGCCGAACCAGGTCGGGTCCGTGAGCTTCGGATCCTTCAGGTAGGTATCCAGCGGATCCACCCACTTGTTCGCGACATAGAGCGGGTAATACATCGGATCCGCCGCATGGGTCGCATAGGTACGCGTCTTCGACGACAGGTCCAGCATGGCCTTTTGCCGGATCTGTCCGGGCGGCACTTTCTCGACGCGCACCTTCACGCCGGTGAGCGCCTCGAACTGCGGTACCAGCGTGCCGAGGTTGTCGAAGTAGCTGGCCGGAATGACGGCGACGGTGATCGATTCGCCGGCGGCCTGGCGCCAGTCGATCTTCGCCTTCTGGTAGGGCGCGAGGTCATGGTCCTGCGCGCGCGCGACCGGTGCGAGCACCGGCGCGGCCGCGGCGATCGCACCGAGCGAGGCCGCCTGCGTGAGCGCCTTGCGCCGCGCGGGCTGGAATGTCTGCTGGGGGGTTGCCGGCTTCTTCAAGGTCTGTCTCCTTTGGGACGGGCGTCCTCGGGCACGCCTGGCGAGGGATTGGCAATGTCGGCGAACGGTCGCGAGACTGGGCGTGCAATCGATTGCATCCCGACTCTAACATCGCCCGCCGCCCGCAACAACCCTGCTGCGAGGGGCTGGGAGTGTTCGGCGGCGCGCAGAACGCGTATCGCCTCGGAGCCGGCTGTAATCGATTGCAACCCAACCCTATAATCGCGCCATGGACGGCTCGCCGGACGACGACGATATGCCGGAAGACGCGAGGGCGCGATCCGGGGGCAAGGATGTTGCCCGCCTCGCGGGCGTCTCCACGGCCACCGTTTCCCGGGTGCTGAACAACCCGGAGCGGGTCGATCCGCGCACGCGCCACCGCGTGCTGGAGGCGGCGGCCAAGCTCCGCTACGTGCCACACGGCGCGGCGCGTTCGCTGCGCAGCCATCGCAGCAAGATGGTCGGCGCGGTGGTGCCGTCCTTCGACTACGCGCTCTATGCGCGAACCACCAGCGCGCTCCACCAGCGGCTTGCCGCCCGCGGCTATTCCCTGGTGCTCGCCGAGCAGCACTACGATCTCGACGAGGAATTGCTCGTCGCCCGCCAGCTGGTGCAGCACGGTGTCGATGCATTCGTGTTCGTGGGGGTGGATCACCACCCGGCGCTCTTCTCGCTGCTGGAGGACTACGGTCGTCCCTACGTGCTCACCTGGGGCATCGATCCGATGGGACGGCATCCCACCATCGGCTTCGACAACCAGGCAGCCACGCGCGAAGTCACGCGCCACCTGGTCGCGCTCGGCCACCGCCGCTTCGGCCTGCTGAGCGCGCCGGTCGAAGGCAACGACCGGGCGCGAACGCGCGGCGCGGGTGTGCGCGAGGCGTTGGCGGAGAACGGGCTCGCGCTGGCCGACGGCTACGTGCAGTACGCGCCGATCTCGCTCGTGGCCGCGGGGCAGGCGATGGAGCGGCTGCTCGCGTTGCCTCGGCCTCCCACGGCGGTGGTCGCGACCAACGACGTCTTCGCCGTGGGCGCGATGGTCGCCTGCCGCCGTGCCGGCGTGAGAATCCCGCAGGACGTCTCGATCACGGGCGTCGACAATACCGACCTCGGCGCGACCCAGACGCCGGGACTGACCAGCATCCGCACGCCCATCGTCGAGATCGGCCACGCCGCCGCGGCGCAGATCATCGCGCGGCTGGACGGACATCCGTGGGAACGGGCACAGTCCTTCCCGGTGGAGATCGTCCACCGCGGCAGCACCGCGCCGCCGCGGGCCGGGCCGGCGCCCGGCACTACTTGAGGACGATGCCGGATCGCCTGATGAGGCCGGTCCAGCGATCGAGCTCCTGCGACATGTCCGCGGCGACCTCCTTGCCGGAGCGGAAGGCGGGCACGAAGCCCTGCTTGACCAGCTCCTCGGCGATGGCCGGATCGGTCATCAGCTTGCCGAGCTCCGATTCCAGCCGCGCGACCACCGGGCCGGGTGTCCCGGCCGGCGCGAGCACGAACAGACGCGGGGAGGCGTCGAAGCCGGGCAGCCAATCCGAGATCGCGCGCCAGTCCGTTCCCTTGACCGGACTGGTCAGCCCGAGCACCCGGATCTTGCCTGCCTTGACCTGGCCCATGGCGGCCGCGGCGCTCAGCACGCCCATGTCGACCGTGCCGCTGATGAGGTCCGGCAGGAGCGCCGACGCACCCCGATAGGGCAGGTGGGTCAGCTCGATGCCGGCGAGCGCCTGCATGTGCTCCATCGCGAGATGATGGACGGTGCCGATGCCCGACGTGGCGAAGTTGAGCGGCTTGCCGCTCTTCGCGGTCCGGGCCATGTCCTCGAGCGACTGCAGCGGCGAGCCGCTGCCCACCGCGAGCGCGAGTGGCGCGGTCGCGACCCCGGCGACCGGCACGAAATCCTTGACCGGGTCGAAGGAGACGTTCTGCATCGCGCGGGCCGCGATCAGGAGCGACGAATCGCCGAGCAGCACGGTGTAGCCGTCCGCGGCCGATGCCAGGAGGGTGTTGGCCGCGATGGTGCTGCTCGCGCCCGGCTTGTTCTCCACCACCACGTTCTGTCCCAGCGGCTTGGCCAGCCGGTCCCCGAGCATGCGCGCAAGCGCATCGACGCCGCCGCCGGCCGAGAAGCCGACGAGCATCTTGACCGGGCGCGTCGGGTAGTCCTGTCCCATGGCGGCGCCGGGGGAAAGCGTGGCCCCGGCCAGCACGGCAGCGACGAACGTGCCGGACAGTGCCTGGAGCGCAGCCCGGCGGGGAGTGTGACGGTGCTTCATCTGGTGTCTCCGTTGGAATGGTCTCAGGCCTTGCCGGTACCGCGCGAGAGCGGTCGCTTGGCCAGATCCGCGATGCGATCCCAGTCCGGCTCGAGGCCGAAGCCGGGCTTGTCGTTCAACTCGATCCAGCCGTCCCTGGCAGGGGGCAGCTCCTCGTAGATCTGCTCGTAGAGCAGCACGGCGCCACGGTGGTACTCGACGAAGCCACCGTGCGCCAGGCCCGCGTGCAGGTGCATGTTGTGGAACGGCCAGGCGCCGCCGTTGGCGATCGCCACGTTGAACGACTGCGCCAGTCCCGCGATGCGAAGGCACTGCGTGATGCCGCCGGTGATCGCGACGTTGGGCTGCGCGATATCGAGCGCGCCCGCGGTGAAGAAATCGACGAAACGGGATGCGACGCCTTCGTTCTGGCCGGCGGCGATCGGCACCCGGGTCCGGCGTCGCAGGTCCGCGAGCGCACGCACGTCGTTCTGGGTGACGGGCTCCTCGAAGAACGCGAGGCCGGTCTCCTCCAGGCGCTGCGCGAGCCGCGCGGCATGATAGGCGTCCAGGCTGCAGTTCGCGTCGATGCAGAGCTCCACGTCCGGCCCCACCGCGTCGCGGACCGCCCGCACGCGGGCCTCGTCCTCGCGGATCACCTGCGAGAGCGGCCGCGGTTCGTCGCGTCGCTGCAGCGCGTGGTTGCCCACGGTCATCTTGAGTCGCTTGAACCCGCGACCCGCCCAATCGCGGGCGGCCGCCACCAGCTGGTCCTGGTCGAAGAAGCCGAAGCCGAAGGTGGCATAGGCCGGGACCGCGGAGCGGCTGCCGCCGAGCAGCCGCCACAGCGGCAGGCCGAGCGAACGGGCCTTCAGGTCCCAGACCGCCAGGTCGATCGCGGCGATGGCATGCATCGCATAGCCGCTCTGGCCGCGCGGGGCGAGCAGCCAGTAGAGCTTTTCCCAGATCCGTTCGTGCGCCATCGGATCCATGCCGACCACCGCCGGCGCCGCGACCTGGTCGATCGCGGCGGCCACCACCTCCTCCTCCGTGATGGCGGTGAAGCCGGTGCCGACCAGGCCGTCGTCCGTCTCGATGCGCACGAGCACGCACGACAGGTTGGTGCGGCGCGAGGTGGCGCCGGCATCCAGCGTCATTTCCAGATTCAGCGGGATGGCGCGACAATCGGCGATCTTCATGGGCACTGCAGGTTTCCGTGTGGATGGTCATGCGATTCAACCACTCGGGACGGCCGCCGGCAATCGCGCGAACTCGAAGCGAGCCTTCGTGAAAGCCGAAGGCTCGGAGCCGCAGCGCCCTGCACCGGGAGCAGCGAAATGCAGGTTCGGAACGAGTCGAAGGCGATCGGCGCCAGCACGGGCGGCGCGGGCGAGAAGCCGGTCGTTGGGGTGATCGTGCCGCCAGCCCAGGGCGAGGTGCCTCCGGAGCTGCCGCAACTGTACGGCGACCGACTCGGGTTCATCGCCGAAGGACTGGCGCTCGGCAGGCTGACGCCCGAGGGCTACGACCAGGTGATCGACAAGGTGGCCGCCGCTGCCCGGCGACTGGCCGAGCGCGGCGCCTGCGCGGTCGCGCTGATGGGCACGTCGCTTTCGTTCTATCGCGGCAAGGGCTTCAACGAGCAACTGGTGCGTACCATGAGCGAAGCGGCCGGCGTGCCGGTGACCACGATGAGCAATGCCATCGTCGAGGCGCTGCGGGCCGTGGGCGCCGCGCGGCTCGCGGTGGCCACCGCCTACACCGAGCCGGTCAACCAGCGGCTGCGCGAGTTCCTCCAGGACAGCGGTTTCGAGGTGCTTTCGCTCCAGGCGTTGGACCTGGTGGAAGTGGACGACGTGCATGCGGTCGGTGACGACGACCTGATGGCGCTCGGCCGACGGGCCGGGGCCAGCGCGCCAGGCGCCGACGGCCTGCTGATCTCGTGCGGCGGCCTGCGCACCCTGCCGGTGGAGTTGCCGCTGGAGCAGGCGCTCGGGATGCCGGTCGTCTCCAGTGCGGTGGCGGGAGCGTGGGCCGCCGCGCGGCTCGCAGGACATCCCGGCCGTGTCGCGGGCGCCACCCGCTTGCTGGGCCGGTGACGCCGATGGAGAGCGTGCATCCCGACGAGCAGGCCGCGCGGCTCGAGCTCGCCGCCTGCTATCGGGTCTTCGCCCTGCTCGGCTGGACGGAGATGATCTACAACCACATCACAGTCCGGCTGCCTGATAGCGTCAGCGGGAAGGAGAAGCAGTTCCTGATCAACCCCTTCGGCCTTCACTACAGCGAGGTGACCGCGAGCAACCTGGTGAGGATCGACCTTGCCGGGCGCGTGCTGGATGGCTCGACCCGGCGCGTGAATCCGGCCGGCTTCACGCTCCATGCGGCCATCCACGAGGGGATCGACGGGGCGCACTGCATCATGCACACCCACACCACCGCGGGCGTCGCGGTGGCCTGCCTCGAGGCCGGGCTCGCGCAGAACAACTTCTACAGCGCACAGCTGCACGGGATGGTCGCCTACCACGACTTCGAGGGCATCACCATCCATGCCGACGAAGGCCCGCGCCTGCTCGCGAGCATCGGCAACCGTCCCGCGGTGATCCTTCGCAACCACGGCCTCCTGGCGTGGGGCGCCACGGTCCCGCAGACCTTCGCCGTGCTCTGGACCCTGCAACGCGCGTGCGAGATCCAGGTGGCGACGCTCTCCATGGGCAAGGCGATTCCGGTGGCCGAGGCGGTCGCCGCGCGCTGCACCCGCGATTCGTTGCAGTTCGATCCGAACCATGGCGCCGGCCAGGACGTCTTCGACGCGCTGGTGCGCCAGGTCGATTGCATCGATCCCGGCTATCGTCGATAGCGGACGGCGGCCCAGCGCCCGCCGCCTGAAACGCGATCCGGCGAAAAAAAACCGGCCAGCGGCCGGTTTTCTCGACCGGTCGACCCGAAGGTCGACCGAGGCGGCGGGGTCCGCCGCCCAACGTCGTGGCGGGTCAGCCCACCATGTTCTGCGGAACGCCTTCGTCCTGCTCGAGCGCCGCGTACAGGTTCTGCGGGGTGCCCTCGTCCTGCTTGTGCGCCGCGTAGAAGTCCTGGGGGGTCCCTTCATCCTGGCTGAACGCGGCGTAGAAGTCCTGGGGGACGCCCTCGTCCTGCTTGAAGGCCGCGTAGAAGTCCTGCGGCGTGCCCTCGTCCTGCTGGTAGATGGCGGCGTAGAAATCCTGCGGCGTGCCTTCGTCCGGCGCATGCGCGGCGCTGACGCCGAAGGCGGCGGTCGCGGCGATCGCCGCGGCCAGGATCGTGTTACGTGCTTTCATGTCTATTTCCTTTCTCACTGTGGTTGTAATGAGGCGCTTTCTTGCCATGAACGTATTCTGCGCTCATCAATGACCGCGAAAAACCCGTATCTGCTCCAAACATAGTTGATTCAGGATCAATAGTCGTCATGCCCGATACGCCGATGGAACCTGCGATCCCGTCCTTCTCGATGAACGACGCGCTGCTGTTCGTGAGCACGGTGGCGCAGGGAAGCTTCACCGCCGCCGCGGAGCGTCACGGCATCACCGCCTCGGGAGTGAGCCGCGCCATCACGCGGCTGGAACGGGCGGTCGGCGTGAGGCTGCTGGTGCGGACCACGCGTCGCCTGCGCCTTACCGAGGAAGGCGAGCTCTTCTTCGATCATTGCCGCGACGGCATCGGGCTGATGGCCGAAGGCGCCGAGCTGGCGGGCGAAACGAGCGCGAGCCTGCGCGGCCAATTGAGCATCGGCGTGGTCTCGGTCCTGGGAACGCACCTGGTGGTTCCGCTGCTGCCCAATCTCCTCGCCCAGCATCCTCAGCTGTCGATCCGGCTGGTGCGGATGGGCTCCGTCACGGACTTCTACGAGCGGCATGTGGACTGCGCGCTCCTGCCCGGCAACCAGATGGACGCGACGCTGGCCGGACGCGAGTTGCGGCCTGGCCGAATGGTGGTGGTGGCCACCCCCGAGTACGTCGAGCGCTTCGGCAGGCCGATGCACCCGGACGACGTGCACCGGCACCGTTGCATCACGCTGATCCAGGCCGATGGCCAGGATGCACCCTGGCAGTTCGGGGCGCCCCCGGGCGAATCGACGCCGATGGGCGCGGTTCGCGTCCGGGGCGCCGTCCGGACCGACGAGCTGGAGCAGGTGATGGCGGCGGCGATCGCCGGGCTCGGTATCGCGCAGGTCCCGCATCTGCCGCTCCAGCGGACCATCGACGCCGGCACGCTGGTGGTCCTGCTGGAGGACTACGAGCCCGCAGGCGTGCCGATATGGATCGTCTACCCGGCGCGCCGCACCGCGCCCCGCCGGGTGCGTGCCTTCGTCGACTTCATGCTGGCCCCGCCGTCGCGCCCGCTGTATTTCCCGGGAGCGCTGCCCGCGGCGGCTCTGCCCGCTCCCGCCCGACCCGCCGCCAGCCAGGCGAGTCGCGGGTGAATGCGTCGCAGGGCCCAGACCTTGGCGTGGAGCTCTTCGGCGTGCCGGTTTTGGGCGTCGGTTCGCGATCGCATTATCATCCCCGGTCCCGTCGCGCTGGGCTCAGGTACTCAGCCGTCCGCAGCCCTGGAGTTCCCATGTTGCCCGAAGCCGCCGGCGGCGGCCACGACCATTCCCATGACGGCGTGACCGTCCACCAGGACCCGGCGGTCGAGGTGCCCGCCTGGCACGGCACGGCGCCGGTGTGGTGGAGCGCCTGGGCGCGGCTCGCGCTGGCCGTCGCGTTGGCCGGCGTGCTGTGGCTGGTGATCGCATGGGCGTTGCGGGCATGAGCGTGGTCGCGGCGGTGCGACCGCCGAACCCCCTCATCGGCTTGCGCAACCTGACCGCGGGTTACGACCGCCATCCGGCCGTCCACCACCTCGATCTCGCGGTCGACGCGGGTGAGATGCTGGCGGTCGTCGGGCCGAACGGATCCGGCAAGACGACCTTGCTGCGCCTGCTCGCGGGCGACCTGAAGCCGATGGAGGGCGAGTTGCGCCTGCCGGCCCGGTCGCAATGCCGGATCGCCTACCTGCCTCAGTTCGACCGGACCGACCGGAGCTTTCCGATCACGGTGCGCGACCTGGTCGCCTCCGGGCTGTGGCACGAAACCGGCGCGATCCGCGGCCTCGACGCGTCCCAGCGGCGGCGCGTCATGGAGGCCCTTGCCGCCGTCGGGCTCGCGCCGCTCGCGCTGCGGCTGGTCGGCTCGCTCTCCGGCGGCGAGTTCCAGCGCGTGCGCTTCGCGCAGCTCATGCTGCAGGACGCGCGGCTGATGCTGCTGGACGAGCCGTTCGCCGGCATGGACGCCACCACGATCGGGATGCTGCTGCCGCTGCTCACCCGCTGGAACCGTGCGGGCGTCACCATCGTCGCGGTCCTGCACGAGCTCGACATCGTGCGACAGTGGTTTCCACGCACGCTGCTGATGGCCCGGCACATGGTTGCCTGTGGCGACACGTCGGCGGTACTCACCGACGCCAACTGGCAACGGGCCGCAGGGCTGTCCTCCGCGATGTGGGAGTCGTCCACCTGGTGTCGACCGGACGACGCGGGCCACAGCGACGCACATGCCTGAGGCCGGCGGGCTGGCCGCCCTGCTGCTCGACCCCTTCGGCGAGTTCGCGTTCATGCGTCGCGCGCTGGCGGGCTGCCTCGCGCTGTCGCTGGGCGCGGCGCCCGTGGGCGTGGTCCTGATGCTGCGTCGAATGAGCCTCACCGGCGACGCGATGGCGCACGCGATCCTGCCGGGCGCCGCGATCGGCTACCTCGTCGCGGGCCTCTCGCTGCCGGCGATGACCTTCGGCGGCGTCATCGCCGGCCTCCTGGTGGCGATGGTGGCGGCCTTCGTCACGCGCTCCGGCCGGCAGGCCGAGGACACGAGCCTGGCCGCCTTCTATCTCCTGTCGCTCTCCGTCGGCGTGGTCATCGTCTCCACCGCGGGCGGCAGCGTCGACCTCCTGCACGTGCTGTTCGGATCCGTGCTCGCGCTCGACGATGCCGCGCTGCTGCTGCTCGGCGCCATCGCTTCGGCCACGCTGGTGGCGCTGGCCATCCTCTATCGCCCGCTGGTCTTCGAGTGCGTGGACCCGGGGCTGATGCCGCGGCACGGCCGCTGGAGCGTCGTGGCGCACCAGGGCTTCATGGTGCTGCTCGTGCTCAACCTGGTGGCGGGCTTTCACGCGCTCGGCACGCTGCTCGCGGTGGGCATGATGATCCTGCCGGCCGCGGCGGCGCGGCTGTGGGTGCGGGAGTTCAACCGGCTGGTGCTGGTCGCCGTCGCGATCGCGCTGGTCGGCAGCATCGCCGGCCTGCTGCTGTCCTATCACCTCGAGTGGGCAACGGGGCCGACCATCGTGGTGGTGCTCGGCATCGCGTATTGCCTGTCCCTGGTCGTCGGCACGCAGGGCCTGGTGGCGCAGAACGTGCGGCCGCGTCGGCACTATCGGGTGTGAGATGGTTGGCACGACAATGCAGGATGCCTTGTAAGCTTCGGGCCTTTGAGGTGGGGCGTTCGAGGGCTCGCCATGTACGTGACGCTGATCGATCTCCTGCTGGCTACCAGCGTCGTGCAGTCACTGGGCCTGGCAGCCTTCCTTCTGCTTCCGGAAACGTTCCGCCTCGTCAGCAATCGACTGCTGGCGGCCAGCGTCCTTGCCTTCGCGGCCGGCCTGTGCGAGTTCTTCCTGTACTCCACCGGAGCGGCGCTTCGGTATCCCAACCTGGCCTACCTGGGCACCCTGGTCGGCCTGCTGCAGGCCAGCCTGCTGTATCTGTACGCCCAATCGCTGATGTATCGCGATTTCCGCCTGCGGCCCAGGCACGCCGTCCACACCCTGCTGTTCTGGGTGGTGTCGGCCATCTTCCTTGTCGAGTACTACCTGCAGCCCATGGACGTGAAGCTGCAGATCCTGATGGTCCGTGACCATCCGGGAGTCCTGAATTCGCCCCTGCTGGCGACCGCCATCCACCTTGTCTTCCTGGGCTATCTCTGGGCCACCATCAGGTCACTTGGCCGCTTCGGTACCACGGTACGCCAACTCTTCTCGAACATCGAGGACAAGCAGCTCGCATGGCTGCGCACGCTCCTGATCCTCTATGCGATCGTCTGGGTGATCAGCCTGCTGTACTGTCTTTCCGCGCATGTCTTCAAGGACCTCGTCAGCGCGCGGTCGGTATCGGCGATCGCCGCGGTCGCCGGGTTCCTGTTCGTCAACTACCTCGTCATTCACGCTCTGCGCCAGCCGGCCATCTTCTCGGGGCTGAGCGCGGAAGAGGCGCAGTTCGCACAGGGGCCCGCCAAGGTTCGCTCCGGCTCGGTCGACGAAGCGGACCAGGCCCTGCTCCAACGACTTGCCACCCACATGGCCGAGGCCGAACCCTACCTCGATGCCAACCTCACCGTCGACCAGCTGGCCCGGCAGCTCGGTGTAGCGACTCGCGATCTGTCGAGGGCGATCAACGAGGGGCTTGGCAGGAACTTCTTCGAGCTCGTGAGCGACTATCGAATCGCAGACGCTCGCCGTCGGCTCGAGGCGGCCGAACCCGGCACGACGATCCTGCAGGTGATGTACGACTCGGGGTTCAATTCCAAGTCGGTCTTCAACACGGCTTTCAAGAAAGCCACGGGAATGACTCCCAGCGCGTACCGGGCGCGCCCCGCGCAGTAGCCGCGGGCCCCTCGGATCGGGATCACACGACTCCGGTTCCACGGCTCTCCGGCGCCGCATCGGCGTTCGATCTTCGGCAGGCCGAAAGGCGAACCCGTAACTCATTGATATTCCGAGATAATCCTGGAAGCGTGCGAAAGGTTCGAAGGCGCGCTTCCGGACGACGTGGTTGGCGTGAGTCCCTATCTTGAACGTATCCGATGTCCGGTTTGCCCCGGACAGCGCCACAAGAGAGGAGTCACCATCATGAGTACTACCACGCTGAAGAACACCATCCTGCGCTCCGAGGAGTTCACCTGCCCGAGCTGCATCGACAAGATCGAAACCAGGCTGAGACGCATGGACGGCGTCGAGGCGGCCGAGGTGAAGTTCGCCTCCGGCCGGGTGAAGGTCATCCACGACCTGGAGAAGGCACCCGTGCGCGCACTGGTCGACGCCATCGCAGAGGTCGGCTACAAGGTGAAGCCGTCTTCGGTCTGATCTCGCCAGCAACGCACGGGCTCTTGCCGCAGAGGGGATTAGTCATGAAGACCTGGGAAACCTGGGGCGTCGTCGGCGTCTCGGGGCTCTTGATCATCGCCGCCTGGATCACCGGTTCGGACTGGCTGATGATCGCCGCCGCGTTCGTCGCCGGCTATCGGATCGCCATCTCGGCGTTCCAGGCCGCGAGGATCAGGACCGTCTCGATCGACCTGCTGGTCATCGTGGCGGCGGTCGGCGCATTGCTCATCGACAACTACTGGGAGTCGGCGGCGGTCACCTTCCTGTTCGCCCTCGGGGGCGCCATGGAAAGGGCGACCCTGGGCAGGACTCGCAAGGCACTGTCCGACCTCGTCGAGGCCGCCCCCGAGACGGCAACTGTCATGCGCGACGGAAAACCAGAGACAGTCGAGATCTGGGAGCTCGTGCCGGGCGATGTCGTGCTGATCAGGAACGGCGAGCAGGTGCCGGTCGACGGCACCGTCGTCGCCGGCAATGGCGGCGTGGACGAAGCCAGTATCACCGGGGAATCGATTCCCGCCGAGAAGGGCGAGGGCATGGAAGTGTTCGCCGGTACGTGGCTGAGGTCCGGCGTGCTGCGCGTCAAGGCGATAGGTATCGGCTCCGACACCACGCTGGCCAGGATCATCCACCGCGTCGAGGATGCCCAGGACGCCAAGGCCAGGACCCAGACCTTCATGGAAAGATTCTCGAGGTACTACACCCCCGGCGTCATGGTGGCAGCCCTGCTGGTCGGGCTGGTCAGCCGCGATGTGGAGCTGGCTCTGACCATGCTGGTGATCGGCTGTCCCGGCGCTCTTGTCATCTCCATTCCCGTCTCCATCGTCGCGGGCATCGGACGCTCCGCCAAGGACGGCGTCCTGATCAAGGGCGGAGAGCATCTGGAGAACTCCGCGCGCGTAGATGTGGTGGTCGTGGACAAGACCGGCACCCTGACCACGGGACGGCCCGAGTTGACCGACGTGGTGGTGCTGGACGACGCCTGGAGCGAGGACCAGGTGCTCGGCCTGGCCGCTCGGGCCGAAACCGCTTCCGAGCACCCGCTGGCAGAGGCCATCATCCGCGGCGCCGAGCAGCGCAAGTTGAGCGTCGAGATGGTGGAGCGAGCAGAACCGGTGACGGGCAAGGGCATCCGTGCGGAGGTCGACGGGCGCGCCGTCGTCGTGGGCTCGGCGGACCTGCTCGATCATGACCCGGACCGAAGCCGCATCCTGGAGCTGAACGCCGCGGGCAAGACCGCCATGTTTGTCGGGGTGGACGGGCGCGCGGTGGGGATCGTGGCCGTGGCCGACACCATCCGCGAAGACGCTTATCCGGCGATCAGCGCCCTGCACGACAACGGCGTCAAGGTCATCATGGCGACGGGTGACGCACGGCGTGTCGCCGAGACCGTTGCCGCGAAGCTCGGTATCGACGAAGTGCGTGCCGAGCTCCTGCCCGAAGACAAGCTGGCACTGGTCAGGGAGCTGCAGGGCAGGGGGCATACCGTGGCCATGGTCGGCGACGGTGTCAACGACACCCCGGCGCTTGCCCAGGCAGATATCGGTATCGCCATGGGGGTGGCCGGTTCACCGGCAGCCATCGAGACCGCCGATATCGCCCTGATGGCGGATCGCTTGCCGCGACTGCCGTATGCCTTGCGCCTGGCCAGGCGAACGGTGCGAACCATGCGGGTCAACATCGTCATCGCCTTGCTGACGGTGGCGGCCCTGCTGGTTGGTGTCCTTCTCGGGGGCGTGACCATGTCCATCGGCATGCTGGTTCACGAGGCCTCGGTGCTGCTGGTCATCGGTATCGCCATGCTGCTGCTGCGGCCGACACGGGAAGATCTCGTCGTCAGGCCCGCGAGCGTGTCGACGCCGTTGGCCCCTCGGGATTTCCATCTTCGTGATCTCCCAGGCGGTGGGATTCGCGCGGATGCAGGCGGTGAAGGCTGAACGCGTGCCGGTCGACGGCACGCAGCCCGGCGCGCCGGTATCATCGCGCCGATCGAATCGAGGGACAGGTCGGCGCTTCGGTGCCTCTGTCCTGACCGTCGCCGTGACGTCATCGTCCATGAAGAGAATCCCTTGATCGGCCTGGCCGGCACCATACGCCCCCTGGTTACCCTGCTCATGGCAGCCGGATTGGCAGCCCACGGCACCGCGCCAGCCCAGGACGCAGCCGCGCCTAAAAGAATCGAAGCCGCGGGCGCGGCTGCACCCACCGCCGTCCCGGTCGTCGCCACCTTCAGCATCCTCGCGGACCTGGTCGCGCAGGTCGGGGGTGATGCGGTCGCAGTGACCACGCTCGTACCTGCTGGCGGCGACGTGCACGTCTTCCGGCCCGGGCCGAACCATGCCAAGCAGATCGCGGCCGCGGCGCTGGTGGTGGCGAACGGGCTCGACTTCGAAGGGTGGATGGCGCGACTGGTGCGTTCGAGCGGCTACCGTGGCCCGGTGGCGATCGCCAGCGATGGAATCGAGCCGCTGCGACTGATCGGCGGCCATTCCCATGGTCCCGGCGAAGACCGGCACGGCGACCGGTCCGGTCACGGGCACGACGACCACGACGACGACCACCGCCGCGGGCGGGACGGCGCCGGGCGGCATGCGGTGGATCCCCACGCCTGGCAGAGCGTCCCGAACGCGCAGCGCTACGTGGCGAACATCGCCGATGCGCTGTGCAACGTGCGCTCCGAGGCATGCGGGCGATTCCGCGAGAACGCGCGACGCTACTCGGCGAAGCTCGAGGCGCTGGACCGCGAGATCCGCGAGACGCTCGCGGCGGTGGCACCGGAGCGCCGCAAGGTGGTCACCTCCCATGCCGCGTTCGGCTACTTCGGGCACGAGTACGGCGTGCGCTTCCTCGCGCCCGTCGGCGTGAGCACCGACGCCGAGCCGTCGGCAGCGGCGGTGTCGCGGCTGATCCGGCTGATCCGCGCCGAAGGCGTGCGGGCCTATTTCGTGGAGGGAATGGCGGATGCGCGGCTGCTCGCGCGCATCCGCGAGGAAACCGGCGGCGCCGAGGCGGGTCGCCTCTTCGCGGACAGCCTGTCGGCCGCCGACGGCCCGGCGCCCACCTACGAGGCGATGATGCGCTACAACGCGCGCGCGATCAGGGCGGCGTTGTAAGCAGCCGCTGCAGCTCTTCGGGCGGGTCGATCGCCCTGACCCGGTCCGGATCGTCCGGATGAGGAATGCCGACGAAGCGCTTCTCCTCGCCCACGCAGAGCAGGGTGTCGCCGCGAAAGACCCGGTGCAGGAACACGATCCGGCGCGGCTCGAAGCCGATCGCGCGCGACTCCACCCGGATCGCCTGGCCATGGGTGACCGGCCGGATGAACTCGGCGCTGGCCTGGGCGCACGGCAGGCCGAGCCAGCCCATTTCCTTCGCGGTCCGCCGCCAGCTCCAGCCGATCTCGTTCATGAGCGCGTGCACCGCCTCGTCGAACCAGCGATAAAAGTTGGGATAGAAGGCAATGCCGGCCGGGTCGCAATCGCCGAACGAGACCTGCCGGTGATACAGGAAGACGCGCAGGCCTTCGTACGGCTCGAGCGGAGCCCGCGACGGCGCGGATTGCGCGGGCACCGGCTTCATGTCGCTATGCTGGCCAACCGTGGCAACGCGGAGGACACCTGCCGGGCCGCCTCGTCCATCTGCGCGACTGTCTGCCCGTCGATGACGATGCCGCCCGCGCGCGCCTTCCGATACTCGCGCTCGGGGTCACCCGGCATGCGCACGCCGTCGGCACCCGGGGCAGGGCGCGCGGAGCGCACCCAGTCCTCGAACTGGGCGGCACGCTGCTCGAACTCTTCCGGCGGGCCCATCCGCGCCGGATCGAAGACGATGGCAAGCATGCTGTTCCACACCCGCAGCGACACGTCCTCGCCCTCGACCGGCGTGCTGGTGTCGCCGCCGGTCAAGGCCGCGCCCAGCATCTCGCAGACCATCGCGAGCGCATAGCCCTTGTGGCCAGCGAAGGTGAGCAGGGCGCCCGCCGGCGATTCGAACACCACGGCGGGATCGGTGGTGGGGCAGCCCTGGTCGTCGATCAGGCAACCGGCCGGCACCGGCACCTTCCTGTTGTACGCGACCCGGGCCTTGCCGTGGGCGATGGCGCTGGTGGCGAAATCGAGCAGCAACGGCTCGCGGGTGCGCCTTGGAATGCCCACGGTGAAGGGGTTGGTGACGAAGCGCGCCTCGGCGCCGCCATGGGGCGCCACGACGTGGATGCTGTTCGCATTGGTGAAATGGATCGACACCATGCCCGCGGCGATCGCCTGCTCGGCCCAGTGGCCGACGCGGCCGATGTGGTGGCTGTTGCGCAGACCCAGGACGCAGACGCCGTGCTGCCGGGCGCGCTGGATCGCGAGCTCCATCGCCTGGTGGGCGACCGACTGGCCGAGGCCCCGGCCGGCGTCCAGGGTCAGCATGGTGCCGGTGTCGCTCACGATCGCGACCTGCTGGTTGAGTCGCAGCCGCCCGCTCACCAGCGCGGTCACGTACTTCGGGATCATCCCGACTCCGTGCGAGTCGTGGCCGGTCAGGTTGGCATCGACCAGGTGATCCGCGGTCAGCCGCGCCTCGGTCGCATTGGAGCCCGCGGCGGTGAAGAGGTCCACCACCCAACGGTGGAGCGCCTCGGGGTGGACTGTCAGGTCAGCCATCGAAGGGTCGCCTCGCTCGATTCGTTCCCCGGGCCTGCGGAAAGCTCCGGTGAAATGGAAAGCTGCGGCGCAATGAGAAAGCCGCGGCGCAATGATCGCACGTCCGCGGCCCCCCTTCGCGGCCTGCGGCTCAGCGCTTCAGCGCGTCGATCAGCGCCTGCTCGTAGCCACGCAGGATGCGGCCGCGCAGGTAGGCCACCCGGGTCTGGTTGCGGGCGAACGGACGGCCGATCGGGAGGCGCACCAGGCCGTCGACGGCGCCGGCCGCTCCCGCATCGGCCGCGGCGTCCTGCGGACCAGCCGGGTCTCCACCCGACGACATCGGATCCTCGAAGGCGAGCTCGGAGACGAGGCCGATGCCAAGGCCCAGCCGCACGTAGGTCTTGATGACGTCGGAATCGGTCGCCTCGAGCACGATGCGCGGCGCGAGCCCGCGCTCGGCGAAGGCGCGGTCGATGCGGCCGCGTCCGGCGAACTGCGGATCGTAGGTGATGAGGTCGTGGCGCGCGAGCTCCTCGAGGCTCACCGAAGGCTGGCCGGCAAGCGGATGCGACGGCGCGGCGACCGCGCAGTGATACCAGGAGAACAGTTCCTGCGAATCGAGGTCCGCCTGCTGGCCGATCGACTCCGTCGCGATCCCGAGGTCGACCTGGCCGGCGCGCAGCATCGTGATGATCTGGGAGGGGCTGCCCTGGTGCAGGCGCACGACCACCTCGGGATAGCGCACGCGCAGGTCGGCGATCGCCCGCGGCAGCGCGTAGCGGGCCTGGGTGTGGGTCGCGGCGATGCGCAGCTCGCCGGTCTGGGTATCGTGCCAGTTCGCGGCGCTGCGCTTGAGGTTGTCGATCTCGAGCAGGATGCGCTCGACGATCGCGAGCACCTCCTGCCCGGCGTCGGTCAGTGCGGTGAGGCGCTTGCCGTGGCGCACGAAGATCGTGATGCCGAGCTCGTCCTCCAGCTCCCGGATCGCCTTGGAGAGCCCGGGCTGCGAAGTGTGCAGCACCTGGGCGGCGGCGGTGAGGTTCAGGTCGCGTCGGACCGTCTCGCGCAGATAGCGCAGTTGCTGGAGGTTCACGGCTTGGGCTGGTCGACTGGTTTCGGAGAGTGTGCCGGATCGGTGGCGATTGCAGGAGCAGGCAGGCGCGGTGATTCGCCGGAGTTTACGCGGCCAAGGGCGCTCGCCGGCATCCTCGCCAGGGCGCTCGACTTGTCGCGCCGCGCCGCGGACGCTCGCATTACGATTGGCGGCGGTAGACAACAACGACATGAAGGAATCCGACGATGATGCGTTCGCCCAGATCCTGGTACCTCGCGGCGATCCTCGCCGCCGCCCTCGGCGCCGCGGCTTGTGCCCAGACCGACGCCCAACCGGACGCGACACGGTCCGTCACCGCCCAACCCGCGGCGAAGCCCTTCGAGCCCAGGGTCGGACAGGCAGGCAAGGACGTCATTTGGGTGCCGACCTCCCAGGCCCTCGTCGATCGCATGCTCGACATGGCGGCGCTCACGCCCCGTGACAAGCTGGTGGATCTGGGCTCGGGTGACGGCAGGACGGTGATCACCGCGGCCCGGCGCGGGGCGACGGCACGCGGCATCGAGTTCAATCCCGACATGGTGGCGCTTTCGCGGCAGGCGGCCAAGGCCGAACGGCTCCCCGGCCGTGCCACGTTCGAGCAGGGCGACATCTTCGAGGCCGACTTCTCCGACGCGACCGTGGTCACGCTCTTCCTCCTGCCGGATCTCAACCTGCGGCTGCGGCCGACGCTGCTCGACATGGCGCCCGGCACCCGGGTGGTGTCCAACTCCTTCGACATGACCGAATGGCAGCCGGACGAGACGGCCCGGGTCACGGAGGGTTGCACCGGCTTCTGCTACGCGTACAAGTGGATCGTCCCGGCCAAGGTGGCGGGCGTGTGGTCGCTGGAAGGCGGGCGGCTCGACCTCACGCAGAAGTTCCAGATGCTGGAGGGCACGCTGGGCAACGGAAAATCGGCGACGCCGATCAGCGACGCACGCCTGGAAGGCTCGCAGATCCGCTTCTCGGTCGGCGGCGACCGCTATACAGGCCAGGTGGACGGTCACCGGATGCGTGGCGTGGTCAACGGATCGCGGGCCTGGAGCGCGACGCGGGTCGAGTCACGGGAGGGTGCGCGGTAGTCCGAGGCGGGCGTGTGCCCGTTGCCCGCGCCGAGCAGCAGGATGGCGGGCCTGCCGGACAGCATGGCCGGCAGCGGCGCGAGCGCCCCGAGCGTGGTCGCCACCGTCGCCTGCGACGGCAGCGACGCGTCCACCATCCACGTGGCGGGCGTATCGGCGGACAGGCCCAGCGAGAGCAGGATGGCGCGGACACGGGCGACGGCGGTCGCCGCCATGTAGAGCGCGCCGCCGCCCGCGTTGACCAAGGCGCGCGCCCAGTGCAGGTCGTCGGCTTCGCGTCCTGCATCGGGTCCGGGAACCACCGATCGCGCGGCCTGGGGCGTGGCCAGCACCATCGCGCGGCGCTGGCGGCGCTCGGTCATCGGCAGCCCGAGGGCCGCGTGCGCGGCCTGTGCCGCTGTGATTCCCGGCACCACCTCCACCTCGATGCCGGCGGCACGCAACGCATCGAGCTCCTCGCGGGCGCGGGCGAAGAGCAGCGGATCGCCTCCCTTGAGCCGTACCACGAGGCCGCCGGCGCGGGCGCAGTCGACCAGCGTGCGGTTGATCCGAGCCTGCTGCATGCTGGGCCGTCCGGCGCGCTTGCCGACATCGACCATCCTGGCACGCGTGGCGAGCGCCAGCACCTCGGGCTGCACCAGCGCGTCATGCACCACCCAGTCGGCTTCGGCGAGCAGCCGCGCGGCTCTCAGCGTGAGGAGGTCGACGCTGCCGGGGCCGGCGTCAACGAGGACGACCCGGCCCGGCGGCGAGCCGACCGCTTGCGCGCAGGCCATGCAGGCGGGGTCAGCTTTGCAGCCAGGGCAGGCCTGCGACCCGCCAGCCGCCGATGCGGCCGCGTTGCTTCTGCGAATCCAGCGGACCCTCGAAGCCATGCAGGACGTTCCAGGCGGAACGGTAACCTGCCTCGGTCGCGACCTTGGCCGCCCCCACCGAGCGCGCGCCGCTGCGGCAGAGGAAGAGCACCTGCCGGTCCTTGGGGACCTGCGCCTCCAACTGCTCCAGGAAACGCGGATTGCGGGCCTGCTCGCGGCCGATTGCCCATTCGACGTGAAGGGCGCCCGGAACCCGGCCCACCCAATGCAGCTCCTCCGCGGTGCGGACGTCCACCAGTGTCGCCTGGCCGGACTGCACCAGTTGCCAGGCCTCGCCCGGCGCGATGTCGCCGGCGTAGCCGAGGTCCGGCACTCCGGTGGCGTCACCACCACGCTGCACGGGTCCGGCGGCAGCCGACGATCCGGCAGATGCAGCGGGCCGCGCCTGGGAAGGCGCTTGCGGCTGGGCCGCCGTGGGGCGGGTCGGTACTGTTTCCATTACCGCAGCATAGTCCCACGTCGCGGCGGGGGCCAACGACATTGTGGGCGTGACGTTATAGCCCCAGGTTAATTGGCCTGGTGGCCAAGCGCGGCCACCAATGCCGCACGGATCCGGGCCGATTCGAGGAGCGGCGGACTCACCGTCACGCGAAGCCCCGGCCGGGAACGGGTGGCTTCGGCTACCAGCTTCGGCAGGTCGACCCCGGTGTGGGCGCCGCCCGCAAGGAAGAGCGGATGGACCTCGATCTCGTCGTGCCCGTCGTCGGCGAGCTCCGCGAGCACCTCCGGCAGTGCGGGCGCCATCAGCTCGAGGAAGGCGATGCGGACCGCGCGCCCGGGATTCGCCTGCCGGAACTCCTGCAGCAGCAGCTCGAACGGCGCGCGCCAGGCCGGGCTGCGCGAGCCGTGGCAGAACAGGACGGTGGCGCGGGCGGGGCCGGTCACACCAGTGGCGCCTCGGTTGTCGAGGCGGCAGGCGCAGCGCCTTCCGGCTTCAGTCCACCCGCACGCGCAGCGAGCCGAGACCGTCCACCGTGCCGACCATCAGGTCCCCGCGGACGACCGCGGCCACGCCTTCGGGCGTGCCGGAGTAGATGAGGTCACCCGGCGCGAGCGTCCAGTACGACGAGAGGTGCTCGATGGTCTCGGCGACGTTCCAGATGAGCTTGTCGATCGTGCTCTCCTGGCGGACCTCGTCGTTGACGGTCAGGCGGATGGCGCCTTTGTCGATCCAGCCGGTGCGCGACAGCGGGTGGATCGGCCCGATCGGCGCGGATTCCTCGAAGGCCTTGCCGATCTCCCAGGGACGTCCCTGCTTCTTCGCATCGCCCTGCAGGTCGCGTCGGGTCATGTCGAGGCCGACGGCGTAGCCGTACACATGGTCCTTCGCGTTCGCGGCCGTGATTGCGCTGCCCCCCTTGCCGATCGCAACCACCAGCTCGATCTCGTGGTGCAGATTGGAGGTGCCGGCCGGATAGCGGATGGCGCCGGTCTCGCCCTCCGCGACGTAGACGACGGCATCGGCCGGCTTCATGAAGAAGAACGGCGGCTCGCGCCCCGTGTAGCCCATCTCCTTGGCATGCTCGACGTAGTTGCGGCCCACGCAGTAGATGCGGCGCACGGGAAAGTGCTGGTCGGTTCCCGCGACGGGGACCGAGACGATGGGCGGCTGTGGCACGACGTAGTTCACGGCGATCTTCCTGTCCGAGCTGCAACCCATGATCTTCGCTGGATCCGATCAGGCAAGTCAAATCGACCGCAGTCCCGGCAACGATGTCCCGGACCGTAACCCACGTCACGGTCGCTCCGGTACCCGGTTGATAGAATGCCGGCTTTTGGAGGGACCCGTTCCCCATGCCCGCAGTCCCGCAGCCCGCCGCCCCGATCCGCCTCGTGAGTCCAGTGGAGGAGCGCCTGAGGGACCTCCTCGCAAGCCGCATCCTCGTCCTCGACGGCGCGATGGGAACGATGATCCAGCGCTACCGGCTGACCGAGGAGCAGTTCCGCGGTGACCGCTTCGCCGCGCATCCGAAGGACGTGAAGGGCAACAACGAGCTGCTTTCGCTCACGCGCCCCTCGATCATCACCGAGATCCACGAGCAGTACCTGGCCGCGGGGGCCGACCTGATCGAGACCAACACCTTCGGCGCAACCGCGGTGGCGCAGGGCGACTACGGCCTGGCGGACCTGGCGTACGAGATGAACGTCGCATCGGCCCGGCTCGCGCGGGCGGCCTGCGACAAGTTCGCCACCGCGGACCGGCCGCGTTTCGTCGCCGGCGCGATGGGCCCGCAACCGAAGACCGCGTCCATCTCGCCGGACGTCAACGATCCGGGCGCGCGCAACACCACCTTCGACGAGCTGAGGGCCGCCTACCACGACCAGGCCCGCGGGCTGATCGACGGCGGCGCGGACGTGCTGCTGGTCGAGACGGTGTTCGACACGCTGAACGCCAAGGCCTGCCTCTTCGCCATCGACGAGATCAACGCGGAGCGCGCCGGGCGCGGCGAGCCACCGCTGCCGATCATGATCTCCGGCACGGTGACCGACGCATCCGGCCGCATCCTCTCGGGGCAGACCGTGGAGGCGTTCTGGAACTCGGTTCGGCACGCGCGCCCGCTCACCGTCGGGCTCAACTGCGCGCTCGGCGCCGCGCTGATGCGGCCCTACATCGAGGAGCTCTCGCGCAAGGCCGACACCTTCGTCTGCGTCTACCCGAACGCGGGGCTGCCCAACCCGATGGCAGAGACCGGGTTCGACGAGACGCCGGATGTCACTTCGCGCCTGCTCGGGGAGTTCGCCGAGAGCGGTTTCGTCAACATCGCCGGCGGCTGCTGCGGCACCACGCCGGAGCACGTCGCCGCGATCGCCGCGGCAGTGGCCGGCCAGGCGCCGCGCCCGGTGCCGAAAATCGCGCCGGCGATGCGCCTCTCGGGCCTGGAGGCTTTCAACATCGACGACGACTCGCTCTTCGTCAACGTGGGCGAGCGCACCAACGTCACTGGCTCGAAGGCGTTCGCGCGCCTGATCCTGAACGAGCAGTTCGACGAGGCGCTGCAGGTGGCCCGCCAGCAGGTGGAGAACGGCGCCCAGGTCATCGACGTCAACATGGACGAGGCGATGCTGGATTCGCAGAAGGCGATGACGCGTTTCCTCAACCTGATCGCCTCGGAGCCGGACATCTCGCGCGTGCCGATCATGATCGACAGCTCCAAATGGAGCGTGATCGAGGCGGGGCTCAAGTGCGTGCAGGGCAAGTCGGTGGTGAACTCCATCTCGCTCAAGGAAGGCGAGGCGGAGTTCATCCGCCAGGCGACGCTCGTGCGCCGGTACGGCGCGGCGGCCATCGTCATGGCGTTCGACGAGGAGGGCCAGGCCGACAGCTTCGAGCGCAAGATCGCGATCTGCAAGCGCGCCTACGACATCCTGGTCTCCAAGGTGGACTTCCCGGCCGAGGACATCATCTTCGATCCGAACATCTTCGCGATCGCCACCGGGATCGAGGAGCACGACAACTACGCCAACGACTTCATCGCGGCTTGCCGGTGGATACGGGAGAACTTGCCGCAGGCGCGGGTCTCGGGCGGCGTCTCCAACGTTTCGTTCTCGTTTCGCGGCAACGATCCGGCGCGCGAGGCGATCCATACGGTGTTCCTCTACCACGCCATCCAGGCCGGGCTCACGATGGGCATCGTCAACGCCGGCATGATGGGCGTCTACGACCAGCTCGACCCGGAGCTGCGCACTCGGGTCGAGGACATCGTGCTCAACCGTCCCCCCACGCTGCCCGCGGACCTGCCGGCGGATTCGCCGGAGCGCGAGAAGACCGCGACCGAGCGCCTGATCGAGTTCGCCGCGACGCTCAAGGCCGGCGGCGCGCGCAAGGAAGAGGATCTCGGCTGGCGGCAGAGGCCCGTCGCCGAGCGGCTCTCGCATGCGCTGGTGCACGGCATCACCAACTGGATCGTCGAGGACACCGAGGAAGTCAGGGCGGCAATGGCCGCCGAGGGCAAGCGGCCGATCGAGGTGATCGAAGGGCCGCTGATGGACGGCATGAACATCGTCGGCGACCTGTTCGGCGCCGGCAAGATGTTCCTGCCGCAGGTGGTCAAGTCGGCGCGCGTGATGAAGCTCGCGGTGGCCCACCTGCTGCCCTACATCGAGGCCGAGAAGGCGCAGATCGCGGCTGCCGGCGGCGATACCCGCGCGCGCGGCAAGCTGGTGATCGCCACCGTCAAGGGGGACGTGCACGACATCGGCAAGAACATCGTCACCGTCGTGCTCCAGTGCAACAACTTCGAGGTCGTCAACATGGGGGTGATGGTTCCCTGCAGCGACATCCTCGCCATGGCGAAGGCCGAGAATGCGGACATGGTCGGCCTCTCCGGCCTCATCACCCCGTCGCTCGAGGAGATGGCCCATGTCGCGAGCGAGATGGAGCGGGATCCGTACTTCCGTGATCGCGGCCTGCCGCTGTTGATCGGCGGCGCCACCACCTCCCGGGTGCACACCGCGGTCAAGGTGGCGCCCAACTACTCCGGCCCGGTGATCTACGTGCCCGACGCATCGCGCTCGGTGCCGGTTGCGCAGGCGCTCGTCTCGGACGACCAGCGCGCGGATTTCCTCGAGAAGCTGAAGGTGGAGTACGAGCGGGTGCGCGTGCAGCACGCCGCCAAGAAGGGACCGGACCTGGTCACGCTGCTGCAGGCGCGCGCCAACAAGACGAAGATCGACTGGCTCATGAGGGCGGACGACCGCCCCGAGCAGGCGGGGCTGCATGCGGTGGCACGCTACCAGCCGCCGCGGCCCAAGTTCATCGGCCGGCGGGTGTTCCGCAACTTCGACCTCGCCGAGCTCGCCCGCTACATCGACTGGGGGCCGCTCTTCCAGACGTGGGACCTGCATGGCGCCTTCCCGAAGATCCTTGAGGACGAGCTGGTCGGCGAGTCCGCCCGGCGCGTCTTCGCCGACGGCCAGGCGATGCTCGAACGGATCATCAAGGGCCGCTGGCTCTCGGCGAACGGAGTGGTCGCCTTCCTTCCGGCCAATTCGATCAACGACGACGACATCGAGATCTACACCGACGACAGCCGCAGCGAGGTGGCCTTCGTCTGGCGCAACCTGCGCCAGCAGGTCGCCAAGCGCGAAGGCGTCGACAACAAGTGCCTGGCGGACTTCATCGCGCCGCGCGCGATCGATGGCCGACCGAGCGGCATCGCCGACTACATCGGCATGTTCGCGGTCACCGCGGGCATCGGCGTGGAGGAGAAGGAGCGCAAGTTCGCCGCCGAGCACGACGACTACTCGTCGATCATGTTCAAGGGGCTTGCCGACCGCCTGGCCGAGGCGTTCGCCGAGTGCCTGCACGAGCGCGTCCGCAAGGACCTGTGGGGCTACGCGGCCGACGAGCAGCTCTCCAACGAGGAGCTCATCAAGGAGGCCTATGTCGGCATCCGCCCGGCGCCCGGCTATCCGGCCTGCCCCGAGCACACCGTCAAGCGCGCGCTCTTCGACTTCCTGGAGTGCGAGGAGATCGGCATGACCCTCACCGAGGGCTATTCGATGATGCCGGCCGCAAGCGTCTCGGGCTTCTACTTCTCGCATCCGCAATCGACCTACTTCAACGTCGGACCGATCGGGACCGACCAGTTGCAGGACTACGCGATGCGCTCGGGGCGCGACGAGAAGGAGCTGCGCCGGGCTCTCGCGCAATCCTTGTGAGCGGCGGGGCAGCGAGCCCGCGGTGGCGTCAGATGGCCACGTAGATGGCGTCGCCGTCGACCCGGACCGGGTAGGTCCGGAGGTCCTCCGTCGCCGGCTCGCACAGGGCCTTCCCCGTCCGGATATCGAAGCGCGCCTGGTGCAGGGGGCATTCGATGCAGCCGTCCTCCAGCCAGCCGTCCGAGAGCAGCGCGTGGGCATGCGTGCAGACGTCGTCGGTGGCGAAATACTCGCCGCCGCTGCGGTAGAGGGCGATGCTGGTGCCATTCGCGAGCACGCCGAGCGCCTCGTCGTCACCCAGCTGGCTCGTGGCCGCCACCCGGACCCAGTTCATGATCCCTTCTCCTCGTCGGCGCCAGGGCCGCGCGGTGGTGCCGTGCGGCGAGCCGGCCGAGCTGGGAGGATACACGGGCTGCAGGGAATGCGAGAGGGCGCCGCGTCCGCTGCGTGCATCCCCGCACGTCCGTGCTACCGTAGCAGATTGGCAGGCCGCGGTGCGCAACGTGCCGGCACGAGCGGAACCGGCATGGCGCAGGACGTCGACATGGAAGACAGGCAGGACAGGTCGCAGGCAGCGACGGCGCTTCGATCGCAAGGACGCATCGGCGAGCGCGCGCGGGAGCGCCTCGCCGCCATCGCCGTGGTGCGGCGCGCGTTCGCCGCCGGCGCGCCCGGCAAGGCCGGAGCGCGACGCGGCTTCGGCGCCGTCGTGGCCGGCAAGCGCGGCGCCCGGGGCGACGGGGTGGACATCGACGACCACATCCGCCTCGCGGTCCGCGAGGAAACCGCCGCCTCTCTCGGCGTTGCCGGCCGCAGGCTGGGTGACTGCATGGCGGCGCTGCTTGCCTGCGGTCACGAGGCGACCCGCGAGCGGATCGCGCTGCGCGACCAGGCGGTGCAGGCGCTCTGGGAGTTCGTCGTGCAACGCGAGGCGGTCGGCCTCACCGACCACCGCCTCCTCGAGCAGCACTATGGCGTGACCGCCGAGTTGTGGCGGCGCATGGGCGCCGCGCCGGCGCATCCGATCGGCTGACGGCGTCGCGGCGATGTTCGGCGCTTTCCTGCTCGCGAGCCTGGCGCTCGCCCTGACACCCGGTCCGGCCGTCATCTACCTGCTCACCCGCACGCTGGCCCATGGCCGGCGGGCCGGCTTCGCCTCGCTCGCCGGCGTCGCGCTGGGCAATCTGGGCAACGCGGTCGGCGCCTCGCTCGGGCTCGCCGCGTTGTTCGCGGTCTCGGCACTGGCCTTCACCGTGGTGAAGCTCGCCGGCGCGGCGTATCTCGTGTACCTCGGCATCCAGGCCCTGCGCTCGCGTCCTGTCGGCACGGTCGGCGTGATCGCGGCGCCGCCGAGCGCCCGCGCGGTGTTCCGCGACGGCTTCCTGGTGGCGTTGCTCAATCCCAAGACGGCGCTCTTCTTCGCCGCGTTCCTGCCGCAGTTCATCGACGCATCGTCCGCGCCCCTGCTGCAGGGCGTGCTGCTCGCGAGCGTGTTCATCCTGGTGGCCGCCCTGACCGACGCCATCTATGTCCTGGCCGCGAGCCGGCTGGCCGGGTGGCACGCGGCGGGCGCGGCGCCCCTGCCGGGCCACCGGCTGCTGGAGTGGGCAGGCCGCTATCTCGGCGCCTCCGTCTTCATCGGGCTCGGGGTCTACACCGCCCTCTCGGAGCCCCGGGCCAGGTGATCGAGCGGCGGCAGAATCCCAACCCGGCCACCCCGCGGCTGCCGGTGCCGGCACCGGAAGCGATCCGGGAGCTCCCGCCTTTCCCGGGCATCGATCCCGGGCGCATCCGGCTGGTGGCGAGCCGCGACGAGGCGCGCCTGGCGCATGCCTCGCTGGCCCGGCAGACCCACCTGGGCTTCGACACCGAATCGCGGCCGACCTTCGTGCGCGGCGAACGCTCCGAAGGGCCGCATGTCGTGCAGTTCGCCACCCTGGAAGAGGCCTGGGTGTTCCAGCTCGGGGCGGATGGCGTGGGCGAGGTGGTGGCGTCGCTGATCACCTCGGCCGCGGTGACCAAGGTCGGTTTCGGCCTGGACGGCGACCGCACGCAGATCCGCGGCAAGCTCGGCATCGAGCCGGTGGCCGTGCTCGATCTCGACACCGTCTTCCGGGCGCTGGGCTATCGCCGCTCGATCGGCGTGAAGGCGGCGGTCGCGGTGCTCTTCAATCGCCGCCTCGTGAAGTCCAAGCGGATCGGCACCTCCAACTGGGCCAACCGACGCCTCGACGAGCGCCAGCTGCAGTACGCGGCCAACGATGCCTGGGCCGCGATCCAGGTCCACGCGGCGCTGGTTCGGGCTGGCCAGCTCGAGCGCCTCGGGAGCGCGGCGTGACGATACGGGTCGTGCGGCTCGGCACGGCGCGGGCCCGCGACGAGGGGCTTCGCATCGGCACGGTGCGGCGGCCGCCGCGCGGCGTGCCGCGCTCGGAGTTCTCCCGGCGTGACTGGTACGACGTCTGGTATCCCAACCTCGCGCCGACGCCCGCGACCATGAAGCTCGCGCACGCCGCCAGGACACCGCAGGACTGGGCCCGCTTCTTCAGCGCCTATCGGCGGGAGATGGCCGCGCCGGACGCCAGCCGCTCGCTCGACCTGCTCGCGGCGTTGTCCCATGGCGCGAACTTCTCGGTAGGCTGCTACTGCGAGGACGAGAGCCGCTGCCACCGCAGCGCGCTCAAGGCGCTGCTGCTCGAGCGCGGCGCCGCAATCGCATAGTCCGGCACCGGGAGGACAGGCAGGCACTGGCAGGTTCACGGCGCCCCGCCGTCGGCGAGCCCGTCGATCGCCTGCGCGATCGCCTCGCGCGCCTGGCGCAGCACGCTGTCCCTCCACTCGTCGCTCTCGACGAAGAACGCCTCGAAGGTCTCGCGCCTGATCCGTTCGGCCAGCTCGGTGGGCGCGGCGGGATTCGCCCGCAGCCAGGCCTGCCCGCGCAGCGCGTGCAGCACCTGCAGCGGCGGGAGCGTGCCGAACTCCAGCGCGATCCCGGTGTACTCGGCGCCCGGGCATTCCTCCGTCACGGCAGTCCACATCGGCCCCGACACCGCGGAAGACACGGCGGTGTCGTCCTCGATCGACGTGACCCGATCGCCCCACCAGCGACGAGCGCGCTCGACCGCCGCGGGGCCGGCGCACGCCAGGATGCGTTCGCCGACCCCGGCCGGTCCCAATCCGGTATGCAGGTCGATCCAGCCGATGCGTCTTGCGCCGGCGGCATGGCCGCGCAGGATATCGCGCAGGGCGCGGTTGCTCCAGCACGGCCGGGTGCCGCCATAGAAGAGGCCGTCGCGGAACTCGTGCTGCCCGCCGGTGACTATCGCCTGGAAGGCTCTCGGGCCATGAGCGACGACGGCCTGCATCAACGCCGCGGCATTCTCCTCGTCGGGCGGCCAGCGCGCCGGCACGAGCAGCGGATGCAGCGCCCGATAGCCGTCGTTGACCGGAAGCGGCTGCGAGAAGTCACGGACGTTTCGATTGAGATCGACGTTGTCTTCGGTTGCGCGATCGAAGTGGGAGAAGCCGTACGGATTGAGCGCATGGACGTGGAGCAGCGCGACACCCTTGGAAGCGGCGCGATCGCGCAAGGCCTCGTCCTGCAGCGCCGCCACCTGCACGCCGCTCCCGGCGAAGCCTTCCACGCCGTGGCAGCCGCTGGTCAGGAGCAGCAGGCCCCTGGGCGGTGTGGCAACGCCCGCGCCCGGCGGCGGCTGCAGCGCCACGTCGATCGCGAGCGGCTCGCCTTCGCGTCCCGGCATGGGATGCGGGTAGCTCGACAGCGCCGCGCCGGCCGTGCCGGCGGCTTCGAGGAACTTGCGCTGCGCCTCGCGATAGCTGGAGGAGAAGGGATCTTCAACGGGACGGGGCAACCGCCGTGCTGCTTCCGACATCGCGACCTCCGCTTGGCCGGTGGAAAACAACAGACAGATTCAGGAACGTTCGCTGAAATCCGCGCGTTCGAGCAGCGCCGATGCCAGGAAGCCGAACACCAGTCCCCAGAAAGGAGCGCCGATGTTGAGTATCGGCACTTCGGCCACGGTGACGATGAAGGCCACCATCGCCCCCAGCGAGAAACGTGCCTTGAAAGCGGTGACGAAGGCGGCCTGGAGCACGCGCAGCATGGCGAGCCCGGCGAGTGCCGCGATGAAGGCGGGCGGCGTCGCCAGCATGAGGCGGGTGAAGAGCGGCGAAAGCAGGCCGAAGGCGAGCGCCAGGATCCCCACCACCACGCCGGCGGCGTAGTGGCGCGATCGCTCGCCGGAGCTCGAGATCAGGGCGTTGGTGGGGCCGGTCAGGCAGGTGGACACCGTGCCGACGAGGCCCGTCACGATCGACATCGCCCCGCACGCGGTGGTCACCGCGTTGATCGGCGTTGCGTGGCCCGCGGCCGAAAGCACCGCGATTCCCTGGCCGTTCTGCACGATCAGCACGGTGATCGCGAGCGGCAGCACCAGCTCCACCATCGCCTGCACCGAGAAGGCCGGCACCTGCAGCAACGGCGCGGCGAACCAGCGCGTGCCCGCTGCCGCCGCCGCATCGAGCGGCACCTGGGGCTGGCCCGAGCCCAGTCCGAGGAGCACCAGGAGCGCGCCCACCAGCAGCGCCCCGATGACGGGCGGCATGCGCCGTCCCGCCGCGGGAAGCGAGGACAGCACGAGGAACGTGACGATCATGGGTACGGCGATCGACCAGTCGTCCCGGACCGCGAAGACGAGATCGGTGCCGAACCGCAGGAAGACACCGGCCACCATCCCCATCACGATCGCCATGGGGATCGCTTCCATGAGGCGCTTCACCCAGCCAAGCAGTCCGAGGGCGAGCATGAAGACGCCGGTCGCGATGAAGGCGCCGGTGACTTCGGCGAAGCTCAGGTGGGTGAGGGCCGGGCCTACCAGCACCGTGCCCGGGATCGTCCAGAAGAAGACCAGGGGACGCTGGTAGAGCAGGCAGAAGGCGATGCTGAGCAGGCCGTTCAGGAAGAAGCTGCCGAAGATCCACGAGGCGAGCTGGGCTTCGGACAGGCCGCCGCCCAGGCCCACCGCGAGGATCACCGCCACCGGCCCGGTGGCGGCGAAGATGAAGCCGATCAGCCCGTTGGCTGCATAGAGCGGGCCGATGTCCTGGCGGAACCTGCGCCAGCCTGCCAGCGGCCGAGTCGGCGGCTCCAGGACCGTCAGTGGCAAGGCGTCGCCCGAAGCCACCGAGTGCCTTGCAGGTCGCGGCTCTCGGCCCCCACGGGGCGCGGCGATTGCGGTGAGTGCGAGCGTCGTCTCAAGTCAGACGCCCCAGGTGATGTCCTTTCCGGCGGCGTGGGCGGTCCGCATCATCTCGATCAGGGGCAGCACCCGTTGGCAGATGCCGATCAGCTGCGGGTCGTCCTCGTCGCCCTGGTCCGAGCGGTCCGCGTCGCCCGTCGACGTCGCGGGATCGTCCCTGCCGCCACGGCGCGCCTTCTCCTTCGCTGCCTCGGCCAGCTCCTTCTCGCGCCGGCACGCGGCCTCCAGCGCCGCGATGGCCGCCGGCATCTGCTCCACGGTGATGATGCCCTTGGGGTCCGGGGTCTTGCCGATCAACGGCAGGACCCTCTTGCCGACGTCGTTCGTCATGACGACGCTGCCGGTGGCGCGACTCTTGAATTCGAACAGCATCCCGAAATCTCCTCCAAAGGCGAGCGGCTACCATTATGCAATGGGACCGAGCGAGGCGTCGTCGATCGCGAAGGCTGCGAACCGCTGGATTGCAGGCCGGCGGCGCAGGCGAGGGCGGCGGGCGGCGGCACGCGCCGTGCTGGCGGCAGGGCTGCTGGCCGGCTCGCTCGTCGGCCTCCCGGCCTGCTCGCCGCCATACGACTGGCGGGAGGTTGATGCGCCGGGCGGGGAGTATCGCGTGCAGCTGCCAGGCAAGCCGGCCGCGATGACGCGGCGGATCCACCTGCAGGACCAGGCGGTGGACATGACCATGCAGGGCGCGCGCGTCGGCGAGAACGCCTTCACCGTGGCGCTCGCGCCGCTGTCGGCGTCGATGTCCCCGGAGCGCATGCTCACGGCCATGCGCGAGCAGATGCTGCGCAACATCGGTGCCCCCACCACGACCGTCGTCGCCGAGGTCACGGTCCCGATCGTGGCTGCCGACGGAAGCAAGCTCGGTTCGCAACCTGCCCAGGAAGTGGTCGCGCAGGGTACCGGCAGCCATGCGGCGATGCAGATGCATGGGCGGTTCATGCGATGGCGCGATGTCGCCCTGCAGATCGTCGCGGTCGGCCCCGACATGGATCGCGAGCAGGCCGAGCACTTCCTCGCGTCGCTGCGCCTGGTCGCGCGGTGAGCAGCCCGGGCAACGCCGTCGAGTCGGCCAGCGGCACCCTGGCCGTGCGGCTGTTCGTCGTCATGTCGTCGGGCTATCTGATGTCCTACGGCCTGCGCGCGATCAACGCCACCATCGCGCCGGAGCTGGTCCAGGATCTCGGCCTCACCAACACCGAGCTCGGATCGCTCACCAGCGCCTACTTCCTTGCCTTCGCCCTGATGCAGCTGCCGGTGGGCATCTGGCTCGATCGCTTCGGCCCCCGGCGGGTCGACGCCGTGCTGATGGCCGTGGCAGGAAGCGGCTGCCTCGTCTTCGCCACGGCGCAGGGATTCGCGCAGCTCTGGCTGGGACGTGCGCTGCTGGGTGTCGGCTTCGCCGCGGGCCTGATGGCCTGCTTCGCGATGTTCCGTCTCTGGTTCCCCCCGCACCAGCAGACGCGGCTCGCCGCCTGGACCATGACGGTCGGCACCTGCGGCGTGCTCACCGCCACCCTGCCGGTGCGCGCGCTGCTGTCGGTCACGGACTGGCGCGGCGTCTTCCTCATCTGTGCGGGCATCCTGTTCGTGCTCTCGCTGCTGATGTGGTTCGCGCTGCCGCGCGCGCGGGAGCCGCGCGGGCAGCAGGGCCAATCGCTGCTCGTCCTGCTGAGGGGCTACGGCGGCATCCTGCGAGATGGGTTCTTCTGGCGCATGGCGCTGCTCGGCGGGCTGGTCCAGGGCGGATTCATCGCCATCCAGACCCTTTGGCTGGGCCCCTGGTTCATCCGAGTGCTGGGGATGACGCCGCAATCGTCCGCCTCCTGGCTCTTTGCCTTCAACGTCGCGTTGCTGATCGGCTTCGTGGTGGTCGGCGTGCTGGCGCCGCGAGTCGGCCCGAGGGAAGCGACCACCGTGCGGGTAGCCGGTATCGCGGCGCTCGTCTGCACCTTGCTGACGGGCCTGACCGCCGCATGGCCGGTCTTTGCCGGTGTCTGGGCCTGGCTCGCGCTGGCGGTCTGCAACACGGTCTTCGTGCCGATCCATTCGCGGGTCGGCATGAGCTTCCCCGGGCACCTCGCCGGCCGCGCGCTCACCGCCTACAACCTCGTGATCTTCGTGGCGGC
>JAEWGX010000075.1 GCA_023388075.1 Pseudomonadota bacterium
TGCGTGACGGTGGTGGTGTCGGTCAGCTCGAGCTCGGAGCGCTCGCCAAGGAGCAGCTCCGCGCGGCCGTAGCTGGTGCGCACCTGGTCCGAGACGAGCGTGGGCTCGACATAGTCGTCATTGGAGTAGCCGACGCCCGCGATCAGGTCGACGAACTGCTTCGGTCGTCTGTAGACGTGGTAGCCCAGGCCGGTGTTGATCGACCAGCGCTGGACCAGGTTCGCCGGTCGGTCCCGCAGCCAGTCCAGCATGCCGAAGTGAAACCACGCCGGGCTGATGTTCCAGTCGTAGCGCGCCCCGGCGCTCACCTGGTCGGCGGTCGTCTCTCCCTCGTCCTCGCTGAAGAGGGCACGGCCGGTCAGCGTGAACTTGTCCTTCTCCGACTCCTTCACCGCGTCGACGGTGAGATTGACGCTGCGCGACGAGCTGTTGCCCGATGAGAAGCTGCCGCCGGCGCCAAGGGTGTAGCGCCAGGGCAGGCTGCCTTCGGGCGGGATCACGTCCGCCGTGAGTCGTGCATTCGCCTCCTGCAGGAGGCGCTCGCCCTCGCCCGCCTGGGCGAGGGCGGTTGCCGGCAACAGGCAGGCAACCAGAGCCGCGGCCGCGACGAAGCGGCCCGGCGCCGGGCAGGGACACCGCATGACTTCTCCTCTCCTGGGAAACCCGCGAGGATAACCAGTCGGTCCTCGCGCTCCGCCGAATAGTCGCCCTGCGCGCGCGGCCACGTGTCGTGGCCCAAATGTGACGGATTGCGCAGGCGAAGTGTCAGGAAGGCCAGATGATAAGGGCATCACCTGGAGGTCGACATGTCGCATCGTCAACCGCTCGTCTTCGTCCCCGCCAACGGCATGGCGCGGCCGGTGTACCGGAAGATGCTGGTGGGGCTTTCCCACCGTTTCGTTGCGAGCGGCATGGAACGGCTGGGACACGACCCGGCCTTTCCCGTGACCGAAGCCTGGCCACGGCTGGTGGACCAGCTTCGTCCGTACCTCGCCGCTGCGGGCGGACCGGTCACGCTGCTCGGGCACGGAAGCGGCGGATGGCTGGCCCTGCTCGCGGCCTATCGTGTGCCGGAGCGCGTCCGGGCGGTCATCCTGCTCGATGCGCCGGTGCCTGGCCCGGCGCAGGCACGGCTGCTCGCCTGGGTCAAGCGTCTCGGCCTCGGCGCGCTTCCGGGCCTCGCCTGTGGCCTGGACCGCCCCTCGACGAGCGCGCTCGATCCCGACTGCCTGCCGGCCTATCGACGCTTCGCCTGCCAGTCGACGGATGCCGCAAGTCAGGCCGCGCACAAGCGTCTGGCCGCGCACGAGCCAGACGCGAGGTGCGCCGCGCCGGACGGGCGCCGTTTCGACGCTGCGGTCCGTCGACGGCTGCACGCGACCTGGCCCGACGCGATCGGGCGCCTCGTCGCGGGCGGTGCGCCGGTGGACGGCCAGGGCCGGGTCGTGCCGGTCGGGTTCCTGCTGGGCACGCAATCGCCTCTCGCCCGGCGCTGCGGCCTGGCGGCAAGCCGCAGGCTGGCGGGCGATCACCTGCGCGCGATCGAGGGGTCCCATCTCTTTCCGCTCGAGCGCCCGCTGGTCACCGCCAAGGAGGTGGTGCACCTGCACGATCGCATGGTGCGGTTCGCCGCCGCGCCGGTGGCCGCCAGGCCGGTCGGCGACGCGGCACGCCTGCTGCCCGGGCGCGCGCACGCGGCGGCCTGAGCGCGACCCAGGAGTCGGCCGCACGGCGCGCTCGCGCGAGACACGGTTATTCTCTCGGATGAAAGCGACCCCGCGCCTTGCGTGCGCGACGGTCGACGTCCATCAGTCCGGAGAACCCGATGCCCCGACTCGCCGCGAACCTGTCCATGCTCTACCCGGAGCATCCGTTCCTCGATCGCTTCGCCGCCTGCGCCAGAGACGGATTCGAGGCGGTCGAGTTCCTGTTCCCCTACGATCATCCGGCGGCGACGCTGCGCGAGAGGCTGGACGACAACGGCCTGAAGCAGGTGCTGTTCAATACCGTCCCGGGCGACTTCGCCGCGGGCGAGCGCGGGCTCGCCTGCCTACCGGGACGTGAAGCGGAATTCCTGGCGGGCGTGGACCGTGCCATCGAGTACGCCACGGTGCTCGGATGCCCGCGGCTCCATGCGATGGCAGGCCTCGCGCCGTCCGCGACGCCGGGCGAGGACGATGTCGACGGCTCCAGCCGCGCGCGGCTTCGCGACACCTACGTCGCGAACCTCGCGGAGGCGGCTGCCCGGTGTCGTTCGGCGGGACTGGAGCTGCTGATCGAGCCGATCAACCCACGCGACATCCCGGGCTACTTCCTCAACACCCAGGCGGAGGCGCATGCGGTGGTCCGGGCCGTGGGCGCGCCCAACCTGAAGGTGCAGATGGATCTCTACCACTGCCAGATCGTCGAGGGCGACCTCGCCATGCGGATCCGGCAGTGGCTGCCCGGAGTGGGGCACATCCAGATCGCGGGCGTGCCGGAGCGGCACGAGCCCGACGTCGGCGAGATCAACTACCCGTACCTCTTTCGCCTGCTCGACGAGCTCGGCTACGACGGCTGGATCGGGTGCGAATACCGGCCGGCCGGCGGGGACCGCCCAGGCGCGACCAGCGCCGGTCTCGCCTGGGCGCGTGCCTGGCTCCCCCGCCGCTGACAGGCAGGCAAGGAGCAGGGAACCATGGATACCCTCTACCGCGCGACGCTGCGCTCGCTGCCACTGATCGGCAGCGGCAAGGTGCGCGACATCTATGCCGTCGGCGAGGATCGCCTGCTCATGGTCACCAGCGATCGCCTGTCGGCCTTCGACGTGGTCATGTCCGAGCCGATCCCGGGCAAGGGCGGGGTGCTCAACAGCCTCGCGTTGTTCTGGTTCGAGCGGCTCGCCGACATCGTCCCCAACCACCTGACCGGCGTCGATCCGGCCGAGGTCGTCGCGCCCGAGGAGATCGAGCAGGTGCGGGGCCGGTCGATGGTCGTGCGCCGCCTGCAGCCCATTCTCGTCGAGGCGGTGGTGCGCGGCTACCTGGCGGGCTCGGGCTACAAGGAGTACGTCGAGCAAGGCAGCGTGAGCGGCATCGCGCTGCCCGCGGGGTTGCGGCTGGCGGAGAAGCTGCCGGAGCCGATCTTCACGCCGGCCGCCAAGGCGGCGATGGGCGAGCACGACGAGAACATCTCGTTCGAGCGCATGGTGGCGGTCACGGGTCGCCCGCTCGCCGAGCGGATCCGGGAGATCAGCATCGCGCTCTACCGTCGCGCGAGCGAGCATGCGGCGGCGCGCGGCATCATCATCGCGGACACCAAGTTCGAGTTCGGGCTCGACGCCGACGGCACGCTCGTCCTCATGGACGAGGTGCTGACGCCGGATTCGTCGCGCTTCTGGCCGGCGGGCGACTACCGTGTCGGCATCTCGCCGCCGAGCTACGACAAGCAGTTCGTGCGGGACTACCTCGAGACGGTTCCGGGTTGGAACAAGCGGGCGCCGCCGCCGCCGCTGCCGGCGAACGTGATCGCGGCCACTGCCGCGCGCTATCGCGAGGCGCTCGAGCGGCTCACCGGCAGCGTCGGCGAGCCGCACAGGTAGAATCGGGCGCATGACGCCGCCAGCCTCTTCAGCCGCCGATCCCCTCGTGGGCGTCGTGATGGGCAGCAGCAGCGACTGGGAAGTCATGCAGCATGCCGTCGCGGTGCTGCGCCAGCTCCTGGTGCCTTTCGAGGCACGGGTTGTCTCGGCGCACCGCATGCCCGACGCCATGTTCCGCTACGCGGAGCAAGCGCAGGGCCGCGGGCTGCGCGCGATCATCGCCGGCGCCGGCGGCGCGGCACACCTGCCGGGAATGCTCGCGGCCAAGACCACCGTGCCGGTGCTCGGCGTGCCCGTGCCCAGTCGCCATCTGAACGGGCAGGACTCCCTGCTCTCGATCGTGCAGATGCCGCGCGGCGTGCCGGTGGCGACCTTCGCGATCGGCGAGGCAGGCGCCGCCAACGCGGCGCTGTTCGCGGCGGCGATGCTCGCAACCGGCGACGCGCGGCTAGCGACGGCGCTGGCCGAGTTTCGCGCGGCACAGACCGCCGCCGCTGCCGGCGTGACGTTGCCGACGTAGCCTGACGTGGCAAGCGGCAGGATCGATACCGCTGGTTCAGGCGCGGCCTGGCTCGCTCCGGGCAGCTGGCTGGGCGTCATGGGCGGCGGCCAGCTCGGACGCATGTTCGCCGCCGCGGCGCAGTCGATGGGTTACCGCGTGTGCGTGCTGGATCCTGATGCGGACAGCCCGGCGGGTCGCATCGCGGAGCGCCATCTTCGCGCCGACTACCTGGACGCGGAGGCGCTCGCCGAGATGGGCGCGCTGTGCGGTGCCGTGACGACCGAGTTCGAGAACGTGCCGGCGCAGGCGCTTGCCACGCTCGCGCGTCACTGTCGCGTCACGCCCCGGGCGGAGGCTGTCGCGATCGCGCAGGATCGGATCGCGGAGAAGCAGTTCATCGCCGGTTGCGGCGTGGCGACGGCGCCCTTCACCGCCGTGCGCGAGGTGGCGGACCTTCATGCGCTCTCGGCGGTCCAAGGCGATCCGGCCGGTCGCCCCGCGGGCGACCGGCAAAGCCTCTTTCCGGGGATCCTCAAGGTTGCCCGGCTCGGCTACGACGGCAAGGGACAGGCGCAGGTCGCGACGCTCGCCGATGCGGTGGCCGCCTTCGAGCGGTTCTCGCGCGAGCGCGCGGGCGCCCACGCAGCCGGCCGCGCGGACAGTGCAGCGGTGCCGTGCGTTTTGGAGCGAAGGCTGGATCTCGCCTGCGAGATCTCGGTGGTGGTGGCGCGGGCCGACGACGGCACCGCGGTGACCTTCCCGGTGGGCAGGAACGTGCATCGCGACGGCATCCTCGCCAGCACGACCGTGCCGGCGGATATCGACACGTCGCTCGCCGGGCGCGCGCGCCGCGACGCGCTGACCATCGCCGAGCGGCTCGGCTATGTCGGTGTGCTCTGCGTGGAGTTCTTCGTGCTGGCCGACGGCACGCTCGTCGCCAACGAGATGGCGCCGCGACCGCACAACTCGGGTCACTGGAGCATCGAGGCGGCTACCACCAGTCAGTTCGCGCAGCAGGCACGGATCATGGCTGGCCTGCCGCTCGGTGCCACCGACCTACTTTCACCGGTCGTGATGCTGAACATCCTTGGCGATGCCTGGTTCCCCGGATCGCGGAGTGATGCGAGTCCGGCCGGCGCCTCTGCGCCGGGCGGCAAGCCGCGGGATCCACGGGAACCGCGAGAGCCGCGAGAGCCCGACTGGGTTGCGCTGCTCGCCGTGCCCGGCGCGAGCCTGCATCTCTACGGAAAGGCCGACGCGAGGCCCGGCCGCAAGATGGGGCACGTCACCGTGGTCGCGCCCACACCGGACGAGGCGCGCGCCCGGGCCGCGTCGATCGCCCCGCTGATCGGGCAGCACCTGGGATGAATCGCGAAGCGACGCCCGCGGAGGTCGAGGCGGCCGTCTCCGCGCTCGCCGCCGGCGCCGTCGTCGGCCTGCCGACCGAAACGGTGTACGGGCTCGCAGCGGACGCCGCCAACGCCGCGGCGATCGCGGCGATCTATCGCATCAAGGGCCGGCCCACGGACCACCCGCTGATCGTGCACGTGCTCGATGCGCAAGCGGCGCGCCGGTGGGCGCGCTGGAGCGACGCGGCCGAACGCCTTGCCGTCGCGTTCTGGCCGGGTCCGCTCACCATCGTGCTGGAGCGGCATGCGGACGCGCCGGCATGGGCGTGTGCCGGCTACCCCACCATCGCCGTGCGCGCGCCCTCGCATCCTGTCGCCCGCCGGGTGCTGGCGCGGCTCGCCGAGGTCGGGATCACCGGGCTCGCCGCCCCTTCGGCCAACCGCTTCGGGCGGGTCAGCCCGACGACCGCGGCGCACGTGCGCGCCGACCTCGGCGACGACGTCGCGGTCGTGCTCGACGGTGGTCCTGCCGAGGTCGGCATCGAATCGACCATCGTCGACCTCTCGCGCGGGCGTCCGGTGCTGCTGCGGCCAGGGCACATCGGCGCCGCGGCGCTGTCACGCGTGCTGGAAGAACCGGTGCTGCCGGCCGACGCCGAGGCACCGCGGGTGCCCGGCGCCTTGCCGTCGCACTACGCGCCCGCGACGCCGCTCGAGCTGGCTCCGGCGCAGGAGCTGCACGCCCGGATCGCGGCGGCTCAGGCGGCGGGGAAACGCGTCGCGGTATGGAGCACCAGGCCGGTCGAGGCCGAAGATCGCAGGCAGGTGACCTGGCTTGCGCGTCCGGATTCACCGACAGCGACGGAGCAGGCGCTGTACGACACGCTCCGCCGGCTCGATGCCGAAGGCGCGGATCTCATCCTGGTCGAGGCGCCGCCAGCGACCGACCTCTGGGAAGCGATCCGGGACCGCCTCGTCCGGGCCGCGGCTCAGGACCCTGGGCTCGCGGCGCCGGGTCCCTCCGGGGGCGACCGGCTCAGGCGCGGACGAGCAGCGCCCAGGCCGCGATGATCAGCGCGATGGCGGCCACCCCGCCGAGGGCGTAGGTCACCCGCCGAAGCCTGGCCAGCTCGGCCTGGAGCGCCACCGCGCCTGCGTCCATGCTCTCCAGCACCTCCTTGAGCTGGGTGGCGAGGTCCTTCACCCGTCCGGCGTTCTCGGTCACGGCCTCCTGCAGCTCGGCGATCTGTCGCGGAACGACATCCTCCGTCCGCGCCCCCGGCGGCTTGGATGTGAACGCGGGAAGCGCCGCGGTCACGATCTGCGACACGTAGGGAAGCGAGGCCTTCAGTACCGGAAGCCAGGCAGCCATCGAAACTCCTCGGAAATCATGGTCACGTACGGGGAAGGGTAGCATCGGCCGCCAGCGTGAGCAGCAGCAGGAAGAGGGGGACCAGCAGCAGCTTGATCGCGAGCATGCGCGGATCGCGGCTGCTCAGGCGCTTGCGCCGAGCTCGGCTGCGATCGCCGCGATGCGATCCACGATCGTCTGCAGCTCGTCATCGTCGAGCGGGACCAGCTCGAGCAGCAGCCGTCCCTGGGGCGCGCCGGCGTCCATGGTCCGTATCGAAGGCCGGCCTTCCTTCAGCGCGGCCGCGAGGGCCGCGGCGTTCCAGCGCCGGTCGGGCCGGCGGATCTCGATGCACGCGCGCGAGAACGGCATGCCGGCGGGGTCGGGTATCTCGCTCGCCTCGATACCGCCGATGCCGTCGACCTGGCCGATGAAACGAGCGACCTTCACCCGCTGCGAGGCGCGCCAGCGCGGCAGGTCGAGCCGCTCGCGCTCTTCCAGCGCGGCCAGCACGCCGACGATCGCCTCCTTGGTGGGCTTCATGGCGCGCGCGATGCCGCGTTCCTGAGCGCGGCATGCCTGCACCAGGTCCCGGCGCCCGACGATCAGGCCGGCCGTGGGTGATGCGAGGTACTTCTGCGCGCTGAAGATGGCGAGATCCGCGCCGGTGGCGAGCAACTCGCGCATCCGCAGGTCCTGGGCGGCGCCGTCGATGACGGCCGGCACGCCATGGCGGTGCGCCACTGCCACCGCCATGGCGAGATCGATCGGCTGTCCGCGCGTGAGCCGCGAGGAGACCAGGAGCAGGCAGGCGACGCCGCGACCCGACAGCGAGGACTCGATGTCCTCGAGGCTGCTGCCGCGTTCGGAGCCGGCGACGACCGGCTTCGCGCCCGCGAGCCGGATGTCGGTGAGGATGGGGTGCCCATAGTCGACGGCATGGCCTGCCGGAATCACGACGCGATCGGGCATGCCGCTCGCGTCGGGCAGGGCGGCGACGCGTTCCGGGTCTCCGCCGGACATCGTGGCCGCGATCGCCTGCGTGATGCCCGCGGCCGCGCAATGCGTGACTGCGCCCGCCTCGGCGCCCGCGAGCCGCGCGAGCGCCCGGTCGGCGGCGGCCTGGAGCTCCTCGATCACGAAAAAGTCGCCAAGCGCCGCCGCGGTCGCCCGCGCCACCGCTTCCGAGGAACGCGAGACGCCGACCGGCGTGAATGTCCCCGCGGCATTGATCACGCGGGAGAGGTTGAATTTCTCGTGTAGCGAACGATGCATGTCGATCCCTGCTTTGGACGCGTGCGCGTCCTTGGATGAACAGGCCCGGGTGGGTCCTAGTCCCGGTCAGGAGCACCCGGCGGGAAGAGGCCGCGGTAGGGGCGCGCCTCGTCGACCGCGCGCGCGAAGGAAGGCCGGGCGAGGAGGCGCGCGCGATAGGAGCGAAGCGCGGCGTGCTCCGTCGCGATCGGCTGCACCCAATCGGCGTAGAAGAGCGACGGCGCGGCCGCGCAGTCGGCCAGCGAGAAGGTCTCGTTGGCGGCCCAGGTACGCGAGGCGAGCCGGGTCTCCAGCCAGCGGTAGGCGGTCTCCAGCAGCCCGCGCGCCTCGGCCACGCCCCACGGGTCGCGGCGATCGGGGGACCGGATGTAGTCCCCCACGATCCGCTGCACCGGCGTCATCACGTAGTTGTCGAAGAAGCGGTCCATCATGCGGACGTCGAGCGCGGCGCTCGGATCGGCCGGCACCAATTCGACCGGCCCGGGATGGTGCAAGCCGAGATGCTCGATGATGATGCTCGCTTCCACCACCGGTCGCCCCTCGTCCAGCAGCAGCGGCATGCGGCGCAGCGGCCAGAGGGCCGCGTGCTCCGCCGCGGTCTGCTCGTCCTCGGGGCGGAGCAGGCGGAAGCGGAACGGGATGTCGTTCTCGTAGAGGGCGATCAGGACCTTCTGGCAGTAGGACGAGAACGGATGGGCGAACAGCTCGAGGGACAAGGACGGATCTCCGGCAAGGGCTGCCGCGCGATGCCGCTTGCGGCACGCCAGCAACGGCAGCATCGGCGGGCCTGCTAGTCTACGATGAACAGCGACCCGTCCTTGCCCAGGAGCCGCAGGGTGACGGGATCGGGCCGTCCTTCGAAGTACCTGTCCAAAAGGCGCTCGAACACCGAGCCCGGCGGCGCCACCTCGGCGAACAGCGTCGCGCAGGAGCGCAGCTTCAGGTCGTCGGGCGAGCTGAGGATGTCGCGGGCGGACCTGCCTTCGACGCCGAGGAGCGCCTCGGCGCAGGCGACGAGCCGCGGCCCGAGGACCGGATGCGCCAGGTAGGCGGCGGCTTCCTCGCGGCCCTCGATCGCGAAGTGGCGGGAGGTCGGGCTCGAGCCCAGGCCCCGGAGCTGCGGGAAGACGTACCACATCCAGTGCGAGCGCTTGCGCCCCGCCCGCAGCTCCGCGAGGGCGCGCTCGTAGTCGCCTTCCTGTGCCGTGACGAAGCGTTGCAGGTCCATGCCGTCCTCGCGTCGGTTGGCCGGGGGGGTGCCTCGGGGAAATCCCTGCCGGCAACCGCCGATCCCGGCGTGCCGCGGCACTTGCTCCGCGCCAGCCCCTGCACGATGATAGAGCGCCCGGCGCCGGAGCCGCCTGTGCGCCGGGCGATCCGCCGCCCGCCGTATTCCGCGACCTGTCACAACCGTTGGAGCGCCCACGATGCGATCGACCTGCCCGCAACCCAACCCCATCGGCCGCGTCCTGGCCGGCGCCGCCTGCGGCCTGCTGCTGGCCGCCGCCGGGCCCGCCGCCGCCCGGGACCTGGTGGTTGCGCTGAAGACCGAGCCCACCTCCATGGACCCGCAGTACCACGCGCTGACGCCCAACATCCAGCTGTCGCAGACGCTGTTCGATCCGCTCACCTGCACCGACCCGGAGCTCGGCATCAAGCCGTGCCTCGCGGAGTCCTGGAAGGCCGAGGGCACCACCTGGACCTTCAAGCTGCGGCCGGGGGTGAAGTTCTCCGACGGCAGCCCGGTCACCGCCGAGGACGTGCTCTTCACCTACGATCGCGCCGGCAAGGTGCCGAACAGTCCGTCCTCCTACAAGATCTACCTGCAGCAGGTCGTCAAGGTGGAGGCGCCGGACCCGATGACCGTGAAGATCACCACCGCGCAGCCGTATCCGCTGGTGGCCAACAACCTGGCCAACCTGCCGATCATGTCGGCCAAGGCGGCCGCCGGTCCCGCGCCGGAAGGCAAGACCACCACCGAGCTCAACGCCGGCAACGGCCTGGTCGGTGCCGGGCCCTACAAGTTCGTGTCCTGGAAGCGCGGCGCCGAGATCGTGTTCGAGCGCAACCCGCACTACTGGGGTCCCGCGCCGGCATGGGACCGGGTGATCTACCGGCCGATCAGCAACCCGGCCGCGCGGGTGGCGGCGCTGCTCGCGGGCGACGTCGATTTGATCGAGGATCCGCCGACGGACGACCTCGCGCGGCTGCAGAAGGACCCGGAGCTGAACGTCGTCACCAAGTCCTCCAACCGCGTGATCTACGTCGCGCTGGACCAGCACGGCGACCAGACGCCGGGCATCCAGGGCACCGACGGCAAGAACCCGCTGCTCGACAAGCGGGTGCGCGAGGCGC
>JAEWGX010000088.1 GCA_023388075.1 Pseudomonadota bacterium
CGGGCCCGGTCCACTCCGATCTTGTCGTCGGATCGCACCGGCCGCATCCAGATCAGCAGCACCGCGCAACCCGGCGCCAGCAGAAAGGATCGCCGGTTCAAGTTCGCTTCTTCAGTCGTGCGTAGAAATATCCATCGTGCTCGCGGACGTCGGTGCTGGTCGGCAGCAGTTGAGCCACGTCAGGCCGGTCGTCCAGCCAGGGCGCCGTGACCGGCTCGCGCGTGCAGTCGGCCTGGTGCGAGCAGAAGGCTGCGATCACCTCTTCGCCCTCTTCGGGGAAGATGGAACAGGTGACGTAAAGCAATGTACCACCCAGCCTGAGCGTCGGCCAAAGCGCTTCCAGCAGCCGACGCTGGCGCGACGCGAGTGTGGCGAGATCGCGACGCCGTCGGTGCCAGGGGACGTCGGGATGGCGCCGCACGATCCCCGACGCGCTGCACGGCGCATCGAGCAGTATCCGGTCGAACGGGTTGCCGTCCCACCAGCTCGACGGCTCGGTCGCGTCGGCCGCGTGCACTACCGCGCCCCAGGAATCCGGGGGCCAGGTATCGTGCCGCGGGAGGCGCTCGCGCTCGAGGTTGGCGCGGACCCGCTCGAGTCGGCTGGCATCCTGGTCGATCGCGAGCACCTTGCAGTCGGCCGACTGCAGCAGATGGGTCGTCTTGCCGCCAGGGGCGGCGCAGGCGTCCAGGATGAGCTCGCCCCCGCGCGCGGACGCGCCGGCGAGCAGCAGCGGCGCGGCCAGCTGGGCACCGGCGTCCTGCACGGTGAAGTCGCCCTCGGCGAAGCCGGGCACCCGGTCGACCGCCACCGCCCGGTCGAGCACCAGCGCCTCGGCGCCGACCCGGCGGCTCGGCAATCCCGCCTCGGCCAGGCGCTGCGACCCGGCCTCCGGCGTCGTGCGCCGGCGGTTGGCTCGCAGGGTGAGCGGCGCCTGCCGCAACGACGTGGCCAGGATCGCCTGCCACTGCTCCGGCCAGGCCGCGCGCACCGCCTCGACCCACCAGGCGGGCTGCTCGTGCCGCGCCTCGATGTCGCCGGCCGCTTCGGCCAGAAGGCGCTCGCGCTCGCGCACGAAGCGCCGCAAGGTCGCGTTGAGGAACCCCGCGCTGAAGCGGTTGCCCAGGCCCTCGGGCAGCGAGTGCCCCGCGGCGACTGACTGGTCGATCACCACCGGCACCGGCCGGCGGCCGTCGAGCAGCTCCGCGAGCGCTGCCATCTGCAGCGCCCCGAGCAGCGGCGCCGGAGGGCGGGTGTTCAGCCGGCGACCGAGGAAGCGAAGCGTGCCGAGCCGGCGCACGGCGCCGAAGGCCATGTCGCGGACGGCGGGGGAGGAATCGGCGACGGCCCGGGCCTGCGCGCCGCGACCGGAGAGTGCGGCGTCCAGCGCCTCGACCAGGTGGACGCCTGCCAGCGTATCGCGCAGCGCCAGCGCGCAGAGCACCAACTCGTCGGCGAGGGCGGCGCGCCCGCCGCCGTCCCCGGCCGCTCGCGCGGCCCGGGGTGGCTCAGGTGGCCTGGCCAACGCCGGCCATGGCCAGCAGGCGCCGGATCCGCTCCTCGGTGCTGGGGTGCGTGGAGAAGAGGCCGCGCAGGCCACCCGAAAGCGGATTCATGATCATCATCTGCGCGGTCTCGGGATGGCGCATGGTCGCCTCCAGCGGGATGCCGCGCGCGTAGTGCTCGATCTTCTGCAGCGCCGCCGCGAGCGCCTGCGGGTCACCGCTGATCTCGGAGCCGAGCCGATCCGCCTCGAACTCCCGGGCGCGCGAGATCGCCATCTGGATGATCGCGCCGGCGATCGGTGCCAGCAACGCGAGGGCGATCCCCGCGATCGGATTCGACGGCCGGCCGTCGCCGCTGCGGCCGCCAAAGAGCAGCGCGAAGTTGGCGAGCGCGGAGATGGCACCCGCCATGGTCGCGGCGATCGTCGACACCAGGATGTCGCGGTGCTTCACGTGGGCGAGCTCGTGCGCCATCACGCCGCGCATCTCGCGGGCGGTCAGCACGCGCAGCAGGCCGGTGGTGGCGGCGACCGCGGCATTCTGCGGATTGCGGCCGGTGGCGAAGGCATTCGGCGCGTCCTCCTGGATCAGGTAGACGCGTGGCATCGGCAGGTTGGCCCGCGCGGCCAGCTCGCGGACCATGTTGTAGTACTGCGGCGCCGTGGTCTCGTCCACCTCCTGCGCGTTGTACATGCGCAGGATCATCTTGTCCGAGAACCAGTAGGCGAAGAAGTTGCTGACCACGGCGAAGCCGAGCGCCAGCAGCATGCCCTGCTCGCCGCCGAAATACTGGCCGATCGCGCCGAACAGGGCGGTGATGGCCGCCATCAGCACGAACGTCTTGACCCAGTTGAACATGCGTCGATTCTCCGGTGAAGGCCGGCCGATCCGGCCTCTCGTCAGGTGCAATCTTGGGGCGTAAACCGCCCGCATCAAGCGACTGTCGCCGCGCCGTGGGGTCTTGGCCTGGAACGCACCGGCGCACCAGCCAGGGGCCGGCGCGCGGCTACGCGGGCAGCTCGAAGCGCTCGCCGGGCATGACGGCGTGGCCCCTGAGGTAGTCGCCCGCGGCGAGCCGGCGTCCGCCGGCGCGCTGCAGCTCGCCGATGCGCACGGCGCCGTCGCCACAGGCGACCACCAGCCCCTCGTGCGGCCCCGCCGCGAGGATGCTGCCCGGCGCGGCGCCGCGGACCGCGGCGAGGACCGTCGGCCGGTAGAGCCGGATCGGCTGGTCCGGCTCGCGGGCAAGCGCCGAGCGGCTGGCCGGCACCGGGTCGAAGGCACGGATGTGGTCGGCCACCTGGCGCGCGTCCAGCCGCCAGTCGACCGTCGCCTCGGCCTTCTCGATCTTGTGGGCGTAGGTCACGCCTTCCGTGGGCTGCGGCTCGAACCGGACCGAGTCCGGATCCGCGGCGAGCCGATCGAGCACCGTGACGATCGCGGTGGCGCCGAGAGCGGCGAGCCGGTCGTGCAGCTCGCCCGCGCTCTCGTCCGGATGGATCGGCGTGGGCAGTGCCAGCGCGACCGGCCCGGTGTCCAGCCCGGCCTCCATCTTCATGATGCAGATCCCGGTCTCCCGGTCGCCGGCCTGCACCGCCCGCACGATCGGCGCGGCGCCGCGCCAGCGTGGCAGCAGCGACGCGTGGATGTTCAGGCAGCCGAGCGGCGCGACGTCCAGCACCGGCTGGGGCAGGATCAGCCCGTAGGCGGCGACGACGACGACATCCGGGCGCAGGTCCGCGATCGCGGCCAGGACCGGCTGGCCGGCCTCGCCGCGCAGGCTGGCCGGCTGCAGCACCGGCAGGCCCGCGTCGAGCGCCCGCGCCTTGACCGGCGACGGCACGAGCCGTTGGCCGCGCCCGGCGGGGCGATCGGGCTGGGTGAGGACGCCGACAACCGGATGGCGCGAGGCCAGGAGGCTCGCGAGCGCCCGTTCGGCGAAGACCGGCGTACCGGCGAATACCACGCGCAGGGACGCGCCCGCGGGCCGGGGCGCGCCGCCTGCGTCCTCAGGCGACGGCACGCTCCTGCTTGCTGAGCTTTGCCCGGATGCGCGACTGCTTGAGCCGCGAGAGGTACTGGACGAACACCTTGCCGTCCAGGTGATCGATCTCGTGCTGGATGCACACCGCGAGCAGCCCGTCCGCTTCCAGGGTGAAGGGGGTGCCGTCCCGGTCCAGCGCGCGGACGGTCACCCGATCCGGGCGCTCGACCTCGTCGTAGATGCCGGGCACCGACAGGCAACCTTCCTCGTAGACCTTGGATTCCTCGCTCTTCGTGACGATCTCGGGGTTGATGAACACCCGCAGGTCGTTCCGCTCCTCGGAGACGTCGATCACCACCACCCGCAGGTGAACGTCGACCTGGGTGGCGGCGAGCCCGATGCCCGGGGCGGCGTACATGGTCTCGGCCATGTCGTCCACCAGGCGCCGGATGTCGTCATCCACCGTCTCGACCGGCTTGGCAACCTTGTGCAGCCGGGCGTCGGGGTAACGGAGTATGTCAAGAACGGTCATCGGTCGAAAACCACCACTAGGCCCCGTTCGCCTTGCCGGGGGGAGGAAGCATGGTCAAGATTCAGCGGCGAAGATCGAGTCGCAACGATCCCGGCACGACTCTACAGTCACAGGTGGGCTCGCGTGGGAGGCATTTCAAGGATCGACCATGTCGCTGAAAAAGTTTAGCACCCGACGCCTGACCACACTAGCGATCGGCGTGGCGCTCGCCGTCGGCGGGTCGCTGCCGTTCGCCATGGCGCCGGTGGCCGCCCAGCAGGCCACCGGGCCGATCGAGCTCGCCCCCGGCGCGCCCGACAAGCACGTCGTCGTGAAGGGCGATACGCTCTGGGACATCTCCGCCACGTTCCTGAAGTCGCCGTGGCGCTGGCCCGAAGTCTGGCAGCTCAACCGCGAGCAGATCGCCAACCCGCACCTCATCTATCCCGGCGACATCGTCTACCTGGATACCAGCGGCGCCTCGCCGCGGCTGCGCCTGGGCCGGGCGATCGGCTCGGGCGGCGGCAGCATCGCCGCCAACGGCCGCATGGGCGACGGCAGCGGTCGGCTGGAGCCGGTCGTGAGGGCCCAGCAGCTCGACCGCGACGCGATCTCCACCATCTCGATGTCGGCGATCGAGGCGTTCATCAACCGGCCGCTGGTGGTGGACGAGAAAGGCCTGGCCGAGTCCCCGCGCATCATCGCGACCCAGGAGGGGCGGGTGTACCTCGGACGGGGCGACAAGGCCTACGTCCGCGGCATCAAGGACGACGGCGTGATCGAATGGCAGGTCTACCGCCCGGCCAAGCCGCTGCTCGATCCCGACACGCGCCAGCCGATCGGCTGGGAGGCGCTCTATCTCGGCAACGCCGAGCTGGTCCGCAAGGGCGACCCCGGCACCATCGTGATCGGCGCCACGTCCGAGGAGATCGGCGAGGGCGACCGCCTGGTGCCGACCGAACCTTCGCGCGGCGTCAACTTCGCGCCGCGGGCACCGGATCGCCCGGTATCGGGCCGGATCGTCTCGGTCTACCGGGGGGTCACCCAGGTGGGCAAGAACAGCGTGGTGGCGCTCAACGTCGGCAAGGAGCACGGCCTGGATGTCGGCCACGTGCTGACCGTGGAGCTCTCCGGGCGCCTGGCCAAGGACCGTCAGGCCAACGAGCTGGTCAAGCTTCCGAATGAGCCGATCGGCCAATTGCTCGTCTTCCGGGCCTTTGACAAGATCGCCTACGGTCTCGTCGTCGAAGCGTCGCAGCCGATCTCGGTCGGCGACTCGGTCATCAATCCCTGATCCCGTCCGTGCCGGCGGCGCCCGTGACGGGCGCCAACCGCCGGCATGCCTTCGCAGACTTCGCTAGATACCCCGCCTACCTCCGGATCGCTGACGCCCTGGCTGATGCTGGCCCATGCGGCCGGCCTTCGGCCGGCGGGCGCCGGGGCGCTGCTGGAGCGGTTCGGCTCGCCCCAGGCGGTGCTGGACGCCGGCCTCGCGCCGGTGGCGGAGATCCTCGGGTCGTCCGCCGCGGCCGCCGCCCTGCTCGGCCCGGATCGCCGGCGCGACCAGGCCGTCGCGGCGGCCCGGGCCTGGCTGGAGCAGCCGGCCTGCGCGCCGGAGGACCCGGCCCGCTTCATCCTCACGCTCGCAGATCCGCGCTATCCGACGCGGCTGCGGGAGCTGCCGGATCCGCCCCTGGTGCTCTACGGCCATGGTGATGCCGCCTGGCTTTCCCGCCCCCAGGTCGCGATCGTCGGCAGCCGCAACGCCACGGCGCTCGGCGCCCGCACCGCCGCCGGCCTCGCCCGGGACCTGGCCGCCGCGGGCTGGAGCGTCACCAGCGGGCTCGCCGAGGGAATCGACCGCGCGGCGCACGAAGGCGCGCTCGCCGGCGCCCCCGGCGCCACCGTTGCCGTTGTGGGTACCGGAATCGACCTCACCTATCCCTCACGGCACCGCGAGCTGTCGCGGCGGATCGCCGGCCGCGGCGCGGTGGTGAGCGAGCTGCCCGTCGGGGCCCCGCCGCTGGCCCACCACTTTCCCCGGCGCAACCGGCTGATCGCCGCCCTGGTGCACGCGGTGCTGGTGGTGGAGGCCGCGCCGCGCAGCGGCTCACTGATCACCGCCCGCCTGGCGGCAGACCTGGGGCGGGAAGTGCTGGCCGTGCCCGGCTCCATCCATTCGCCGCTCGCGCAGGGCTGCAACGACCTCATCCGCCAGGGCGCCAAGCTGGTGGCCGTGGTGCGGGACATCCTGGACGAGCTGCCCCCGGCCGGACGGCTTGGGTTAAGATGGCCGCAACCAGCCGGGGCGGCTTGCGCGGGAGAGGCCCTGCCACTCGAGAGCCCGGCGCCGGCTGCCCTGCCGCCGCCGGACCTGTCTCCGGTGCACGCCGCCGTCCTCGGCGCCATGTCGGCGGATCCGGTCTCGGTGGAGGCGCTTGCCGCAGCCGGTGACCTGCCCGTGGCCGGCGCGCTCGCGGCCCTCCAGACGCTGGAGCTGTTCGGGGTGGTGGAACGACTGCCGGACGGATCCTATATACGATGTTCCTGATTCGCTTGCGCGATCCGCGAGCGCACTCTTACCATTGGCCCCCTTCATGGGTAAAGCACTGATCATTGCCGAGAAGCCCTCGGTCGCGAACGACATCGCCCGCGCATTGGGCGGATTCACGCGGCACGGGGACTATTACGAGAGCGACGAGTACATCATCAGCTCGGCCATCGGCCACCTGGTGGAGATCGCCGCGCCCGAAGAGTACGAGGTCAAGCGCGGCAAGTGGTCCTTCGCCAACCTGCCGGTGATCCCGCCGCGCTTCGACCTGAAGCCGATCGAGCGCACCCAGGACCGGCTGAAGCTGCTCACCCGCCTGATCAAGCGCAAGGACGTGGACCGGCTGATCAACGCCTGCGACGCCGGCCGCGAGGGCGAGCTGATCTTCCGCCTGATCGTGCAGCATGCCAAGGCCAGGCAGCCGATCCAGCGGCTGTGGCTGCAGTCCATGACGCCGGCGGCCATCCGCGAAGGCTTCGCCCGGCTGCGCAGCGACCAGGAGATGATTCCGCTCTCGGAGGCGGCGCGTTGCCGCTCGGAGGCCGACTGGCTGGTGGGCATCAACGGCACCCGGGCGATGACCGCCTTCAATTCGCGTGACGGCGGCTTCTACCTCACCACCGTGGGCCGGGTGCAGACGCCCACGCTCACGCTGATCGTCGAGCGCGAGGAGAAGATCCGCCGGTTCGAGCCGCGAGACTACTTCGAGGTCAAGGCCACCTTCCGGGCCAAGGCCGGCACCTACGAAGGCAAGTGGTTCGACACCGGCTTCAAGAAGGGCGAGGATCCGGAGGCCCGGGCCGAACGGATCTGGGATCGGGCCAAGGCCGAGGGGATCGTCGCCGACTGCGAGAATCGCGAAGGCACGGTCACCGAGGAGGCCAAGCCCGCCACGCAGATCGCGCCGGCGCTCTTCGATCTCACCACCCTGCAACGCGAGGCCAACGGGCGCTTCGGCTATTCCGCCAAGACCACGCTCTCGATCGCCCAGGCACTTTACGAGCGCCACAAGGTCATCACCTACCCGCGGACGGATTCGCGCGCGCTTCCGGAGGACTACCTGCCCAGCGTGCGGGAAACGCTCGGCGTGCTGGCCGAGGTCGGCGGCCATGCGCCCTTCGCGCGCCAGATCCTGGAGAAGGACTGGGTCAAGCCCAACCGGCGCATCTTCGACAACTCGAAGATCTCGGACCACTTCGCGATCATTCCCACCATGCAGGCGCCGAAGAACCTGTCGGATGCCGAGCAGCGCCTCTACGATCACATCGTCCGCCGCTTCATGGCGGTCTTCTTCCCGGCGGCAGAGTACCTGGTCACCACCCGCATCACCACGGTGGCCAACCATCCGTTCAAGACCGAAGGCCGCGTGCTGGTGAATCCAGGCTGGCTTGCGATCTACGGTCGCGACGCGACGGTGGAAGGCAGCAGCGCCAACCTGCCGCCGATCGAGGACGCTGAGCGAGTGCTCACTGAAGCCATATTGGCCGTCGCGCTGCAGACCAGGCCGCCGCCGCGCTTCACGGAGGCGACCTTGCTGTCGGCCATGGAAGGCGCCGGCAAGGCGATCGATGATGATGAATTACGGGAGGCCATGGCCGGCAAGGGCCTCGGCACGCCGGCAACCCGCGCCGCCATCATCGAAGGGTTGATCAACGAGCGCTACCTGGTCCGTGAAGGACGCGAGCTGATCCCCACGACCAAGGCCTTCCAGCTGCTGACGCTGCTGCGCGGGCTCGGCGTGGCCGAGCTCACCATGCCGGAGCTGACCGGGGAGTGGGAGTACAAGCTCAACCAGCTCGAGCGCGGCAAGACCGATCGCGACGCGTTCATGAACGAGATCGCCGCCATGGCGCGCCAGATCGTCGAGCGCGCCCGTAATTATGAATCCGACACGGTGCCGGGCGACTACGCGACGCTGAAGACGCCCTGCCCCAAGTGCGGGCGGACGGTCAAGGAGAACTACAAGCGCTTCGCCTGCAGCAATTGCGATTTCTCCATCACCAAGATCCCGGGCGGGCGCCAGCTGGAGCTCGCGGAGGCGGAAGCGCTGCTCGCGGACAAGGTGGTCGGACCGCTCTCCGGCTTTCGCAGCAAGATGGGCCGCCCGTTCTCCGCGATCCTCAAGCTCACGGACGAGCACAAGCTGGAGTTCGATTTCGGCCAGTCCAACGACGACGACGAGAACGCCGAGCCGGTGGACTTCAGCGACCAGGAGCCGCTGGGCGCCTGCCCGAAGTGCGCCGGCCGCGTGTTCACCCATGGCATGAGCTATGTCTGCGAGCGCTCCGTCGGTCCCGGCAAGACCTGCGACTTCCGCTCGGGCCGCGAGATCCTGCAGCAACCCATCGAGCCGGAGCAGATGCGCAAGCTCCTCGCCGAGGGCCGGACGGACCTGCTCACCGGTTTCGTGTCGTCGCGCACGCGGCGCAAGTTCAAGGCGTTCCTGGTCCGCCAGCCCGACGGCCGGATCAGCTTCGAGTTCGACAACAGCAAGGCCAAGGCCGCGGACGGCGAGGCCAAGGCAGGCGCGAAGGCGCCAGCCAAGAAGCCGGCTGCCCGCAAGCGCGCAGCCGGCAGCAACGGCAGCGCTGCCATCGATGCCGGGGCCCAGGATTCCGGCGCGGGAACCGGCTCCGGGAAGGCCGGTACCAAGACGACGGCGCGCAAGCCGGCCGCGAAGAAGTCCGCCGCCCGCAAGACAGCCTAGCCGTGACCGTGGTGCCGCAGGTGTCGTCGCCTCTGGAGGCAGGCGACCTGCTCGACACGCTGGAAGATCTCCCGCGCCTGCCGGCGCGCTGGGTGTTCGCCTACGGCTCTCTCATCTGGCACCCGGACTTCGAGTACGCCGAGCGGCATCGGGTACGCGTGCACGGGTATCACCGCGCCTTCTGCATCAGCTCGACACGATACCGTGGCACGCCCGAGGCGCCTGGAGTGGTGCTCGGGCTCGACCTGGGCGGCTCCTGCCATGGCGTCGTCTACCGCCTCCTTCCCGGGCAGGAGGAGCAGGTGGTGGAAGCGCTCTACCAGCGGGAGATGCCGAACCGGGTCTACACGCCGAAGCTGCTGCCGGTGCGGCTAGCCGATGCACGCCAGGTCGCCGCGCTCGCCTTCATCGCCCGGCGTGATCACCCCAGCTACCTCAGGCTTTCGCGCGACGAGCTGCTGCGGCGCCTATCATCGTCCCGCGGCGGCCGGGGGCTGAACCGCGAGTACGCGATCAACACCTGGCATGCGCTGCGGGAATGGGGTATCGAGGACACCGGCCTCGGCGAGCTCGCCCGCGAGCTGGAGAGCGCGCTCGGCCCGGCCGGTCCGCGCCCTGCAACCGACATCGAGAAGGACTGCCCATGACGATCTGCCTGCCCAGCCTGCGCCGTGGCCTGACGGCCGCCGCGCTTGCGCTCTCGTTGTCCGCGCCGGCCCTGGCCCATCACGGCTGGAGCTCCTATGACGCCGACAAGGCCGTCAAGCTGGAAGTGCCGCTCGCCGAGGTGCGTTACCGCAATCCGCACGCCGAAGTCGAGGTCGATCGCGACGGCAAGCGCTGGGTGGTCGTGCTCGCGCCCATCGGGCGGATGGAGTCGCGCGGCCTTCCGAAGGACGGGCTGGTCGCCGGCAAGACCGTGACCATCGAGGGCTATCCGCGCAAGGACGGCACGGCCGAGATCCGGGCGGAGCGGATTACCGTGGACGGCAAGGTGGTCGAGCTGCGCTGAGCGCCGGGGTTCGGCGTCGCGGTCGACCGGCATGGAAGCCGCCTGGACCGACCTGGCCGCCTGGGCCGCCGCCCTCGAGGCATCCGCGCTCGGCCGATGGATGCGCGGATCGGACTGGGCCTATCCGGTGGTCAACCTGCTTCACCTGCTCGGGCTGGTGCTGCTGGTCGGCGCGATGATGCTGCTGGACCTGCGGCTGCTCGGGGCCCGCAGGCTCTTTCCGCTCGCCGAGGTCTCGGCCACCCTCACCCCGTTCGCGGTTGCCGGCCTCCTCGTCCTGCTGCCGACCGGCGTGCTGCTCTTCAGCGCGGACGCCGCGCCGCTGCTCGGCAATCGCCTGATGCAACTGAAGCTGCTGCTGATCGTGCTGGGGATCGCCAACGCGCTCCTGTTCCGGCGGCTGTGGCGCCGCCGGCTGGCCGACTGGGACTGGCGACCGCCTGCAGCAGGACGCCTGCAGGCGGTCGGGTCGCTGGTCTGCTGGGTCGCCGCGGCATCGCTCGGACGCCTGATCGCCTACGGCTGACTCCAATCCCCCGCGGCGGCGGTGGCGATCGCGCAAGCCGGTCGGCATTGACAGCCGGGCGGGGTCGTGAGGATCATCGCGCATCTCTGGAGACGATCCCGCGTGGACCCGGCGCCTGCCCCTGCTCAGACCTGCCCCTCGATTCCTGACGGTGTCCCACCTGCGCTGATACGCCTGGCCGCGGCAACCGGCCGCCCCTGATGACGACGGCCCGTACCCTGCGGCTCCCCGGGCGGTACGCCGTACGTCGGGCCGGGTTCCTCCGAAATGCGGGCGGCGCATTCACCGCCGCGCTGGTGCAGATGCCGGTGGAGGCGGCCTACGGTGTCATCGCCCTCGCCCCGCTCGGTCCGCAGTACGCGCCGATCGGCATCCTGAGCGCCCTCTACAGCGCCTGCATCGGCAACGCGGTCGCGGGGCTGGCCGGGAGCCGGATGATGCTCGGCGGCCCACGCACCTCCCTTACCCTGCTCGTGGCCGCGCTCTGCGCCGTCCTGGCCGGTCAGCCCGCGTTCCAGGCCGAGGACGGCATCGACCTGCCGAAGGTGATCGGTTTTCTTTCGCTCGGCCTGCTGCTGGCCGGCGTCCTGCAGGTTGCGCTCGGTCGACTGCGGTGGGGCTCGATCACCAAGTACGTTCCCTACCCCGTCCGGGCCGGCCTGATGACCGGCATCGCGCTGCTGCTGGTGGAAAGCACCTGGCGTCCGATGCTCGGCGTGCCGGCCGATGTCGGTTGGCACGAGCCCGATCGCCTGCTCGCCGCGATCCGCCCGGCCGACCTGGCCGTCGCGGCGGTGGTGATCGTGCTGATGTACCGGCCGCTGCGCTTCCTGCCGTTGCCGCGCACGCTGGTCGCGCTGCTCGCCGGCATCGGGCTGCATCACGCCCTCGCAGCCATCTTCGGCGAGCAGGCATCGGGCGCGACCCTGGCCGCGATACCGACACCCTCGCTCGATGCGGCGATCCCCCGTGCCTGGGGCGAGCTGCTCGCCGATCCGGCGGCGCGCGAGCACCTGCGCCTGCTCGTGCCGTTCAGCTTCTCCGTCCTGCTGCTCGGCACGCTGGAATCGCTGCTCGCTGCCTCGCAGCTCGACAGCCTCACCGGCCGCCGTCGCGACAGCGACCGCGAGGCGGCCGCGCAGGGCTGGTCCAACATCGCCGGCGCGCTGGTCGGTGCCCAGCCGAGCGCCGGCGCGGTCTCCCGCACCGTCATCTGCCAGGTCTCCGGCGGCCACTCGCAGGCCGCCGTCTACCTGTACTCGGCGTTCATCGCCATCGGCGTTCTGTTCGCGCCCGAGATGCTGCGGGAAGTGCCGATGAGCGCCGTGGCCGCGCTGATCGCCACCACCAGCGTCTTCCTGATTGACGACTGGGTGCGCGGGACGCCGCGACTGCTCCTCACGCGCACGGCGCTGCCGGCGCCACAGCGACGGATGCTCGCGATCAACTACGGCTTCATGCTCCTGGTCGCCGGCGCCCTGGTCGTCACCAGCATTCCGACGGCACTGCTCCTCGGGGTGCTGGTGTCGATGATCGTGTTCGTGCGAAGCAACTCGCGGACCATCGTGCGGGGCGCCGTCTTCGGCGACGCGCGTCGTTCGATCAAGATCCGCGCGCCGGCGGCGATGGAGTTCCTCGCCGGGCAGGGGCGGCGGATAGCCCTGCTGACGCTCGAGGGCTCGCTCTTCTTCGGCACGGCGGACCAGCTCGCCGACCGCGTCCATCGCATGCTGGAGACGGTCGACTTCGTCATCCTGGATCTCAAGCGGCTCACCGAGGTCGACCCGACCGGCGGCCGGATCCTGGATGCCCTCGCGCGCGACCTCGCCGGCCGGAACAAGCATCTCGTCCTGTGCGAGCTCGGCGCGGTCGACACGAGCAGCGGCAAGCTGCTGGCGATCGAATCCATGCAGGCGGGGGCCGGCGAGCACGCCTTCGTCGTCCTGCCCGACGTCGACCGGGCGCTGGAATGGGCGGAAGACCGGATCCTGGAGGAGGCCGGCGTGCAGACACTGTCGGGTCGGTCGCTGAGCCTGGGAGAGACGATGCTCGGCAAGGGGATGTCCAGCGACGAGCTGGAGCGGCTCGCCGCCGTGATGACCGAGGAGCATTTCAGCGCGGGCGAGTACATCTTCCACGCCGGCGACCACGGGGACAGCCTCTATCTCAGCACGAGCGGCGAGATCAGCATCCTGCTGCCTTCAGAGGGGCCCGGGCGCGGCAAGCGGATCGTGTCGTTCGCACCGGGCGTCGTCTTCGGCGAGCTGGCCGTGCTGGAGGGCAAGCCGCGCTCGGCCGATGCGGTGGCCGAGGCCGACCTGACGGTCGTCCGCCTCACCACCGAGACGCTCGATCGGCTGCGCCGGGACGATCCGGTCCTGGCCGGCAAGGTGCTGCTCAACCTCAGCCGTCACCTCTGCGCGCGCATGCGCAGCCTCACCAACGAGCTGGCCGCGGCGCTGTCCGGATAGCAGACGCGTCATGCCGGGTCGCGATACGCCTGTTCCCGCTCAGCCAGGGTGAGGACCCGAGGCGCGCGGACCGGCCGGCCGGCAGGGAAGTCGAAGAAAGGCGTCTGCCTATACCCGCCCGAGAGCCGCGCGCCGAGCAGCGACGCGCCCAACCGGCCGAGCGCGATCGCGGCGGGCACGCGCGGGACCACGACCGGATTGCCGCGGGCCGACCTCCGGTTGACCGACACGCGCACCGGGCCGAAGCTCGCCCGCCGGCTCGCCTCGTCGCCCAGGCACGCCTGGACCACGCCGGCGTACGGGACGCGCGCATCTCGCGGAGTGTTGGCGATCGGCGTGCCGCAGCATCGGGCATGCCAGCGCAGGATCCCGCGCGGGCCGAGCGACAGGCATGCGAGCGAATCGAGCCCCGCCTCGAGGCGCACGCTGCCCGCCGGCATGGCGACCACTTCGGTGCCGCCGGCGGGATCGAGCAGGTCGCCGCCGAGGAAGCGCGCATACGCCTGGCAATCGCGGCAGTAGCAGAGCGCGCGCACCGCGCTGCGCGCTATCCGCACCTGCCCTTGCAGCAGGCCGCAACGGCAACGCAGCGGATGCGTGGGCACGACGGTCATCCTTCCCATCGTATCGGTGCCCGTCGTCCGCTCAGGCCCGCGCCACCACCTGGATGCCGCGCAATTGCCCCGCCGGCGGCGGACCGCTGCGCGGCGGCGGCGGATGGCGTTGCGGATCGAGCCGATGCAGGAGCTCGGCCTCCCGCACCCGCGCAAGCGCGAGGTTGCCCAGCTTCACGTGGCCGAAGCCGCGGATGGAGAGCGGCACCGCGGCCAGCTGCGTCGCGACCGGCAGCTTCGCCGCGGTCAACGTCGGAAGCAACTCGTCGATGCGACGCTCGAACCCGGCGATGAGCTCGCGCTCGGTGCGCCGCTCCGCGGTGTGCCCGAACGGATCGAGGAAAGTTCCGCGAAGCATCCGCCCGTGGGCGAGGAGTCGCATCGCGGGTCCCATCCAGGGTCCGAGCCCGATCTTGCGCGGCGGCTTGCCGTCCACCGAGCGGCTGAGAAGCGGCGGCGCCATGTGATAGCGCAGCCGCAGGTCGCCCTCGAACTGGCGCGACAGGGCCGCGGCGAAACTGCCGTCCGTGTACAGGCGAGCTACCTCGTATTCGTCCTTGTAGGTCATCAGCTTGCGCAGGCTGCGCGCCACGGCGAGCGAGAAGGCGCCGTCGCCGCCGAGCTCGCGCTCGCGTGCCGCCGCCTTGGCCACCAGGGCATCGAAGCGCCGCGCCCAGGCCTTGCCCTGGTAGGCTACCAGGTCCCGCCCGGCATCCGCTCGCATCGCCTCGAGAGCGCCCCAACTGGCGGCGCCGGGAGCCGTCGCGGCACCGGTGCCCACGGGCGTCGCGCCGCTTGCCGCAGTCGCCGCCGTTGTCGTGATCGGCGCGATGATCGGCGCGACGTCGTCCACCGCGAGCGGCGCGAGCAGCGACCGGCAGGCGGTTGGATCGGCCGCGGCCAGGCGCCCGAGCGAGAAGGCAAGCCGGTTCGCCCGGACCGCCACGCCGTTCAGCTCGATCGCGCGCAGGAGCGCCTCGAGGCTCACCGGCACGACGCCGTGCTGCCATGCAAAGCCGAGCGCCAGCACGTTGGCGGCGATGGTGTCGCCGAGGAAGGCCTCGGCCATCTCCTGCGCATCGAACGTGACGACGAAGTCGTCGCCGGCGGCCGCGCGCATCTTCTCGAGCAGCAGCCCGGCCATCAGGTCGCTGTCCGGATTGCGCATCGAGTCGGCTATCGGCACCTCGTGGCGGTTCGCCAGGATCCGCGTGCGGCCGTGGCGCACTGTCTGCAGGGCCTCGGGCGAGGCCCCCACCACCAGGTCGCAGGCGAGGATGGCGTCGGCCTGCTGGGTGTCGATGCGCACCTGGTTGAGCCGCTCCGGCACGTCCGCGAGCCGCACGAAGCTCAGCACCGCGCCGCCCTTCTGGGCGAAGCCCATGAAGTCCAGCACGCTGGCCGACTTGCCCTCCAGGTGGGCGGCCATCGCCACCAGCGCACCCACGGTCACGACGCCCGTGCCCCCGACGCCGGTGACCAGCAGGTCGTAAGGGGCCTCCCAGCGATGCGCCGGCGGCCGCCGCAGGCCCGCGACCGCGTCCTCGAAGCGGGCGAGCACCGCGCCGCCCGAGGGGTCGTCGGCCTCGCCGAGCAGCGCGCCGGCGCGCTTGCGCACGACGCCGCCGGTCACGGTGACGAAGCTCGGGCAGAAGCCCTTGGTGCAGCTGTAGTCCTTGTTGCACGCGCCCTGGTCGATGCGGCGCTTGCGCCCGAGCGGCGTCTCGTCCGGCAGCACCGCCACGCAGTTGCTCTGCACCGTGCAGTCGCCGCAGCCTTCGCACACGGCCTCGTTGATGAAGACGCGGGTCGCCGGCTCGGCAAGCTCCCCCTTCTTGCGGCGGCGACGCTTCTCGGCGGCACAGGTCTGCTCGTAGATCAGCACTGTCACGCCGGGGATCTCGCGCAGCCGGCGCTGGACCGCGTCCAGGGCCTCGCGCGGATGGAACTCGACGTCGCCGGGAAAGCGATGCCGGATGGCGCGGTACTTGCCGATGTCGTCCGACAGCACCACCACCCGCTTAACGCCTTCGCTCTCCACCTGGCGGGCGATCGCGTCGACGCTCGTCACGCCGTCGATCGGCTGGCCGCCGGTCATCGCGACCGCGTCGTTGTAGAGGATCTTGTAGGTGATGTTGGCCTTCGCCGCCACCGCCTGGCGAATGGCGAGATAGCCCGAGTGGAAGTAGGTGCCGTCGCCGAGGTTCTGGAACACGTGCGGCACACGGGTGAAGCGCGCGTGCGAAACCCAATCGACGCCCTCGCCGCCCATCTGGATCAGCCCGGCGGTGTCGCGATCCATCCAGCTCGCCATGAAGTGGCAGCCGATGCCCGCCCGGGCCGACGAGCCTTCCGGCACGCGGGTGCTGGTGTTGTGCGGGCAGCCCGCGCAGAAGTAGGGCAGCCGCTTCACCGCATCCGCCGCGTTCGAGTGCAGCGCCGGGACGGTGAAGTCGCGCACATGGCGCTGCGCGTCGCGAAAGCCCGCGTGCTCCGGGAAGTGGCGGGTCAGCCAGCGGGCCACCAGCTCGATGAGCCGCGACGGCCGCAGCTCGCCGACCGCTGACACCAGCGGCTGCTCGTCGCGATCGCGCTTGCCGACGATCATCGGCCGCGCCTCGGCCGGGGCGTTGTAGAAGAGATCGCGCAGCTGCGCTTCCACCACCGGCCCCTTCTCCTCCACCACGAGGATCTCGCGCAGGCCCCGGGCGAAGGCGCGGATCCGCCGCTGCTCGATCGGGAAGGCAAGGCCCACCTTGTAGAGACGGATGCCGGCCGCGGCCAGCATCGCGGGCGTGAGCTCCAGGCGGCGCAGCACTTCCAGCAGGTCGAAGTGCGCCTTGCCGCAGGTGACGATCCCGACCGTGGCGGTGGGTGCGGCGATCACCTCGCGGTCGATCGAGTTGACGCGCGCGAAGGCTGCCACGGCGGCGAGCTTGTCCACCAGGCGGGTCTCGATGCGCAGCGACGGCAGGTCGGGCCAGCGGTAGTGCAGGCCGTCGGCGGGCGGCTGGTGGCCGGTCACGCGACGTACCGTCCCGGCATCCTGCCAGGCCGCAGCGCGCGCCGCCACCAGGTCCAGGTCCACGGTGGAGCTGCTCTCCACAACCTCCGAGAGCGCCGTCATGCCCACCCAGTTGCCGCTGTAGCGCGACAGGGCCCAGCCGTAGAGCCCGAACTCGAGGTACTCGGCAACGCTCGCGGGCGCCACCACCGGCATGCTCCACGCCTGCATCGCCTGGTCGCTCTGGTGCGGCATCGACGACGACACGCAGCCGTGGTCGTCGCCGGCAACCACCAGCACCCCGCCGTGCGGCGACGAACCGTAGGCATTGCCGTGCTTGATCGCGTCGCCTGCGCGATCGACGCCAGGCCCCTTGCCGTACCACAGGGCGAAGACGCCGTCGGCCGTGCGCAGCGGGTCCGACTCCACTCGCTGCGTGCCCAGCACCTGCGTCGCGGCCAGCTCCTCGTTCACCGCCGGGACGAAGTGCAGACCGCTTTCCGTGAAGCGCTTGCCCGCCTTCCAGATGGCCTGGTCCAGCATGCCGAGCGGAGAGCCGCGGTAGCCGCTCACGAAGCCCCGGGTATCCAGTCCGCGGGCCTCGTCCGCCGCGCGCTGCATCAGCAGCAGGCGCACCAAGGCCTGGTTGCCGCTCAGGAAGACCTGGCCGCGGTCCGCCCACAGGGCGTCGGCAAGGGCGTAGTCCGGCCGGGCGAGCGTGCTGGCCGCCTCGACATCGGGATCGACGATGGTCATCGGCGTCACCTTCGCAATCGGGTCGACAACCTTCAAGCTTAGGCCGAGCCGCCGGGAATAGAATTCTTTGTTTGCGCCAGAGACGCCTTCTGGCGAAATGTCCATTCTCCGGAAGAGCCATGAGCGAGGAAATCGAACTCGACCACTACAGCGTCCGCATCCTGGAGGCGCTCCAGGTGGACGCCCACCTCACGGTTCAGCAGCTCTCGGAACGGGTCGGCCTCTCCACCACCCCTTGCTGGAAGCGGATCAAGGCGATGGAGGCGGCCGGCGTCATCCGCGGCTATGCGGCCCTGGTGGATCCGGACAAGGTCGGGTTGGGCCTGCGTGTCGTGGTGGAGGCGAACCTGGGCCAGCACTCGGAGGACCTGGTGCGGCGCTTCGAGCAGGCGGTGGCCGCCTGCCCGAACATCGTCCAGTGCTTCGCCACCACCGGCCAGGCCGACTACCTGCTGACCGTGATCATCGAGGACATCCGGCGCTACGAGCAGTTCCAGCACGAGACCCTGTTCAAGCTGCCGGGCATCACGCACGTGCGCTCGAGCATCGTGCTGAAGGAGATCAAGTCGCAGATGCAGCTGCCGCTGGCTTACCGATAGGCTGCCGCCCCGAGCGCTGCGCCTCGGCTTCGCGAAACCGAGTGCAGCGCCCGGAAGCCGGCACGGGTCATTGCACCTGCATGAACTTCGGCGCGGCGGGCACCAGCCCGTAGCGCGTCATGATCGCCGCGAGCCTGGCGCGATCGGGCGGTCCTCCCGCCGCGGCGAGCGCCGCCACGTCGACGAAGAACTGCGCCCCGATGTCCGGCGTCATCATCACCAGCGCCCGCGCGGGCGCCGAGCCGGGATTGCCGAACTGGTGCACCGAGCCGCGCGGACTCGACATCCAGTCGCCGGGCCCCAGGTCCCGGGTTTCGTCGTCGACCGTGTAGCGAAGCACGCCCTCCAGCACATAGACGCACTCCTCGTTGTCGGTATGGCTGTGCGGCGGCGGCACGTGGGCACCGGACGGGACGTTCATCTCGAACAGTCCCAGCCCGCCCGCCTGCGACCCATCGACGAGGTAGCGGATCCGGATCTGGCCGACGTTGATGACCGAGTGGTTCATGACGATCTCCTTGGGGGTGGAGACTGCACTGTATTGAGTTGCAGGAATTCGATAAATCGGGTTACATGCAACCGGTCGTTGCGGAAACTTCATCAATGAAGGACCGACTCGGGGGCATGCGCGTGTTCGCCCACGTGGTGGAAGAGAAGAGCTTCTCGGCCGCCGCGGACAAGCTCGGCATGTCGAAGTCGGTGGTCAGCCGCCACGTGAGTGCGCTCGAGCGCTCGCTCTCGGTGAAGCTGCTGAACCGCTCCACCCGGAAGCTCGCATTGACCGAGGCGGGCATCGTGTTCTACGAGCACTGCGCACGGATCATGCAGGAGGCAGAGCTCGCCGAGCAGCGCCTGACCCAGACGCAGTCCGTGCCCGCAGGCGTGGTGAAGGTGACCGCGGTCCCGGCGTTCGCGATACGGCACCTGCTTCCCGCGCTCAGGGACTTCCAGCAGGCGTATCCGAAGGTCCAGGTGAAGCTCTTCTGCAGCAATCGCCCCATCGACCTGCGCGAGGAGGGCTTCGATCTCGCCATCCGCGTGTCGTTCGCTCCGGCGGCCCATCTCGTCGCGCGCAAGCTTGCGGCCAACCGGTCGGTGCTGTGCGCCTCCCCTGGCTATCTCGAGCGACACGGACTGCCGCGGCGCCTCGAGGACCTGCGCGATCACCGCTGCGTGCTGTTTCCGCCGATCGCTCCCAAGGGGGTCTGGACCTTCCGCCGGGATGGGCGAAAGTACACGGTGCAGGTCGATGGCGACCTGGAGACGGACGACATGGATGCGGTGCGAGCTGCCGTGATGGGCGATTTCGGCATCAGTCCGCTGCCCCTCTACACGGTGGCGGATGCCTTGCGCGAGGGGCAGCTGGTACCGATGCTGCACAAGTACCAGCTCCTTCCCGAGAGTGCCATCTACCTCGCCTACCTGCCCAACCGGACGCTGCCGTCACGCGTGCGCGCCCTGATCGACTTCCTCGTGCAGCGGTTCGGCCCGGTCCCTTCATGGGAAGTGGCCTGGTGACGCTTCGTTCATGGGAAACGGCCTGGTGGCGCTTCGCTTCGAGCCAGGCGGCAACGAGGCGGTGACGATCATCGCAGGACGTTGCCGGCGACGCCTCCTATGCTCGCCAGCAGGTCGCAGGCGGCACCTGCCAACCGACGTCGGGCGTCGTCATCGACCATGATGGTGTCCGTGACCTGGACCGCGAGGCCCAGCGCGCGGATCGCGGAGGCCTCGGCGGCGTCGCGGACGTCGATGACCATGCCGTCCACCAGCCCCGCGTAGTGGCGCGCGACGCCGAGCGCGCTCGCTTCCATCCCGAGCTCGCTCATCATCTTGGCCGCTGGTCCCTTGAGCGCGGCGCCGCGCACGATCGGGCTGACCGCGACCGCCGGACAGCGGCGCTCCTCGAGCATGCGCCGGATGCCGCCGATGCCGAGGATCGGATCGATGCTGACGATCGGATTGGACGGGCAGATGACGATCCCCGAGAGCGAGCCTTCGCGGGCCAGGGCAGCCAGCGCCGCAGGCTCCTTCGCCACCGCCGCCCCCTCGAACCGAACACCCAGGCAGACCGGCTCGCATCGTCGCCGGACGAAGTAGTCCTGGAACGGCAGATCTCCCAGCGGCGTGGCGACGACGGTCGCGACCGGATCGTCGCTCATGGGCAGCAGCCGCACGCCGAGACCCAGCCCCTGCACCAGGCGCGCCGTCACCTCCGCGAGGCCCAGTCCCCGACGCAGCCCGTCCGTCCTCAGGACGTGGACCGCCAGGTCGCTGTCCCCCAGTTGGAACCACGGATCCGCGCCGAGCTGCCGCAGCGATTCCTGGAAGCGCCAGGTCTCGTCTCGCCTGCCCCAGCCACGCTGCTCGTCGTTCAGCCCGGCCAGCGCGTAGAGGACGCTGTCGAGGTCAGGGCAGATGCGAAGCCCCAGGTAGTCGAAGTCGTCGCCGGTGTTCACCACCGCCACGACAGCGGCCTCGCCGAGATGCCCGACGAGCCCGCTCACCAGCTTCGCGCCGCCGACGCCACCCGACAGCGCGACGATCATCGGAAGAGATCCTCCTGCAGGGGGCGGATCAGGTCGGCCGCCGAGCCGCCCGCGAGCGGCGCCGTGCCTGACGGCTTCCAACGGAAGCCGCGGACCAGCACCGCGGGGGTGCCTTCGGCTCCCTGTCCCATCACCGCGGACGCCGCCGCGGCAAGCTCGTCGGCCACCGCGACCTCGGACGACACCAGCCGGTAGCCGTACAGGTCTTCCTCGCCGCGCAGGTCGTCCAGGCAGACCAGTCCGTACGCGCCGATCGCCTGTCCGATCGTGCCCCGCCGCCAGGCACGGCCCAGGCTGTCGTTGACGATGACCGGAACGTGGGCGCCCACGGCACGACTGATTTCCTCGCACAACCGCCGCGCCGATGCGTCCGGGTCCCGGGGCCAGGTGACCACCCATTCACCGGTCCCCGGCTGCGGAACGTTGGAGCGATCCACACCGGCGTTGGCCAGGACCACCCCGGTCTTGTGCCGCGTGATGATCACGTGGGCAGTGCAGCGCAAGACCTCGGTCGACTCGCTGAGAATGACCTCGATGAGCCTTGGATCCCGGCCCATCGCCATCGCGAGCTCCCGCGCCTTCGGGCCCGCCTCGACGGACTCGATGTCGACGAGCGAGCCTTCCGTCTTGGAGACCGCCTTCTGCGCGACCACCACGAGGTCGCCGTGCCGGATTCCGCCCGCCTGTGCCTGGGCGGCTTCGAACACGAGGCGCGACAACGCATCCCCTTCCTTCAGGGACGGGGGCAAGGCCAACCCGATGAGCTGCATCGCCGCCAGGCGTCCCGGCTCAACCCAGGCCGGTGATCCGGATGCCGGACGCAGGCACCTTCCGGGTCCGGTTGATCCAGATGAGCACCGAAGTGAGCGACTCGGCCACCACCGAGTTGGCGAGCACGCCGGCGTCGATCGCGGTCATGCCGATCGATTCGATCAACCGGCACACCGTCGCACGGGCCTCGGCGTCGTCCGCGCACACCAGCACGTCGCAATCGACCGACGCGGCGAGATCGAGCAGGCGGTGAGCCGATACGTTCTGGAAGGCGGAGACGACGCGCACCTCTTCACCGAGGGCCGACTGAAGCACCTTCACGCAGGACTGTCCGTCGGGCAGTTGCACGACGCTGACCTTCGGCGGTACCAGCGGCACCGTCACGTCGATGAGGATCTTGCCGCGAAGGTGCTCCTGGACCTGTCGCGCCGTCGCCTGCTGCGCCGCGTACGGGACGGACAGGACAACGATCTCCGCGGAGCCGGCGGCGGACGGCAGGTCGCGGCCTTCGATCAGCGGGCTCGCCAGGCGCTCGTTCAGGTCGGCCGCCTTCTCCGCCGCACGCGCGGCATCCCGGGAGCCGATGAGCACGCGGTGCCCCGCGTGCGCGAACCGCAGCGCGATGCCGCTGCCTTCCTGGCCGGTTCCGCCGAGTACGGCGATGGTTGGTTTGGTCACAGTCATTGCTCCAGAAGCTCAGTCGTGGTCAGGTGATGGGGGGCCTGCGGCGAAGGCGGCGGCGAGGCGGCGCGATCGATCGGCTGGTAAAGCGTCGTGCGCTGGGCGATCGGGCGGCCATGCCGCCGGGCCAGGTCCTCCAAGCGCGGCACGGTCATCTCCTGGCCCCAGTCCGCCCCGGCCGCGCGCGAGATGCTCTCGTTCATCAGGACGCCGCCCAGGTCGTTCACGCCCGCCTCGAGCATCTCGCCCAGGCCGTCCGGTCCCAGCTTCACCCACGAGGCCTGGATGTTCGTGATCAGCGGATGCAGGACGAGCCTCGCGACGGCATGCATGAGCACGGTCTCCCGCCACGTCGGGCCGTTGCGGGAAGCATGGCGCTTGAACATGGGGGTATTCATGGGAACGAACGGCAGCGGAACGAACTCGGTGAATCCGCCGGTGCGCTCCTGCAGGTCCCGGATGGCCAGCAGGTGGCGCGCGGCGTGGACCGGTCGCTCCACGTGGCCGAACATGATGGTCGCCGTGGTCGGAATCCCGGCGCGATGCGCGCTTTCCACGACCGCCAGCCACTGGGCGGTGTCCAGCTTGTCGGGGCAGATGACGGCGCGAACCTCGTCGTCCAGGATCTCGGCCGCGGTCCCCGGCAACGATCCGAGGCCGTTTGCCTTGAGCGCCACCAGGAACTCGTCCACCGGCAGGCCGAGCGATTCGGCACCATGGTGGACCTCGAGCGGCGAGAACGCATGCACGTGGATCCCGGGCACCGCCGCCTTGACCGCGCGGAGCAGACCGAGATACGTGTTGCCGTCGAAGCGTGGGTGGATGCCTCCCTGCATGCAGACTTCGGTGGCGCCCCGGTCCCTCGCCTCGATCGCCCGTTGCGCCACCTCCTCGTACGGCAGGTTGTAGGGGCCGTCCACGACGCGCTCGCCGCCGGTGCGCTTGGAGAACGCGCAGAACGAGCAGCGATAGCTGCAGACGTTGGTGTAGTTGATGTTCCGGTTCACCACGTAGCGCAGCAGCTCGCCGACCGCCTGCCGGCGCAGCTCGTCCGCGGCACGCACCACGTGCCGGTAGTCGGCGCCGCGGCTCTCGAAGAGCCGGGCGACCTCGTGCTCGGCGAGGCGCCGCCCGGCTCGCGCGCGCTCGACCAGCCCGCGCACGTCGGCGCAAGCCCGCTCCCGCGCGTGCGTGGGCGCCGACGCGAGCGGTGGCTGCGCAACACCGGCATCCCCCGGCCGCCATTGCTCGTCTCGCGCATGTCCGCTCGCGTCGGACCAGTACGTCAGGCGGCCGAGCTGGCCGGTCGAGATCCAGGTGCGCGCTTCGAGGACGTAACGCGGATAGACGGGCAGCCGTGGCACCAGCGTGAAGCCGCCGTCGTCCAGCGATCGCGACAACCCCTCCAGTTGCGGCCATGCCGCCTCGGGATTCACGTAGTCGATCGTCACCGGCGAGATGCCGCCGAGGTCGTTGATGCCCGCCCCGGCCAGGTCGAGCAGCTCGCCGCCGGTCAGGTTGGGCGGTGCCTGGACCGAGATGCTGTCGTCGAGCAGCAGTCGCGCCGCGGCGATCGTCCACAGGTGATCATCGTGGTCGGGCTCGGGATGCGCGCGCATCGGCGTGTTGTCCTTGGCCCGGAAGTTCTGGATGATGACCTCCTGGATGTGACCGTAGCGTTCGTGCAGGCGGCCGATGCTCGCCAGCGCGTCGAGCCGCTCCTCCCGGGTCTCGCCGATCCCGATGAGGATGCCGGTGGTGGTGGGAATCGCCAGTATCCCCGCCTCCGCGAGCATCCTCAGCCGGACCTCGGGATGCTTGTCCGGCGAACGATAGTGCGGCATTCCCTTGCCCATCAGCCGCTCGGCGGTGCTCTCCAGCATGAGGCCCACCGAGACACTGTGCTCGCGCAGCGCCGCCATCTCGCGGGCCGAGAGGACGCCCGCATTGACATGGGTGAGCAGCCGGGACGCGCGGCCGACCTCGCGGCAGGATTCCAGGAGGTACTGGAAGGTCGACTCGTAGCCGCGCCTGGCAAGCCAGTCCCGAGCGGAAGGAAAGCGCAGCTCCGGCTTGTCGCCGAGCGTGAACAACATCTCCGAGCAGCGCGCGTGGTCCCCGCGCCGCGCCAGATCGACCACCTCCTCCGGGGCCATGAACGGCGCCGTGATCGCCCGCGGTGGGCGGGAGAAGGTGCAGTACCCGCAGAAGTCGCGGCAGAGGCGCGTCAACGGCGCGAAGACCTTGCGCGAGTAGGTGATGACGTTGCCGTAGGCCTGCCGCGCGCGGCTCTCGGCGGCCTGGAGCAGGTCCTCGTGCCTCGTGGCAAGGATCTTCTGCGCGGACCAGAGTGGTTGACGTGTTTGAAGCATTGTCTCGTCTCAAGTATGCCGGGGACGCAACGCCGGCGCCGTCGCCTCAGGCAAGGACGCAGGTGGATTCCGCCGCGCGGCTGCCCGGCACGCGGGTTCGCCATCGCTGGTAGTCCGAGGGCTGGTCGATGTCGAAGGCAAAGCGGGGATGATGCACGACCCGCGGCGCAAGCCCTGCGCGACTCGCGAGCTGGAGGTGCCGTGCCAGGCTGGAGGGACCGAACGCGTATCGATCGAGGCGAACCGGCGACTGCAGCAGCAGGTTGGTTCCGCTCGAGTGCAGGTCCGGAACCAGGATGCATGCCGGATGCGCCGGCAACTGGTCCAGCAGACAGCGCAGGTCGTCCGCCACCCAGAGGGGCAGGTCCACCGGAAGGATCGCGAGGGCATCGACGCCGTGCGCGTGCCGAGTCGCCTGCGTCACCGCAGCGTTCAGGTCGCCGTCGCGCTCCTCGCGCAGCACGCCGAAGCCTCGATCATGCGCGAGCTGCAGCGCCTCCGGCGACCGGCTCACCACGACCGAGGCCGCGGGGCCCGGAAACGTCGCCAGGCGCTCGAGGGTCCTCTGCAGCAGCAACCGATTCAGCTCCCGGCGCTCATGCCGCGGCAAGGCCTGCGCAAGGCGCGACTTGCCTTCGTCCAGGCACTTGACCGGGACGACCACTCGCCACTGCCGGAGCTGGCGCGGCCGTGGGATCGCCGGGCTCGAGACCATCGTCGCACCCTAGCCGGGTGGAACCCAGCCAGGTACCTTCGCCATCACCTCCGCGGCGAACCACTCGATCTGCTCGTCCATCTCCGAGACCGTGTCGACCGGAAACATGAGCGCGGCGCAGTGGTCCACCCCGATCGCCCGGAGTTTTTCGATCTTCTCCAGGAT
>JAEWGX010000099.1 GCA_023388075.1 Pseudomonadota bacterium
TGCCGATCTACGTGACCGAGAACGGGATGAGCCTCACCGACTGGGTGTCACTGGACGGGCGAGTGGATGATCCGCAGCGCATCGATTTCCTGCGTCGCTATCTGCGCGAGCTGCGTCGCGCGGCATCCGAAGGCGTCGACGTGCGCGGCTATTTCGCCTGGAGCCTCCTGGACAACTTCGAATGGGCCGAAGGGTATCGCGAGCGCTTCGGGCTGGTCCATGTCGACTACGTGACCCAGAAGCGCACCCCGAAACGCTCCTTCGAGTGGTATCGCGAGACCATCCGGGCGAACGGGGCGAACCTGTAACGCCTGTGCGTCCGCTTCAGTCGAGCTTCTGGCCCGCGAGCGCCGTCTTCCAACGGCTGCTGCTCTGTTCGATCCACGTGCGTGCGTCCGCGCCGTCGCCATTGACCACGCGCGTGTCGAAGGTCTTCAGCCGCTCTACCACCCTGGGGTCCGCGAGCATCTTGCGGAAGGCATCCTGCCAGTACTGCCTGACCGGCTCCGAAGCACCCTTCGGCAGCATCGCGAAGTAGGCGTAGGTGACTTCGAACCCGGGATAGCCCGCCTCGCCGAGCGTCGGCACGCCGGGCAGCTCCGGCGACCGGTCCCGGCCCGAGCTCGCGAGCGCGATCAGCTTGCCGGATTGCAGGTGCGGGCGCACGCCCCCGATGACGATGAACCCCATGTCCACCTGCCCACCCACCATGTCCCTGACCGCCGGTGCGCCGCCCTTGTAGGGCACGTGCGTGGCGGAGATCCCCGCGCGTTGCGCGAAGGCCAGGAAGGCCAGGTGGCCGGGACTGCCGATGCCGGCCGACCCGTAGGTCATCGGCTCGGACCGGGCCTTCGAGACCAGCTCCGGCACGCTGCGAATGCCCTTGCCCGGGTTGACCACCAGCATCTGCTCGAAGGTTCCGACCAGGCTGAACGGATCCAGCTCGGTGCGAGGATCGAACGGCAGTTTGTCCTGGATCAGGGGGTTGATGGTGACCACGTTCTCCACCGTGAAGAGCAGGGTATGGCCGTCCGGTTCGGCGCGTGCGAGCGCCTGGGCGCCGATCAGCCCGTTCGCGCCGGGCAGGGCCTCGACCACCACCGGCTGCCCGATCCTGGGGTGAAGGTGCTCCGCGAAGATGCGCGCCATCAGGTCCGCCGGGCCGCCGATGGCGAGGTTGACGATCAGCTTGACCGGCTTGGAGGGGAACGAGGACTGCGCGGCCAACGAGCCGCTTGCGAGCAGCGCTGTGGCGGCGACGGCCAAGTGGTGGATCAATCTCATGAAAGACTCCGTCTGGTTCTAGTGCCGGCCGCTCAGCAGCGACCCGCCGCCCGGGACGATTGTCTCCAGGCCGAGGCGCTTGAGCATCGCGTACGTGGTGCAGGTGGCGGCGGATACCACGGGAATGCCCGCTTCCGCCTCGACCTGCGCGATCACCGGCAGCGAAGGCATCTGCACGCAGGCCGACAGCACGATGGCGTCGGCGTTGTGCCGGTCCAGCCGCTGGTAGATCTCCGGCAGTCGCTGCGGATCGTGGCGGCCCACCTCCAGGTTGTCCGGGATCTCCAGGGCGACCTGATCCTGCACCTCGAAGCCTTCGGCAGCCAGGTAGTCGACGACGAGCTGCGTCAGCGGCTTGAGGTAAGGGCACACGACGACGATGCGCTTCGCGCCCAGCGCCTGCAGCCCTTCGACCAGGGCCCCCGCGCTGGTGACCACTGGCGCCTGGGCGCCATTCTCTCGCGTGCGCTCGTGCAGGCGCTGCTCGGACTGGCGGTGATAGCCCAGGCCCATGCTCATGATGGCCACCAGGCAGGCATAGCCGAGGACGTCGACGCGCGCGTCGCTGAGCTCCAGCGCGCAACGGTCGCTGTCGCGGTCCATCGCCTCCAGCTCCTCCTTCACCACCTTCTTCATGCGCATCCGGCTGGAATGGAAAGTGAAGCGCTCCGGGCGCACATCCTGGCGGGCCAGCAGCATCGCCGGGATCTCCGTCTCCATGGTGGTGTTGGACGACGGCACGATCTGGCCGATGCGAAAGGAGGTCCGGGTCATCCGCGTGCTCCCGTCGATTGGATGGGGTCCGCTGCACCGAGCAGGTCCGGCAGGGCGGCGGGCGGGGCGTCGGCGAAGTTCGCCGCCTGCAGGCCGCGGCGGTCCACCCGCAGGTCGAAGATGTCGAAGCGGTTGTAGTTGCCGGTGATGTCGTGCATCTGGCGCGGCTGGATGCAGCGCGCCAGGTCCAGGTCGGCGTAGACGATCCCCTCGTCGTCGATGAGCGGCTCGCCGACGAGCCGGCCGTCCGGGCCGATCACGCCGGAGAAGGCGCTGTTCCTGCGGGCGAGCAGCTCGCGCGAACCGGGGAACGCGCCGTCCATCTGCTCGACGATCTCGGGCGAGATGGTGGAGCAGGCGACCACCGTGTACACCTTGCCCTCGAAGGAGTGCGCCATGGCGCGCAGCTTGATCGCCTCGGCCATGTCGTAGTCGGGCGGTGCGACCGGCAGCGAAATGTAGCTGGCCAGGTGCACCAGCTCGCCCTGCGAGAGCAGGGTGAAGCGCGCGAGGGTGTTGGTGTTCTCGCCGCAGGCTAGCATGCCGATCGGCCCCACGGCGGTCTGCTGCACGCGCAGGCCGGCGCCGTCGCCGGGTGCCCAGCTCATCTTCTCCGCCCAGGTCGGCACCAGCTTGCGGTGGCGGTTGAGCAGCGCGCCGTCGGGCCCGATCAGCAGCATGGTGTTGTAGAGCAGGCTCACGCTGCGCGCCGAGCGCTCGTTGACGCCGATGGCCACGTGCACGCCGCAGTCGCGGGCGGCCTGGGCGACGCGGGCGATCTCGGGGCCCGGCACCTCCACCGCGGCCTCGCACAGCTTCTGGAACCAGGGGCTCGCCGCGATCGGGTTGCCCACCCAGCTCCAGTAGGGATAGGCCGGCACGAACACCTCCGGAAACACCACCAGCGCCGCACCCGCGCCGGCTGCCTCGCGGATCAGCCGGCAGGCCTTGTCGATGGTGGCGTGGGTGTCGAGGAACACCGGTGCCGCCTGCACGGCGGCGACCTTGAACTTGGGCAGATTCAGCATGAGGTCTCCTTCAGGGTTCAGACCGCGACCACCGGGTGGCGGATCTGGCCGATCTTCTCGACGGCGGCGACCACCACGTCGCCGGGCTTGAGCCATTCCTGCGGGTTCCGGCCGGCGCCCACGCCCTCCGGCGTGCCGGTGGCGATGATGTCGCCCGGCTCCAGCGTGATGCCCGCGCTGATGTCGGCGATCAGGTGGTCCACCTTGAACAGCATGTAGCGGGTGTTGGAGCGCTGCTTTTCCACGCCGTTCACGGTGAGCCAGAGGTCAAGGCACTGCGGATCCGGGATCTCGTCGGCGGTGACGATGCAGGGGCCGAAGGGGCCGTAGCTGTCCATGCCCTTGGAGTAGATCCACTGGCCGGCGCGGCGGTTGTCGCGCGCGCTGACGTCGATGAACACGCTGTACCCGAAGACGTACTGCAGCGCGCTCTCCTTGCTGACGCGGCTCGCGCGGCGGCCGATGATGGCGGCCAGCTCTACTTCCCAGTCGAGCTGCTGCGTGAGCTTCGCATCGTGCCGGATCGGCTCGCCGGGACCGATCACGGTGGTGGGCGGCTTGGAGAAGATCACCGGCTGCTTCGGCAGCTCCTTGGCCGTGTCCAGGGTGCGGCTGGACTCGGCCACGTGCTCCACGTAGTTGAGGCCGATGCCGAAGATATTCTTGCGCGGGCGCGGGATGGGGGCGAGCAGCTGCACGTTCACGGTCGGCACGGCGACGCCGGCCGGCCACACGCCTTCGCAGGCCGCGAGCACGCGCTTCAGCGCGGCGAGGCCGGAGGGGCCGAGATCGATCAACTCGAGCATCGAGGCCGGCAGCACCTCGCCGCGCGTGGCGGCAAGGCGCTGCACGTCGACGATCTCCTCGCCCTCGACGACGCCCAGGCGGGCGGCATCGACGACGGAAGCACGGTAGGTGACGAGACGCATGAAGATTGCCTTGTGGTTTCAGGATGGAAGGAGTTTCTGCCGGCCGCCGTTGTCCTGCAGCGGCTGCTCGCGGTAGAGGTGCAGCGCCCGCATGACCGGCAGGTCGCTGAAGCAGAACAGGCAGGCGTCGTCGCTGGCGGACGAGTTGGCATGCTCGTGCCAGGTCCAGGACGGCACGCAGAAGATGTCGCGCTCCTGCCAGTCGAAGCGCTTGCCGCCGACGATGGAGAAGCCCTGGCCCTTGGCGACCTGGTAGAGGAAGCTGCCGGTGTGGCGGTGCGCCAACGTATGCTGCCCGGGGCGCAGAAGCTGCATGCTGGCGCCGATGGTGGGCATCACCGGGCGCCCGGTCACCGGGTTGACGTAGTGCATCAGCACGCCGTCGTACGGCGATCCCTCGCTCACCTTCGCCAGGCGGCGCAGGGCCTCGTAGGTAGGACCCCATTCGTACTTGAAGAGCGGCGAGTAGGGCTTGGTCCAGCCATGCGCATGCGGCAGCAGCGCGGTGCCGGACCAGGTGGCGGTGGCGTCGTCGACCGGATGGGCTACCTGCTGGTGCAGGTCCGGATGGACCTCGTAGAAGTTCGCCTCCATCGCATTGACGAAGGGAATGTCCAGCCCGTCCTGCCAGATGCAGGGCGTGCCGCCCTCGTCGACGCCATGCTCGTGCCAGGTGCCGTTCGGCGTGAGCACGAAGTCGTTGGCCCCCAGCGTCATCTTGTGGCCGTCGACGATGGTGTAGGCGCCGCTGCCTTCCATGATGAAGCGCAGCGCCGAGGCGGAATGCCGGTGCGTCGACGCGCATTCGCCCGGGTGCATCACCTGCAGGCCGGAATAGAGCCAGCCGACCGCGGCCGACACGTCGCGGCGCCCGGGATTGTTCAGGTAGATCACCCGGCGGCCGGCCTTCTCCGGCGTCACCAGCGACACCGAGCGCAGGACGTGCTCGCGCAGGTCACGATAGCGCCAGAGGACCGGCACCGATGTCGATGCCGGCTCCCACGGCTCGATCTTGTTGGCGACGGTCCACAGGGCACCGGCATCCCACTGCTCCAGTTGGCGGTAGTAGGCCACCAGCTCCGGCGTGTCCTCCACGTTCGCCCGGCCCGGCACGTCCTCGCGAAAGCTGTCGTAGCGGTTGTCGTCCTTCATAGTCGTTCCTCGATGAATTGCCGGATGCGCTGGTTGAAGGCGGCCGGCTGCTCCCAGTGTACGAAGCGGCCCGCCCCCGGGATCGGGCTTGCCTCCTCGAACCTGCGCATGCCCGCGAGCTGCTCCGGCTGGTCGGGAAAGGGATCCTCGGTTCCGCACAGGCCCAGCACCGCGATGTCTAGCTCGCGAAAGCGCGGCACCAGCACCGGTACCGACGAGGCCATCTCCAGCATGCCGCGCCGGTACTCCTCGGCCGGGTGACTGGCCAGCAGCTGGATCGCCGCCTCCCGCAACGGCGACCCCCTGGGCGGTATCACCTTGAACAGCGTGTCGCCGCCCTCGGCCCGTAGCAGCTCAATCAGCGCATCGCGGCCGCCGGCTTCCACCGCCTGCGCGGCCCGCACCCCGGACAGCTCCCAGCGGTGCAGGTAGGCGCGCGCATCGTGCAGCTCGCTCCAGGCGGCGAGCACCAGGCCGCGAACCCGTTGCGGCTGGTCGATCGCGAACGTCGCGGCGATCGTGGTGCCGAAGGCGAGCGCCACGATGATCGCCCGGTCCATGCCGAAGTGGTCGAGCAGCGCCTCCAGGTCGCGCGCCTGGTTCGCCACCGAGTAACCGAACGGCGTGGCCTGCGTGCCGCAATGGCCACGCCTATCATAGGCCAGGCAGCGGAAGTCCCGCGAGAATTCCGCCATCTGGTGCTCCCAGTAGTCCATCCCGTGGATCTCGCCGTGGATGAACACCATCGGTGCGCCTTCGCCTTCGACCCGACAGCGGAAGTCGCAGCCGTTGACCCGGACGGTCTGCGCCATGGAATCGGCGAGCGCACTCATGGCAGGCGTGCCGCCATGCGGCGTTCGGCGGCCTTGGGATCGGCGAGGTACAGCTCGTAGGCGGCCGCCGCCGGCCCCGGGTAAGCCTCCTCGACGCCGCTCTCGATCGCCTGCAGGATCTCCCGGGCGAGCTCGGCGGGCGCGAGCTTGGGGCCGGCGATGTCGCGGCTCATGGCGGTATCCACCACCGTCGGGTAGATGCCGCAGACCCGCACGCCGGCGCGTCCGACCTCCGCCCGCAGCGCCTGCGTAAAGGAATGGCCGGCCGCCTTGCTGGCGCAGTAGCCGGCCATCAGCGGCAGGTTCACGTGGCTGAGGAAGGTGAGCAGGTGCACGAAGACACCGCTGCCGCGCGCCTGCATCGCCGGCGCGAAGGCGGCGGCGAGGTTGAGCAGGCCGAAGTAGTTCACCTCCATCTCGCGCCGGGCCGCCGTCTCGAAGCCGGGCGTGAAAAGGCGCTGGTTGGCGTTGACGCCGGCGCAGGCGATCGCCACCGTCACCCGTTCCGCGCAGCGCTGCGCGAGTGCCTTCACCGCGGACAGGTCGGTGACGTCCACCGTCTCCAGCGTCACGCGCGCATGCGCGGGCGGGTGGTCGCGGCCGGCCGAAATGATCTCGGCCACGCCCGCCTCCAGCAGCGCCTCGGTGAGCGCCGTGCCGATGCCGCCGCCCGCCCCCGTGAGCAGCACCACCGCATCCTTCAGGCGCTCAGCCATGGGCGGCCTCCGACCAGCCGGCGATCAGCGTGTTGGACGGGCGGCTGGGATCCATCAGCTTGCGGGCCGCGTCGCGCCCCACCACCGGCAGGCCCTCGGGATCGAGCAGCCCGATCTGCACCAGCACCGACGCCTGGTCCCAGTAGATGTGCTCGTTCATCAGCTTGTCCCCGCGAAAGCTGATGATCCCTACCAGACCCACCTCGACGTACTTTCCGGTGGGCGGCACGCCCGGCAGCATCCAGTCGATCTCGGTGTCGTGCGTGAAGCAGAACAGCACCTCGTTGACCACCCGGTCCACGCCCAAGGTGCGCGATATCGGGATGGCGCGGCTGTCCTCGGGCGACTTCGGGATGAAGTGGTCGCGGTAGAAGCGACGCAGCGGTTCGCGGCCGAACCCCCCGGTCATGGTCGGGATGTGGTTGACGTAGGGCTCGTCCACCATCGTGGCGATGGTGGCGTCGGCGTCGCGGGTCACGAACTCGCAGGCGCGGTGCGCTTCCCAAAGCGCGTTCAGGTCGTAGTGCGGGCCCATCACCCGCCGCAGCAGCGCGAGGGAACGGGTATGCGCCATGTCGCTGGCCTGCTTGTCGAAGCTGTGCCGCCCGGGGCTTGCAAAGGCATGGTCGACACCCGGATAGACGTGAATCTCCACGTCGTGGCGGCCGGCGAAATGCGCGCGGACCTTCTCCACGGCGTCAGGAGAGATCAGCCTGTCCTCGCCGGCGAAGTGCATGACCATCGGCACCTTCGGCTGCCCGATTTGCTCCAGCACGGCGTCGATGCCGGCGCCGTAGTAGCTGACGGCGCAATCCACGGCGCCGGAGGCAGCGGCGAGCACCGCCATGCGCCCGCCCAGGCAGTGGCCCAGCACGCCGATCCTGCCCTTGCAGGCCGGAAGGTCGCGCAGCGCCGCGACGCAGGCCGCGATGTCCTGCACGCCCAGGCTCGCGTCGAAGCGCTGCGCATAGCCGATCGCCTGCTGCACGTCGGCCTCGCCCAGCTCCAGCCCCGGCTGCAGGCGCCAGAACAGGTCCGGCGCCAGCACGACGTAGCCCTCCTCGGCGAGCAGGTCGGCGAGCGCCCGGATGCCCGCCGTCACGCCGAAGATCTCCTGGCACAGCACGAGGCCCGGGCCGCTGCCCTGCGCGGGCAGGCTCAGGTAGCCGCGAAAGTCGCTCCCGTCGGCGCTCGGAATGGCCATCCACCGACCCTTCATCTCGATCCCTCCAATACAGTCATTTCACGAAACCCGGCAGCAGGGTCGCGATCTCCGGAAAGGCGATCACCAGGGCCAGGCACAGCACGTTGGCGACGACGAACGGCATGACGCCGCCGAAGATGCGCCACATGCCCACGTCGGGCGCCAGCGCCTTGACCACGAACACGTTCATCCCGACGGGCGGGGTGATGAGCCCCAGCTCCACCACGATCACCACCAGGACGCCGAACCAGATCGGATCCAGGCCCAGCTCCATGATGACCGGGAAGAAAACCGGCACCGTCAGGAACATGGCGGCGAGGCTGTCGAAGACGCAGCCCAGCACGACGTAGATCAGGCAGATCGCCACGATGATCCCGAGCGGCGACACGTCCAGGCCCTGCACCCAGCCGACCAGCGCGCTCGTCAGGCCGGCGATGGTGAGGAAGTTGTTGAACACCATGGCCGCGGCCATCACCATGAGCAGCGATGCCGTGGTGCGCGCGGCCTCCAGCAGCGCGGCCAGCACGGCCGCGGGTCGTGCCGCGCCGCGCATCACCATGAACAGGAAGGCGCCGGCGGCGCCGACGCCGGCACCCTCGGTCGGGGTGAAGACGCCGAGGTACATGCCGCCGAGCACGCCCAGGAACAGGACCAGCACCGCCCAGGTGCGGCCGAACGCCTGCAGCCGCTCGCGCAGGGCCAGCTTCTCGGCCGGCCGGCCGTGCGACGGCTTCACCAGCACCACGATCCAGGCGGTGACCATGTACAGCGCGGCGAGCAGCAGCCCCGGCAGCAGGCCGCCCATGAAGAGCCGGGTGATGTCGGATTCGGTGAGGATGCCGTAGATGACCAGCGGTACGCTGGGTGGGATCAGGATACCCAGGGTGCCCCCGGCGGCCACGGTGCCGCAGGCGAAGCCGTCGTCGTAGCCGTAGCGCTTCATCTGCGGCAGCGACACACGCGCCATCGTGGCCGCGGTGGCGATCGAGCTGCCGCAGACCGCCGAGAAGCCGCCGCAGGCGCCGATGGTGGCGTGCGCCATCCCGCCGCGGAAGTGACCCAGCCAGGCGCGCGCGGCGGCGAACAGCTCGTCCGCCAACCCCGCGCGGTGAATGAAGGTGCCCATCAGGATGAAGAGCGGTATGACCGACAGGCCATGGCTGGTGAACGCATCGGTCACCTGCTGCGCGGCCACCGTCAGCGCCGCCTCGCTGCCGCGAAACAGCATGAAGCCGACCACGCCGACGATCAGCATCGCCACGGCCAGCGGGATGCCGGCGAAGCAGAGCGCGAAGAGCGAGGCGAAGCCCGTGAGCGAGGCGATCACGGTGCCGTTCCGTCCGGTTCGAGAGAGGAGGCGGAGGCCCCGTCGTCCGGCCGGGTGCGTAGCGCGCGCGGCACCAGGGCCGCGCCGATCAGCGCCGCGGCCAGGCAAAGCGCGGACAGGGTGTAGACGAACGGGGCAACCGGCAGGCGCAGGTAGCCGATCACGTCGCCGTTTCGCGCCGTATCGCCGGCGTAGGTCCACAGCACGTACGCCAGCGCGGCGAAGGTGACGGCCACGACGCTGGCCACCAGCGCGCGACGCGCCCGTTCCAGCGCCGTGGGGCGCGCGCCGTCGAAGAGGCCGATGCTGAGGTGCTCGCCGCGCCAGGTCACCGCCGGCAGGGTGCAGCCGGCGGTGAGCAGCAGCAGCACCTGCACGAGGTCCGTGCTGCCAGTCAGCGGCCGGTGCAGCAGGTAGCGTCCGCCGACGTCCAGGAACGTGATCGTCATCATCGCGAACAGCGCGATCGCGCCCAGCAGCTCCAGCCAGCCGCCGGCGCGTCCGGGCAGCGAGCGGCGCCAGCTCACCGCGCGGTCCCGGCGCGCTCCTGCTCGGCGCGGTAGAAGGCCGCTGCCGCGGCGCCGTCCACGCCGCGCTTGGCGACTTCGTCGGCCCACTCCTTCTCGAGGAAGGCGAAGGCCTTGCCGAGATCCTGCACAAGGGACGGCGAGGCGTCGACGAACCGGGTGCCCTGGTCCTGCATCGCCTTGATCGCGACCTTGTTCGCCGTGTCCATGGAGGCCAGGCTGCGCGCGAAGGCTTCGCCGCTCACCTTGGCGATGGCCGCCTGCTCGGCCGGCGTGAGCTTCTTCCAGCGTCCTTCGTTCATCACCAGCGAGAAGGATCCCGCAGTTCCCAGCCCCGGCAGGTTCATGGCGGTCTTGGTGTAGCGGGCGAGGTTGAAGCCCATCACGTCGAGCGGCGTGACCGACACGTAGGCGTCGACCATGCCCTTGGAGACCAGCTCGAAGTAGCGCACCGCGGGACCCGCGACCACGCCCGAGGTCACCGAGCCGTAGGCGCGGGCGGCCGTGCCCGGCGTCGTCGCGATCTTGGCTTCCTTGATCTGCTCCAGGCTGGCGACGGGCTCCTCCCGGGTGCCGTAGAAGCCCTGGGGCGGCAGCGCGAACACCGACAGCAGCTTCAAGCCCTTGTGCTCGTCGGCCTTGGCGAAGAACTTCTCGTGGGTGCGCCACAGCGCGACCGACATCGCCTCCGCGGTGGACACCGGCCCCGGCACCTCGGTGACCAGCAGGCTGGTGAGACGGTTGGGCACCACCCCGGCGAACTGCACCGAGATGTCGGCGATGCCCTTGGACACCATGTCGAGCTGCCCGGGCGGCGGCGCGAGGCTGGTGGGCGAGAACTCGACGACCACGCTGCCGCCGGTCACCTCCTTCACGCTGGCCGCCCAGGGCTGGAACACCTGCTTGACCAGCGGATGCTGCGGCGGGAAGAAGGTGCTGAACAGCAGCTTGGTTTCCGCAAGCGCGCTGCCGGCGGAAACGGCGAGGGCGGCTGCGCAGGCGGCTGAGATCCAGGTCTTCATGCTTGTCTCCTTGTGTTGCCCAGGCGCCCGTGGCGCGCCGGGTGTGGAAAGCGGCGCCTCATGCGAGAGCGCTCGGATAGGGGCTCGTGTCGCCGTGGCGGGTCATCTGTCGCACCAGCTCCGTCATCAGCTCGCCGCGCAAGGCCCGGTGCCCGGGATCCTCCCAGAGGTTGTCCAGCTCGTGCGGATCGCTCTCCAGGTCGTAGAGCTCGCCCCAGGAGGCGTTCGCATAGACGGTGAGCCGCCACCGCGCCGTGACCAGCGTGCGCAGCCGCGGTGGCGAGTCGAAGCCGAACAGCACCCGCTGCACTTCGTCCTCGACCAGCACCGACTGGCGCTCCGGCGCAGCCCCGGGAACGCAAGGCAGCACCTGGCCGTTCATGCCGTTGAACGCGGGCACGCCGGCGCGGGCGAGGATGCTGGGGGCGAGGTCGACGGTGGAGCACAACGCCGGGCTGCGACGGGCCTGCGGGCCTGCAGGGTCGGCCCAGATGAACGGGGTGCGGATCAGGCTCTGGTAGTGCAACGGTCCCTTGAGCAGCAATTGATGGTCGCCCAGGAAGTCACCGTGGTCGCTGGTGAAGACCACCACGGTATTGCGGGCCAGGTCCAGGCTCTCCAGCGCCGCCAGCATCCGGCCGATCGACTCGTCGATGTGCGCGATGGAACCGTAGTTCAGCGCGATCGCCTCGCGTGCCTCGCGCTCGTCGCAGGCGAAGGCGGCCGGCGTGTGCTTCACCGCCCGCGCCGCATCGCGCTGCGCGCGCAGCCAGGCCACGTGCGGCGGCGGCCGGGTCGACGCGTGAAAGGACGCCGGCAGGTCGACCTCGTCCGGGTGGTACATGCCCCAGAAGCGCCCCGGCGGAGTGAACGGATGGTGCGGATCCGGAAAGCTCGCCTGTATGAAGAAGGGCTTGCGGCTCTCGGCGCCTTCGCGCAGTCGGCGGATGGTCTCGTCGGTGATCCAGGTGGTGCTGGAGCAGGCCTCCGGCAGGCGGGTGCGCCAGGCCTGCTTCGCCTGCGTGAGGCGCCACTCCGGTGCCGGGATCGCATGCTCGGGTCCGAGCACCGCTGCCACCTCCGGGTGCTGGGCCTGCAGCCAGCGGCCGTAATGCCCCAGCACCATGTCGCCGTGGTCCACGGCCAGGGCCACGTCCTCGAAGCCGTAGAAGGGCGCCTGCAGGTCGTGGTCCGGCCGGTCGCGCCAGAAGGGTCCCCATTCCTGCCAATAGGCCCCCGGCACCTCGCGCTCGGCCTCCCGCGACAGCCGACGCTCGGCCGGGGGCCAGGCCGCCGGGAAGCCGCACATGTTCTGCAGGTGCGACTTGCCCACCAGCGAGGTGCGCCAGCCCGCCTCGCGCAGCAGCTCGACGAAGGTCGTCGCGCCGAGCGAGAGCGGAATGCCGTTGTGGCGGGCGCCGTGCAGCGACGGCAGGCGGCCGGTCATGAGGCTCGCGCGATTCGGCATGCAGGCCGGGGAGGCGACGTAGAAGCGCTCGGCCAGCCAGCCCCGCGCGGCGATTGTGTCGATGTTCGGCGTGCGCAGCACGGGGTTGCCGTAGGCGCCGACATGGTCCCAGCGCTGCTGGTCGGTCACGATCAGCAGGAAGTTGGGCGTGGCGCCGGCTGGTGCTTCAGGGGATGTCATGCAGCGGATTCTCGGCCACAGTGATATAAAGTCCAGAATCAAAAGATTGGGGGGCTATGCTCCAAAGGTTATGGACGTGGACAAGGCGGCCGGCTGGCTGCTGCGGTTGCGAATTCGCCATCTCAAGGTGTTCCGCATGCTGGTGCGCACCGGCAGCCAGAGCGAGACCGCGGCGCTGATGCACATCACCCAGCCGGCGCTTTCGAAGTGGCTGCGGGAGCTGGAGGAGCAGGCGGGCTGCGCCCTGATGCAGCGCGAGCGGCCGCTGCGCCTGACGGCCGACGGCGAGGTGCTGCTGCGCTACGCCGAACGGGTGCTCGGCGACAGCATGCGCACCGGCAAGGAGCTCGAGGCCATGCGCGCCGGCAGCTCCGGGCTGCTGCGCGTCGGCGTGCTGCGGGCGGTTGCACCCGTGCTCGTGCCTCATGCGATCCTGCGGTGCCGCCGGGAGGCGCCTCGGCTGCAGATCCGGCTGTACGAGGATTCACTGGACAACCTGTTGCCCGCGTTGCGCAGGCACGAGCTCGATTGCGTGATCGGGCGCCTGCACGGCGAAGCCCTCGGGCCCGAGTTCCAATCGGAGGCGCTCTACGAGGAGCCCGTGATGGCGGTGGTGCGCCGCGGCCATCCGTTGCTGAAGAAGCGGCGACTGACCCTGGCGGACGCGGCCGCCTACCCCTGGATCCTGCCGCTACCCGGCATGCCGATGCGGGTGCGGCTGGAGGCCGAGTTCGCCGCGGCCAACACCCGCCTGCCCGTCGAGCAGGTGGAGTCGGTGTCGTTGATGATCAACGAGTCGTTGCTGCTGGCGAGCGACATGGTCAGCGTCGTGTCGCAGCAGCTGGCACGGCACTACGAGCAGGGCGGCGCGCTCTGCACCCTGCCACTCGCCATGCGGCAGGCGCTGGGCCCTGTGGGCCTCTTGTGGATCGATGCGAAGCCGAGCAACGCGGTGCAGCGGTTTCTCGAGAGTGTCCGACAGGAGGCAGGCGAGCTGGATATGCGCCGGCGCACCACCCGCGCCAGGAAGCGGGCCTGAAGAAGCAGGAGAATGAGACGGTCGGTTGGCAGCCCGCTTGGCAGAGTCGGTTCCGCAGGCGGGTTCAGGCCGTAACGGTGCCGGTTTCGTCCACCGCGACCCTCCGGTCGATTGCCTCGACAATTTCGCGACCGAGGCGGTGGGCGGCCTCCAGATGCGCCGCCGGGTCTCCCGTGTGCGCATCGAGCAGCAGTTCCGACGTGGCGACGCGCGCTCCGCAATAGTCGAAGATGCCGTGATCGATCTGCGTCCTCATGGCGCCGGCGTAGCCATGTCGCTGGAAGGTCCCGGCATCGGAGCCTCCGATCCCGACGAGATGGACCACACGGCCGGCCAGCTTCTTGACGACGCCGGCTTCGCGGCCATAGTCATAGGCCCAGCCGCGGGTGAACACCCGGTCGATCCAACCCTTGAGCAGCCCGGGCATCGACCACCAGTACACCGGATACACCAGCACCAGGGCGTCGGCGCGGTCGATCCGAGCCTGCTCGGCAAGAACATCGCGGGTGGGTCGAGCCAGCTCCAGATGGACCGCGAGGTCATTGGCCGTGAATCGCGGATCGAATCCTTCTGTGGAGAGATCGGCGATCTCCGAGGAGTTGGCGGGGCCGCCCTCCGCTACGCCTGCTGCGATCCGCCTGGCGACGGCGTGAGTGAGCGAGCGGGGGTCGGGATTGGCGACAACGACGAGTGCATGCATGATTCGTACTCCAGTGCTGATGGATCGACAGATATATACTCGGGGTATATACGAATCGTAGGCTACGTTCGGTACATTGTGATGTCCATCTCCAATACGAGAGAGCAGGGCGGTCTCCCGAGGGTGCGTCGGCGGATGACGCGTTCGGAGCGCTATCGCCAGCTGATCCAGGTCGCCTGGAAGCTGGTGCGGGAAGAGGGCTCGGACGCGCTGACCCTGGGTCGGCTTGCGGAGCGCTCGGATGTGGCCAAGCCCGTCGTCTATGACCACTTCGCCACCCGGGCGGATCTGCTGGCTGCCCTCTATCGCGAGTTCGACTCCCGCCAGACCGCGGCGATGGCGCGGGCGCTGGCTTCAAGTGAGGCGACGCTGCCAAGCCGGGCCGCGGTGATCGCTTCGGCGTACGTCGACTGCGCGTTGGGGCAGGGCCGCGAGATCTCCGGCGTGATCGCGGCCTTGGCCGGCTCGCCGGAGCTCGAGCAGGTCAGGCGCGACTGCGAGGTCGAGTTCGCGCAGCAGTGCCGCGCGGCGCTCGCGCCGTTCGCCCCTGGCCGCAGGATCTCGCCGGCCGGCCTCTGGGCGTTCCTCGGTGCCGCCGAAGCGTTGTCCTACGCGGCGTTGAACGGCGATATCAGCGCGCGCCAGGCCAAGAACGAGCTCTCGGAAACCATCGTGGCGATGGTCATGAGGCAGACGCGGCCGGGGAGGTCGCGGTCAAGCGGCTGACGCAGGAACGCGATGCGCATCGAGCAGCTCGAGATCTCCGAGCGATTCTGCGGTCCACCGGGCATCGGCAACGGTGGCTACGTCTGCGGTCGGGGGGCCTCGCATCTGGGACCGTCGGTCGCAGTGCGGCTCAAGGCGCCGGCACCGCTGGACACGCCGCTGAGACTCGAAGTCGCGTCCGAGCAGGCGCGGCTGCTGCACGGGGACCGCCTGATCGCCGAGGCAGGACCGGCCACGCTCGACCTGTCGGCGCCCGAACCGGTGAGTCTCGACGACGCGACGGAGGCCGTCGGGCGCTACCTCGGCTTCACGGCGCATGCATTTCCCCGCTGCTTCGTCTGCGGACCCCAGCGCGAGCCAGGCGATGGATTGCGCATATTCCCCGGTCCGATCGAAGCGCGATCGCTCGTTGCCGCTCCCTGGGTGCCCGACGCGTCATTGGCGGACGGCGACGGAAGCGTGCGGCCGGAGTTCCTGTGGGCGGCGCTCGACTGCAGCGGCGGATTCGCAGTCCTCCCGGTGCCCGAAGGCAAGGCCATCGTGCTCGGCGAGCTGACGGTGCAGCTCGACGCAGCGATCGCGCAAGGGGAGCAGTGCACGGTCGTCGGCTGGTCGCTTGGAACCGAGGGGCGCAAGCGGCGCGCCGGCTCCGCCGTCTACGATTCCGGGGGCAAGCCGATTGCGGTGGGGCAGGCAACCTGGATCGAGGTCGATCAGAGTGCGTTCACTTCGCCCGACCGAGCCCACGAGGGCATGAATGGCCGTGGGTGAGGATCGGAGACTGGTCCACGGTGACGATCCCGGGTGTTCCGAACCTGGGGATCACCCATGACGAACTCTGAGCGTAGCCTGCTGCGTCAGAATTCCAGGCGGGTTAACTCCTGCGCGCACTCCAAGCCGTCGTAGGTGAACGACTCAAACGAGCTAGAACCTGTCGTCAATCCCGGCAAGGACATCCATCTCACGCGCCAGGGGAGGACTTGGCACAGCGTCGGGGCATCAACGAAGTAGGTCTCGAGGTTCATGACCGGATTTGCCCTAATGAAGTTTTCCCCAAGCGAACTGCTTGCCCGATCGAAGAAGTTCGCCCAGCTGGAGAAGAGTGCTGGGTCGTTCGGGAATGGCTTCGGAACAACCACTTCACTGGTACCTTGAGGCCCTTGAATCGTGGCAGTAATCGAGCCGCTGTCCTGGCTATAGGAGATGCGAGTCCGAACAAGCTCGCCTGGCATCGCATTGACTAGCGGGCCAGTTTGTGCGTACAGCGATCCATCCTCAGACTGCCAGAAGTACTGGGCTTGGACCTTCCAGGTGGACTCATAGGTCCATGTAGGACGGAACTGCTCGTCGTTCCCAGAGAGGACATGCCCAACGACTAGTTGCGGAACTATCTGGTTGAATCGATACCCCGAGATCCGAGCCGATGCTTCGGGAGCTCGTGAACCATACGCGTCAAAATCGACGTCCCCCCATAGGTAAAAAACCCCCCTTGATGGAGACCACCCCTCGCCAGATGGAAGTGGTGGTACCAGAAACGCGTACTCCAGCACCCAGTCCTTAAGAGGAAGGACATGCAATCCGTCCGGGCGAGAACGCTGTGCTCGCGAAGCGACACCGACCCGATAGGCGGGATTCTCGCCCCGATCCGGAACTGCGAGGATCTGGGTACTACTTGAAGAGCCTAACCTGCCGTCATTCACAGACAGCACCGCTGTATAGGCGCCAGGGACGTCTGCGACAAAGGAGGGTGAAGCGCCATTCGAGCCTTCTAGCAGGGCTCGACTCCCGTCGGGCCCAAGCAGGGTCCAGCTATAGGTCAGTGAGTCGCCATCCGCGTCCCAGCTAGCGCTGCCGTTGAGCATTGTCCTGCGATTGACCGTCACGGTCGCTACCGGCCCGGCATTCGCAATCGGCGCCGAGTTGAGCGCGGGTGGCGGTGAGTCTAGTGGAGGATCGCCAGGGGGCAAGCTGCCTGGAGGAGGCGGCGGCTGTACTGGGGGCGGAATGGGGCTCGGTTGAGGTATCGTTTCTGGCGCTGGCTCAGGGGGCGCAGCCGGAAGTTCAGGGGCCGGCGAGGGCGGCTTCGGCCCGGATGGAGGATCGCCGACGGGAATTTCGCCGGGCTGTGGTGGAGGGGGCTCCGGTGTCGGCGCTGCTGAAGTGGGTGGCGGTGGCGTCGGACTAGCCGCTACCGTCGTGTCGCTCGACCCTCCGCTCCCACATCCGACAAGCAGAATCGTTGCAACGGATGCGGCAGCGAAACGAGGGCGCATTGAACAGATCGCAAAAAAGGTGAGTCTCGGCAGCATGCGGCGCAGCGGCTGCATAGTAGCCAACTTCCCTTGGGAACCAGACCTTCATAGCGCAAGTGTCCATTCTTGACAGTCCATCCGACGGAACCAAGATCGTTACGCGTGAAGAGTCGTCCGGAGGAAGGCGACGCCAAGGCACCCCTCGCCAATCAGGTCGAGCTGTCCTGCAAGCCGTGTCCGAAGGGAAGGCGGCGCCGGACATGGGAAAGCAGATCATCGAGACGGTCGGCGCGCTCGGTGCGATTCGTCAGGCTGGTGAGTTTGAACGCCGCTCGGCGGCACTGGAGGCGAGGAAGATATGACAGCGCTGCGACCTGGTTCAAGGTCTGAAGCCCGAGCGACCGGCATGGCTGGTCGACGACATGATTCGCGGGAAGCTCGACGGCGGGCGAATTCAGTTCACCCTTGTCGGTCGAGCGAGATCGGGAGGCGCAGCAGCCTCGTGAATACAGGTGCCTGTATTGCTTCCAGAAACTGATGGCTCCCCGACCTGGACTCGAACCAGGGACCTGCGGATTAACAGTCATCATGCACTTCTGGGCAACACAGGAGAAAACGCAAAGAAATCAACAACATGAGTTGACACCATAGGGGGCGATTCGTACACTTTTCAGCACCATACGGCTACGGTACGGCTACGCAAATGGCGACTACCTCCGCGCTCAGCTCCTCGACCATCGAACGCGTCCGACCGGATCCGAAGCGCGACGTCTGGCTCACCGACCTGGGGCGCCGAGGGGAGGGGCGGTTGGTCGTCCGCGTGATGCCCGCTGGCAGCCGTGTCTTCTACTTCCGCACGACGAACGCGGAGGGCAAGCGCGAGCTGATCCGCATCGGCGACTACGTCCGCGCAGCAGGCGATGCTGCCGCGAGCTTCACTCTGCGCCAGGCGCGTGACCACGTCGCCCAGCTGCGGGTCAGGCATCGCGAGGACCGCAACGTGAAGGATCGCCTGACCGCGGAGCGCCGGCAGCGTGAGTTGCTGTCGGGGAAGTCGCCCAAGGACCAGACCTTCTCGGCGCTCCTCGAGGCCTACACGGCCAGACTAGAAGCGCGCGGTGCCAAGTCGGCCAGAGAGGTACGCTCGGCGTTCAGGCCCAGCCTGTACATCCCGCAGTGGATGCTCGACACCCGCGCGTCGCTGATCACCCGGGACCACCTGGTGGCGATCCTGCGGCCTCTGGTGAAGGCAGGGAAGCGTCGCCAGGCGGCTAAGATCCGGTCGTTCGTTCGAGCGGCTTTCGCCCAAGCGATGCGTGCCAACGTCGATGCCGCGACCGATGGTACCGACTTCGGGCTGACCAGGGACCCATCCATCCACATCGCGCAGATCGAGGGTCATACGACGCCCGGGCACCGCGCGCTCGACACCGCCGAGTTGGCAGCGTGGATCCGCACGGTGGAGGACATGCCAGAGGGACCTGTGCGAGACGCGCTGCTCCTGTGCGTTTGGCTTGGCGGCCAGCGGCCGACGCAGTTGCTCCGGGTTCGCGTCATCGACGTCGACCTGGACGAAAGCTCGATCACGCTCAGCGATCCGAAGGGAAGGCGCAAGACGGCGCGCCGATGGGCCCTACCGCTGACAGCCACGGCCAAGGTGATCGTCGAGCGCTCAATCAAGCGCGCCGGCGATTCACAGTGGCTGTTCGCAAACGCCCAGGGAGTCGCCACGGTGCCGGATACGCTGAGCGTCGCAGCTCGACCGCTCATCGCGAAATTGGTCGCGGACGGAGGGGTGCGGGCGGCGTTTCGCCTTGGCGACGTCCGCCGAAGTGTCGAGACCCGGCTGCAAGCCCTGGGCGTCTCGCGCGACGTGCGCGGATACCTGGCGTCGCACGGCATGGGCGGCGTCCAGGCAGCGCACTATGAGCGGTACGAGTACCAGCAGGAGGTCCGCGCCGCCTTGCAGGCGCTATCCGACTGGATCGACTCCGTCACGTTGGGCTAAAGCGAACTGGATCGACCTAGGAGCAATCAGGCTCGGCGACCGGTGACTTGGCACCTCCGGGTTGCTCATGCCTGACCTCGCGCCAGCAGCTTATCGAATCCGCCGCGGGTCACGCGGTCCGCCTACCAGGTAGTAGTGGTCTGGAAGGCGGGCCAAGCCGTGCAACCACCTCTCTTCGCGGTCCAGCCGCGGCGAAAGCATCCTGAAGATCGCGCGCACCATCTCGGCTTGCACCACCTCGCCGGGCTCGGCTGGATTAGGCTCCTGGGTCATCTTCTTCACCAGGTCGATCATCTGGACCTGCTCGGATTTCGTCAGCTCGACAGGATAGGGATGCGCTTCGAGCATCCGGCGGACCAGGCGCATGGCACTCCGGTGCTTCACGGGGACGAGAGGAGGAAAGCCAGGGGCCGGAGGACCGACGAACGCGGCAGGGGGGCCGATCCCGTCGACCTCCGGCACCTGGACCGGCCCGACCAGCCAGTGGCCCTCATCAGTGCTCTCGAAGACGATCCCGTGGCTCAGGTCCGCTTCCTGCCTCTCCTCGATGATGTCATCGGCTGAAGGGATTTCGTCGAACAGTGGGAGCCCGGAGTCCGCCAGTCGCTCGATCGACTTCTGCCGCAAGTGGGTCGCGTCAGCGCGCATCTCCGCGATCAGATCGGCCCGCTTTTCGCGCTCTTCGTCAGGGATGATCCTGCCGACATGCGCGAGCCTCGCGTAGCCTCGGGGCACGAGAGGATTCCCGTCGTCGTCGAGTCCCACGTCAGCAGGGTCGTCCTCGTGGTCGTCAATCTGAGCGCGCGTGCGGGCCATCCTCGAAGACGACAGGCCGCGGTCCTCCCATCCGAGCATGAACGTCTGCCGCTTGGCTCGCTTCATCCTGGCCGTCTGGCCGGACTTCGTCTTCTCGCTCTTCGTCTTGACCAACCGGTCTGTGAGTTCGGGACCGAGAGCGGCATCGTCGTCAGGCTGCCAGATCGTGGGATCGAAGTCCGCCCGCTCGATCCCGGCTTCGCTCACCCGCCAACGGGGGTCTCTCGCCTCCCGGCGTACCTGCTTGAGCGCTAGCACATACTCGCGCTTGCGCCTGAAGATGGAGTGCTCGGTGGGGAAAGTGCGCTCCCAGTCGGGCATCCCGCACTCGAACTCATCCGCGTCTAGCTCGTAGACCTTCTCCATCGCCTTATCGAGTGCTTCGCGGAATCCGCCGGAATCGAGCCACCTTTCGATCTCCTCATCGAGCCTCTCGCAGTCGTAAGCCCGGACCTCGTACGGAAGCGCCCAGTCCCGCCACGCTTCCTTGGTCAGTGCGTAGATGTCGGTGAAGGAGGACCGGGGATCCTCTTTCAGGCTGCGATCCTCGTCGCCCGCGTCGAACAGGATCTCCGGCTGGTGCCGCTCGCGATCGCGGTCTACTAGATCGGCTAGAGGCTGCTCGTCGAAGTTGTCTGGGCCGTCGGGGTCGCAGAAAGGCTCGTTCGCCTCGAAGACCTCGTCGCATGTCGACGTCACGCCGATGTCATCGGGCGGCTCGAACCCGCTACCGTCGTCCTCGTCGGCCAGCAGGTCGGCTATCTCCTGGTCGCGATCGTCCATCTCCGGCTCCTCCGGATCCTGATCCAGGTCGTCGACCAGCGACGGGTCGTCCGCGGGCTTCACGGCTGCGACCCCCGAGCGCGTGCGGCAAGCCAGGCCGCGATCGCGTTCCTGATCAGCTCGCTTCGGCTGATCCCGGTCTGCTCCTGGATCTGCGCTAGCTGGGCAAGCATGACCTTCGGCAGATAGATCTGGACCCGGTCGTTCGTCTCTGAAGCCATCATCGATCCCCTTACGGCAGCCCGCAGGCCGCCCCGTAGCATGGCTAACGTACACCAATGTCCGTCAGGGTATCGCCTCCTGGCCTAGCGTGTTGTGACCTAGAGCGCAGTTAACAGAATTCACGTTACCCAGGCCGCGGATCGGCTCGAACCGTTAATTCTGACGGTTCGGACATGCCGCAATTACTAGGAGGGGGGCGATTTTCTCCCTCGATCGACACCGCGGGTGGTCCGCGAACAAGGAGCCGATCATGACAAATACCAGGATGTCCGCCGCCGAGAGGCGCGCATTGTGAGGGCCGAAGGCTCTCTTCCGGACCTCACGGTCCGCAGCCCGTTGTCCGCCTGGCGCGGCGCGTTCGAGGCCGAGGTAGCGCTGGGCAACCACGTCCCCGCCGCATTCGAGTGGCGGCCCGAAGCGCACCTGCTCAAGTTCATCGAGGGCAAGCTCGGCAACAGCACCGAGGTCGCTAGGTCGCCGCTGTTGGTCGCCGCGCGCAGGGACATCGTTGCTGCCGTCGGCCGTCGCCGCGCCTACTTCGACGCGATGGTGGCCCAGCAGCTCAAGTGGAAGCGCGAGCGCGAGGCCCGCGAGGCCCCCGGCGAGGTCGAAGAGACCGTCGTCGACGAGCGCAGCACGCTGCCGATCGAAGGCCTTGAGTCGCACGAGATGACCGCCGCCGAGGTCGCTGAGTCGAAGGTGATCCCGTTTCCGAAACCCACCCGCGCAAGGAGCGCGAAAGTCGCATGAACCACAACCCCACAAGACCCGACCTGATCGCCGCCCGCGGTCGCACCGTGACGCCGCGCGACGCGGCGACTGCGATCGCCCACCTGGCGGAAGCTAAGCGGCTGATGACGCTCGCACATAGCGCGCTCGCGTACGGCGACGAGAACGTGCCGGATAGGAGCAGCCTGACCGTGAGAGGCGATCGCCGGTTCAGCAAGATCATCAACGAGGCCGGCCTGCTCGCGTACGGCATCGAGGACGTCTACCTCGAAGCGGTCCGCAAGGCGTACGGCAAGGACGCTAGCACTAGCTGCCCGCTGTTCGCAGGGACGACGGCAAGCGCGGAGCGGATTAGCGCGTTCGTCGAAACGATCGAAGCCGAGGGGCTCGACGCGGCCAACGCCAAGGTGCAGGAGATGCGCGCTGCGGAGGACGCACGTCGCAGGGCTGCCGAGATCAGGGAACGCGAGGAGCGCGAGGCGCAGCTCAAGGCGCTCGACGCCAGGCTCGGGCTCGTGGGAGAAGCAGCATGAACACGCACACCTCCTCCGAGGTCGGCCGCAAGGCGAACCTCGACGCGACGATCGCGATCATTCTCGACATGGTCCGCGCAGGAGCAGTCGGGTTCGATGAGTCGCGCGGCCACCTGTACCACAAGCAGGTCGCGGGAAGGCCCGCGCTCCACGCGGCCGATCGCGAGATCGTCTCAGCAATCGCGACTCGCGGCTGCCGCGTGCCGCACGTCACCACGGTCGCGCGAGCGATCGAAGTCGCGGAAGCTCCCCTCCGCGCCGTCCATCCGGTTCGCATCAGCGGCCAGAACAACAGGAACGTGTCCCATGAATCCATCGTCTGAAGCAGCACTCGCAGTAGACCCCGTTGCGCTCCTCGCGCCGATCACCGAACGCGTATACCTCGGACATCGCGCGATCGCCCTACCGGGCAAGCCCGCGGCCTGGACCGACAAGCCGCTGACCAAGGCCAACCTCGCGAAGCACGTCGACCCGAGCAGCGGGATCAAGTTCGGCTGCTGCCCGATCCCGCCGGGCACGAACACCACGCGGCTCGCGCTCCTCGATCTCGACAGCCACAAGGGAGAGACTGCCTGGCCGCAGATGGTCGAGACCGCGCGCCGCATCGCGACGACCGCGGTCGTGGACTTCGGGGTCGACTTGGTTCCGTTCCGGTCGAGCGGCGGCAGCGGCCTGCACCTAATCGCCTTGTGGGACGAGCCGCAGGACGCGTACAGCGTGCGCGCGCTGCTGATAGACATCCTGGCTGCCTGCGGCTTCAAGAACGGCACTGCAGGAGTCGCCACCGGCCAGATCGAGGTATTCCCGAAGCAGCACAGCGTTCCGGCTGACGGCTTCGGCAACATGTTCGTCCTGCCGTTCGCCGGCAAGTCCGTCGGGCTCGACGCGTCTACGTTCGAGCCGATCGATGCGACCGCGGTCGCCTGGACGGTGTCCGACCCAGTGGCCGTGCGCGAGAGGCCGACTCCAGCGCGGCCCGTCGTCGGAGAGCAGCTCGGAGAGGGGGCGATCGGTTCGATGCTTGAGAGCCTGCCTGTCGACGATCACGACCGGGATCAGTACCTGGCGATTCTCCAGGGCGTGCACCATGCCACCGGCGGCAGCGAGGAAGGGTTCCAGCTCTTCCAGGCCTGCTACAGCAGCCGCTGGGAGAAGTGGGGCGAGAAGGCGGCTGCCGACGATCGAAAGAACTGGGACTCGACGCGGCTTGATCGCGACGGCGCGATGGTCACGATCGGCACGGTCATGAAGCTCGCGCGCGAGGCCGGCTGGCAGGAGGACGTCAGCGACCGGTTCGAGATCCTCCCTGACTTCACCGCCGAGGAGGAGAAGGAGCAGTCCGACCTCCGGGAGCGCAACGCGAAGGCGCTCACCAAGCAGGCGATCGAGAAGGCGAAGGGCGAGAGCAGCAAGGTCATCGCACGACACGCCACGACCGATCTGAAGAACGCCGAGCGGCTGCAGCGCCAGTTCGGCGCCGGCCTGACGTTCATGCGTGGTCGTTGGCACTCGTGGTCCGGTACGCATTGGGCACCGGTGGACGACGATGCATTCCGCAAGGCCTGCAACCTCTCTGCAGTGATCCATGCCGAAGCGCAGGCGCTCCTCGACAAGGTGTCGAGCACAGCAACCGACGAAGAGCGAAAGGCCTCAGAGAACGTGGCCTCGGCGCTGCGGAAGTGGGCTCACACCTCCGAGAGCGTTGGCCGCATCGAGGCCGCGGTACGGATGCTGCAGCGGTTCAGCACCGTCGATAAGGAGCCGGACGAGGATCCGTGGCTGCTCAATGCGAGGAACGGGACGATCGATCTTCGTACCGGCGAGATTCGGCCGCACGCGCGCGGTGACCTGATCACCCGACTGATCGACGTCGATTTCGATCCCAAGGCGCGATCGCCGATGTTCGAGCAGTTCTTGCACGACATCATGCCTGACGAGGCGACCGTGCAGTTCCTCCAGCGGTGGTTCGGGTACTGCGCCACCGGCGACATTTCGGAGCAGAAGTTCGCCGTGCATTGGGGCACCGGTGGGAACGGGAAGTCAACGCTGATCGAGGCGATCGAGAGCGTGCTCGGCCCATACGCCAGCCGTGGAAGCGAGGATCTCATGACCGGGACCGGCGAGGTGAAGGGCTATGCCATCGCGGCGTTGGCCGGCGGGCGCATGGTCACGGCGAGCGAGACCGCCGAGGGGGCGCCGCTGCGGGAGTCCACGATCAAGAACGTGACGGGGGATGCGCTGCTGACGGGTAGGTTCCTATACCGCGACCCGTTCACGTTCCGGCCGACTCACAAGCTCCAGCTCCTGACGAACCACAAGCCGACCATCAAGGGGCAGGACCGCGGCATGTGGCGCCGAGTGCTGCTCGTGCCCTATCGGGCGTCCTACGGTTCGCAGGAGGAGGTCGGCGAGGGTAAGGCTCAGAAGACTGGCGATCCCGGGTTGCCAGCGAAGCTCGCCACCGAGCGCGCCGGCATCCTGGCTTGGCTGGTGGCTGGCGCGATCGATTGGCAGGCGAAGCGCCTGCGCGCGCCCGCTTCTGTGCTGGCCGCCGTGGGTGACTACCAGGAAGAGCAGGACCGCGTCGGGCACTTCCTAGCGGAGCGGTGCGAGCTGGGTGCGGACTACTCGGTGCCTCTGCTGGCAAGCAGCGGCTTCGACGAGGGGCTGTATCCGACATACGTCGGCTGGGCGAAGTCCTGCGGCTACCTACCGGTGAACCGGCAGCGTTTCGAGCAACTCGTGGAAGGGCGGGTGCAGGGCTACCGGAAAAGCACTCGGAAGGTGACGACCCTCGGCGGGAAGCGGCAGACGGTGACGCTGGTCCACGGTCTGAGATTGCAGGACGAGGAGATCGGAGGATGAGCGCAGCGATTCAAGTGTCCACCCTGTCCACCTTTAACCCCTGTTTTCAAGAAGTCCTACGTGAGAAGAATCCTATAGAGGAAGTCATGGAAACCGGGAGTTTAGGGTGGACAGGGTGGACACCCCTCGACGGCACCGCATGGTCGCGGCAACCGACGATCCGCGCGATCGGATCGCACCCGGCGATCGCGGTTGTCCAGTGCCCGAGGGTGTCGTCATGATTCGCCGCCCCGACGCCGACGGACCGGCGCCGAATCCCCACGCCCAGCGGACACACACGGTCCTCGATCGCGAGGCCTTCCCGGTGCTGCGCGACGCGAAGGGGCGGTTCGTCCGCGGGACGGCTCCGGGCCCCGGCCCCCGTCGCACTGCCGGCATGTCCAGGCATCTGCTGCGGTCGATGCTGGTGTCCGCGCCCGAGGTCACGAAGAAGATGACCCTGGACTTCGTCAATCGCGCGGTGGCGAACCGCCTGATCGGGATCAACGCCGGCGAGCGCATCCGCGGCGCGGTCCGCCGGAACGAGCTGGCGCTTGACCTAAATCTGGTGCTGCCGAGGCAGCCGGCCCGGGCGGAGGGGCGCCAGCGATGAGAACGATCAACACGCTCGCGGACCAGGCACGACAGGCAGCGCGTATCGCGCGCGCCGGCCGCGCGCTCGGGCTGGCGCCGTCTGAGACCGCCGAGGCCGCCGCGGCGCTCCAGGCAAGCATGGACGAGCTGCAGAGCCGCCTATGCCGCTACGAGGGGCGTCAGGCGCTGCGCCGCGCGCACCGCTGATGTCCTCGACGCCGTCGACCAAGTCACCGAGGAGGAAAACGACCCCGCTGATCGGCGGCTGGCGGCTCTCCGCGCGACCCGGCGCCCGGCCTCCAAAGAGGTGTGACGATAGGCACTCGCGCCTGGCGAACCAATGGGCTGGTTGACCCCGGCACCTGGGCTCGGCTCATAGCGTTGCGAGAAATCGATCTGGCGAAACTGCATCCTTAACTCCGGCCATCAATCCGGAGTTGGGGGCGCGCTCCGTAGGCTGCGCTGGCGTAAGATAGTTGTTTCTGACCGGTCAAGATAATTGCCGCTGGCTAACACGCCCCTCGTCGTCCTTGACGTCCAACCTCCGGCTGCCGCCGCAATCCGCGCGGCCGAGGCCGAGGAGCACCAACCATGACGACCGACTCGCCAGCCGATCCTGCAGCGTCTGGAAGGAGCGCTCGACCCGCCCCTTGGCCTGGGGGCTGCGCGCCAGGATCGGTTCGATGTCCAAGGCGCGGATCGCCCGCTCGAACTGCGTCGGGACCGGGTTCTCCAGGTCGTGCTTGGTGAAGATGCTGTGCCGGTGGCTGTAGAACACTACCGGCCTGCCCAAAGCGATCCTTCAGTAGAACCACCTCCTGAATGCGCTTAGCAAGCAACTTCTTAAGCTTCGCGTTCTCGAACTCCAACGCTTTCAGGCGTCTGACGTCTTTGGGTTGCCGCTCGCCGAGGTGCTTGCGCCAGGCCGACAGCCGTGCAGCATTTGCTCGTGATCTTGTTCGTCTTGGCCGAAGTCACCGACGTCTTGTCGGCTTCGCGACCCGACCCTGCAGCACTTCCGTCCGTCCCATCGAGGCCCCTTCTTGGATCTCTACGACCCGCATTTGCTGCAGGACGGACAAGATCGGATACCGAAGTGTTGACAGATCTTGGGGCAAATGGGAGCATGCACCCTGGTCGGATCGCGAAAGCGGCTATGTTGTCGACAGTCCGGAGCATCAAGCGCGGAACCACCTGGCCTTGTCAAGGTGTCTTCACTCCGCTGGGGTCAAGCGCGAATGACTTTGATGCATGACTTTGCTCAGCGCGCGGTGAGCGATCTGGAGGCGGTTCTCTCCGCCATCCCCGAACTGGCCACGGTACTTGCCCGCACAGCGAAACCGCTGCACTGCCCGAAATGGCCGAGCAGGTGCCGCGTCCGAGATGCGGTTCCATTCGTACCCGCAACCATGGGTTCCCGGAACCGCTGGTTGCGAACGACCTCGCTGCGTCGTGCAGCTACTTCGAGATGCCCGCGCGAGATCAAGCGCGCGGAGCTGGACGCTGAGCAACCGTTGCTAGTAGGGCAATGCGGTCATGACACACAGCTACCGGATTCCGATCCATCTGCTGACTGGCTTTCTTGGCAGCGGCAAGACGACGTTGCTGACGGCGATGCTGCGCGATCCCAGCATGCAACGCACGGCCGTAATCGTCAACGAGTTCGGCGAGCTCGGGCTCGATCACATGCTGGTTGCCTCCGGCGTGCAGGACACGGTGTTGCTCGACTCCGGCTGTCTGTACTCGCTCAATGGCGACGAGATCCAGGACACGCTGATGCTGCTCCGCGCTCTACGTCAGCGTGGTGAAGTGGCGGCCTTCGATCGCGTCATCATCGAGACCTCCGGGCTGGCCGATCCGGTCCCGGTACTGCAACCGCTGCTGACTTCGCCGCTGATCGGGCGTCGCGCCGTCGACCCGCGCCCAGCATGCCCCGATCCGCACGCCAAGGCTTGCGGTGCAGCAGCCGGAGCATCTACTCAGTCTGACGGCAGGCGACGCGCTCTCTATGCCGCTCTCGGAAAGGGCGCTGAGCGGCGCCGCGGGCGAGTCCCTGGCACACAACCACGCTCACAATCACTCATACGGGAGCTCCTCACACGTGCTGCGTCCCACCGGCGCGGTGTTCTGGGAAGCGTACGCGCAGTGGCTAGCCGGAATGCGGCAGTTCGACGGCAGCCAACTGCTAGCGCACCAAAGGCGTGTTGCGCCTCGAGGACGGGGACTGGCGCGTCGACAGGGGGGTGCAGCACGCGTTCTCGCTGCCGGCTCCCTACGGCGGCCCACTGGCCACGCCGTTCGTCGTGATGATCACGCAGGCCCTGGACGAAACCCGCCTGCGTGCGTGTGCGCAGCCGCTGCTTAATAGGGCCACAGGTTGATCGGCACTGCGGCGGATTCGACGATGCGATGGAACTACACTGCAAAACCACAAGAATGATCGAGTGAGAGCCACATGATGCATTGGGACATGGACGTTGATGTGCTTGTGATCGGCGGCGGTGGCGCCGGCCTAAGTGCAGCGATTGCTGCAGCCGAGGAAGGGGCCACGGTCGCCATAGCCGAAAAGTGGGACCGGCTCGGCGGGAACACTGCTTTGAGCACCGGCTCCGTGCCCGGGGCGGGCACCCGCTTCCAGCGCGCTGCAGGGATCTCGGATTCCCCAGAGCGACTCGTTCAGGACATTCTGCTGCGCACCAACAACACTGCGCCAGAGCATCTTGTGCGGGCGTTGGCGCGCGAGAGCGGACTTCTGGTCGAATGGCTGGTTGACAGCGTGGGCGCGCCGCTCAAACTTGAGCCTGTGCTCAAGAAAATCGGCCATTCCGTGCCGCGCACCCATGTAGCAGAAGGTCGCAATGGAGAAGCACTGTTCGCAGCTCTCGAAATGCGAGCGCGCACGCTCGGGGTGGAGATCTCGGTTGGCACGCCGGCGCTCGGCCTAATCGCGGAAGGAGGACGCATCGCCGGTGCGCGCGTCGCATCGGGTGCTAGCGACTCGTCAGACAATATTCGCGCGAAGAAGGTCATTCTTGCAACCAACGGCTTTGGGGGCAACCGCGCCATGTTGCGCGAGTTCTGTCCCAGTATTTCCGAAGCCCCTTACTTCGGCCACCAAGGAAACACGGGCGAAGGAATTGAGTGGGCGTGCGAGTTCGGTGCCAAGCTGCATAACATGGCGTCCTATCAGGGCCACGCTTCCGTGTCGGTGCCGCAGGGTGCGCTGGTGTCATGGTCAGTCATAGAGCTCGGCGGCATTCTGGTGAATGCGCATGGCGAGCGGTTTGTCGACGAGTTAACTGGCTATTCGGGGTGCACGGCGGAAGTGCTCAGGCTGCCGGAGGCGATCGCGGCCGTCGTCTATGATGAGCGTATCCATCGCTACATGCGGCACAACGTTCCCGAGTACGCCCGGCTTGATGAGATGGGCGGGGTCAAACACGACGCGGCTCCTGACGCGCTCTTCCAGCAACTCCGACTCGACGGCCAATCTCGCCTTGCCGAGACACTCGACGATTACGAGAGGGCGCGGGCGACAGGGTCGGACCGTTTCGGCCGTGCAGAACTTGGGACAGAGCCCTTGCGACCACCGTACTATGGCGTGCGCGTGACCGCTGGGCTGTTCCACACGCAAGGCGGCCTATACGTGGACGAGAATTCCCAGCCGATTGATGCTGCCGGACGGCCAATTGCGAATCTTTACGCGGCGGGCGGCACGGCTGTGGGTTTGGCAGGAGCCGACGGCGGCCGCGGATACTGTTCCGGATCCGGACTGCTGGCCGCACTCGGACTGGGACGGATCGCTGGGCGACATGCGGGGCGGGCGTGCCGAGCCTGTCCGGATTTTTGTGTGTGAGGGATAGCATGACGAGAAGGAGTCACTATGCCTATCCCGAAGAAGTCCCGCAAACCGGTGCCTGGCACGCCGGAGAATCCCCTGCCGTCGGTTCCGAAGGA
>JAEWGX010000117.1 GCA_023388075.1 Pseudomonadota bacterium
CGGCTCTGGGGCCTGCTGGACATGCAGCTCATAGGGACCTGGCTGATCTACCTCGCGGCCATCCTCACGCTCTGGTCGATGGGCTACTACCTGAAGGCGGCGTGGCCGCAACTGCGCGCGGGCGCGAGTTAAGCCGGCCAGCGTCTACCGTCGATCGAGTCGACGCCCTGACGCGGACGAGCAATCGGGCGCGGCGAGGTGCTCCGCTCCCGGCTCCCAGACCGGTGAACCAACTTCAATGCAACCCGGTAAGTTACTGATCTCATGTTTCGCGAGGTGAGGAAGCTTGAGAGATTGCGTGAGACTAGAACTCAAGTATGTAATCAGATGAGAGCACTATCCTATTGATAGTAAAAGAGTTTAGTTCCCCAGTAGTCGGTCTTGTTGTCAAGTCTCCGCCTCAAAGCGAGGGCTCGACGCTGCGGCCATCGCACGGCTCAGTGGTGCGAGCTGTCCTGGCCTGGAGTTCGTCGTCATCGGGGGCTCTTGAACGGCGGCGCGAAGGGTGCGCCTGCCTGCTGCCAGCGTCGCGCAACTCGAGGCGAGCTTCACGCGAAGTCGATTTGCGGGATGCCGTACCGTTTCGCTATACTCGATGGCTTCGCGGGAGTAGCTCAGTTGGTAGAGCGCAACCTTGCCAAGGTTGAGGTCGCGAGTTCGAGACTCGTCTCCCGCTCCATCCCCATGATCCCAGCGGATCTCGCTGGCCGCGACGCTGGCCGGCGCGGGTGCCTGCGGTCGTCACGGGCCGCGATCGGGTTCGGCTGGGCAAGTGCCTTGCCGTTCCAGGCCGCCTTGGCGCTCGCGGCGCTACGCCCTGGAACGTGATCCCGAAGCGGTCGCAATGGCCCATGCGCTCCCGCAGGAGACGACCATGACGTATCGCCCCCTGCCTGCGCGGGACCGGCTGACAATCTGTTTCGCGCACGCGGCCTATCGCATGGGAGAGCGCTTCGACCTGCGCGAGACCGGCCTGCGCCACTTCGAGGTGCGCAGCCTTGCCGAGCTCCAGGCGAGAATCGGCGAGGCGGACGTCCTCGTGGTATCGGGGCTCTGGCGCGACGAGCTTGTCCGGACCGCATCCCGGCTCGCTTTCATCCAATCGATCAGCGCCGGCATCGACCAGTACGGATCGGAGCTCCTGAGGGAGGCCGGAATCCGGCTGGCCAGCGCGCAAGGTGCCAACGAGCGCGCGGTTGCCGAGCATGCCATGGCGCTGATCCTTGCGATCTCGCGCAAGCTGCCGATGGCGCGAGACAACCAGGCGGAACGCCATTGGCGCCCGATGATCTCCGACATCCCGCAGCGCGAGGACGAGCTCGGCGGCAAGACGCTGGTGATCGTCGGCCTGGGGCGGATCGGCTCGCGCCTGGCGAAGCTCGCCCGTGCCTTCGACATGCGCGTCGTGGCGGTGAAGCGGGATCCGAGCCGCGGTGGCGAGGCCGCCGACCGGGTGGTGACGACGGACCGGATGAGGGAAGTGCTGCCCGAGGCCGACTTCGTGGCGCTCACCTGTCCGCTGACGCCCGAAACCACCAGTCTCTTCGATGCAGACGCCCTCGCGGCGATGAGTCCCCGCGCGAGCCTCGTCAACGTGGCTCGCGGCGCGGTGGTCGACGAAGCGGCCCTGGTGGCGGCGCTCGAGGAGGGGAGGATCGCGGCGGCAGCGATCGATTGTGCTCGCGAGGAGCCGTTGCCCGCGTCAGCGGCGCTGTGGGGCACGCGGAACCTCCTGATCACGCCGCACTCCGCCGGCGAGACGCAACGCTACGAGGACAACGTCATCCACCTGCTGCTGGAGAACCTGGAGCGGCAGTGGCGCGGTGACGCGAAGTTGCGCAACGGCGTCGTCTGACCGCGGGACAATGCCCCGGCAGGAGGAAGGACGATGAAACGCAGCTCGCACGACGTCCGGCTGGGCGCCGACATCGGCGGCACCTTCACGGATATCGCCCTGGACGTTCGCGGGCGGCTCTACTCCGCTAAGGTTCTCACCACGCCGGCGGCACCGGAGGAAGCCCTCCTCGAGGGCCTGCAACGGGTCATCGCGGATGCCGGCATCGCCATGGCCGAGATCGGCCTGGTGATCCACGGCACCACGCTCGCCACCAATGCGCTCATCCAGCGCAGCGGCGCTCGAACGGCGCTCGTGACCACTGAAGGATTCCGTGACGTGATCGAGATGCGCACGGAGAGCCGATTTGCCCAGTACGATCTCGATATCGAGCTGCCGGCACCCCTGGTACCGCGCGAGGATCGCTTCTCCGTCCGCGGCCGGATCGGAGCCTCGGGCGAAGAGCTGATGCCGCTCGACGAAGCCGCGCTCGAGGCTCTCGGCGAGCGGATCGCGACCGGAGGATTCGGCGCGGTCGCAATCGGCTTCATCCACGCGTACATGAACCCGGAGCACGAGCGCCGCGCGCGCCAGATCCTGGCGTGTCGCCTCGACGCGCTCGGCGTGCCGATCTCGATCAGCGCGGAGGTCTCGCCCCAGATGCGGGAATACGAGCGCTTCAACACGGTGTGCGCCAACGCCTACGTCCAGCCGCAGATGGCCGCCTACCTGACGCGACTCGAGAAGCGCCTCGAGGCGATCGGCGTGTGCTGCCCGGTCCTCATGATCCATTCCGGCGGCGGCCTGATGGCGGTCGAGACCGCGATCCGCTTCCCCGTGAGGCTGGTGGAGTCAGGGCCGGCCGGCGGCGCGATCTTCGCGGCCGATATTGCGCGCCGCTTCGATATCGCCCGGGTGGTTTCCTACGACATGGGCGGCACCACCGCGAAGATCTGCCTGATCGAGGACTACGCGCCGCGCACCGCCCGGACGTTCGAGGTGGCGCGCACGGCCCGCTTCGCCAAGGGATCCGGCATGCCGATCTCGATTCCGGTGATCGAGATGATCGAGATCGGCGCCGGCGGCGGCTCGCTCGCCTGGGTCGACCCGATGGGACGGATCCAGACCGGGCCGGAAAGCGCCGGCTCCGAGCCCGGGCCGGCGTGCTACGGGCGTGGCGGCGATCGTCCGGCGATCACCGATGCCGACCTGTTGCTGGGTCGGCTCGATCCGGACGACTTCGCCGGCGGCTCGATCCGGCTCGACACGGAAGCAGCCACGCGGGCGGTCGACAGGGTGATCGGCGAGCCGCTCGGCCTGTCCACGCTGGCCGCTTCGTTCGGAATCGTCGAGGTGGTCGACGAGAACATGGCCAATGCCGCGCGGGTGCACGCGGTGGAGAACGGCAAGGACATCGCCGAGCACGTGATGGTCGCCTTCGGCGGCGCCGCGCCGTTGCACGCAGCCCGCCTCTGCGAGAAGCTCGGCGTCGACCGCTGCCTCGTGCCGCAGGGTGCCGGGGTCGGCTCGGCGATCGGGTTCCTCAAGGCACCGGTCGGGTACGAGGCGGTGGCGTCGCGGCTCTGGCGGCTCTCCGGCTTCGAGGCCGAGGCGGTCAATGCGCTGCTCGACGAGCTGCGCGGCATCGCGGAGCGCTTCGTGCGCGTCGGCGCCCAGGACGAACTCCAGACCGAGCTCACCGCCTTCATGCGCTACGCGGGGCAGGGCTGGGAGATCCCCGTACCGTTGCCGGACCGGCGGTACACGGCCGCGGACGCCGACTTCATCCATGGCGCGTTTCGCGAGAGCTACGCGCGCTTCTTCGGCCGCGCGATCGACGGCATGGACGGATTGGAGATCGAGATCGTGACCTGGTCGGTGAAGGTCCAGGCGCCCAGGCAGATTCCGCCGCGAAGCCAGCTCGTCGGGCGCGGACGACAGGTCGCCGCGGGCCAGGCTCGCGAGATTCTCGATCCTGCCAGCGGCGAGAAGCGGATGTACGGCGTCATCGCACGCGACGCGCTCGCACCGGGGGAGGGGGTCACGGGCCCGGTCGTGATCGTCGAGCGTGAAACCGCCACGATCGTGAGCAGCCTGTTCGATGCGGTCGTGCAGTCCGACGGATCGATCCTGATGATCCGCAAGGAAGGCAAGCGATGAGCGATATCGTGGACATCCGCATGCAGGTCATGTGGAATCGCCTGATCTCCGTGGTCGAGGAGCAGGCGATGACGCTGCTGCGGACCGCATTCTCCACGTCGGTGCGCGAAGCCGGCGACCTCTCGGCCGGCGTGTTCGATCGAGAGGGCCGGATGCTGGCCCAGGCGGTGACCGGCACGCCCGGCCACGTCAACACGATGGCCGAGGCGGTCGGGCACTTCATGGAGGCGATCCCGCTCGAGGAGATGTTCGAAGGCGACACCTATGTCACCAACGACCCCTGGCTGGGCACCGGGCACCTGCACGACATCACGATGACGTCGCCCACCTTCCTGGACGGCAGGCTCGTGGGATTCTTCGCCTGCACCGCCCATGTCGTCGACGTCGGCGGCCGCGGCTTCGGCGCCGACGGCAAGTCGGTCTACGAGGAAGGGCTGCAGATCCCGATCATGAAGTTCGCCGAGCGCGGCAAGGTCAACGGCGACCTCATCCGGATCCTGCGCGCGAACGTGCGCGAGCCGAACCAGGTCGTCGGCGACTTCTACTCGCTGGCGGCCTGCAACGACGTCGGCCATCGGCGGCTGCGGCAGATGATGCGCGAAGCCGGTATCGCGGAAATCGATGCGCTGGGTGAGTTCATCTTTCGGCGCAGCCGCGAGGCGACTCTCGCGCAGATCCGCAAGCTGCCCAGGGGCAGCTGGACCAACGAGCTGGTGACCGACGGCTACGACGCGCCGGTGAGGCTGGTCGCCACGATCACTATCGGGGACGACGAGGTGACGGTGGACTTCACCGGCTCGGATCCGGTCAGTCGCTGGGGCATCAACGTGCCGCAGATCTACTCGAAGGCCTACGCCAGCTACGCGCTGAAGTGCGCTTTCGCCGGCGACATCCCGAACAATGCCGCCTCGCTGTCGCTCTTCTCCGTGACGTCGCCGCCGAACATCCTGAATGCGGCACGCCCGGCGCCGGTTTCGCTGCGCCATGTGATCGGCCACCTCGTGCCGGACCTCGTCCTCGGCGCACTGGCGAAGGCGCTCCCAGGGCAAGTGCTGGCGGAAGGGGCCGGCGCGCTCTGGAACATCCACATGTCGCTGCGCCCGGTTGCCGGGCAGCCAGGTCGGCGCGCCGAGGTGCTGATGTTCAACTCCGGCGGCATGGGGGCGCGCCCGGGTCGCGACGGCCTGTCGGCCACCGCCTTCCCGTCCGGCGTGCAGACGATGCCGGTGGAGGCCACGGAGCAGACGGGCCCCGTGGTCGTCTGGCGCAAGGAGTTGCGACCGGGCTCGGGTGGCGACGGCGAGTTTCGTGGCGGACTCGGCCAGGTGGTCGAGCTCGCGCCGGCCGAGGGCCACGAATTCGAGTTCTCCGCGATGTTCGACCGGATTGGCCACCCGGCCCGCGGTCGGGATGGCGGCGAGCCCGGCAAGGCCGGGTCCGTCCGGCTCGACGACGGCACCGCGATGCGCGGCAAGGGCTGGCAGCATGTGCCGGCCGGGCGCAGGCTGATTCTCGAGTTGCCGGGCGGCGGCGGCTTCGGCGATCCCGGGAGGCGCTCGGCCGCCGCGCGGGCCGCGGATAGGCTGAAGGGCTATGTGGCCGGGAGCGCGGCGCCGCGATCAACGGCTCGACCGCCGCCGGAGGCGCCGGGATCGGCCGAATGAGCGTGCCGGAGCTGCGGCGCCGGCGCTACTTCGCTACTTTTGCTGCGCGGTGGATGAGTCGGCGCGCACGGTGTTCTCGAGCCGCCCGAGGCCGTCGATCTCGATCGCTACCATGTCGCCGTCCTGCAGCGGCCGGGGCGGCTTCATCGCATAGCCGACGCCGGAAGGGGTACCGGTCGCGATGACGTCGCCCGGCTCGAGCGTCAGGCCGGCGGAGAGCAGGCTCACGATCGTCGGGATGCGGAACAGCATCGATGCGGTGTTGCCGTCCTGGCGCAGCTCTGCGTTGACCCAGAGCCGGATCGCCAGCGAGTGCGGGTCGCCCAGCGCGGACTTGTGCACCACCCAGGGCCCCATCGGGCAGGTGCCGTCCAGGCTCTTCCCCTTGAACCACTGGCCGTGGCGGCGCTGCAGGTCCCGCGCGCTGACGTCGTTCACGATGGTGTAGCCGAACACCGCGTCGAACCCGCGGCTTTCGTCGATGTCCTTGCCGCCGTCGCCGATCACGATCGCGAGCTCCGCCTCGTAGTCCAGCATACGCGTGAGGCCCGCATGCAGCGGGATCGGCGCGCCCGGACCGGTGACCGTCGTCGTCGTCTTGGTGAACAGCTCGATGTGCTCGGGAAAGACGTGCGGATCGCGCCCCTGCGCGATGTTGCCTTCGATGATGTGCTCGCGATAGTTGCGCCCTACGCAGAACACGTTGCGGCGCGGGCGCGGGATGGGGGCGAGCAGCTTCAGCCCGCGCACCTGCAACTGCGGCGCGTCCGCCGCGGTCGCGATACGGCGCGCCTCGGCGAGCCCCGCGTCGCCGCGCGCGGCGAGCTCGGCGACATCGCGCGGCGCATCCGGCGTGGACCAGGCGGCCGTCAGGTCGACGACGCTCTCCGCTCTTGCCTCGGTCGCACAGGCCAGGCGTCGATCACCGGGAGAAGCCTCGAATACGCAGAACCGCATGGGGATTTCCTTCCTCGCAGAAATGACGGGCCAAACGTCTCGGCCACATGCTCCTGGGGCAGAATATAGACGATCGCCTACCAAGGGAGGAAAAGAGGGCATGTCCGAGACCATCGTGTTCGAGCCGGGAAACTACCGCTACATCCCGGCCGTCTTCCAGTACTCGAGCGGCGTCGCCGCCGAGGACGGCTACGAGATCGAGCGCGCGCGCTTCGTGAAGCCGCTGCCGATGGCCGAGGCGTTCGCCGCGGTCGAGGCGCACCTGAAGGCCATCGGGCGTCCCACCACGGCCTTCGCCCAGTGCGAGCTGCGTTCCGGCGAGCCGTTCACCGACCAGGGGTTCATCGATTTCAACCGGCAGTACGTCACGACGCTCGAGCGCTGGGGCATCTACAAGGACGGCGTGAACCCGGTAGCCCGCACCAACGTCTGCCCGATGTACGACAAGCCGGCCGAACCGTCGATGTACGCCTTCTCCTACACCGTGCCCGTGCGCGGTGCCTCGCGCCGCAGCTTCATGATCGCGGGCGGGGGTGACGCCTCCTCGGGGCCGGAGCCGTATGCCGATCGGGTGATCCGCTACCACGACACCTCGCCGGAAGGGTTGCGGGAGAAAGTGCGCTTCGTGATCCAGGAGATGGAAGGCCGGCTCAAGGCGCTCGGCTTCGGGTGGCAGGACGCGGTCACGACGCAGGCCTACACTGTCCAGAACATCGGCCATCTCGTCGGCGAGGAGCTGGCACGGCGCGGCGCCATGGCCGGCGGCCTGGTGTGGTACTACGTGCGCCCGCCGGTCGTGGGCCTGGAGTACGAGATGGACGTGCGTGGCGCGACGCGCGAGCTGCTGCTATGACACGTCGCTGACCACGGGATCCGACAACGAACGGAGGAGACAATGAAAGCGATACAGACAACCGCCGTGACCGCCCTGGTCGCGCTGGCGGCAGGGCTTGGCGTGGCTGCGCCGTCCGTGGCCCAGGAGTGGAGGCCCAGCCAGCCGATTCACGTGATCGTTCCATACCAGCCCGTCGGCACTTCCGACATCATTTCCCGCACCATGGGCGAGCGGATGTCGGCGCGGCTCGGCCAGCCGTTCGTGGTGGAGAACCGCGCGGGCGGTTCGACCCAGATCGGAACGTCGGCGGTCGTCAACGCCAAGCCCGACGGGCACACGGTGCTGATCGTGGCGAACACCTTCGCCGTCAATCCGAGCCTCTTCTCCAAGCTGCCCTACGATTCTCTGAAGGACCTCGCGCCGATCACCTACGCCGGCGTCACGCCCCACACGCTGGTGGTGCATCCGTCGCTGCCGGTGCACAACCTCAAGGACCTGCTGGACTACGCCCGTGCCCATCCGGACAAGCTCGCGTACGGCTCGGTGGGCAACGGCACCTCGTTTCACCTCGGCATGGAGGAGCTGAAGAAGCTGTCGGGCGTCTCGATCGTGCATGTTCCCTACAAGGGGATGGGCCCGGTGCTGGCCGATCTGATGGGCAACAACATCCAGGTGGCATTCGCCAACACGCCCAACATCGTGCAGCACGTCCAGGCCGGGAAGCTGCGGGCCATCGCCATGGCGCATCCCACGCGGGTCTCGCAGTTGCCCGAGGTTCCAACCGTCGCGGAGCAGGGCTTCCCGGGCTTCGAATCGAACTCCTGGTTCGTGTACCTGGCCCCCGCTGCCACGCCGCCGCGGATCCTCGACAGTCTGAACCGGGCGTTCGTCGACGTCCTGAACGAGCCGGAGGTACGCAAGTACCTGACCGATCAGGGCGTCGAGGTGATGGCCACGACCCGCGAGGAAACGGCCGCGTTCATCGGCCGCGAGATGAAGAAGTACGCGGAGGTGGTCAAGTTCTCGGGAGCGAAGGTCGACTGAGGCGACCCCGATCCGAAGCCGGCGCCCCGGGGCGCGCCAGGAACCCCGCGGGGCGCCGGTTCTTCCGACGCTCGGGTATACTGCCGAGTTGCCTGGCCGGGCCTGCCGGCCTGGCTACGGGGCGCGATAGCAAAGCGGTTATGCAGAGGACTGCAAATCCTTTTAGGCCGGTTCGACTCCGGCTCGCGCCTCCACCTTCTTCCCGGGCTTACCGCCCGCGATGCCCCCTGGGGACCGACATGCACCCGGCGCCGTGCTCGATGGAGCCGCGGCGGTGAGGGGGCTGTCGCGCGTCGTCGTCCGCTCGGCGGTCGCCGGCGCGGTTTTCTTCGGAGTCGTATACCTGCTCGGCTCGGTCTTCGTGCCGGACTGGCTGCGCCTGCGCCGGCCGGTGGTGGTGAACGCCCCGACGCCGATCGAGCGCACCGAGAGCGCGGGGAGCTACAGCGCCGGCGCGCTGCGGGCGCTGCCTTCTATCGTCAGCGTCTATGCGGTGCAGCGCCGGCAGCCGTCCAATCCCTTCTTCCCGTTCGGCGGCGCCGACGCCGAGCCGGGCGGCGGCCTGGGCTCGGGCGTGGTCATGAGCCCGGACGGTTACGTGCTCACCAACAATCACGTCATCCAGGGCGCGGGCGCGGTCGCGGTGGAGGTCGGCGAAGGCCGCCCCGCCAGGGCCGAGGTCGTCGGCGCTGATCCGGAGACGGACCTGGCGGTGCTCAGGATCGACGCGGAAGGCCTGCAGCCGATCGCGATCGGCGATTCCGACGGGGTGCAGATCGGCGACGTGGTGCTCGCGATCGGCAACCCGTTCGGCGTCGGCCAGACGGTGACGCAGGGCATCGTCAGCGGCACCGGCCGCAGTCGGGTCGGCATCAACACCTTCGAGAATTTCATCCAGACCGACGCGGCCATCAATCCGGGCAACTCCGGTGGCGCGCTGGTCGATGCGGCCGGTCGGCTGGTCGGCATCAACACCGCCATTCTCTCGCCAAGCGGCGGCTCGCTGGGGATCGGCTTCGCGATCCCCTCGCACACCGCCATGGAGGTGATGACGCAGCTCATCACCAACGGCCGCGTGGAGCGTGGCTGGCTCGGCGTCGAGGCGCTGACCCTCACCCCGGTGCTGGCACGGCGACTCGGCGTGGATGAGCGCGAGGGCGCCGTCCTGCTCCGCCTGCAGCGCGGCGGGCCGGCGGACGAGGGCGGGCTGCGGCCAGGGGACGTCGTCGTGGCGATCGACGGCAGGCCGGTCAAGGATACCGTCGATCTGATCAACCAGACGGCCGCCATCAAGCCGGGCGAGAGCGGTCGCTATACCGTGCTGCGCGGACGGGACCAGGTGGAGCTGGACGTCAGGACCGGCAGGCGCCCACCGATCGAGCAGGCACGACGGCGCTAGCGAGCCGCTAGATCGCCAGGTACTCGTGCCTCAGCTCGACGTTGTCGATCACTTCCTGGGCAGAGCCGTCGAAGACGACCTGGCCCATGTCGAGGATGATGGCCCGGTCGGCCAGGCGCAGCGCGGCGATCGCGTTCTGCTCGACGATGATGGTGGTGAAGCCGAGTCGCTTGACCTCCTGCAGGATCTTCTCGATCTCCTGGACGATCACCGGCGCGAGCCCTTCATAGGGCTCGTCGAGCAGCAGCAGCTTGATGTCGCGCGAAAGCGCGCGAGCGACCGCGAGCATCTGCTGCTCGCCACCCGACAGCGTCACCGCGTCCTGCAGCCGGCGCTCGGCGAGCCTCGGGAAGTGCTCGTACACCTCTTCGACGCTCCAGCCTCGCGGCGGCTCGATGCTGGCGAGCTTGAGGTTCTCCTCCACCGTGAGCCCGCCGATGATCCGCCGGTCCTCCGGCACCAGCCCCACGCCGCAGCGCGCGGCCTGCCAGCTCGCCATCCGGTGCAGCGGCTGCCGGTCCAGCCAGATCTCGCCGCGCGCGAGACGGGGGCTGGCCAGCCGGGCGAGACAGCGCAGGGTGGAGGTCTTGCCCGCGCCGTTGCGCCCGAGCAGCGCAACGATCTCCGATTCGTGCACGTCGAAGCCGACGCCCTGGACGACGTAGCTCTCGCCATAGTAGGCGTGCAGGTCGCGGCAGGAGAAGTAGGGCGCGACCGCGGCCTCGGCGACCGCGCTCATAGCACCGCTCCGCCAAGGTACGCTTCGCGCACGCGCGGGTCGCCCTTGATCGCGCCGGGATCCCCTTCGGCGATGACCGTGCCCTGCGCCAGCACGCTGATGCGCTGGGCCAGGGTGAAGACCACGTGCATGTCGTGCTCGATGATCACCTTGGTGATGCGGCGCTCGCCGATACGCTGCAGCAGGTCGATGGTGTTGTTCGTGTCCGCGCGCGACATCCCGGCGGTGGGCTCGTCGAGCAGCAGCAGCCGCGGTTCCTGGATCAGGCACATCGCGAGCTCGAGGCGACGCTTGTCGCCGCGCGACAGCGTTCCGGCGCCGAGGTAGCGGGAGGCCGCGAGGCCGACTTCCTCGAGCATGGCTTCGGCCTTCTCACGGATTTCGGCGTGGGCGTCGCTGCGCTTCCACCCGTTGATCCGGAACGACCCGTCGCGACGAGCCAGGGCCGGCACCATCACGTTGTCGAGCAGGCTGAGATCCGCGAAGATCTCCGGCGTCTGGAACACCCGCGCGACGCCCGCCTGGTTGATCTGGTAGGGCTTCAGGCCGATGAGCGATTGTCCGTCGAAGACCACGGTGCCGGTGTCGGGCAGCAGGCGACCGACGAAGCAGTTGAGCAGCGTCGACTTTCCGGCGCCGTTCGGCCCGATGATCGCGTGCACGCTGCCTTCCTCGATGTCGAGGTTCACGTCGTTCAAGGCGCGCAGGCCGCTGAAGCTCTTGTGGATGCCGTTCACGTTCAGTACGCCCATCGGCTCCGCGCCTCCTCAGTTCTGGCCCAGTGCCGGCGAGCCGGTGCCGGCGGCGCCCGGTGGTTGGATCGCTGGGGCCCGGCGCGTCGGGGCGGCGGCGGGCCGGGGCGTCGCCGCGACCGCCGGGGCTGCCCGGCCGGCGCCTGGTGCTGCCTGCGCCTGCGTCCGGAGGTGGGGGTGCGGCGCGCCCTGTCGACGCAGGCGCCTGCCGATGCGGGAGATCCCTTCCATGAGCCCGCCCGGAAGGAATATCACCACGAGCATGAAGAGCAGTCCCAGCGTGAGGTGCCAGCCGTCGCCCACGAAGAGCCCGAGCACCGCGACCACCGCGTTCTCGATCGGATCCGGAAGGAAGTCGAAGAACTGGTGCAGCGTCTGGGCGTTGAAAGCGGAGAAGATGTTCTCGAAATACTTGATCAGGACTGCACCGAGAACCGGGCCGAGCAGCGTGCCGACGCCGCCGAGGATCGTCATCAGCACCACCTCGCCGGACGCGGTCCACTGCATGCGTTCCGCGCCGGCGAGGGGATCCGTGACCGCCAGCAGCGATCCGGCAAGTCCGGCGAAGAGGCCGGAGATCACGAAGGCGGCAAGCGCGTACGGACGGGAGTGCACGCCGGTGAAGTCGAGCCGGTTCTGGTTCGACTTGATGGCACGCAGCATCATGCCGAACGGCGAGCGGAAGATCCGCAGCGACACGTAGAAGGCGATGATCAGCATGGCGGCGCAGAAGTAGAAGCCCGGATAGCCGGTCATCGGGATGCCGAAGAAGTGGGTCGACGGGATCGTCGTCGCCGGGCCGGACAGCCAGGTGTCGATCCACCGGGGATCGGTCCGGGTGATCTGCAGCCCGGTCTCGCCGTTGGTGAGCGGCGTCAGCACCGAGTAGGCCAGGTTGTAGGACATCTGCGCAAAGGCGAGGGTCAGGATCGCGAAGTAGATGCCGGCCCGGCGCAGGCTCACGTAGCCGATCGCCAACGCGAACAGACCGGCGACCAGGACGCCGAAGAGGACGGCCGGGACCACGTTCATCGTGAGCAGCTTGAAGCACCAGACCGCCGCGTAGGAGCCGACGCCCAGGAAGGCGGCATGCCCGAAGGACAGGTAGCCGGTCAGCCCGAAGAGGATGTTGAAGCCGATCGCGAAGATGCCGTAGATCGCGAAGCGCTGCAGCAGGTCCGGGTACGCCGCGCCGAAGGGCGCCATCCAGATCGGCATCGTCAGCACCGCGACGGCGAAGCCGGTGAAGAGAAGGAGGTCGTTGCGGGCGGTGCTCATTCGCTAGGTTTCCATGACGCCGGCCCTGCCCATCAACCCGCGGGGACGGACGAGGAGGATGATGACCGCCACCAGGTAGATGATGATCTGGTCGATGCCCGGTATCAGTTGCTTCACCTCGTTCATCGAGGCGAAGGACTGCATGATGCCGAGGAGGAAGCCGGCGACCACCGCGCCGAGGAGCGAGCCCATGCCGCCCACGACCACCACCACGAAGGACAGAACGAGGAAGTCCATGCCCATGTGGTAGTCCGGGGAGAGGATCGGGGTGTACATGAGCCCCGCGAGTCCGGCCACGACGACCGCGATTCCGAACACGATGGTGAAACGGCGCTCGATGTCGATGCCGAAGAGCCCGACCGTCTCGCGGTCCCTCATGCCGGCCCGGACCACCATGCCGAAGGTCGTGAAGCGCAGGAACGCGAAGACGAGGGCGATCACGAGCAGCGAGAACAGGAAGTAGACCAGCCGCCACCAGGGATAGCTGATCGCCGCTCCCAACCCGAACCACTCGCCGATGTTGGCGGTGCCGGAGACGATGGAAGGCGCCGATGCCGGGATAGGGTTCGCGCCGAAGATCGCCTTCACGATCTCCTGCAGAACGATCGCCAGGCCGAACGTGACGAGGATCTGCTCCGCGTGCGTGCGACGGTAGAAGTGCCGGATCAGGCCGCGCTCGATCACGATGCCCAGCAGGAGCATCGCCGGGATGGCGAGCAGGATGGAGAGCGGGACGGAGTAGTCGATCAGCCGCTCGCCGAAATCGCCGAACCAGATCTTCAGGTACGGCACCTCCGTATAGGCGTCGAAGAAGGTGATGCTCTCGTCCTTCACCTGCTTGGAGATGGTGAAGAAGCGGTTCAGCGTGACGGCGCAGAAGGCGCCGATCATGAAGAGGGCGCCGTGGGCGAAGTTCACCACGCCGAGCGTGCCGAAGATCAGCGTCAGGCCGAGCGCGATCAGCGCGTAGGCACCGCCCTTGTCGAGGCCGTTCAGGAATTGGAGGAGGATCGCGTCCATGGCATGGGGACCGGCGTGGCGCCGGCATCGGCCGGCGCCGCCTTCAGGGGCAAGGTGCGGCGTCTCTCAGCTGGCGGTCTCGTAGGGGCCGAGCTCGCCCCCGCCCATGGCCACCGGGTACTCGATCTGCGTCCGCGGCACGACCTGGACCACCTCGAGCATGTCGTACTTGCCGCTCGGCTTCTCCTTGCCCCGGACCACCAGGCAGTCCTTGAAGCATTGGTGGTCGCCGGCACGATACTCGGTCGGCCCGTTCCCGGCGCCGTCGAACTTGAATCCCTCCAGCGCCTTGATCACCTCGGGCGGGTAGAAGGTCCCGGCCATCTCGCAGGCGTTGGCATAGAGCAGCGCCTGGACATAGCAGGTGTGCCCGGCCTGCGACGGCGGGAAGCCATACTCCTTCGCGAAAGACTTGGTGAAGGCCTTGGTGCCCTCGTCGGGAAGCTCCCAGTGCCAGTTCGACGTCCCGAGGATGCCCTGGGCCGCCTCGCCCGCGCCCTGGACCATGAGCTCGGAGAAGAGCGGCACGACGATCTCGAACTGCTTGCCGTTGACCTTCTTGTCCCGCAGGCCGAACTGCACCGCCTGGCGCAGCGAGTTGACCATGTCCTTCCCGTAGTGGTTGAGGATCAGGACGTCCGCGCCGGAATTCACCGCTGGCGTGATGTACTGTGAGAAGTCGCCCGCGCCAAGCGGCGTGCGTACCGCGGCCACGGTCGTCCAGCCGACCTTCTCGGTCGCGTTCTTCAACGATTCCTCCTGGGTCCATCCCCAGGTGTAGTCCGCCGTGAGGTGGTAGGCGCGGCGATCCTTGCCGTACTCCTTCGCGATGACCGGCGCGAGCGCCTGGCCGGACATGTAGGCGTTGAAGAAGTGGCGGAAGCCGTAGCGGCGCCGGTCCTTCATCGTGGTGTCGTTGGAGTGGCTCAGCCCCACCATGAAGACGATCCCCATCTCCTGGGCGAGCGACTGGCAGGCCACCGCGACCGCCGAAGAGGAGCCGCCCGAGAACATCAGCACGCCGTCCTTCTCGATCATCCGCTTCGCCGAGGCCCGAGCGGCGTCGGCCTTGGTCTGGGTGTCGCCGGTCACGAACTCCACCTTCTTGCCGAGAATCCCGTTGCCCTTGAGCGACGACGGCTTCAGCGTCTTCAGCATGCCGCCGTCGCCCTCGCCGTTGAGGTGCTTGGCGGCCAGCTTGAATGCGCGCAGCTCGTCGGCGCCTTCGTCGGCATACGGTCCGGTCTGCGGCACGTTGAACCCGAGGGTGACCGTCTTGTTGCTGCCGGGGTTGTTGCGGAAGTCCGCCCCCCAGGCATGGCGAGTGAAGACGGTGGGAAGCAGGAGCCCGCTGCCGGCTGCGGCGCCCGCCTTGAGGATCCTGCGGCGTTGCCCGTCCTTCGTTTCGTGTTCGCTCATGATCGTCTCCTGATGTGCTGGCCTCCCGTTAGCTTCCGCCTGCGGCTGTCAATCACGCAATAAGGCATTGACGCAAAAGCCAAATTGAGTAAATACTTGAACGACAAAGCGGTCGATACAGTCAATACTTGTTCATGCGCCGCAGCAGCGGCGCTGGGAGGCACGTGGGAAGGTCGCTCGTGGGCGCGCGGATACGCGAGCTGCGCAAGGCCCGCGGCCTCACGCAGGCTGGCCTCGCGGCAAGCGTCGGCATATCGGCCTCGTATCTCAACCTGATCGAGGCGGATCGTCGCCGGATCGGCGGCGCCCTGCTGCGGCGGCTGGGCGATGAGCTCGGGGTGCCCTCCGAGGAGCTCGACGGTGCGGCGGAGCGTCGGCTGGTGGCCGACCTGGAGGAGGTGGCCGGGGAGGCCGCGCTGGCGCCGCTGCGGCTCGATCCCGACGCAGCAGCCGAGCTCGCTGGCCGGCATCCGGCCTGGGCGAGGGCGATCGTCTCGCTGCATCGGTCGTGGCACGACCGCGGACGCGTCGTCACCGCGCTCTCCGACCGGCTCAACCAGGACCCGTTTCTCGGCGACGCGGTGCACAGCATGCTCTCGCGGGTAGCCGCCATTCGTTCGTCGGCGGAGATCCTGGATGGCGCGGACGACCTGCCGTCCGAGCAGCGGGCGCGCTTCGTCGCGATCGTAAGGGAGGAAAGCGTGCTGCTCGGGGACGTGAGCCAGGCGCTTGCCGCCTACTTCGACAAGGCGCACGTGGCCACCCGTTCGATCACGCCGGTGGAAGAGCTCGACGACTTCATCTACGACAACGACAACCACTTCCCGCTGCTCGAGCAGACCGCCCGCGATTTCCGCGCGGCCGCGCGGATCAGCGATGCCTGGGACGATGGCCTGCTGGTCGATTACCTCCGCGACGTCCACTCGGTCCACGTGCGGATGGTGCCCGCCGGCAGCGGTGGCGCGGTGGTCGGCAGCACGGCGAACGCGGTGCGACGGGGCGCATTCTTCGACCAGTCGACGCGAGTCTTCAGTATTGCCGACTGGACCGCGCCCGCCACGCGGCGCTTCGAGCTGGCCCGGCTTGCCAGCGGGCTGTTCCACCAGGGCAGGGCGGTGAGCGAGGTTGTCGATGCCAGCGCGGCGCTGACGTCCGAAGCGGCGCGTCGCCGGGCGCGAGACGCGCTGTCCGCCTACCTCGCGGCGGCAGTGCTGATGCCGTACGAGGCGTTCCTGGATGCCGCGCAATCGGTCCGCTACGACATCGACCTGCTCGGGCGACGCTTCGGCGCGAGCTTCGAGCAGGTCTGCCATCGACTGGTCTCGCTGCGGCGGCCGGACGCGCCGGGCATCCCGTTCGCGCTGATGCGCACCGGGCCGTCGGGCCATGTCAGCAAGCGCATGCCGCTGCCTCACCTGCCCTTGCCGCGCCATGGGAGCGCCTGTCCTCTCTGGGCCGTGCACGCCGCCTACCAGGCGCCGGGCACGGTCATCCGCCAGCTCGCGGAGTTTCCCTCCGGCGAGCGCTTCCTCTTTCTCGCGCGCACGGTGGAGAAGGGACGTGCCTCGTTCGCCTCGCCGCGGCGGCTGCTCTCGATCATGCTCGCCTGCGAAGCGCTGCATGCGGACCGCACCGTCTATGCGGAAGGGTTGGACGTGTCCTCGACGGCACCGGCGACTCCAGTGGGGCCGAACTGCCGGATCTGCGTGCGCAGGGGCTGCCTGCATCGGGAGGAGGATGCGATCATCAACGCATGACGGGATTGACCCGAGACCCGTCGCCGCCGACTTCGGCGCGGGCCCGCCTCGTCGCTATACTGACCTGATCGGCAGGTCGATTGCCTGCGCAGGCGTGACGGGACCGAACCGGGAGACAGGACATGGCGCGCCAGGTGCTGATCGTGGAGGACGAGCCGCACATCGTCGAATCGCTCGCGTTCGTGCTCGGGCGGGAGGGATACGCGGTTTCCTCGGTGATGGACGGCGAATCGGCGCTCGAGATCCTGCGGCGCTCGCCGCCCGACCTGGTCATCCTCGACCTGATGATTCCTCGCCTGAACGGCTTCGAGGTGCTGAAGGCCGTCAAGACCGACCCCGCGCTTCAGGTCGTCCCGGTGATGGTCCTCACCGCGAAGGGGCAGGTCCATGACCGCCGGCTCGCGGAGGACATCGGCAGCGACGGCTTCATGACCAAGCCGTTCTCCAATCGCGAGATCGTCGAGCAGGTGCGTCGCCTCATCGGCGATTGAGCAGCCTGCGAAGCGCTCGACGAGTACTCGGGTTGCGAGGTGAGCGCTTGAGCAACGTTCCGACGCCATCACCGCGGCTGCAGGCGGCCGCGGTCCTCTTGCCGTGCATCGGTCTCTTCCTGGTGATGCCTCCGGTGATCGGGCTCTTCGCCGTGCCCCGGGACGTGGCCGGCATACCGCTCATCGTGCTGTACCTCTTCGGCGTGTGGCTGTGGCTGGTGGCATCCGCGGCGCTGCTCTCGCGCCGCATCGACAACCCGCCCCCGGATGGGAGGCCGCAGGCAGGCTCCGTCCCGGGGGGCGCCCCGCCGCCGACGGCTCTCCCGGACGGGGCGCACGCGGAGCACGCGGGCTCGGCCGACTCAGGCCCGGGCGGGGCACCGCGGGGCGCTGCCGCTTCCGACGGGGCGGGCTGATGCTCTCGGCCAATCTGGTCCTGGCCGCCTCGCTCGTCTACGTGGCGATCCTCTTTGCCGTCGCCTTCGAGGGCGACCGCCGGGCCCGCAGCGGCCGTCTCGGCTGGCTGCAGTCGCCGGTGGTCTACACGCTCTCGATCTCGGTGTACTGCACCTCGTGGACCTTCTACGGCGCCGTGGGCTCGGCCGCGCGCAGCGGCCTGGAGTTCGCCACCATCTACGTCGGTCCGACCCTCGTCTTCGTCGGCTGGTGGCTGTTCCTGCGCAAGATCGTCCACATCGGGCGCACGCACGGCATCACCTCGATCGCGGACATGATCTCCTCCCGATTCGGCAAGAGCACCCGAATCGCGGCGCTGGTGACGCTGATCGCCGTGGTCGGCACCACGCCCTATATCGCCCTGCAGCTGAAGGCGGTCACCACCAGCTTCCAGGTGATCAGCAACATCGGGCCGGACGCGCTTGCCGGGGTGCCGCGCAGGGATCCGGACTTCCGGACCGGCTTCTGGATCGCGGCCGGCATGGCGCTCTTCACCATCCTCTTCGGTACCCGCAACATCGACGCACAGGAGCGGCACCACGGCGTCGTCGCCGCCATCGCTCTGGAGGCGATCGTGAAGCTGGTCGCGCTCATGGCGGTCGGGCTGATGGTGGTGTTCATCGTCGCCGACGGTCCGGCCGACGTCTTCTCCCGGGCCGCACCCGAGCTCCTGCATTCGGACGAGGTATTCGGCTCGCGCTGGGTCACGCTGACGCTGCTTGCAGGGGCGGCGATGATCTGCCTGCCGCGCGAGTTCCACGTGACCGTGGTCGAGAACACCAGCGATCGCAACCTGCGCACGGCCGCCTGGCTGTTCCCGCTGTACCTCTTCCTGATCAGCCTCTTCGTGCTGCCGATCGCGATCGCGGGCCTTCACTACCTGCCGGTCGGCTCGAACCCGGACATGTTCGTGCTCACCATACCGATGTGGGCGCGCCAGGATGCGATCGCGCTGCTGTCGTTCCTCGGCGGGTTCTCGTCGGCCACCTCGATGGTCATCGTCGCCAGCATCGCGCTCTCGACGATGGTGTCCAACCACCTGGTGATGCCGCTCGCGCTGCGGTTCGGCTGGGTATCGCTCGGCGCCGGCGGCGAGATCCGCCAGTTCCTCCTCAACAGCCGCCGCATCAGCATCTGCCTCATCCTGCTGCTCGGCTTCCTCTACTTCCGGGTGAGCGGCGAGTCAGGCGCGCTGGCGGCGATCGGCCTGATCTCGTTCGCCGGAGTGGTGCAGGTCCTGCCCAGCGTCATCGGCGGGCTGTGCTGGCGCCAGGCAACCGGTGCCGGCGCCTTCGCCGGCCTGATCGCCGGCGCCTTCCTGTGGGCGTACACGCTTTTCCTGCCCAGCTTCGGCGGCGGGTTCCTGCTCTCGGCCGAGGACATTCGAGACGGCCTCTTCGGCATCGCGCTGCTGCGCCCGCAGGCGCTCTTCGGGCTGGAGGGCCTGGATCCCCTGGTGCATGCGCTCTTCTGGAGCCTCTCCATCAACACGCTGCTCTTCGTGGGCGTTTCGCTGTGGCGCGAGCCCACCCCCCTCGAGTGGCTGCAGGCGGCGTTGTTCGTGGATGCGTTCCGGACCCCGGCGGAGGCTGCGAGGCGCCTCATCCGCCGCTCGGCGCCGACCTATGACCTGAGCGTGCTGGCGCACCGCATGCTGGGCACGGAGGAGGCGCAGCGGCTCCTCAGCGAAGCGGACGGCAAGGGCGGGCCGGCCGGCGTGGGGGAAGCCTTCATCGCGCAGCTGGAGCGGCGGCTGGCCGGCAGCGTAGGCGCTGCTTCCGCCCACGCCATGATCTCCCGGGTCATCACCGGCGAGACCATCAGCCTGGACGAGCTCGCCCGGATCGCCGACGAGACGCATCGGATCCGCGAGTACAGCCTGCGGCTCGAGCAGAAGTCCCAGCAGCTGGAGGCGACCGCCGCCCAGCTGGGCGCCGCCAACGAGCGGCTGCGGCGGCTGGATCTCGAGAAGGACGAGTTCCTCAGCCAGGTGAGCCACGAGGTGCGCACGCCGCTCACCTCGATCCGGTCTTTCTCCGAGATCCTGGTGGGCAGTGGCGATCACCTGCGCCCGTCGGATGCGGAGCGATTCCTGCAGATCATCCACGAGGAGAGCATGCGCCTCACCCGGCTGCTCGACAGCACGCTGGACCTCAGCCTGCTGGAGCGCGGCGAGCCGCCGTGGGAGCTGCGCCGCATCGATCCGGAAGTCGCGGTGGACAATGCCATCCGGACCTGCCAGGGACTCGCGCTGAAGACGCGGGTCCGGCTGCTCGCAGGCGAGCGGGCCTCGGGCGTCGTCGTGCGCGCCGACGCGGACAGGCTCGCCCAGGTGTGCATCAACCTCATCTCGAACGCGATCAAGTACGCGCACGGCCAGGCACCCTACGTGCGGGTGAGCAGCAGGATCCGCGGCAACGACTACCAGGTCCTGGTCGAGGACAACGGGCCCGGCATTCGTCCGGCGGAGCGAGAGCTGATCTTCTCGAAGTTCCGGCGCGGCTGGGCGCATACCCAGACGCCGGAGGCCGGCGCGGGGCTCGGCCTTGCGATCAGCCGCCAGATCATGCGGCGGCTCGGTGGCACCCTCACGCTGGTGCCCGACAGCGGCACGGGCGCGTGCTTCTGCGTCACCCTGGCCCGATGCCAGGAGGAACGCTCGCCCGGATAAGGTCGTATCGGCATCGCGGCCGGGCTGATGGAGATGGTGGGTCGTGGCGGTACGATCGAGCGGGCGGCAGCGGTTACCTGCCGCGCAAGAGCCGGAGTGCGCAGCCGACGTCGGATGGGCACAGTCGCGCATCCCGGCTACGAGGACGAGGAAGATGCAGGAGATTGCCGACCAACTGGAGCAACGCGGGTGCGCCGTCCTGCCGGGGCTGCTCGCGCCGGGGACCTGCGATGCATTGGCCGCGCTCTATCCGCAGGAGGACGGCTTTCGCAGCCGCGTAGTGATGGCGCGGCACGGCTTCGGCCAGGGCGAGTACAAGTACTTCGACTACCCGTTGCCCCCGGTCGTGGCCCGGCTGCGCGAGGAGCTCTATCCCGGCCTTGCCGAGGTGGCGAACCGCTGGCAGGCGATGCTGGGCAGCACCAGCCGCTTTCCGCTTCGGCATGCGGACTTCCTGGCCCGCTGCCACGCCGACGGGCAGCGCCGGCCGACGCCCTTGCTGCTGGCGTACGGGGAGGGCGACTACAACTGCCTGCACCAGGATCTCTACGGCGAGCATGTCTTTCCGCTGCAGCTCACCGTGCTGCTCTCCGATTCCGGGCGAGACTTCAGCGGAGGCGAGTTCGTGATGACCGAGCAGCGCCCGCGCATGCAGTCGCGCCCCGAGGTGGTGAGCCTGGGCAAGGGCGATGCGGTCGTGTTCGCCGTGCAGTACCGGCCGGTGCGCGGCACACGAGGGGTGTATCGGGTGAACCATCGCCACGGCGTCAGCCGGATCCGGTCCGGCCGACGCCACACGCTGGGTGTCATCTTCCATGACGCTGCCTGAGCACCCGGCTGGACCGGCGTCCTGCGAGCCGGCATTGGACTGGCCGCGGTCACCCGAAGTGCTGCGGCTCGGTCCACAGGCGCTGTTGCTGCAGGGCTTCGCGATCGCCGCGGCCCCCTCGCTCATGATCGGCCTGGAGCGGGTGATCGCTTTGGCCCCGTTTCGCCACATGACGACCCCGGGCGGGTCGACGATGTCGGTTGCGCTCACCAATTGCGGCAGCCTCGGCTGGACCAGCGACCGGCACGGCTATCGGTATACCGAGCGTGATCCGTGCAGCGGGCGGCCATGGCCGCGCATGCCGACCGGACTCGCGGCGCTGGCAGGCGAGGCCGCCGCCCGTGCCGGCTTTCACGGGTTTCTCCCGGACGCCTGCCTGGTCAATCGATACCTTCCCGGCGCGCGCCTTTCCATGCATCAGGATCGGGACGAACGGGACTTCGATGCCCCCATCGTCTCGGTATCGCTCGGGCTGCCGGCGACCTTTCTCTTCGGAGGGATGACGCGCGGCGAACGGCCGGCACGGATCCGTCTCTGCCATGGCGACGTGGTGGTGTGGGGCGGCGTTGACCGGCTGCGCTACCACGGCGTGGCGCCGCTGCCCGCGCCGCGACAGGCCTCGCCGGACCTCTTCGCCCCGGATCCGAGCGCTTCGCCCTGGCGGGAACGCATCAATCTCACGCTGCGCAAGGCAGGGTGAAGCCAAGGCCACCGCAAGCTCCGGAGTGCGGCGACTCGGGGGTGCGGCCCATACTGTAGCCTTGCACTCTGAAGCAGCACCACCAGAAGGAACAACCCAGGATGGAAACTCGCGTACTCGCCCTGGAAGCGCGGCATCGAGCCTTGCAGGACCCCGGCCCCGGACTGGCGGTGGCGTCCGACAGAAATGCACCGTCGCGACCCGGCGCCGCGCCCGGCACGGGGCCCGACATCGCGACGGCGCTGGCTGGTGCCACGCGCACTGCCGTGGCGGACCGCCATGCGGGGCTGGTCGCCCGAGCCTGCCGGCGGATCGCCGAGTCCGACCAGGCACCGTCGCTGGCCGCGCTCGCGGCCGAGGCGGGGTTCAGTCCCTTTCACTTCCACCGCATCTTCAAGGCGACCACCGGCGTCACCCCGCGCGCGTACGCCGAGGCGCATCGCGCCGGCCGCGTGCGGACCGAGCTCGCGCGCGGCCGCTCCGTCACCGAGGCGATCTATGACGCGGGCTTCAGCTCCAACAGCCGGTTCTACGAGCGCGCCGATCGCGTGCTCGGAATGAAGCCGGGGAGCTTTCGCGACGGCGGTGCGGGCACCACCATCCGGTTTGCCGTGGGCCAGTGCCTGCTCGGCGCCATCCTGGTCGCGCAGAGCGAGCGCGGGGTGTGCGCGATCCTGCTCGGCGACGACGCCGAACGCCTGGTGCAGGACCTCCAGGACCGGTTTCCCAAGGCATGCATGCTGGGTGGCGATGCCGCCTTCGAGAGCGTGGTCGCGAGGGTGGTCGGCATGGTGGAGCAGCCGGCGCTCGGGCTGGACCTGCCGCTGGATATCCGCGGCACGGCCTTCCAGCAGCGGGTGTGGCAGGCGCTCCAGCAGATACCTCCCGGAAAGACCGCCACCTACAGCGCGATCGCCGAGCGCATTGGAGCGCCGCGCGCCGTACGGGCCGTCGCGCGGGCCTGCGCCGCGAACCCGCTGGCGGTGGCGATTCCGTGCCATCGCGTCGTGCGGCGCAATGGCGAACTGTCCGGCTACCGTTGGGGGATCGATCGCAAGCGAACGCTGCTCGACCGGGAGGCGGCCTCCGGCGGGAACGCCGATTGCGGCACCCGGTGAGGCGCGCGCCTTCCGCGCGCGCAGCACTTGGGAGCAGACAATGAACGACGATCAAGTCAAGGGCAAGGTGGACCAGCTCAAGGGGGGCGTCAAGCAGGGTGTCGGCGGCGCCATCGGCGACAAGCGGATGGAGCGCGAAGGCACCGCGGATCGCGTCGGCGGCAAGATCCAGGAAGGCATCGGGAACCTGAAGGACAAGCTGACCGGGCGGGATCCGGACGCCCCGCGCGAATAGGGCTACCCGCTAGTCCCGGCACCCGCCTGTCCGCTACCTCAGCACCACGACGGTCGTGCGCCCTCGGTCCTCCGAGGGCTCGCGCGAGTCGAGGATTGCTCGCAGCAGGATCGCCTCCCGAAGCGTCGTGCGACCCGACCGCGCCGTTTCGATGTAGCAACGCGGATCGGCGCTCTCCTGGGTCATGAAGTGCCGCAGGGTTTCGTGGAGCTCGCTCGACCTCATCGCGCGGAAATGCTCGGGAATCGAGCCGCTGGCCCAGATGAGGATGACCGGTTGCAGCGGGACGGCCTTCGTGGGGAACGGACATAGCGCAGTTCTGCGCGGCCGCGATACCGAGACGATCGAGATTCCGGAGAGGCCGGTCGGCAACTCGCAATAGCAGGCCGGATCACGTCCGCCTCGCATGACGTGCCGGAGCGTCCTGGCGAGGGTGCTTGCTCTCATCGTCTATGGGGCGGCCTTCGCGCGTGGCTCAGGCGGCGGATACGGTCGACAGGCGCGGAATCTCACTGCTGTCTGTACGAGACCCGCGGTCGAACCATTGGCACTCCCGTGCCGAGCTCGTTCATGCGCCGCAGTTTCCCCCTGACCACGGTGAGCGACCTCCGGAGCTCCAGCAGGACCTCCGTCATGCCCTGCATCTGGATCATCCGGGGCTCCTCGTCCAGGTAACGCAGGACGTCGCTCTGAAGGGCTTCCGTCCGTTGCAGCAAGTCCTCGAGTTGATACTTGTGCACGCCGTACACCTCCTGGTCGATCCGCGATTGGATGACCATAGCACGGACGCAAAGCCCTCCGTGCGTTGACGGATGTCATCTGTGAGGTGGCTCACCAGGCTCCGAGGTGGGACAGATCCCAGGCGGCCTGCCCAGGCGTCGTCGCCCTAGATGCATGAAACCTGTTCTGGTGCCCGAGGCCGGGATCGAACCGGCACGGCCGTGAGGCCGAGGGATTTTAAGTCCCTTGTGTCTACCAGTTCCACCACTCGGGCAGGGACTAGAGCAGCTCCTTCAGCACTGGCCACACATTATCCAGCATCCGCGGCTGCGCCTTCGCGGCCGGGTGAATGCGGTCGGGCTGGAACCAGGCGAGGTCGTCGCCGAATCCTTCCAGGAGGAAGGGGACCAGGGCAATGTCCTCCTCCTTCGCCAGGCGCCGGTACATGCCGGCGAACTGCTCGCTGAAGGCGCGTCCGAAGTTGGGCGGCATCATCATTCCGACGAGGAGCGGCTTGGACCCTGCCTCGCGAGCGAGCGTGATCATCCGCCGCAGGTTCACCTCGGTGGCCGGGATGGACAGGCCGCGCAACGCGTCGTTCGCTCCCAGCTCGATCACGGTGACAGCCGGGCGGTGGCGCTCCAGCAGGCCAGGCAGCCGCGACAGGCCGCCGGCCGTCGTCTCTCCGCTGATGCTCGCGTTCACGATGCGCCAGCCGAGCGGCGTGGTGCGTGCCTCCAGCAGGCTCACCCAGCCTTCGGCGCGTGCGAGGCCGTAGCCGGCGGAGAGGCTGTCGCCGACGATGAGCACGATCGGCTCGCGCCCGCCCGACTGCGCCGCGCCAGCGTCCGTCGCAATGGCGGTGCGCGGGCGCAGCACGTCCGCCGCTGCAACACCCAGCGCCGCGAGCAGGATCCGGCGCGTGTGGCCTGGAGGGGTGGTTAGAATCGCTCGCTTCACTTTCATGGCCATCAGGGCGGGGATCGATGCCTGTCATCCGTGCGGAGAATCTCGGCAAGAGCGTACCAGACGCCGGGCGGGACCTGACCATCCTCGACGCGGTGTCGTTCACCATCACCCCGGGCGAGACGGTGGCCATCACGGGCGCTTCGGGCTCCGGCAAGTCGACGCTGCTCGGGCTTCTTGCCGGTCTGGACCTGCCCAGTGCGGGCCGGCTGCTGATCGACGACGCGGATCTCTTCGCATGGGACGAAGACCGCCGCGCCCGCTGGCGGGCGGAGCATCTCGGATTCGTGTTCCAGTCGTTCCAGCTCCTGCCGCAGATGACCGCGTTGGAGAACGTGATGCTGCCGCTGGAGCTGGCGGGACACGATTCGGCGCAGGCCCGCGCGCGGGTGCTGCTCGATCGCGTCGGCCTGGGCGACCGGCTCGATCACTACCCGCGCACGCTGTCGGGCGGGGAGCAGCAGCGCGTGGCGCTCGCGCGCGCCTTCGCGCCGTCGCCGTCGCTGCTGTTCGCGGACGAACCGACCGGCAGCCTCGACCATGCCACGGGCGCGCGCATCATCGACCTGCTGTTCGATCTCAATTCGGAAACCGGCGCGACGCTGGTGCTGGTCACGCACGACCCGAGCCTGGCTCGTCGCTGCGCCCGGGTGCTCACGCTCGCGAGCGGCAGGCTGGTGGCCGACGACCGGATCGGGCCGGACGCGCCGGTCCCCGCGCCGCGACTGGAGCCTCGGCTGACGGGGTCATAGGAGCCCGGGGCCGCACGGGGGCGGCCCCGCGTCGGGAACTGGAAGGAGCGCCGGCTCCTACGCCGGGGGACCGCCGCCATTGGTGGCGACGGCGCCCGCCACCAGCGAGCGGAACACGGCAGGCAGCCAGTCGGCGATGCGGCCTGCCGGCACCCCGAGTGGGCCGATGCGCGTCGCCACGAGGTCTCCGGCGGCGCCATGCAGCCACACGCCGGCGCAGGCGGCATTGACGGCGATCGAGCCCACGCTCGCCTGCGGGCCCGCCGCGATCGCGGCGATGATCCCCGCCAGCACGTCGCCGGTGCCACCGGTGGCGAGCACCGGGTTGCCCGATGCGTTGATGGCGTAGTTCCCCTGCGGGTCTGCGATCACCGTCCCGGCGCCCTTGAGGACGGCAACCGCCTCGAAGCGACGCGCCAGCGCCACCGCGGCGCCGATGCGGTCGGCCTGGATGCGCCCGGTGGTGGTTTCCAGCAGGCGCGCGGCCTCCAGCGGATGCGGGGTGAGGATGGTCGGGGCGGTGCGCTGCCGAACCAGCCGGGCAAGGTCCGGCATGGCCGCGAGCAGGTTGAGGGCGTCGGCGTCGCAAACCACGAGCGCGCGGCTTGCGACGGCGCTGCCGAGGTACTGCCATGCCTGTCGGTCCTGGCCAAGCCCGCAGCCCACCGCGATCACGCGGTAGCGCGACGGAATGGGATCGGTCGCCGCGATCATCGCGCGCATGATCTCCGGGCGCCGAGGATCGGCCGCGTCGCTCGACCGCGAGTCGCCTGCGATCGCGATCCGCCCCGCGCCCGCGCCAAGCGCGCCGCGTGCGGCGAGCCGCGCGGCGCCCGCCATGCCGAGACGGCCGCCGATCACCAGCACGTCGCCGGAAGTGCCCTTGTGCGCGTTGACGCCACGCACCGGCAGCAGGCGCCGGATGGCGCTGGCATCCAGGAGGACCGCATCGGGGCGCACGCCGCGAACGGCGGGCGCGCCGGAAGCCGCCGCCGCGAGGCCGCCTTCGGACAGCGGCGCCACGATCACCTCGCCCGCGGCGGCGAGCCCGGCGCCCGTGTGCAGTCCGGGCTTGTCGGCGATCATCGTGACCGTGAGCGACGCGGAAACGAACGGGCCGCCGGCGACCGCCGCGCCGGTGTCCGCGTCGATGCCGCTCGGCATGTCGATCGCGAGCACCGGCGCCCGCAGCCGCCTGATCCAGGCGAGCATCGGCACGAGGCTCGATGGCAGTGATCGCGACAAGCCGATGCCGAAGAGGCCGTCGATGACCAGGGGAGGCCGTTGCCCGGGTGAGGAGAGCGCGCCCAGGGCCGGGCTGCGCCCGGTCCGTCCCCCGCGGGGGTCGACGGAGCCCGGGGCCGCCCGGCGTTCCGTCGAGAGGCGGTCTTCCAGCGGCAGCAGGCTGCCGCCAGCGGCATGCCACGCGGCCCACGCATCGGCGGCGTCCTGCGCCCGGGGCGGCGCGCCCAGGATGGCATCGACCGCGCAGGCGCGCACGGCGTAGCCGCGCTCGCACAGGATGCGTCCCGCCACGAGCGCGTCGCCACCGTTGTTGCCCGGCCCGACAAGGAGCAGCACGGTGGTTTCCGGCGGCATCCGGCGCAGCATGCGCGTCGCCTGGTCGGCCACCGCGGTCGCCGCGCGCCGCATCAGCTCGCCGCGCGGCAACTGCGCGAGCCATGCCGACTCGATCCGGCGGACGCTGTCGACGGCGAAAAGTCCGCGCAGCATTCCGGCTATACCGCAAGCCGGGCCAGGGTCAGCCCGTCCAGGTCGATCCCCGGCGATTCGCCGGCGAGCAGGTCGGACACGAGGCGCGCCGATCCGCAGCTCATTGCCCAACCGGTGGAGCCGTGGCCGATATTGACGTAGAGGCCGGCAAGGCGGGTCCTTCCCAGGAGCGGCGGGCCATCCGGCGTCATCGGCCGCGCACCGACCCAGTAGCGCGCGGTGGCGAGATCGAAACGGTCGCCGAACCAGTCCTGCGCCACCTTTCGCAACGTGCGCAGCGCGCCGGCGCGCAGTCGCATGCCGTGGCCGCTCATCTCCGCCGTGCCGGCGATGCGCAACTGGCGCCCGAGCGGCGTGATGGCGGTCTTGTAGGCCTCGTCCATCAACGCCTGCGCCGGGCCTGCGACACCGGGCCGCAGGTCGATGGTGGCGGAGAACCCCTTGACCGGATAGATCGGCACGGCGATGCCCAGGCGCGCGAGCAGCGGCACGCTGTGCACGCCCGAGGCGATCACGACGGCGTCGAACGGCACGGTGTTGGGCTCCGCGATCCGATGCCGCACCAGGAGCAGGCCGGTCGCGCGGCCGTGCGCGTGGCGCACGCCGGCCACTTCCCGGCCGAACTCGAAGCGCACGCCGCGTCGCTCGCAGAGGGCAGCGAGCCGGGTGGTGAAGAGCTGGCAGTTCGCCGATTCGTCATCGGGCAGGTGCAGCGCCCCGGCAAGCGGCGTATCGGCCCGCAGCGACGGCTCCAGCGCGCGCGCCTCGGCCGCACCGAGCAGCCGGTACGGGATTCCCTGCTCGTCCAGCATGCGCCGCGCCGGCGCGTTGAGTTCCACGTCCTGCTCGCTGCGAAAGAGCTGCAGGTAGCCACGGCTCGAATCGTCCTCGAGTCCCGTCGAGCGCCTGAGGAGATGAAGCTGGTCGCGCGAGTAGCGCGCCAGGCGCTGCATGCGTTCGCGGTTGCGGCGGTACCGCTGCGGGTCGCATTCCCGCAGCCACCGGCCGATCCAGCGCCACTGGGCGGGGTTCAGGCTGGGCCGGAACACCAGCGGCGACGCCGCCTGGCCAAGCGAGCGGGCGAGCTTGCCCGGCATGCCGGGCGCGGCCCATGGCGTCACGTAGCCCGGAGCGATCACGCCGGCGTTGGCGGCGCTGGTGGCAAGCGCCGGCCCGCCGAGGCGGTCGTAGACCGTGACCTCGAAGCCATGCTCGCGCAGGTACCAGGCCGTGGTGACGCCGACCACGCCGGCGCCGATGACCGCGACTCCCCTCACAGGCGCCCGGTTCAAAGCACCGCGAGCTCGCGGTTGGTGAAGCGGCCGGGGTAGGCCTTGCGAATGGCAAGCTTGCGCTCGATCGCCTCGATGATCGCGGTGGAGAAGCGCACGCCCTCGAACTTGCTGGAGTTGCGCAGCCCCCCCGGGCTGAAGACGTTGATCTCCAGGATCTTGTCGCCCACGATGTCGAGCCCCACGAGGAACATGCCGTCGCGCATCAGCTTGGGCCGCACCTTCTCCGCCACCTCCAGCTCCACGTCGCCGATCTCGGCCTTGCTCGGGCTGCCACCCGCATGGATGTTGCTGCGCACGTCGTCCTTCGCCGACGTGCGCCGGAAGGCCGCATACCGGCCCTTGTGCATCAGCGGGGTGCCGTTCAGCAGAAAGAAGCGGATGTCCCCGTCCTTGGCCGCCGGGACGTATGCCTGGGCGATCACGTAGCCGTCGCGGCTGATCGCCTCGATCATCTGGTTGAGATTGGAGCCCTTGCCGCTGTCCACCACGAAGACGCCCTGGCCGCCGCTGCCTCGCAGCGGCTTCAGCACGATGCGGTCGCCCTGTTCCGACGCGAACCGCTTGATCGCGTCGGCATCCTTGGAGATCAGCGTGGGTGCGCGCAGCTCCACCGGAAACGACTGGAAGTACAGCTTGTTGGTGGCGTGGCTGAGCCCGTCCGGATCGTTCAGCACCAGCACGCCTTGCTCCGCCGCGATTCGGCCGAAGATGATGCCGATGCCTTCCGCCCATGGCCGGTCCACCGCGTCCGCGGACGGGTCGTTGCGCAGCATCAGCACGTCGAGCTCGCCGACGTCGATGGTCTTCACCTCGATGCGCCGGTCCTGGATGGCCTTGAAGAAGGCCATGTAGGTAGGGAACTTCTTCTTGGGCGCGACCCGCACCCGGAGGTGCAGCCGGTCGTCCGGCGTGAAGCTGAAGTCCGAGGGCGTGGCATAGAAGACCGCATGTCCGCGGCGCAGCGCTTCGTTCGCGAGAATGGTGGTGGCGTAGTGCTCTTCCTCCCGGGCCATGTCGTTGACGAAGAACGCGATCTTCATGTACCCCCTCCAGGGATGGCGTGTCCCTGAGCAATCAGGTCGCGCACGGCGAGCCCCGAGCCTGCCGCGGCGATGAACCGCACGCCTTCGGGCAGCGCCAGGAAGGCCGGTCGCACCCGCGGCTCGCGAAGCATGCCCCGGGCGCGCAGTTCCTGCAAGACGTCGAAGTGGTGAGCCGCGATCTTGCCATACCAGAAAGGCTCCAGCTCGTCTCCGCCCGCGACGTGCTGGAGCACCTGCTGCAGCCCCTGCAGATAGATCGCGTCCTTGCTCAGGCCGCCGGAGCGGTGCACCCGCAGCGCCACGCCGAATGCGACGTCGTCCTCCATGCCGGTGTCGCGCTTGAGCATGCGCCAGGTCTCGATGAAGCTCGCGCCGTCCAGCATCGCCCGCACCGCCAGCACGCGAGCGGCGATGAGGAGCAGCCGCTGCGCCCCGGTGCCTCCCGTGGCGAACTCCGCGAAGACCGCAAGCCCTTCCTGCGTGCGCTCGTACCCGGCCAGCCCCGCGCGAAAGATGCGCAGCCCTTGCGCGTCGCCGTTGAAGTAGGTGACCAGGTGAACGCCGATCTCGTGCTGCAGCAGAGCCGGCAGGCGGCGCGCCGCCATGCGGGTCTGGCGCGAGATCAGCAGCCGGGGCCCGGAGACCATCAGGCCCGGCGGCAGGTCGTCGCGCAACAGCACCGAGGGCGTGAACTCCGGGCAGGTCGCCTGGTAGTCCGCGATGGTACGCAGCGCCGCGTCGCGCACCTGGTGGCAATCCACCGTCTCGCTCTCCGATGCGGGCTCCTCGCCCGCGATGCGCTCGCGCGTGGCCGCGACGACGGACCGCGCGACCGCGAGCAGGCCGTCGTCGACGCCACCGTAGAGAAGGCGGCTTGCATCCTTGAACTGGCGGGTGCCGCGGCACTGGAGCATGGTGAGCTGGTGATCCATCTCCAGCTGCTTCTCGCGGAAGAGATCCTCCAGGGTCGGGTCCTCGATCCGGTCGATGTTGATGCTGTAGAGGCCGCGCTTGAGTTCGTCCGGGGCGACCGCGAGCGGCCTGTAGCGAAAGCGCGGCGGCGCGACGCAGCCACTGCGCCGGAACTCCTCGAGCGCCTCGGCCGAGTTGATCGGCGTGAGGTCGAGCAGGAAGTCGTAGGAGCCGGAGATCTCGGTGAGCTGCCGGTCCACGGTGCGCGCCGCCTGCACGAAGGCGCGCCGGCCGAGCGCCCGGTGGTGCATGGAGCCGAAGTCTCCGATGGACCGGCCGAAGGCCATCGCGGCGCGCAGCACGGCGTCGATGACCGCCGCCTCCATCTGGTGGAAGAGGCCGGGGTACTGCTTGAGGCCGTCCGGCGATCGATGCACCGCGGGCAGCCCGATGGTGATGCGGGCGATGCGCGGGTCGATATCGTCCAGGTCCTGCAGGGTCACGTCCGAATCCGCATGCCGCGCCACCTTGACCGTGGGGCGCCGGTAGTCGATCTCCTTTCGTTCGAGCGCCTTGCGCAGCGTCGTGAGGACGTCGGTCTCCGGCGCGAGCCCGGTGGCCTCGACCTCGAAGTGAAACGACGGCAGGCGCGGGGACTCCGGATCGGCGTCGGGTCCGGCCAGCAGGTCCTTCACCTCGACCAGCAGGAAGCCGCGATAGCGGCGCATCATCCACGCGGCGATCGCATCGACGATGCGTTCGGGCTCACGCTCCGCCTGGTCGCGCCGGCTCCACAGGAGATGAATCGCGCTCGAGGCGGCGACCCGGCGCGCAAGGCTCGGGGGCATCGCCACCTCCCGCCGCCAGCTGCACATGAACGGCAGGTCGCGGTCGACGTGGACCCGGTCGCCATCGGCCGAGATGACCCGGAAGGGCCGCGTGCCGGCCAGCGCGGGCACGACGCGCGAGAGCATCTCGCGTTCATCGTCCGGTGCCATCGCGTCCGGAGCCTGGGCGACCGGCGTGCGGTGGTCGGGGCTGTCGAGGGGGTGGCTCATGTGTCCGGGAGGGCCTTGCCGGACGCGGCGATCGCGGTGCGGAGCGCAGGGACCAGTTCCGCGAAGAGGCGCCCCAGCGCGCTCATCTCCGCCCGGTAGGGCACGCCGGTCCACTCGTCCATGTAGAACTTCTTCACCTCGAGCGCGATGGCGCAGCCGGTCAGCGGATAGTTGGCGTGGACGAAGCGGGCGAGCTCGCCCTTGCCCTGGAAGGCCACGTCGCGCCGGACGTCCAGCCGCCGGCCGCGGAAGTCGAAGTCCAGGATCGTCGCCTCGACGGCGCGAAGGACGTGCTCCCAGCGGTGCGGCGGCATCGACGAGGTGCCGAGATTGATGTCGGGGGCCGCGACCGGATCGGTCGGGGGCTCGGCGACGCCCCCGCGGCGGTGGTTGTAGCTGTGCACGTCGAGCAGCACGAAGTTCCCATGGTCGCGCACCAGGCCGTCGAGCAGGCCACGCAAGCTCTCGTAGAAGCGGTCATGCAGCGAGAGCGAGCGCTCCACCAGCGCGTCGGCGGGCGCGGTGCGCCAGACCTGCATCCCCCATGCCTGCCCGGGCGTGCGGTAGACCGCCTGGTCACGGCCGCGATTGAGGTCGACCTCGAAGCGCGAGCGGTGCACCACCACGCGGGTCGGCACCGCCGCGATCATGTCGCCGGTGAACGGATCCTCCTCGCGGACCCGGTCCGCGTCGGCCAGGTGCATCAACGCCATCGTCTCGGGTCGCAGCCCGCTGCCGTGATGGATCGCCGTGGCGAGGACCGGACCGTCTCCGCGCACGAGGCTCCACCAGGCGTCCTCCATCGCAGGATGCGCGATCATGGCCGCCCGGCGCTCACGGATACAGGCCGCGTTCCTCCCGCGCCTGGAGAACGCGCTGGCAGGCGATGACGTACGCCGCAGTGCGCAAGGGAACCGAGAGCGCGCCTGCGCGCGCCTGGATGTCGCGGAACGCGCGCAGCTGGATCGACTCCAGGCGCTGGTTGATCTCGTCCTCGGACCAGAAGAAGCTGGAGAAGTCCTGCACCCATTCGAAGTACGAGACGATCACGCCGCCCGCGTTGGCGATCACGTCCGGAACCACCGTGATGCCGCGGTCGAGCAGCACCTCGTCGCCCCGGCGATTGACCGGTCCGTTGGCGCCCTCGACCACCAGCCGCGCACGGATGCGCTCGGCGCGCGGGCCGTCGAGCTGTCCCTCGAGCGCGGCGGGGATCATGATGTCGCAGTCCACGCCCCAGAAGTCCTCCTCGCCGATTGCCCCGGCACCGGCGAAGCCGGCGATGCCACCGTGCTCCCGGCAGTGGCGCGCGAGCGCCGCGACGTCGATGCCATCGGCGTTGTGCAGCGAGCCGGTATGGTCCTGCACCGCGACTACGCGGGCATTCGCCCGCGCCATCAGCTCCGCCGCCACGCCGCCCACGTTGCCGAAGCCCTGCACCGCGACTCGTGCCTCATCGAGCGCGAAGCCGAGACTGCGGGCCGCCTCGCGCGCGGTGAGGAAGACGCCGCGTCCGGTGGCCTTGATGCGTCCGAGCGAGCCACCGAGCTCGACGGGCTTGCCGGTGACCACGCCGGTCACGGTACCGCCCGTGTTGGCCGAGTACGTGTCCATCATCCACGCCATCACCTGCGCGTTGGTGTTGACGTCCGGCGCGGGAATGTCCTTGGTGGGTCCGATGATGATGCCGATCTCGCTGGTGTAGCGGCGCGTGATCTTCTCGAGCTCGTTCCTCGACAGCTTGTGGGGATCGACGCGGATACCGCCTTTCGCGCCGCCGTACGGGATGTTGACCGCGGCGTTCTTGATGGTCATCCAGGCCGCGAGCGCGAGCACTTCCTCCAGCGTGACATCCGGGTGGTAGCGCACGCCGCCCTTGCCGGGGCCGCGCGAGAGGTTGTGCTGCACGCGATAGCCCTCGAAGTGCGCGACCTCGCCGTTGTCCATCTCGATCGGGATGTCCACGATCAGCGAGCGCTTGGGGCGGCGCAGCGTCTCCACCCAACGCGCGAGCGGGCCGAGGTGCGGCGTGACCTGCTCGATCTGGGCGAGATAGGTATCCCAAGGGCTTCCGGGCGTGGGATCGATGTAGGACAGCGGCATGGCAGGCGCTCCGTGGATGCGTCAGTGGGGATGCTCGCACGCGATTGGCGCAATCATGTTACTTTTCATCCTTGCCCAGGTGGGTACGGTGCTTGCTTGTGCCGGCCCAGAATGTTCATCTCCCGCCGCGGCCGCCCACATTGATTCCTCTATTCAAGAATGCCAGGGACGCAGGGCGCAAGCTGATCGCCCAACTTTCCGGATACGGCCGCGACACGCCGGCCCCCGACCGAAGCACTGCACGCCCCGAGCAGGTGGATAGCGGCGAAGCCGAGGGCACCAATTCCGACATCGTCGATCTTCCCTCGCGCAACGGCGCGGGGTTGCGTCCGCTGCTGCGCGATCTGCAGCGCCTTCTGCGAGAGGTCGACGGCGCGCGCAGCGAACAGGCCGAGCAGGGGACGCAGTGGAGCCCCGAGGGCCTGCGCACGCTGCTGCGGAACAACTTCCCGGCCGACGAGGTCATCGTCGTCTCCAACCGCGAGCCTTATATCCACGAGCACGAGGACGGCAAGATCGTCTGCCGCAGGCCCGCAAGCGGGCTGGTCACCGCGGTGGAGCCGGTCATGCGTGCCTGTTCCGGCACCTGGATCGCACAGGGCAGCGGCGCGGCGGACCGCGAGACCGTGGACGAGCACGACCGCGTCGCGGTGCCGCCACGCTCGCCCAGCTACACGCTGCGCCGGATCTGGCTCACGGAGCAGGAAGAGCGGGGCTACTACTTCGGCTTCGCCAACGAAGGGCTCTGGCCGCTCTGCCACGTGGCGCACGTGCGGCCGGTTTTCCGCACGAGCGACTGGGTCTGCTATCGCGAGATCAACCAGCGCTTCGCGGATGCGGTGCTGAAGGAAGCGAAGACGCCGGACCCGATCGTGCTGCTGCACGACTATCACTTCGCGCTCGCGCCCGCGATGATCCGCAAGCTGCTGCCGGACGCGACGATCATCACCTTCTGGCACATTCCCTGGCCGAACTTCGAATCGTTCAGCATCTGCCCCTGGAAGGAGGAGATCCTCGAGGGCATGCTCGGCAGCGACATCCTCGGTTTCCACACGCCGTATCACTGCAAGAACTTCATCGAGACGGTCGATCGCTTCCTCGAGGCCCGCATCGAGCACGAGAATGCGACGATCAGCGTCGGCGGCAGCCTCACCTACATCAACGCCTATCCGATCTCGGTCGCCTGGCCGGAGCCGCTCGATCCCGCCGCCTATCCCGCCCTGCGACGCAAGGTCCGCGAGGCGCACGGCCTGCCGCCGGAGCAGCGTCTCGGGATCGGCGTGGACCGGCTGGACTACACCAAGGGCATCGTCGAGCGCATCCGCGCCGTGGAGCGCATGCTGGAGTCGCATCCCGAGTGGATCGGCAACTTCACCATGGTCCAGATCGCCGCGCCGACGCGAAGCTCGCTGCCGGAGTACCAGCGCTTCGAGTCCGAGGTGCGCCAGGCGGCGGAGTCGGTCAATCGGCGCTTCGGGCGCGGGGGCCGCGTGCCGATCCTGCTGCTCATCGAGCATCATTCCAGCGAGAAGGTGCTGGAATACTTCCGCGCGGCGGACGTCTGCGTGGTCACCAGCCTGCACGACGGCATGAACCTGGTGAGCAAGGAGTTCGTCGCCGCGCATGACGACGAACGCGGCGTGCTGGTCCTCAGCCAGTTCGCGGGCGCCGCGCGCGAGCTGCTCGATGCATTGATCGTCAACCCGTATCACATCGACCAGGTGGCCGAGGCGCTGCACGAGGCTCTCGACATGCCCGAGCACGAGCAGGAGGTGCGCATGCGCAGCCTGCGCCAGCTCGTGCGGGAGTTCAACGTCTACCGCTGGGCAGGCCGGATGCTGCTCGATGCCGGCAAGCTGCGTCGCCGACTGCGCGTGGAAGCGCGCATCAGCCGGGGCGCCAACATCGTCGAGCTGCGCAAGCCCGCCTGACAGCCTGATGCGGGCCAGCCCACTGATCGATCTCCGGAGCGCCGCCGGCGAAGAGCTGCTCGAGGCCGCGATGGCATCCCGTCCGGTGGTGGCGCTCGATTTCGACGGGACGCTCGCGCCGCTGGTCCCTCGTCCCGACGATGCCGCGATGGATCCCCGCGCGGCGACGGTGCTGCCGCGGCTCGCGGCCTGGGTTCCGGTCGCGATCGTCTCCGGTCGCGGCCTGGACGACCTGGCCGGACGCATCCCGGTCGACGGGCTCGTCCTGGTGGGAGACCACGGCAACGACTGGCGGGGACTGCCGGGGATGGAGTCGGCCGGAGAGCAGCGGGCGCGGCAGGAGCAGGTGTGCCGGGAGTGGGCGGCTCGCCTGGCCGAGCCGCTTGCCGCGCTAGGTCCCGGTGTCGCCTTCGAATCCAAGGCGCTGTCGCTCTCGGTGCACTACCGGCAGGTCGGCGATCCGCCGCGCATGCGGCAACGGCTGCTCGAGCTCTTCGACACGCTGGATCCCAGGCCGACGATCATCGAAGGCAAGTTCGTCGTCAACCTGGTGGCGCCCGGGCTCGCCACCAAGTTCGAGGCGGTGGAGCAACTCGTGGCGCACCACAACGGCGGCACCGCGATCTTCGTCGGCGACGACGTGACGGACGAGCGGGTCTTCGAGCGCTCGCCGCCCCACTGGCTCACCGTGCGCGTCTGGGACGACGACACCTCTCCGGGCGGCTCGGCCACCAGCGCGGCACGCGCCTTCGTACAGGGCGTGGACGGCGTGGTGGCGCTCCTGCGCAGGATGGAGGCACTGGCGCAGAACCTATAATCGTCGGTCGTCCAGCCCGTCCGGTTTCGGCCACTCCCATGCGCTTTCACACCGTCCTGCCCGGCAGCATCGCCTTGAACGACCACGAGGCGGCCGGGCTGCTGGCGCGGCTGCGCCAGGTGGACGCCGGGCTCTCAGGCGTGGCCGCGCGCTGGTTCTACCTGGTGGGGGGCGACCAGCCGTTCGAGGGTGATGCGCTCCGGCGGCTCCAGGCGCTCCTGGACGACGACCCGCAGCCGCTGGCTCGGGACGGTGCCAAGGACGCGTCGGTGTACGTCACCGCGCGCGTCGGCACGACGTCGCCCTGGGCCAGCAAGGCGACCGACATCGCGCACAACTGCGGCATGGCGGCAGTGGCGCGTATCGAGCGCGGCATCCACTACCGGCTCGCGTGGCGGGGAGGCCTGCTCGGTCGCGGCCGCGCGCCCGGCGACGACGCGCTGGGCGTGCTGGCCGCGCTTCTGCACGACCGGATGACCGAGAGCTGGTTCGCCACCTTGCCGGACCCGTCGCGACTCTTCCGGGCGCTCGCCTCGCCGCCGCTCGCCCGCGTGCCGCTCGCCGCGCACGGCCGCGACGCGCTGGTGGCCGCGGACCGGGAGTACGGCCTGGCCCTGTCGGACGACGAGATCGACTACCTGCTGGAGGCGTACCGGGCACTGCGACGGGATCCGACCGACGTCGAGCTGATGATGTTCGCGCAGGCGAACTCCGAGCACTGCCGACACAAGATCTTCAACGCCCGGTATTCCCTCGACGGCGTCGAGCAGCCGCGATCGCTCTTCGGGATGATCCGGGCCACGCACGAGGCGCATCCGGCCGGCACCGCGGTGGCCTATGCCGACAATGCGGCGATACTGGAGGGTCCGCGCGTCGCCACCTGGGCCCCACGGCAGGCCGACGGCGGCAACGGCCGGTTCACCTGGCAGGAACGAGAGGAGCACTACCTGCTCAAGGTGGAGACCCACAACCACCCGACCGCGATCGCGCCGCATCCCGGCGCGGCGACCGGCGCGGGCGGCGAGATCCGCGACGAAGGCGCGACCGGCCGCGGCGGCACGCCGCGCTACGGACTCACCGGCTTCACCGTATCCCACCTGCGCATCCCCGGATGGATCCAGCCGTGGGAGGGCGATGCCCCGGCGCCGCCGGACACGATCGCCTCGCCGCTCGCCATCATGGTGGCCGGGCCGATCGGCGGCGCCTCCTTCAACAACGAGTTCGGCCGGCCGAACCTGCTCGGCTACTTCCGCACGTTCGAGACGCCGCCGGTACGCGGAGCAGACGGCTCGCTGCGCGGCTACGGCTTTCACAAGCCGATCATGATCGCGGGCGGCGTCGGCTCCGTGAGCGCGGAGCACCAGCACAAGTGCGACCTGCCCGCCGGCACGCTGCTGGTGCAGCTTGGCGGGCCCGGCATGCGCATCGGCCTTGGCGGCGGTGCGGCCTCGAGCATGGGCGTCGGCAGCAACAGCGCCGAGCTGGACTTCGCCTCGGTGCAGCGGGCCAATGCCGAGATGGAGCGTCGCGCGCAGGAGGTGATCGACGCCTGCCGCGCCTTGGGCGAGGGCAACCCGATCCTCTCGATCCATGACGTGGGCGCCGGCGGACTGTCCAATGCCCTGCCGGAGCTCGCGCACGGATCGGGCCGCGGGGCGCGCTTCGAGCTCGAGCGCATCCCGGTGCTCGAGACCGGGATGTCGCCGGCCGAGATCTGGTGCAACGAGGCTCAGGAGCGCTACGTCGTCGCGGTCGCGCCGGAACGGCTCGCGCTGCTGCAGCACCTCTGCGCGCGCGAGCGCTGCCCGGTCAGCGTGGTGGGCGAGGTGCTGGCGGACCAGTCGCTGCAGCTCCTGGGGCCGGGCGAGGAGCGGGCGGTCGATCTGACCATGGACGTCATCTTCGGCAAGGCGCCGCGGATGCATCGCCGCGGCCGGAGCCGACCGGGCGTGGACGCCGCCCGCGACCCGATGGACCTGGGCGGCATCGACCTCGCCGAGGCCTGCCTCGCGGTGCTGCGCCTGCCGGCCGTGGCCGGGAAATCGTTTCTCGTGACGATCGGCGACCGGACCGTGGGCGGCCTCAGTGCCCGCGACCAGATGGTCGGTCCCTGGCAGGTGCCGGTCGCCGATTGCGCGGTGGGCCTGCTGGACTACCGCGGCCATGCCGGGGACGCGCTCGCGCTGGGCGAGCGTGCGCCGGTCGCGGTGCTGGACCCGGCCGCCGCGTCGCGGCTTGCCGTCGCGGAGGCGCTTACCAACCTGCTCTCGGCCTGTCCCGCGGCGGTCGGCGACGTCAAGCTGTCGGCCAATTGGATGGCCAATTGCGGCACGCCGCAGGACGATGGCGACCTCTTCATCGCCGTGCAGGCGGCATCCGAGCTGTGCATCGCGCTCGGTGTCAGCATCCCGGTGGGCAAGGATTCCCTCTCCATGCGTACGCGCTGGCGGGCCGGAGAAGGCGAGGGAAGCACGGCTGTCGAGGTCGGCGCGCCGGTGTCGCTGGTCGTCACCGCGCATGCGCCGGTGGCGGACGTGCGCGAGGCGCTCACACCCGAGCTTGCCCCGCGCACGGATAGCTGCCTGGTGCTGGTCGATCTTGCCGCGGGCCGTCGTCGGCTCGGCGCATCCGCGCTCGCGCAGGTGATGCGGCGCGAAGGCGATCCGCCGCCGGACCTGGACGATCCAGCCGCGCTTGCCGCACTCTTCCGGGCGGTGCGCGAGGCGCGCAGCGAAGGGCTCCTGCTCGCCTGCCATGACCGCTCGGACGGCGGTCTCTTCGCCGCGGTCTGCGAGATGGCCTTCGCGGGACATTGCGGCGTGTCGATCAACGTCGACATGCTGACCATCGATCCGCATGCATCGGACTGGGGCGACTTCAAGATCCGGCCCGAGCAGGTGGCGGCACAGCGCGCGGAGCTCGTCCTGCGGGCGCTCTTCACCGAGGAGCCGGGCCTGGTGCTGCAGGTGAGTCGCCCGGATCGCGACCGGCTGTTCGCCCTGTTGCGACGGCACGGGCTCGCCGCCAACGCCCACGTGATCGGCGCCCCGAACGAACGCGACGTCGTGGAGGTGATGAGCGACGCACGCCGCGTCTTCGGCATGGAGCGCGCCCTGTTGCACGCGGCATGGAGCGAGACCAGCCAGCGCATCGCGCGGCTGCGTGACGATCCGGCCTGCGTCGACGAGGCGGACGCGTTGATCGCCGCGCCCGCGGGGGATCCGGCCCCACTCTCGGTCGCGCTTTCGTTCGATCCGGATGCGACGCCCTCCGGCAGGCCGGGGCCGGCCATCGCCACGGGCGCCCGCCCCCGGGTGGCGGTGCTGCGCGAGCAGGGGGTGAACAGCCAGAGAGAGATGGCCGCGGCCTTCGACCTCGCCGGCTTCGACGCGTACGACGTCCACATGACCGATCTCCTGGAAGGACGGCACCGGCTCGAGGACTTCCAGGTGCTGGTCGCCTGCGGCGGGTTCTCCTACGGCGACGTGCTGGGCGCCGGGGTTGGCTGGGCCCGCGGCATCCTCTTCAATGCCCGGCTCTCGGAGGCGTTCACCCGGTTCTTTCACCGGCCCGAGACACTCTCGCTCGGCATCTGCAACGGCTGCCAGATGATGTCGCAGCTGAAGACGCTCATCCCCGGCGCCGCGGCCTGGCCGCGCTTCGTTCGCAATCGCTCGCGGCAGTACGAAGCCCGCTTCGCGCAGGTAGAGGTGATGGCCTCGCCCTCGCGGCTGCTCGCCGGAATGGAGGGCTCGCGGCTGCCGATTGCCGTGGCGCACGGCGAAGGTCGGGTCCGGTTCGACGGCGACGGCACCGGCGCGCTGCCGGTCCTGCGCTACGTCGACGGCGCCGGCCAGCCGGCCGAACGGTATCCGCTGAATCCGAACGGATCCGCCGGCGGTCTCACCGGCTTCTGCAGCGAGGACGGCCGGGCCACCATCCTGATGCCCCACCCGGAGCGCGTGTTCCGGCTCGCCCAGTGGTCGTGGTGCCCGCCCGAGTTGCGCGCAGGCGGCCGTGATCACTCGCCATGGATGCGCCTCTGGCAGAACGCCCGGGCCTGCTTCGACTAGGCGACTCCGTGCCCCGGCGTGCGAAGCGGTGGCCGGACGGGCGCTTCGAAGCGGCAGCGCCGAACCGCGCCTGTCGCCTCGGACGCAGCGCTACAATCGCGCGCTTGTCATGAGGTAACGATGGGCATCAAGGACAGGGTCGGCATCAAGCGCACGCTCGACAACACGACAGCGCCCGGGAACGAAGGAGCACCAGCCGTGGACCTCGGGTCCGGTGGCGTCGATCCCCGGACCGGAAAGATCACCGCGCGCGCCGTGGCGCCGTCGATCGCGGCACCATCGCTCGAGGCCAAGCCGGTGCTTCGGACCAAGCCGGCGCCGCCCAGGAACTTCTACGATTGCTCGCGGTGCCCAGGCTACTGCTGCAGTTATCCGCGGATCGAGGTGAAGCCCTCGGACGTGCGCCGCCTCGCCGCCTACCATGGCATCTCGGTAGAGAAGGCCGAGCGCAAGTTCACGCGGATCTACATGGACGACGGCAAGCCGGAACGGATCCTGCGCCACCAGAAGGACACGGTCTACAAGACCATCTGTCGCTTCTTCGATACCGACCTGCGCCGCTGCACGATCTACGAGGGCCGCCCCCAGGTGTGCCGCGAGTATCCCAACGGCCGCCATTGCGGCTACTACACGTTCATCAAGTTCGAGCGCAAGCACCAGGACGACGACACCTTCATCCCATCGGCGTAGCGGCGCGATCCAGGCACGGTGGTCGCGTGCCGGTGTCCGTGGAGTGGCCGCTCAGGCGGCGGCCCGATACCAGGCGATGCCGTCGGAGTCCATCTCGCAGGTCGCTTCGCCCCGGGCCGCCAGGTGATTGAGGCAAGCCAGGCTCTCGCCGGTGGCGAGGCTCAGCAACTGCGCATCCGCCTCGCCGATCGCCCGCGCGAACAGCGCGCCGAAGACGTCGACCGCGCGTCTGGGCTCGCGCAGCGCGGAGCGCAAGCGCGAGAGCGCCCGGTCCTGGCCTGCCAGCAGCTGGTCGATCCGCTCGTGCAGGCCGCGAAAGACGTCGTTGTGGGCCGGCATGACCAGCACGTCGTCCGGCACCTCGGCCCGGATCCGGCGCATCGACTCGTACCACTCGGCCATCGGGTCGGCATCCGGCTCGATCGGGTAGACCGACACGTTCGACGAGATGCGCGGCAGTACCTGGTCGCCGGACAGCAGCAGGCCGAGTGAAGGGCAGTACAGGCAGGCATGCTCAGGGGAATGCCCGCGGCCGACGATCACTTGCCATTCGTGTCCGCCGATCCGCAGGCGCTCGCCGTCAACCAGGCGCCGGAAGCTGTCCGGCAGCGCATGCACCAACCGGCCGAACCGGCCGAAGCGCGCGCGGTATTCCTCGATCGCGGCATCGCTCCAGCCGGCGCGGCGATAGAACGCGATGCCGTCGGCTGGCGCCTCGCGCCCGGTGTCGGCCACCAACGCCCGGCAGTTGAGGTACTCGAGCCGGGTCATCCAGAGCCGACATCCGAAGCGACGGGTCAGCCAGCCGGCCATGCCGACATGATCGGGATGCATGTGGGTCGCGATGACCCGCGTGACCTTCGGGTGGCCGGCGGCAGCGAAGACCGCCCGCCAGCCGGCGGAGGTTTCGTCGGTGCAGACACCGGTGTCGACGATGGTCCATCCGTCATCGTCGTCGATGGCCCACAGGTTGATGTGGTCCAGCGTGAAGGGCAGGCCCATCCGGATCCAGCGCACGCCGGGCGCCACTTCGATGAAGCTGCCAGGCGTGGGAGTCGCGAAGGGGTAGGCCAGGCTCATCCCGGGTATTGTGCCGGAACGGCCCGGATGGGCCGCTATTGCGCGCGCCGCAGGCTGCGGCGCACGAAGCGGGCCGGGTCGATCGCGTCGGCGAGCTCCGGCTCCACGACCGGTGGTTCCCGCGCGGCCAGCGCCGCCACCACCTCCGCGCCGAGCACGGACCAGAGCAGGCCGCGCCCGCCCATGCCGGTCAGCAGATAGAGTCCTTCCCGACGCGGCAGCGCAAGCCGATCGTTGCGCTGGTGCCGTTCGCGCGCCGCTTCGATCGCCGCCATGTCGGGGACTGCGCCGGCCATGGGGAGGTTGTCGCGCAGGAGCAGCCGCTCGGCCGGCGGCGAAAGCCGCCATGACCAATGGTCGCTCGCGCCCGGAAGCCGCCGGCTCCAGGCGGCGAGCAGCGCCCTGGTCGTGCTCGCTGCGGTATCCGCCGCGCCGGCCGGCACCGGCCCCAGCACGCACGCGCGCCCGGGCCACTCGAGCCGATAGCCATCGATGCCGAGCACCGGTGCGGCCCGCGGCGCGGCGTCCTCGTCCGCCGCCGCGGACGGTTGCGGCGGCCTCGCGGACGGATGGCCCACCAGCACCTGCAGCGGTCTTCGCCTCAGGGGGCCGCTCGCCCGCGCGTCCAGGCCGGCCAGCTCGAAGGCGTGTGCCTGGTTGGCCAGCACCAGCACCGGTGCGCCGGCAATCTCGGCATTGCATGCGTCGAGCGCGAGCCAGCGGCCACCGTCGCGGCGGATCGCGGCGACGCCGGTGGCGAGGCGAAGACTGACCTCCGGCTGCGTCGCGACCCGCCGCCACCAGCGCGCCGGGTCGATCGTGGCGCAGCCAGGGAACCAGAGGCCGGAGTGGCCGTCGATGCCGTGCGCCGCCGCGCTGGAGCGCTCGACCGCCTGCACGACCGCCGCCGGCAAGCCGGCTGCCCGTCCCCGGGCCTCGGCGAGCGGCATGGCCTGGAAGCGACCGCCGATCGCGAGGGCGGTGCCGATCCGGGCGCCGAGCCGTCCCGATGCGAGCAGCGCGGCGACGAGCAGCCGCGAGCGGCGATCGTCGCCGGGAGAGAGGGCGGGATGCTGGGCGAGCAGCGGGATGTCGGCCACCACGCCTCCCGGACGCTCGGCCTGCTCGAGCACCGTGACCCGCCAACCGCGGCGTGCGAGCGCATCGGTGACGGCGCATCCGGCCAGGCCGGCGCCCACGACGATCGCCTCGCGCGGCGCTGCGGCTCCTGCGATCACCGGCGCATCGCGCCAGTCGGCGAGCTCGCGCATCAGGCGCTGCCTGCTGCGGCGCGAGAGCCGGTCGGCCACCAGCACCCAGGCACGGCCGGCTTCGAGCTCGATCCGCTGCAGCCCGCGCACCGGCGGCGGCCAGTCTCGCAGTTGCGGCGACCAGTCGGGCGGCGGCGGTTCCGGCAGTGCCCACCACGCCGTCGGACCCTGCGCGGGCGTGGACTCCAGGAGAACGCGGCCACTCCCGGACGCGGCGGTGATTTCGTCGCGGTGGTCCGCGGTCGCCGACAGGTCCAGCGACCGGCGGCGGCTGGCGCGCGACGGCAAGTCTGCGGGCGGTTGCATTCTCCGAGAATACCAAGGAGCATGGAGCCGTCAGGAAGCCAGCGAGCGCGCGATCGAGTCGATGCCTACCAATCCCAGGGCCGGATGGCCCGCCACGCGGCGATGACGGTCCGGCGGTCATGGCGGACTGGCTGAGCAACCGGCGCGCGATAGTCACCGGCGCTGCGCGCGGGATCGGCTTCGCGGTGGCGCAGTCGCTGGCCTTGCTCGGGGCCCGGGTGCTGATGGTGGACAACGGCTGCGCCGTGGATGGCACGGCCGAAGATCCGGCGGTCACGGAGCTGGCGGCAGGCCGTGTCCCCGGCGCCGTCCCGCTGGTCATCGACCTTGCCGCCCCCGGTAGTGGCGCTCGGGTGGTCGAGGCCGCCTGCGAGGCCTTCGGCGGCGTGGATCTCATCGTCCATGCGGCCGGCGTGATCACGCCACGGGACGGATCCCTTCACGGCAGGGCGGCCTTCGAGCACGTCGCCCGCGTGGATCTCTACGCCGCCATCGAGTTGCTCGACGCGGCAGTGCCGCTGATGCAGGCCCAGGTGCGCGACGGCCGGCTGCCCGGCGCGATCGTCACCCTGGTGTCCGCCGAAGCCGCCTATGGCGATCCGGAGCTCTGGGCGGAAGCGGCCAGCAAGGCGGCGCTGCTCAGCCTGACCCGGTCGCTCAGCCATCGACTCGCTGCCTCCGGCATCGGCTGCAACGCCGTCATCCCGATGGCCGGCACCCGCCAGGTCGATGCCAGGCTGCGCTACGGTGCCGAGCGCGAGGCGCATCATCGGCTGATGAAGCCGCTTGCGCCAAGCTGCGTCGCCAACCTGATCGCCTGGCTCTGCACGCCGCTCGCCGCGGGCATCACCGGGCAGCTCTACATGGCCCGGGGACGCGAGATCCTGATCTTCTCGCAAGCGAGGCCGGCAGACTCCTTCTTCCAGTCGCAGCTCTTCGAGCCGGACGAGCTCGCCCAGTCGATGCGGGCGATCCGGCGCGAGCTGACCGACGACTGGACGGCGATCGATGCGTTCGGCAACGATCCGGTGCCTTGAGGGCGCTCCCCGGGCCGCGCCGCGCCCGGCCCGCCGCGATCTGCTAACCTGCCATCAATCATGACCGATCAGACATCCGACGCAGTCGAGGCAGTGCCGCAGCCCGCCGTTGGGCACATCCGCCTCACGTCCCATCCCGGCGGCGACGGTGCCGGCAGCACGCCCGCGGTGTCCTGGGGCGCGCCGGACGCAGCCGCGCGCGGGCCGGTGGTGGGAACCACCTCGAGCCGTGCGCACCGCAACGTGATCGGCACGCACTCGGGCTCCTACGGAATCTACCGGGCGCTCGCGGTTGCGGCGGGTTCGCTGCGCAAGGCTCATCGGGCCGATCTCACGGACACGATGCCGACGGATGCCATCGGCCCGCATCCGGCGTGGTTCGACCCGGAGCGGATCGTTTCGCTCGATCCTTTCGGGGCCACGGTGGCCGATGTCTTCCGCGACCAGATCGCCGCTGGCGTCGACATCAGGCCGACCATCGCGGTGACCAAGGCCCACATCGAGCTGCCCGAAGTCAAGGATGCGGTCCGACAGGGTCGGCTGCAACCCGACGGACGCGTGCTGCTCGCGAGCGGCGCGGCGGTGGTGACCAAGGCGGCGATCGAGCCGGTCTGGTGGCTGCCGGGCGTCGCGCGCCGGTTCGGCTGCAGCGAAGCGGCGCTGCGCCGCAGCCTCTTCGAGGAGACCGGCGGCATGTACCCGGAGCTGGTGACCCGCAGCGACCTCGAGGTGTTCCTGCCGCCGATCGGGGGCCAGACCATCTACATCCTGGGCACGCCGTCGCATCTCGCGGATCCTTCGGTCACGCTCACCTGTCGGGTGCACGACGAGTGCAACGGCTCGGACGTGTTCGGCTCGGACATCTGCACCTGCCGTCCCTATCTCACCCACGCGATCGAGGAATGCATCCGCGGTGCCCAGCAGGGTGGCGTAGGGCTCATCGTCTATTCGCGCAAGGAGGGCAGGGCGCTCGGCGAAGTCACCAAGTTCCTGGTCTACAACGCGCGCAAGCGTCAGGCGGGCGGCGATTCCGCCGACAAGTACTTCCTGCGCACGGAGTGCGTCGCGGGCGTGCAGGACATGCGATTCCAGGAACTCATGCCGGATGCGCTGCACTGGCTCGGCGTGCGCCGCATCCATCGCCTGGTTTCCATGAGCAACATGAAGTACGACGCGATCACCCGCTCGGGCATCGAGGTGGATGAGCGGATCAGCATCCCGGAGGAGCTGGTGCCGGCGGACGCGCGCGTCGAGATCGAGGCGAAGCTGGCGGCGGGGTACTTTTCGACCGGCGACGCACCTGCCGCCGAGGCGCTCGCGCAGGTCAAGGGGCGGGGGCTCGGTGAGACTCCATGAGCCCCAACGTCGGCGCGACGTTCTAGAGGGCCGATGATTCCGTCGGTTCCCCGGCGGAGGACGTCGTCGGACCCGCAGCTCCACGCCGCGATCGCTCGCCTGCGCGCGCCGGCGGAGATCCGTGATCGCTGCCGGCGCATCCTCGACGGTGTCGCCGCGGGGGATTCCGCGTTCTTCCGCGTCGATCGCTCGCGTCTCGACGACGCGGCCGAGCGTGTGGCTGCGCTCACCCGCCGGCGCTATCCCGACCTGGTGGTTCCCCTCCACAGCCGCTGGCGGCACTTCGAGGTGGGCGGCTTCGACCGCCACGCCCGGCTGCGCGCGGACCTGCTTGCCGCCTGTCGCGGCGATGCCCGCGTGGTGGCTCGCGCGCTCGTCGATCTCGCGGTGGTGAGCGTGCTGCTCGATGCCGGCGCCGGAGCGGCCTGGCGCTATCGGGAGGGCGGAGCGGGGAAGGCGGCGAGCGAGCGTCAGGCATGGGGCCGTTCGGAGGGCTTGGCGATCGCGAGTCTCGACGGCTTCCGGGCGGGCGCGTTTTCTTCCGACCCTGACGTGCCGTGGCGCGTCGACGCCGCCGCGTTGTCGGCGCTCACCGAGGCCGACCTCGCCCGCGTCTTCCAGTCCGGGCCCGACAATCCGCTGCTCGGGCTTGCCGGGCGCACCCGTCTCGTGAATGCGCTCGGCCGCGCGCTGGCCGCGGACCCCGTCCGTTTCGGTCTCGACGGGCGCCCCGGCGGGCTCGTCGACAGCCTCGCGCCCGAGGGCGCCGCGACGGTGTCCGCGGTCGCCCTGCTGGACTCGCTCCTGGTCGGATTCGCCGACATCTGGCCAAGCGGACAGTCGCTCGGCGGCGTGGCGCTCGGCGACTGCTGGCGGCACAGACTCGCCACGCCGCCCGGCTACTCGGAGCCGGACGCCGGCTGGGTGCCGTTTCACAAGCTGTCCCAGTGGCTCGCCTACTCGCTGCTGGAGCCGTTCGACTGGGCCGGCATCCCGGTGCAGGAGAGCGATGCGCTCACCGCACTGCCGGAGTATCGAAACGGCGGTCTTCTGATCGATACCGGCGTGCTCCGCCTGCTCGATCCGCGCTCGGCCGCCCGGCCGCAGCCGGTGGACGGCGAGCTCGTGGTCGAATGGCGCGCCCTCACCGTCGCGCTCGTCGACGAGCTGGCCGATCGCGTGCGGGCGCGGCTTTCCGCGAGCGCCGAGGCGCTGCCGCTCGCGGCGGTGCTGGAGGGCGGCACATGGGCGGCGGGGCGCGAGATGGCCTTCGAGTTGCGCGGCGGCGAGCCGCCACTCGCCATCGCAAGCGACGGTACCGTCTTCTGAGCGCCCGTCGCAGGATTTTCAGACAGCATCTCTCCGAGGGGAACCGAGCATGGATCAAGCAAGCACCACTTCGGGACCGACGCCGTCGTCGGCCGGGCAGGTCGTCGTCGTCGACCATCCACTGGTGCAGCACAAGCTCACGCTCCTCAGGCGGGTGGAGACCAGCACCAACAGCTTCCGGCGCCTGCTCTCGGAGCTGAGCGCGCTGCTCGCCTACGAGGTTCTGCGCGACATGCCGATGCACGACGTCACCATCGACACGCCGCTCGAGCGCATGAATGCGCGACTGATCGATGGCAAGAAGGTCTGCCTGGTGTCGATCCTGCGCGCCGGCGCGGGCATCCTGGACGGATTCCTGTCGGTGGTGCCCGGCGCGCGAGTGGGGCACATCGGTCTCTACCGCGATCCGAAGACGCTCGTCGCGGTGGAGTACTACTTCAAGATGCCGCCGGCGATGAACGAGCGCGACGTGATCGTGGTGGACCCGATGCTGGCCACCGGCAACTCGGCAGTGGCCGCCGTGGACCGTCTGAAGGAGATCGGCCCGCGCTCGATCAAGTTCGTCTGCCTCCTGACCGCGCCGGAGGGAATTCGCACGTTCCATCAGCATCATCCGGACGTGCCGATCTTCACCGCCGCCATCGACCGGCAGCTCAACGAGCACGGCTATATCCTGCCGGGCCTGGGCGACGCCGGGGACCGGATCTTCGGCACGAAGTAGCATTGCAGGATGACTGAGAAAGGACGGCAGGGCGGCCCGGCCGCCAGGGCGTCGCACGACTTCGACCTCTTCGTGATCGGCGGCGGCTCCGGCGGCGTGCGCGCGGCGCGGATCGCGGCAGGCCATGGCGCCCGGGTCGCGGTCGCCGAGGAGTATCGTTTCGGCGGGACGTGCGTGATCCGTGGCTGCGTGCCGAAAAAGCTCCTGGTGTACGCGGCGCGCTTCGCGGACGAGTTCGAGGACGCAGCCGGCTTCGGCTGGACTGTCGGCGAGCGGGCGTTCGACTGGAACGCGCTGATCGCCGCCAAGGACCGCGAGATCGGGCGACTCGAAGGCATCTATGCCGGCAACCTGGAGAAGGCGGGGGTCACGCTCTTCGCCGAGCGCGCGACGCTCACCGGCCCGAACCGCGTGAGGCTCGCGTCGGGGCGCGAGATCACAGCGGGGCGCATCCTGGTGGCCACCGGCGGGCGGCCCGTGATGCCGAGGGAGCTGACCGGCATCGAGCATGCGATCAGCTCCAACGAGGCCTTCGACCTGGATGCGTTTCCCCGGCGCATCGTCATCGTGGGCGGCGGCTACATCAGCCTGGAGTTCGCCGGCATCTTCGCCGGACTCGGCGCCGAGGTCACGGTGCTGCACCGGGGAAACCGGCTGCTGCGCGGCTTCGATGAGGACCTGGCCGAGGGCGTGCTGCAGGCCTACCGGGCGCGCGGCATCGAGGTGGAGCTCGCGAGCGGCCTGCTGTCGCTCTCGCGGGCCTCGGCCGGAAGCCCGATACAGGCGACACTGACCACCGGCGCCTCGCTGGAAGCGGACCAGGTGATGATGGCGATCGGCCGCGTGCCCAACGTGGAGGGGCTCGGGCTCGAGGATATCGGCGTCCAGACCGATGGCCAGGGCGCAATCGTGGTCGACGCGCTGTCGCGCAGCAGCGTGCCCTCCGTGTACGCGATCGGCGACGTGACCCACCGGCTGAACCTCACGCCGGTCGCGATCCGCGAAGGCCACGCCTTCGCGGACACCGCGTTCGGCGACCGGCCCTGGGCGGTCGACTACGACCACATCCCGACGGCGGTGTTCTCGACACCGGAGATCGGCACGGTCGGCCTGTGCGAAGCGGATGCGATCGAGCGCTTCGCCGTGGTCGATGTCTACCGGGCGAGTTTCCGCACGCTCAAGGCGACGCTTTCGGGAAGCGCCGAGCGGATGCTGATGAAGGTGCTGGTCGACGGCAGCAGCGACCGGCTGGTCGGCGTGCACCTGCTCGGTCCGGACGCGGCCGAGCTGGTGCAGGTGATCGCGACGCTCCTGCGGCTCGGCGCCACCAAGCGCGACCTCGACGCGACGATGCCGCTGCATCCGTCGAGCGCCGAGGAGCTGATGACGCTGCGCACGCGCAGCGCGCGCTATGTCGACGGCGCGCGGGTCGAATAGGCGAGCCGATAGAGCGCAAGCCGCTCAGATCGGATAGATCAGCGAGTTCGGCAACAGGTCGTTGTCGAAGATGCACAGGCGCTGCGAGAAGCGCAATCCCTGCGGCGTGGGCACTACCCGGTCGACGTAGCGCCCGACGCTCAGGATCTCCGGCATCGCGTCGCGTCTGGTGCGCACCACCACGTAGCTGGCTTCGCTCAGGATCGCGTCGCCTTCGCGTCCCAGGATCATCGGGGCCGCGGTCACGTGGCGCTGGTGATACGGGTCATGGAAGATGGTGTCCGTCGCGCCGACCACACGATCCCGCAGCATGCCGCGGCTCTCCAGCGCGATCGTCGCGAGCGGCAGGCCACGGTCGTGGTTCTCGCGGGACTGCACCTTGTAGACCGCCTCCTCGGTGAAGAAATCCGGCCAGCGAGCGAACTCGCCCAGGTCGAGCGCCCGCCCGTAGTCGGCGTAGAGGGCCTGCAGGCGGAACCAGACAGCCACGTCGCCGGCGTCCGAGGCGCCTGCCGAAGGCGCCGGCACGCCGGTGGCCGGTGCTTCCGGCGCGTTCATCGGCCCATCACCTTGCGCCAGTAGCCATACATGCCGCGGATCAGGGTCTCCGTGACCATGTGGTCGGTCGGCTTCGCGTCGAGCCCGTCGAGCTCGCTCACGGTGTGCGCGTCGGGGTTGCCCTCGAAGGCCTCCTGGGCGAACGCGATCACCTCGCCGTCGTCGGCGGACACGAAGCCCGCCGGCCCGAAGAGATTCGCCTGGCGCAGCCGGCGCCGTGTCATCTCCGGCGAGTCGTCGACGAAGCCGAAATGGGTCCAGACGAAGTCGAAGACACCGGGGGCGATCGGCTGCAGGTGACGCGTGCTGAGCGAATTCACCTGCTGCTGGATGATGACGCTGGGAAAGAGGGTGGTCATCACCACGGTCGGCCCGTTCCACCACGGCTCCGGCACGACGTCGAGCAGTCGCTCGTCATGCAGCTTCATCGATTCCCGGAAGCTGGTGACGCCCTTGGTGACGTCTCCGGCGCCGCCTTCGTTGCGGCGCGACACCATCGCGGCATGGCGGTGATGCCGGTCCATCACCATCTGGCTGCGCTGGTCCGCGCGCCAGAGGCCGAAGGTCACGAACCAGGTGTGCAGCAGGCCCGGATGGTAGGGATCCTTGATGTTCTCCTGCATCAGCTTCCAGTTGGCGGGGATGCGCTGGCGGTTGTAGCCGAGCAGGCGAAGCTCCCGATGGCCGAAGACGCGGTCCAGATAGTGCAGCACCTCGGGACCGACGAAGTCCTCGAACGGCTCGACGTCATGGTCGAAGCTGGCGAATACGATCCCGCCGCGGCGCGCGACCCGCAGGCGGTTGAGCCCGTGCTCCGAGAGCTTGAAATCCGGCGGCATGCCGCCGTTGATGCGTCCGTCCTGGCGCACGCCGCGCCGGAACGGCAGCCCGATCAGGTTGCCCTTCAGGTCGTAGTTCCACTGGTGATACGGGCAGACGAAATCCTTCACGGTGCCGTGCCGTTCGCGGCAGAAGGCGACGCCGCGGTGAGCGCAGCGGTTCTCCACGACGGAGATGCCGCCCTCCTTGTCGCGCACCATGATGACGCTGCGCTGGCCCACCGCCGTGCGCTTGAAATTGCCGGGCTCGGGGATCTCGCATTCGAGGCCGACGTAGCACCAGTGGCCGCGATGGAAGAAGCGCTCCATCTCCTCGCCGAAGACGGCCGGGTCGGTGTACACCCAGCCGGGGACGCGGCTCGCCGGTGCGTCGCCCCAGCGCGAGGCTGGCCGAAGCTCGCCCGGTGCGTTCACGACCCGGTCCTGAGGATCCCGGCGGCCTCCTGCAGCGGCGCATCCGAGAAGCTGAACAGCACGCACTCGGCGCCGGCACTCATGACGAGCGTGGCCCAGGGCGGCACGACGAAGTGGTCCTTCGGCCCCACCCGGTAGGTCACCGGCTCGGCGTTGCCGGCCGGCGTGATGCCGACCTCGGCGTCGCCCTCGACCACGGAGAAGACGCGGCCGGCGGTGGTCCGGGTCGCCTTGGTGGCGAAGCCGCGCGGCAGCAGCTGCAACTGGGTCGCGATGGTGGGCATGGCATGGCCGCCGGTGAGCGGATTGACGTAGCGCAGCACCGTGCCGTATCCAGGGTCGAGCGGGGCGTGGGCGGCCAGATGCGCAAGCGCCTCGCGGCTGCGCGCGTACGGGTAGCAGAAGATCGGGCTGGTGCGACCGAACGGCGACAGTGGCTCCAACGGCAGCATGTTCGCGCCGTAGCGCGCGAGGCTGGTACCTTCGGCGCTGGTGACCTTCTGGCTGCGGGCGACGTCGTTCTCCGCAAAGCCGTTCTCGAAGAAGCCGATGATCGGGATGTCGAGGCCGTCGAGCCAGGTCACCGGCTCTTCGCCGTCGTTGCCGTGGTCGTGCCACGTCCAGCTCGGCGTGATGATGAAATCACCCGGATGCATGATGGTGCGCTCGCCGTTGACCGCGGTGTAGGCACCGTCGCCGTCCACCACGAAGCGCAGGGCCGACTGCACGTGGCGATGGCTCGGCGCCACCTCGCCCGGCAGGATCAGCTGCAGCCCGGCGTAGAGCGTGCCGGTCACCCGCGACTCGCCGCGCCAGCCGGGGTTCTCCAGTATCAAAACGCGGCGGATCGCTTCCTCGGCGGTGATCACGCGACCCGCCTCCTCCAGGAACGGCTTCACGTCGGCCCACCGCCAGTGCGCCGGCAGGCTGCGCACCGCGGGTTGCGGCGGCACCAGGGCGTGCAGCACCTCCCACAGCGGCGCGAGCCCGGCCGGACGCATGCGGTCGTAGAGCTGCTGGCGTGCTCCGGTGGCGGGAACGGGGGATTCGATCGCGTCTCGCTTCATGGCATGGTCACCGCGTCATTGGAGCCTCGCCGTCGCCGGGCCGGCATGTGCCGCCCGGGCGCGGGGACCGGTGGATCGGTCGGGCCCCGCTGCATTGTAGACCCGGGGCGGAGGCGTTCCCCGGTGCCGCGGCTCGCCGACCGCCCGGCCACCGGATGGGGTGGTATCGTTACAGGTTGCAGGACGCCCCCTGCCGCCCTGGGCAGCCGCGTCCTGCCGTCATCGACGTCGAGCAGCGACGTCGCCACCCGATACGGAACATTGCCATGACCATCCTGTCAGACCAGGTCCACCTCAAGCCCGACGATCTCGCCAGCTACTGGATGCCGTTCACGGCGAACCGGCAGTTCAAGTCAGCGCCGCGCATGCTGGTGAAGGCGCAGGGCATGTACTACTGGGACGACCAGGGCCGCAAGGTGCTCGACGGCTTCTCCGGCATGTGGTGCTGCAACCTCGGCCACAACCATCCGCGCGTGGTCGAGGCGATCCGTTCCCAGGCGGCGGTGCTGGACTACGCGCCCCCGTTCCAGATGGCGCATCCGTTGCAGTTCGAGCTTGCCAACCGCGTCGCCAAGATCACGCCCGAGGGGCTCAACACGGTCTTCTACACCAACTCCGGCTCGGAGAGCGTCGATACCGCGCTCAAGATCGCGCTCGCCTATCACCGCATGCGCGGTGAAGGATCCCGCGTGCGCCTGATCGGACGCCAGCGCGGCTACCATGGCGTCGGCTTCGGCGGCATCTCGGTCGGCGGCATGAGCGCCAACCGGAAGATGTTCGGCGCCATGCTGGGCGGCGTGGATCACCTGCCGCAGACCTGGAACCTGAAGGAGCAGGCGTTCAGCAAGGGCCAGCCGAGCTGGGGCGCTCAGCTGGCCGACGAGCTCGAGGCGCTGGTGGCGCTGCACGACGCCTCCACCATCGCGGCGGTGATCGTCGAGCCCGTGGCGGGCAGCGCGGGCGTGCTGGTGCCGCCCGTGGGCTACCTGGAGCGGCTGCGCGAGATCTGCAGCCGGCACGGCATCCTGCTGATCTTCGACGAGGTGATCACCGGTTTCGGTCGTCTCGGCAAGCCGTTCGCGTCCGAGTACTTCGGCATCCAGCCAGACGTGATCACCCTGGCCAAGGGCATCACCTCGGGCACCGTGCCGATGGGTGCGGTGGTGGTGAAGGATGCCATCCGGGACGCCTTTATGAGCGGGCCGCCGCAGGCCATCGAGTTCTTCCACGGCTACACCTACTCCGGCCATCCGCTCGCCTGCGCCGCGGGCATCGCCACCCAGGAGGCGTACCGCGAGGACGACCTCTTCAGTCGCGCGGCCTCCATCGCGCCGCACTTCGAATCCGCGATCCATTCGCTCAAGGGAACACGGCACGTGATCGACTGCCGCAACCTGGGGCTCATGGGCGCGATCGAGCTGCAGCCGCGCGAAGGCGCGCCGGGGGCGCGAGCCTTCGAGACATTCCTCAAGTGCTACGAGAAGGGCGTGCTCATCCGCACCACCGGCGACATCATCGCGCTCGCGCCGGCACTCATCGCGCAGACGGAGGAGATCGAGCGCATGACGTCCACCGTCGCCGAGGTCCTCGCGACCATCGACTAGGAAGACGTCGGGTCGCAGGCCGCGCGTCCGTCGCCCGAGCGGGGCGGCCCGGTCTGCGAGCATCACGGATCCATCTAAGGAAACACGCAATCACATGACCGCATCAGCCACTACCGCGGGCGAGCGGCCGGCCACGCAGGCCGACGCCCCCTACGAGACTCTCTCCCTCTACATCGACGGCGAGTTCATCAGCAGCGGCCGCAAGACCCAGGACGTGCGCAATCCGGCCACCGGCGAAGTCATCGGCAAGCTGCCGCATGCCACCCGCGAGGACCTGGACCGTGCGCTGGCGGCGGCCGCCCGCGCCTTCGAGACCTGGCGGCACAGCTCGCCGATGGAACGCAGCCGCATCCTGCGCAAGGTCGCGGAGCTCTCACGCGAGCAAGCCAAGGCGATCGGTCGCAACATCACCCTCGACATGGGCAAGACGCTAGCGGAGAGCACCGGCGAGGTCGTGGCCTGCTCCGAGCACTGCGACTGGCACGCCGAGGAATGCCGCCGGATCTACGGTCGGGTGATCCCGCCGCGCCTGCCCAACGTGCGCCAGATGGTGCTGCGCGAGCCGGTCGGCGTGTGCGTCGCCTTCACGCCGTGGAACTTCCCGTTCAACCAGGCGATCCGCAAGATCGCCGCGGCGATCGGCGCCGGCTGCACCATCATCCTGAAGGGCCCGGAGGACGCGCCCAGCGCCGTCGTGGCGATCGCGCGCATGTTCCACGAGGCCGGCCTGCCGCCCGGCGTGCTGAACATCGTCTGGGGAGTTCCGGCGGAGATCTCGGACTACCTGGTCCGCTCGCCGATCGTGCGCAAGGTGTCCTTCACCGGCTCGGTACCGGTCGGCAAGCAGCTTGCTGCGCTGGCCGGCCAGCACATGAAGCGGGTCACGATGGAGCTGGGCGGCCATTCCCCCGCCATCGTCTTCGACGACGCGGACATCGACCGCGCGGCCAAGCTGCTCTCGGCCTTCAAGTTCCGCAACGCCGGCCAGGTCTGCGTCTCGCCCACCCGGTTCTATGTCCAGGAGAAGGTCTATGACCGCTTCCTCTCGGCCTTCCTGGAGCATGCCCGCAAGGTGAAGGTCGGCAGCGGCCTCGATCCGGAGTCGAGCATGGGCCCGCTCGCGCACGAGCGGCGCCTGCCGGCGATGGAGGAGTTCGTCGCGGATTCGCGCAAGCGGGGCGGCCGCATCGAGCTGGGCGGCGAGCGCATCGGCAGCGTCGGCAACTTCTTCGCTCCTACCATCCTGACGGGGGTGCCCGACGACAGCCTCGTGATGACCACCGAGCCGTTCGGCCCCATCGCGCCGTGCGCGCCGTTCAAGGACGTGGACGAGGTGCTCAAGCGCGCCAACTCGCTGCCGTACGGGCTTTCCTCGTACGTCTTCACCACCTCCACCAGGAACGCGCTCGCGGCGCAGAACGGCATCGAAGCCGGGATGGTGAACATCAACCACTTCGGCCAGGCACTGGCCGAGACGCCCTTCGGCGGCGTCAAGGACAGCGGCATCGGTTCCGAAGGCGGGATGGAGACGTTCGACGGGTACCTCAATACCAAGTTCGTCACGCAGATGGACTGACGCGTCGCCCTCGTCGCGCCGGTAGCCTCGTCGTCAGCGCTTCCGCCGAAGGAGCGCGCACCCGACCGGTGCCGCTCTCGTCGCGGGGCGGCCCCGCCCGCTCCCCGTAGGCATGCCCGGCCAGCCGTTCCGACCGACGGTCGGCCGGCCTCGCGCGCACGTGATATTGCGCATGGCGCCTGCAGCCTGCGTCGGTATGCTGGCTCGACGTCATGGAACAGACCGCCACCCATCCGCCTCAGGTCGCCCGAGGCCCCGCATCGGTCCTGGACACGTTGCGCCAGGCCGTGCTCGTGGGCCTGCGGCGGATCGTCCGGCGGTCGCTTGCCGAGACGATCGACGAGCTGCTGGAGAAGCTGATCGCCGCGGTCACGTGGCAGGAGCGCCAGGCTATCGATGCCGCGCTCGACCTGCTGCGCAACGGGCGCGACGGCGTCGAGGCGAGCTTCGAGCGCGCGTTCGCCGAGCGCTGGGCACAGGTCACCAGCGCGGCGGAGGATTCGCCGTCGGCGGGCGGAATGCGACCGTCCATCGGCTTGGCGGACTTGGCGCTGGTCGACGACAGCGCGATCGGCGAGCGGCTCGCGTTGGGACGCGTCGCGGCGCGGTCGCGCCGCCGCATGGACGAGGAGCAGGTCGACGGCCTGCGCGCCCGCTTCGGCGAGCTGCTCGGCCGCGACTGGTTCGCGGACGACGATCATCCGCTCGCGCCGGACCTGGTGTTCGAAGCGCTCTGCAAGGCGCTCGCCCCCTTCGGCCAGGTGCGCACGGTCCATTTCCTGCTCGAGGCGCTCGAGCCGCGTGTAAGCACCGAGCTGGCCGTGCTGCACGCCGAGATCAACCGGCAGCTGGTCGAGCTCGGCGTCCTTCGGGAGATACGCTACCGGGTGGCGAAGCCGACCGGGTCGCAGGCGGGCGGGCAGCCGCTCCTGCCGGCCGAGGGCGAGGCGCCCGATGCCGTGCCAGCGGCGCACGGGCCGGCCTCGCCGTCGTTGTCGTCGCCAACTTCCTCGTCGTTTCCATCTTCCTCGTCGTCCGCGCCACCCGGGGATTTCGTCGGCCGGGTCCAGGCAGCGGTCGACCAGGACGAGCCCGGCATTCCGTCGCCGATGCCGGCGGAGCAGGTCGCCAACCTGGTTGGCCAGCTCGGGCAGCGGATCCCGGCCGCCCAGGGCGCGGCCACGCGGTACCTGAGCGATCCGGCGCGGTTCGCGAACAGCGCGGCGGACGCGCAGCCGCCCAGCGACCGGCTGATGGCCGCGCTGAGCGGCCTGCAGGCAAGCCAGCCTGCGGCGGGACAGGATGTCGCGACGCAGGCATCGACCGCCCGCGCGGTATCGAGCGCTGTCGCGCGCGAGCATGGGTCGCCGCTCGAGCGCCTGATCATCGAGACGGTATCGCTGGTCTTCGAGCACGTCTACGAAGACGAGGCGATCTCCGACGCCATCAAGCAGCAGTTGCTGCGACTGCAGGTCGCCGCGTTCAAGGCGGCGCTGATCGATCCGAGCTTCTTCGCGCGGCCGGAGCATCCGATGCGCCGGCTGATCGACCGCATCGCCGAGATCGGCTCCGATCCCGACTTCGAGAATGCCGCCGGCACGCCGCTGGTCGCCGACGTCGCCGCGCTGGTGACAGGCGTTCTCGCGGACTTCGATCGCGACCTCGAGGTGTTCGGGCAGGCGCTGGAGCGGCTCGACGGCATCGTTCAGGCGGAAACCGAGCGTCGCGCCGCCCGGCTCGCGAAGATCGCGGCAGCAGCCCAGAAGGCCGAGGCGCTCGAGCGCGCGCGCGAGCGCGTCCGTGCGGAGCTGGGCGCGCTGCTCGACGCGGACTGCCCCGAGTTCGTCTGCCGCTTCGTCGAGCAGTCGTGGAGCGAGGTGCTTTCACGCATCTCGACCGGTGCCGAGTTCGCGCCGTTCGACGAGTCGCGCGCCCGCCGCGTGGTGCAGACGCTGCGCTGGAGCGTGGCGCCGAAGGCGCCCGCGGAGATCGCGACGCTCGCTGCGGAGTTGCCGCAGCTGATCGCGGATCTCTCCCGGGGGCTGTCGTTCATTGCGCTCAGCTCGGCCGAGCGCGAGCTCTTCTTCAGCGAGCTGCTTGCCTGGCATGGCGCCACGATCGAGGATGCCAAGCGGGCAGGGCGCATGGCCGCGGCGAACGGCATCGCGCCTCAGGTCGATTCGCTGGCGGGCCCGGCCGGCGCGCCGCCGGCTCCGCTGCGCGCGCCCGAGGCGCCGGCGCCGGCAGCGGCGGCAGGCGATCGGGCGGGCACGACGGGCGACGATGCGTCGTCCGGGAGTGGGCCGGAAGCGACCTCCCGGGACGATGACGGAAAGGCTCCGGCGGAGGAGCCGATTGCCGGGGACGACACGGTCGAGCACCTCGGCCTGACGAATGGCAGCGAGGTGGAGCTCACCGGGCCGCGGGGCGAGCGCAAGCGCTTCAAGGTAGGCTGGATGAGCCCCCGGCGCAGCGTCTTCATCTTCTCGCGCTATCCGCGCGATCACTGGACCGTGCGTCGTCCGGTGCTGAACTCGCTGTTCGAGCAGGGCACCCTGCGCCTGGTGGCGCGCCTGCCGGAGACCCGGGTCGCGATCGATCGACTGAGCGCGCGCTGATCGAGCGACGCCATCGCAGCCGGCCGGGGCGGCCACTCGCTTCCATTCTTGCCGTCCGTTCCGCGGATCGTGCCGTTCATACGCCAGGCCGGCCCCGGGGAGGCCGTCCAACGGCATCCTTGGCGATGGTCGGCGCGCGGCGAGATTGGCCGCCGCGGCAGTGTTTGCGTTAACATTGTAAAAAGAAGAAAACTTCTCGAGGCGCAGGCGGTGTCAAGGAACATTGCGGCGGGAGCACGGGTGCGGTTGGCCGATGTCGCGGCAGCGGCAGGCGTGTCGGCAATGACCGTCTCGCGTGCGCTGCACGAACCGTCGCGGCTTCATCCGCACACGCTGGGCGTGATCCTCGCCAAGGTGAAGGAGCTCGGCTACGTGCCGAACGAAAGCGCGCGCGCCCTGGTATCGAGCCGCAGCCGCATCGTCGGCGCGATCGTCCCGACGCTTTCCTACTCCGTCTATGCCGGCACCCTGCAGGGTCTCTCCGATGCCCTGCGCGGCGCCGGCTACGAGCTCGTGCTGGGCGACAGCGGCTACAGCGCCGAGCGCGAGCTGTCGCTCGTCAAGGCGTTCATCGGGCGGGGCGTGGACGCGATGGTGCTGACAGGCGTCGAGCACGTGCCCGCGGCTCGCGAGCTGGTCCACCGACACGGGCTTCCGGTCGCCGAGATCTGGGATCTCGCGAGTGCGCCTCTCGGGCTGGTGGTGGGCTTCTGCAACCGAAGCGCCGGGGCCGCGGCCGGTGAGCTCCTCGCCTCCATCGACCGCCGGCGTTGGGCCTTCATCGGGTGCGAGCCGGCCCTGGAGCACCGCTCGCGCAAGCGGATGGACGGCTTGCGCCGCGCGGCCCGTGACGCCGGCCGGCCGCCGCCGGTGGAGTGCTTCGTGACCGATCCGATGTCCATCGATGGTGCCCGCAGGGCCGCCGCCGATCTGCTCTCGCGCGCGCCAGATATCGATGCGGTCTTCTGCGCGAACGATCTGCTCGCCTGCGCGCTGCTCCAGGTGGCGCGGCGCACCGGGCGCACGGTGCCTGACGACCTCGCCCTTGTCGGATTCGGCGATTTCGACGTGGCGCTCATCGCGGACCCCGCGCTCACCACCATCCGGGTGCCGGGCTACCGCATGGGCCAGGTCGCGGCCGAATCGCTGCTGGCGCAGCTCGACCACGACGAACCGCCGGTGGCCCCGATCGACCTCGGCTTCGAGGTGGTCCGCCGGGAGACGGCGTGAGGGCGCCCGCGACAGATGGTCCCGCGGGGCTGACACTGATCCAGTCTTAGACTAAAATAGACAAATGATCCCATTACAGACTTCTGACGCTGCAACTCCGCAACTGGCCGACCTGAGCGCCGCCGGCATTCGCGCGTTCACCCGCATCGCGCAGCTCTGGGGCCTGACCGTGGACGAGCAGTTGCAGTTGCTCGGCGCGCCGGCCCGTTCCACCTTCTTCGCCTGGCGCAAGCATCCGGAGCGGGCAAGCCTTCCGAAGGACACCCTGGAGCGCATCTCCAATCTGCTCGGGATCTACAAGTCGCTGCAGATCCTCTTTCCGGATACCGGCGCGGCGGACGCGTGGATCCGCAAGCCCAATGCGGCGCCCATCTTCGGCGGCAGGAGCGCGCTCGAGCGCATGCTGGCCGGCAACGTGAGCGACCTGAACGCGGTCCGCCGCTACCTGGATTCGGTGCGAGGCGGGGGCTGGTCTTGAGCGCGGCGGTGGCGGAGTCGGTGTCGGCATCGCCGGCAGCGGGCTCGCTTCCGACGCCAGTGGCGGCTTCGCCTTCCGGGGCGCCCGTGCCCGCGGCGGCTCCGGCGTGGTCCTTGCGGCGTATCCGGTGGGCGCCCGCCTGCCGCATCGTTCCGACCCGGCATCCCACTGTCTACCTGTTCGACCGGGTGGCCCAGCCGGAGGACTTCGAGGCGCTCTACGCCTTGGAGGCCCTGACGAACGACCGCGTGCGGGACGAGATCGGCTGCATCGGGCTGGTCGCCCCGGAGGATCGTGTCTTCGGCCCGGGCACTGGCCCGATCATGGCCGCGTTCACCCATCTCAACCCGTCCGGCAGCCGGTTTTCCGACGGCAGCTATGGCGTCTTCTACGCCGCGCGGGAGCGGGCCACCGCGATCGCGGAGACGCGCTACCACCACGCGCGCTTCCTCGCCGCCACCCGGGAGCCGCCGATGCACCTGCCGATGCGCCTCTATCACGTGCGCATCGACGCCCGGCTGCACGACCTGCGCGAGGCGGGGGGCGATATCCACGACCCGGGCTCCTACGCCGCAGCGCAGCGGACGGCGGCGGCGCTGCGGTCGGAGGGTTCGGCCGGCGTCGTCTATCGCAGCGTCCGCCATCCCGAGGGACAATGCGTCGGCCTGTTCAAGCCTCGCGGCGCGCGCGACTGCCTGCATGCCGCCTACCTGCTCTACATCTGGGACGGCACCACGTTCTCCAGCATCTACCAGCAGACGGACTGACATCCACCGGCAGACGAACTGACGCGGGCGACGACGTGGCGACCAACCGGACCCGGATCGACTGAATGCATACCGAACCCCTGTTGCGTTCCCTGCGCGCGCTCGGCCTCGTGGCCGCGGACGAGCAGCCAGTGCTCAAGCCGCTTGCCGGCGGCGTGTCCTCGGACATCCTGCTGGTCGAATCGCGCGCCGGTCCCTTCTGCGTCAAGCGGGCGCTGCCCCGGCTCAAGGTCGCGGCATTGTGGGAGGCTCCGGTGGAGCGCAACGCCGCCGAGGCCGCGTGGATGCGCGCGGTGTCGCAATGGCTGCCGGCCAGCGTGCCGCGGCTGCTCGGAGAGGACACCGCCCTCGGGCTCTTCGCGATGGAGTACCTGGAGCCGGAGGCCTACCCGGTCTGGAAGGCGGAGCTGCGCGACGGGCGGATCGATCCGGCCTTCGCCGGCGAGGTCGGCCGGCAGCTCGTGCTGATCCATCGGCGCAGCGCCGGCAGCGAGGCGCTGGCGGCAACGTTCGCCAACGACGGGATCTTCGAGCCCATCCGGCTGGAGCCATACCTGCGCGCCACCGGCCGGCGCCATCCGGATCTCGCCTCCCGCCTGGAGGCGCTCGCCGATCGGACGCTCGCCACCCGACGGGTGCTGGTGCACGGCGATGTCAGCCCCAAGAACATTCTCCGTGGCCCCGCCGGCCCGGTCTTCCTGGATGCCGAATGCGCCTGGTACGGCGACCCGGCATTCGATCTCGCCTTCTGTCTGAACCACCTGTTGCTCAAGGCTGCCTGGCAGCCACAATGGAGGGAGCGCTATCGCGCCTCGTTCGACGCGCTTGCGACGGGCTACCTCGCCGCAGTGGACTGGGAGCCGGTCGCGGACTTCGAACGCCGTTGCGCCGAGCTGCTGCCGGGTCTTTGGCTGGCGCGCATCGACGGCAAGTCCCCGGTGGAGTACCTCACCGAGGAGCCGGACCGGGATCGGGTCCGGCGAGCGGCGCGCGGCCTGCTCGCCGAGCCGGTCGCGCGGCTCTCGGAGGTGGCGGATTCCTGGAACGGGCAGACATGAGTGGGAGGCGGCAAAGGTGATCAGGAGCAGCGAAATCGCCGAGGTCTACGGGCGGCGGGTGTGGGATTCCCGGGGCCGCCCGACGATCGAGGCCGAGGTTTCCCTGGACGACGGCAGCGTCGGCCGGGGTATCGCGCCTGCCGGTGCGTCCCGGGGCTCGCATGAAGCCGTGGACAAGCGCGACGGGGGAGAGCGACTGGGCGGCCATGACGTGACGGCCGCGCTCGCGGGCATCGTGCGGGAGATCGGTCCGGCGCTCCTGGGGATGGACGCCGCGGAGCAGGCCCTGGTGGACGATCGCCTGGTGCGGCTCGACGGCACCCCGAACAAGGAGCGCCTCGGCGGCAACGCGATCGTCGCCGTGTCGCTCGCGTGCCTGCATGCCGCCGCCGCCAGCGCCGGCGTCCCGGTCTGGCGGTATCTTGCCGGCGATGCGGCGGTCCGCCTGCCGATGCCGGAGATCCAGATCTTCGGCGGCGGTGCGCACGCCGGCCGCCGCATCGATATCCAGGACCTGATGGTGATGCCGATAGCCGCGACGAGCTTCGAGCAGGCGATCGAGATGACCGCGGAGGTATATCTCGCCGCCGGCCGCATCATGGCCGATGCCGGCAAGCTCCAGGGCGTGGCCGACGAAGGTGGCTACTGGCCGGTATTCGAGAGCAACGAGCAGGCGCTGGAGACGCTTCTGCGCGCGATCGAGGCGGCCGGCTTCGACCCGGGCGGCGAGGTGGCGATCTCGCTCGATATCGCCGCCTCCGAGTTCGGCCGCGCGGGACGCTACCGCCTCGGGCTCGAGTCGCGCGAGCTGGACAGCGATGGACTCTGCGAGCTGCTTTCGCGGTGGTGCGAACGCTACCCCATCGTCTCGGTGGAGGATCCGCTCGCCGAGGACGATCCCGAGGGCCTGCGCCGCTTCACTGCCGCGGTGGGCGAGCGGGTCCAGGTGATCGGGGACGACTTCCTGGTGACGAACGCGCAGCGGGTGACGGAGGCCGCGGCGAGCGGCGCGGTCAACGCGGTGCTGGTGAAGGTGAACCAGGCGGGGACCGTCACCGAGGCCCATGCCGCGCTGCTGGCGGGACGGGACGCCGGCTTCGGCACCATCGTCTCGGCGCGGTCCGGCGAGACCGAGGATCTCAGCATCGCGCATCTCGCCGTCGGCTGGGATGCCGGGCAGTTCAAGGTGGGCTCGTTCTCCCGCTCCGAGCGGATGGCGAAGTGGAACGAGATGATCCGCATCGAGTCCGCCATGGGGTCCGGCGCGCGCTTCGTCGGCCGCGACTGGCGGCCGCGCGCGGCCGCCGCCACCTCGAGCCCCCGCGCCGACTGATCAGCGACGCGCCGTACCCTGCTCGGCGAGCGCGGCAACCAGCGCCTTGGCGGCGCTGGTCAAGGTGCCGCGACGGCGCGACGTGATTCCCACCATCCGCTCCCAGCGTGGCGCATTGACCGGGAGCACCGCCAGCAGCCCCGCCTGCTCCTCCCAGTGGATCATCTCGCGCGGCAGGAAGCTCAGGAACTCGCCCTGCAGCACCAGCGTCTTGAGCAGCACGGCCGACGTGGTCTCGATCTCCGCTTCCACGGGCTTCAGGCCCGCGTCCAGGAACAGCTCGTCCAATGCCCGGCGCTCCAGCTCGCGCCGACGGGCAAGCACCCAGCGCTGGCCGAGCAGCTCGGACGGCGTCACCGTGCGACGGCGGGCAAGGGGGTGGTCGGGCCGGGCGATCACGGCCGCCTCGTCGCTGTGCAGGATGCGGTGGCTCAGGTCGGGATCCGACGCGGTCCGCGGGATGGACGAGAGGGCGAACTCGATCTCCGCGCGCTTGACCATCGGCATCAGCGTCTCGTTCAGTCCGTAGAGCACGGTCACGCGGATCTCGGGGTGGCTGCGCGAGAAGAGCGCGAGCGTCTCCGGCAGGAGGCGGGTGGCCTCGGAGGGTCCGCAACCCATCACCACCCGGATGCTGCCGCTCCGGCGCAGCGCCGCGATCTCCTCGGCCACGCCGCGGATCTCCGCGTCGATCACGTGTCCGCGCGCGATCACCGCCTCGCCGAAGCGCGTCGGACGCACGCCGAACCGGCCACGTTCGAGCAGCCGCACGCCAAGCGCCTGCTCGAAGCTTCTCAAGCTCTTGGAGAGCGCCGGCTGCGAGATGCCGAGCTCGCCGGCCGCCGCCGTGAGACTCCCGAGCCTGGCCGCCGTCGCGAGGTGGAGGATGTGCCGGTATTCCATGCCGCATTGTATAACCGCTGGTTATGCATGACGCGGGCGCCGAGCCCCTTCCGGCGTGGGAGCCACTGGACCGGCGCCGCCGCGGTCGTCTACATTCGACACGGACGAAACAAGAGGAGGCATCCCCATGGACATCGGGCAACTGGTCGAGGAAGACCGAGTGCACCGGCGCTGCTATACCGACCCGGAGATCTTCGAGATCGAGATGCGCAACATCTTTGAGCGCATCTGGATCTATTGCGGCCATGAATCGCAGGTACCCAAGCCGGGCGATTATTACGCGGTCACCATCGGTCGCCAGCCGATGCTGATGGTGCGCCAGCGTGACAACGGCATCCGGGTTCTCTACAACCGATGCCCTCATCGCGGCGTGCAGGTGTGCGGCAACCAGAAGGGCAACACGGGCAACGCCTTCGTGTGCTCGTATCACGCCTGGACCTTCCATCTCGACGGCAAGGTACGCGCGATTCCGCTGAAGCAGGGCTACGACGGCACGCGCCTCACGACCGACAACCCGGACTGCAGCATGCGGGCGGCGCCGCGGGTCGACAGCTACCGCGGCTTCGTCTTCGCCAGCCTCGCGCCGGACGGCCCGAGCCTCTCCGAATTCCTCGGCGATGCCAAGGTCGCGTTCGACGACATGTGCGACCGTTCGCCGGTCGGCGAGGTGGAAGTGGTCCCGATATGCCACCGCGTGGTGCAGCACTCCAACTGGAAGTTCTTCATGGAGAACCAGTTGGACGCGCTGCATCCGTCCGTGACGCACCAGTCCACCGGCGTGCCGGCCAGGCGGGTCGAGCAGCGGGTGAAGGACGAGAAGGGCAGTGCGCCGCTCTATTTCCACTACCTGTCGGCGTTCGCCTCGAGCTTCGACCAGTGGGATTCGGTCCAGACCATCAACCTGCCGCGCGGCCACGGCATCCTGCAGGCGTACATGGGCTTGCGACCGACGGACCCCGATACGCTCGAGCACGAGCGGTTGCTGAAGGAGGCCTACGGCGAGAAGAAGGCGGAGGAGTATCTCTCGCGCGGCATCCACCACGTGCTGGTCTATCCGTATCTCTCCGTGCAGTCGCCGTTGCAGCAACTGCGCTGCCTGCGTCCGATCTCGCCGGACAAGACGCTCTCGGAGATCTGGCACTTCCGCCTGAAGGGCGTTCCGGAGGCCATCTATCGCCGCTCGCTGTGGTACTACAACCTGGTCAACTCCCCCGCCACCATGATCAACGCGGACGACCTGGAGAATTGGACGCGCGGGCAGCGGGGCCTGGAATCCACCGGCATGGACTGGGTAAGCTTTCACCGCAACCTCGGCGGCGATCTCGAGGAGAACGGCGTGCTCTATTCACGCAACGGTACCTCGGAAGTCGTCATGCGCAACCAGTTCCGCGCGTGGCGGGACTACATGACCGCCCAATGAGCGTGCCACATCGACGGAGCAGATGAATGGAACCCAAGAACATCGACCAGGCGATCGGCCGCAGCGTCGTGATCGAGGCGGTGGAATCGATGACCGGCGCGCACTCGATCGCGCCCGAGCATCGTGGCCGCGGAGGCGAGTCGCCGACGCTGCACGTGCCCACGCCGGCGGCGACGGCAGACCCGGAACTGCGGCTGGAAGTGGAGACCTTCCTCTACCGGCAGGCCGCGCTGCTGGACGCACGCCGCTGGCAGGAATGGACCGAGCTCTTCACCGAGGACGGGATCTACTGGATGCCGGTGGAGCCCGCGCAGCGGGACTGGCTGTCGGAGCCCTCCATCTTCGCCGAGGATCGCCTGCTGATGGAGATCCGCATGGGCCGTCTCACCCATCCCAACGCCTGGTCGCAGGCGGCGATGTGGGGCACCAACCACCTCGTCTCGAATGTCGTGGTGGAGTCGGTCGGCGACGCAGCGGACGGCGCGATCGGCGTCTATTCCCGTTTCCAGATGATGGAGCTGCGCCGCGACGAAGTCCGGCATTTCGGTGGCACCTATCGGCACCAGCTGGTGCGCACGCCGCAGGGCCTGCGCATCCGCCTGCAGCGGGTCGACATGATGAACGGACAGGCGGCGTATGACTACGTGCTGCAGGCCTGGGTATAGCGCGAGGGAGCGTCCCGGTCCGTTCTCAGCGTCCGGCCGGGGTCGCGCGGGCGAAGCCGTCGTTCAGGTCCAGCAGGCGCCCGAACCACTGCGCTAGGGGCGGGTCCCCGGCAAGGACATCGGGCGCGCCGGCGATCCGCGCCCACTGGTAGACCGAGAACAACGCGTAGTCCGCGTAGGCCGGCCCGTCGCCGCTCAGGAACGGCTGGCGCTTCAACGTGGCGCGTGCCGGATCGACCACCCGCGCAAGCCGCTCGAGGTTGCGCGGCTGGTGCTTCTTGAGCTCCGGCGGCGCGAGGCCGGTCAGGCGCTCGATCAGGGCGGCGAAGTGAGGGCGGTCCTGCGCGCACTGCACCGGGAGCAGGTCGCAGGAGAAGGCGGGAAAGGCCGCCGCGAGCACGGTACGGTCCACCCAGTCGTTGACGAGGCGCGCCAGCGCCTGAGCGGTCGCGCCGCCGAAGAGGGAAGGGCGCGTGGGGTATTGCCGTTCCAGGTACTGAGCGATTTCCCAGGAGTCGCGTACCACCGTGTCGCCGTCCCGGATCACCGGAACCGTCGTGCCGCCGGAGAAGCCGATCGCCGCCTTGTCGGTCAGCAGGACCGGGTGGTAGCGGACCTCCAGCTGCTTGTGACGCAGGGCCATGCGGGTGCGCCAGGAAAAGGTGCTGTAGCGGCGGTCGTCCTCGCCGCGCAGTTCCCACATCTCGATCATCCAACTTGCCTCACGGGGGTCTGCCAAGCCTGTCCTGCCTTTAGCATAGTCGAAGGGGTCGCGTCCGCCCGGCGCGGTGCCTCGAGCTCGCCGCCTGCCGACCGCTTGCCGGGACGCGCCACGCTATCCTGGCGCTCGAAAGACAACCTTCAAAATGGAACCGCCCGCCGTGGACTCGCCCGATACTTCCGCTTCACCTGCCTGCTTCGTCACCTCCATCCGGGTCGCCTTCGGCGATTGCGACCCCGCCAACATCGTCTACTTTCCCAACTTCTACCGCTGGTTCGACCAGGCCACCCACGATCTGTGCGAAGCCGCAGGCTACGAGCTCACCGCGGTGCGGCGCGACCGGGGATGGGTGGGCTTTCCGATCGCCGAGGCAGGGGCGCGATTCCTGCGGCCGGCAACGATCAACGACCACCTGCGCATCGAGACCCGGATCCGCGAATGGCGCCCCAAGATGTTCCTGGTCGAGCACCGGATCCTCCGGGAAGGAGACCTTCTGGTCGAAGGCTGGCAGACGCGGTTCATCGGCGTGCGGCTGCCGGAGCAGGGGGGCCGACTGTCGGCGCTGCCGCTGCCCGCCGAGTTCAAGCAGGCCGTCGACCGCGTCATGACCTAGCACTGGGTCGGAGCCATGAGGGCTCCCACCAGGGCGAACCTGGATTGCCCGGCGGCTCCGGATCCGTATCTGGACTGCCGCAGGTAGGTCGCGGAACACCGTCCGACGGCCGCTTCGCGGCCCGGCGATCGCGGCGCGCGACAATCGCTCATCGAGGCTGCGGAGGCCCGCGCATCGCGAGCCGTCGGACGAGGTTGTCGAGTGACGAGCAGTGCAGTGGGCGCCACCCAGGCGGCGCCCGATCCGGTGGCGTTTCGCGACGACACCGGCCCGGCGGACCGCGCGGCCTCGCGCCGTCGGCAGATCCTCGGCATCCAGGCGTTCATCGCCGGTTCGTATGCCATGGACACCGCGTTCATGACGATGCTCGTCCTCTGCGGGGCCATCGGATTCCATGTGCCGATGGTGTATGCGCTCTGCTTCGTCACCGGCTGCGCGGCGTTCACCCTCGCGCTGACGGGCAACCGGGGCAACCGCTTCGCCGATCCCTACCTCACCGTCCCTCAGACCGTCTTCGCCTCCGCGCTGCAGTTCGGCATGATGGCCTGGGCGCCGCAGATCGGCGTGCCGCTGCTCACCGCGCTCTTCATCATCGTGGGTTTCGCCGGCCTCAGGCTGCGCCTTCCCCAGGCCGCCATGGTCACTCTCTGGCTCGGCACCGGGCTGCTCGCCGTGATCGGCCTGCGCGGCGCCGAGCTCTCGCTGCCGCTCGGCAGCGCCGCCGAACGCCTCGCGAGCGGCCTGTGGCTGTGCACCATACTGGGACGCGTGCTGCTGCTGGGGCAGTACGGCGCGCGCCTGCGCCAGGCGCTGCACCGGCGCAACGAGGCGCTCAACCGGCTCGATCATTTCAAGCGGATCAACGACGGCTTCGGCCATCTGGTGGGTGACCGGGTCCTGGTCCAGCTGGTGCGAAGGATCCGTCCGACGCTGCGCAGCTCCGACGCGCTGGGTCGCTACGGCGGCGAGGAGTTCCTGCTCCTGCTGGCGGATGCGGCCGACCAGGTGAGCGCGCGGACCGCGCTGGAGCGCATCGTGGAAGCGGTGCGGTCTCATCCGTGGGCCGAGCTCGCCCCCGGCCTCACCGTCACGCTGTCGGCTGGCTTCGCTTCCTGCCGGCCGGGGGACTCGCTGCACCAGTTGCTGTCCCGGGCCGATACGGCCCTGTATCGCGCGAAGAATGGCGGTCGGGACCGTGTATGCGAGGAATGAGAATCGATCGCGCAATCAGCCGGGGCGGCGAACCCGTCGGGCGGACGGGCGGCCATTGTCGTCCCTCGAAATTTGTCGCAAATCCGGGCGAACCTGTCATACTTGCCGGCGCATCGTCTGGTGCGCCGGCCCAGCCGGATCCAATCTTTCAGGAAAGTCAGTGAGTACAGGTACAGTCAAGTGGTTCAATGATTCGAAGGGCTACGGCTTCATCAGCCCCGATGGCGGCGGTGAAGATCTCTTCGCGCACCATTCCGCGATCCAGTCCAATGGGTTCCGGACGCTCCAGGAAAATCAGAAGGTCGAGTTCGACATCGTGACGGGGCCAAAGGGCAAGCAGGCCGCGAACATCAAGCCACTCTGACCTGCTGGCGCCAAGGCCGACAGGTCGCGGCGCCCGCAAGCAAGAAAGCCCCGGCATGCCGGGGCTTTCGTCGTTCTGGGAGGCTCATCGCGGCGCCGGCGATTCTCCCTCCTGCGCCGGCTCTCAGCTGCGTGGTTGCATCGGAGACTTGCCGTCTTCGATCGTCCGGCGCTCGATGACGCCGCAGGCTACCCGGGGACCGGAATCTCCGGCCGGCTGGCTCTTCAGGTCGTCCACGCCGCCGTGGACGATCAGCGCGCGGCCGACCACGTCCACCGGCCCGCCGGTGAGCGAGAGCTTGCTGTCCGGGACGGTGATGGTCAGCTCGGCCTTCCCTTGGTCGTCCGCCTCGATGTTGCCGAGGTCGCCGGCGTGGTGCTGGCCGCTCTGCCCGTCACCGTGGCGCTGGTCCGGAAGGGCGAAGTGAGGGCCGGCGCTGGTGGCATCGGGCGCGCTGCAGTCGCCCTTCTCGTGCACGTGCAAGCCATGCGCCGCCCCCGGGTTCAGCCCGCTGATCGACAGGGTGATGCGCACGTGGTCCTTGCCCTCGGGCTGGAAGCGCGCCATGCCGGAGACCTTCGATCCCTTCGTGGGCTCGAGCCTGGCGACGGCGTCGCGAGTCTGGTCGTCGATCGCGGCAAGGCCGGTCGAGCAGGCCAGCGCAATCGCGATCGCGAGGCCGATACCGCGCGCTTGTGGCGGCGGGCGGATGGCAGTGCGCTCGAGGCCGATTGCCATGGTCGAATCCTCCGGGTAAAAGCGCGCGACGGCAACATGCATGCCCAATCGAGGGGCATCTGGCCGATCGCTTGCCCCGATCCGGCCGCTGTCTGATACTGCGGAGCATGCCGAAATCGGATGGTCCGTTCTGGACCCTGTTCAACTCCCTGCCGGTCGGCGCCGTGCTCTTCGATCCGGACGACGATGGCTTCGTCGAATTCAACGATGCCGCGTGCATGCAGCTTGGCTACGATCGGGAGCAGTTCGCGCGCCTGAGGGTGGGCGATGTCGACACCGAGCGCAGTGGCGCCGAGATCCAGAGGGCGCGGACACGGCTGAAGCCAGGTGATCGACCCCAGCGCTTCCACACCCGGCAACGCGCCGCCGACGGCGAGCTTCGCGAGGTCGACGTCACGCTCCAGGTGATCGTGCTGAACGGGCGCAGGCTCGGCTATGCGGTGTGGCACGACGTGACCGACCGCGAGCGAGCGCTGGCCTCGCTGCGGGCTCGGGAAGCCGAGCTGGCACGGGCCCAGCGCATCGGCCGCATCGGCGGGTTCGAGGTGGACCTGCGCGATGGGCTGCACAACTACCGCTCGCCCGAGTACCTGGCGCTGCACGGACTCCCCGCCGAATCGGTCCACGAGTCCCACGAGGACTGGGTGCGGCGCCTCCATCCGGATGATCGCGAGCGCGTCCAGCGCTATTTCGCGGAGACGATCGGCGGCAGCGGCTCCGACTATGCCGCCGAGTACCGGGTGGTGGCCCCCGACGGCGAGGTCCGATGGATCTCGGCCGTCGCGGAGATCGAGCGGGACAGCAGCGGCAAGGCGGTCCGGGTGGTAGGCGCGCACATCGACATCAGCGCGCTGCGACAAGCCGAGACGATCCTCGCCAGCCATGCGAGGCGGCTCGAGGAAGCGGATCGCCGCAAGGACGAGTTCCTCGCGATGCTGGCCCACGAGCTGCGCAATCCGCTTGCGCCGATCCTCGCCACCAGCGAGTGGCTGCGACGCCGGCCCCAGCCCGAGCCACGGGAGCTCGACTCGGCGCACGCGATGATCGAGCGCCAGGCACGGCATCTCCAGGTGCTGGTCGACGAGCTGCTGGACGTCGCTCGAATCACCACCGGACGCATCGTGCTGAACCGGGCGATCGTCCAGGTGCCTGACATCCTGCGGGCCGCTGCCGAGCAGACGCGGGTGACGATCGAGCAGCAAGGCCATCGCCTGCGGATCGGCCTGCCACCCGATGACGAGGCGACGGGCGCGCTGCAGATCGAAGGCGATCCGGTGCGGCTGATCCAGGTGGTCAGCAACCTGCTCAACAACGCGGCCCGCTACACCGATCGCGGCGGCGAGATTCTGCTGGAAGCCACGTCGGGCGACGACGAGATCACGATCGCGGTCGCGGACAACGGGATCGGGATCGCGTCCGACGCGCTGCCCTGGATGTTCGAGCGTTTCGGGCCTTCCGGACCTGCGACGGGCCGCGACCCGGAGAGTGGCCGCAGCGGGCTCGGCGTGGGCCTGTTGCTCGCGCACCGGTTGGTGACTCTGCACGGCGGACGCATGGCGGTCGAAAGCGACGGGCCGGGCAAGGGCAGCCGCTTCACCGCGCACCTGCCGCGCCATCATGGCCAGCGCGCCCGCGGCGCCCCGGTGGCCGCCGGCGACGCCGAGGCGGCGCCGTCGGCACCCGGTCGCCGCATTCTCGTCGTGGACGACAACGTCGATGCGGCCGAATCGATGGCGCTGCTGCTTCGGCTGGACGGCCATCGGGTCGAAGTGCTGCACGACGGTTCGACGCTGGTCGACACGGTGCGCCGGTTCGCGCCGGATGCCATCCTGCTCGATATCGGACTGCCCGGGCGCGACGGTTTCGAGCTCGCAGGCGATCTTCGGGCCGCCGCCGGGCTCGCCCGCTACACGCTGATCGCGGTGACGGGCTACGGCCAGGAGGAGGACCGCCGCAGGTCCCGCGAGGCCGGCTTCGACGCGCATCTCACCAAGCCGGTCGACTTCACCGAGGTGGCTCGCCTGGTGGCGCCCGAAGCTCCCCGGTCGAACCCCCGCGACACCAGGCAGGCGACCGCCTGAGGCATCGGCTGCTCTCAGGCACATCGGTTGCCTGGGCCGCCCATGAACCGGCGCCGTTGGCATCCGTTGTGGCTCCTACCCCTCGCGTTGATCGCTGTCGTCGTCGTCAGCGATCTCCTGGGGTGGTCCTACCTGCGTCGTCCCGTCCAGTCGCTGCTGTCGAGCGTGCTCGACCGCGAAGTCTCGATCGGCCCCCCGTTCCGCGTTCACCTGCGGCCACGGATTCCGGTGGAGATCGGTTCGATCACCATCGCCGCACCGACGTGGAGCGACGCCCCTCATTTTCTGTCGGCGGAAGGCATCGCGGCACGAGTGGGTTGGGGCGTAGTGGTGGGCCGGCAGCCAAGGCTGCACCTGTTGTCGGTCCAAGCGATGGATGTGCAGGCTCGGCGGGACGGCGAAGGTCGCGCCACCTGGCGCTTCGGGGAGGACGAACCGGAGCAACCGGACGAAGAGGGCGCGGCGCTGCCGCGCATCGACCGGCTCGAGATCGGCCGCGCGCGCTTCGCGCTCGACGATGCGACCAGCGGGCTGCGGATGGACATCGTCGCGAGCACCCGGGAAGGAACGAGCGGCGAGGCTCGTGACGGAGCGCCGCGGGGCGCGACGGATACCGGGGGCGACGCGGACCTTGTCGCCCGGGGCGAGGGAAGCTGGAACGACACCCCGCTCTCGTTCGAGCTCGTGACGCCGAGGCTGCTGGAAGCGGCTGCCGGCGGGAAGCTGGAAGGCATCGAGCTCACCGCGCGGCTGGGCAAGACCGAGGCAAGCTTCCACGGTTCGCTCGACGGTTTGCCAGCCTTCGGCGAAGTGTCCGGCGACCTCGCCGTCAGCGGACCGTCGCTCGCCGAACTTGCGCTGGTTCGCGACCTGGTGCTGCCGGACACGCCATCCTACGAGCTGGAGGCCAAGGTCCGGCGTGCCGGCCAGACGGTCAAGGTCGACGTGAGCAAGGCCGAGATCGGCTCGAGCAGCATGACGGCGCGCCTCGAGTACGATGCCGGCGCCACGCCGCCGACGCTTCGCGGCACGATCGACGCGAGCCGGTTCGTGCTCCAGGACCTCGGCCCGGCGCTCGGGAGTGCGTCCGAGCGCGCGAACGACGAGGGACGATCATCCGGCGTGCTGCCCGACCGGGAGTTCCAGGTGCCGAAGTTGCGGGCGATGAACGCCGAGGTCCGGCTCGACCTGCGACGCATGGACCTCGGCACCGATGCGCTGCGTCCGTTGAGCGCGGTGCGGGGACGGCTGCTGCTCGAGGAAGGCCGGCTGCGGCTCGATGAGCTGAATGCGAGCCTCGCGGAGGGTTCCCTCGCGGGGACGGCAACCCTCGACGCTTCCCGGGATGACGCGGATCGGCGGTTCGAGGCGAGGCTGCACTGGAAGGACGTGGACCTGCGCAAGTGGGTGCGGGTCGGCGACGACTTCCTGGTGGCGGGCCGGTTCAGCGGCGAGACCGAGCTGGCCGGCAACGGACAGTCGACCGCGCGCATCCTCGGCTCGCTCGACGGCCCGATGAAGGGTCGAATCGACGGCGGTGCGCTGTCGCACCAGCTGATCGAGCTGGCTGGGCTCGATGTCGGCCAGGCACTCGGGGTCTTCGTTTCCGGAGACGAGCCCCTCGAGCTGACCTGCGGCCTGATCGACCTGTCCGCCAAGAACGGCACCGTCCGATCGAACCTCTTCCTGCTGGACACCCGCGACACGCTCTTCTTCCTGCAAGGCCAGGTGGACCTTAACAAGGAGCGGCTGGACCTGCGGCTGGTGCAGTCGCCCAAGGACTGGAGCCCGCTCAGCCTGCGCGCGCCACTGCTGGTACGCGGGACCTTCGACGATCCGGACATCGGCGTCGAGGCGGCTCCGGTGGCCCTGAAGCTCCTGGCGAGCGTCGTCGCGGGTGCGGTCGCGCCGATCGCCGCCTTGATTCCGCTCTTCGAGGGCAAGGACAACGAGCAGCCACGCGAGGGATGCGGGCCGGCTGTCGAGCAGGTTCGCAAGAAGGCGGCGGAGCTGAGGGAAAAGGGCAAGGGCGAGCCCGGCGGCGATGCGCAGCCGGACGGCAAGGCCGCCAACGCTGCTCCTGGCGCAGGCGAGCAAGGCAAGCCGCCTCGCGGCGCTGCCGCGGGGCGGCCGGGGCCCGCGGAGGAGGGAATGCCCCAGGCGAGCCCGGGTGGCAAGGATCCTTCGCTCGACCCTTCGGGCGCCACCGCGCCAACACGATAGCCACCGCTTCCGCGCAACAGGCACCGCGCTTGCTTACCCGGTCCCGAAGGCGCGCGACGAGGGCAGCGCCGTTTTCCTCAGCAAACCCCTCGAACGATCAACCACAAGGGAAACATCATCATGCCGCAAGCAAGCAAATCGGGTACGAAATCGGCCAAGTCGCCGGATGCCATCCAGCTCCTCACCGCGGAGCACAAAGAGGTGGACACGCTGTTCAAGGAGTACGAGAAGCTCGCCGAGAAGGACGGTTCGGACGAGGAGAAGGAAACCCTTGCCCGGCAGATCTGCCTCATGCTGACGGTGCATGCCACCACCGAGGAAGAGATCTTCTACCCCGCGGCCCGCGAGGCACTCGATGACGAGGACCTGCTCGATGAGGCCGAGGTGGAGCATGCCAGCGCCAAGGACCTGATCGCGCAGATCGAGTCCGGATCCCCGAGTGATCCGCTCTACGACGCGAAGGTCAAGGTCCTTGGCGAGTACATCAGACATCACGTCAAGGAAGAGGAAGGCGAGCTCTTTCCGAAGGTGAAGAAGGCGAAGGTCGACCTGGCCGAGCTCGGCATGGCGATCGCCGCCCGCAAGGAAGAACTGATGCCGGAAGTCGCCGCGGAGCAGTGAAGGCACTTCGACCCAGGGCGTCAATCCCGCCCGCCAGCGTGAATGGAACCCGGTGGTCCGGTGCTTCCTTCAGTGAGTGAGTCAGGATATGGAAGAGAACCGGGCGGCCCTCGCGGTCGCGCAGAACGAAGCCGGACGATGGGAATGGCTGCTGACCTTCAGCGACGACATCAGCCTGCCGAGCCGGCGGGTTTCCGACGACGACTATGCCACGCGCGAGGAGGCCCTTGCGGCCGGCGAGGCCGCGAGGGAGCAGTTCCAGGCTCGATCCGCTTGATTCGCTGCTGAGTGGTCCGAGCGCGCCCCATTGCGCGCTCCTCTCTAAGGGATATCCCGGGGTAACGAAGTCGGTACCCCGGGATATTGCTGTCTACGACATGCTGTTTCGCTGCGTTACACAGATTCGGACGTCGTTTCGGCGTCTGGTCGGCTCGACGTGATGCCGTCACACAACGTCTAGGAGGACGCATGAGCGAAGCAAGATCCCTTGGAGACCGCTGGCAGGAATTTCGACCCACCAAGACGATGACGTTCTGGAGTTGCGTGGTGGTGGCCATCGCGACCATGTTCATCGGCTTTGGCTTGGGAGGCTGGGTCACCGGCGGCACCGCGACCAAGATGGTCGAGGATGCGAGCGACCAGGCCCGCACCGAGCTCGTGGCCAATGCCTGCGTCGCGAAATACACGAAGCACGACAGCTTCGCCTCCGACCTGGAGGCGCTCAAGGCGGCGTCGTCCTGGAAGCAGGGAGATATCGTCGCCGAGGGAGGGTGGGCGACGCTCGCCGGCATGGAAGACCCGCTCGACGACGCTGCCCGGCTGTGCGCCAACAAGCTGGTCGCGATGGAGGTGCCGGTGGCCGACACGACCAAGACCGCGGCCGCGGCGGAAACGGGGAGCTGAGCGAAGCGCATGCGCGCCGCTCGACGGCGCGCCACGGAATGGCGGTTCGGCAGGTACGTGCGTTGCACGCAATGCGCCGCGGGCGAGGAAGCCCGGCCGCTCGCGGACCGCTGTTCCGGCCATGGAGGATGCTTGGCGCCACCAGCCACCGCCGCCGGGGCAATCCGGCGGATCGTTGTCTTTCGTGCCCTCATGCTGGGCGACCTCCTGTGCGCCACCCCGGCCTTGCGGGCGTTGCGGGCCGGATTCCCCGAGGCCCACGTCGCCCTCGCAGGCTTGCCGTGGGCAAGCGAGCTGGTGCGGCGTCTCGGCTGCATCGACGAGTTCATCGAGTTCCCCGGACATCCCGAGCTGCCGGAGCGTCGCTGCTCCGCCCAGGCTCTCACGGACTTCGTCACGGCGATGCGCGACCGGTCATTCGACCTCGCCGTGCAGCTCCACGGCAGTGGCGCGGTGGCCAATCCGCTGGTGGCGTCCTTCGGCGCGACCAGGACTGCCGGGTTTCGCACGGTCGATGGATGGTGCCCGGAAGCCGACGGCACTTGGTGGGCGCTATGGCCGGGACAGGGGCATGAGATCGAGCGGCTGCTCGCCTTGACCGATCATCTCGGCCTTCCGAGGCAAGGGTTGCAGCTCGACTTCCCCGTGTGCGACGACGACCGGTCGGCACTTCGGCAAGCGTGGCCCGGAGTGAATGATGATCGCCCGTTCGTCTGCGTCCATGCCGGCGCGCAGCTTTCGTCGCGCCGGTGGCGGCTCTCGCGCTTCGCGCAAGTGGCCGATGCGATCCACGCCAGTGGACGCACCGTCGTGCTGACCGGCACGGCGCGCGAATCCGGGCTGGTCGAGAGCCTCGCACGCCGCATGCGGGCACCAGCGGTCAACCTGTGCGGCCGGACCACGCTCTGGACGCTCGGTGCGCTCGTCGAAGGCGCCGAACTCGTGGTGTGCAACGACACCGGGATCTCCCACGTCGCGGCCGCGCTCGGGCGCGCGAGCGTCGTCGTCAGCAGCGGCTCGGACGCGGCGCGCTGGGCGCCGCTCGATCACGAGCGCCACGAAGTGCTCTGGCGCGACGTGCCCTGCCGCCCATGCAGTCACGCCGAGTGTCCGTCGGCTTCCCACGAGTGTGCCGAGGCAGTCACCGTAGGCGACGCCCTGGCCGCCGTGCGCCGCCGGGTCCGCACCTTGGCAGCGGGGGCGTGTCATGCGTAGGTTGCGGATTCTCACGTGGCACGTCCACGGCAACTATCTCTGGTACCTCACGCAGGTGCCGCACGAATTCCATCTGGTCACGGACGAGGCCCGCACCACGCACCACTCCGGGCGCAGCGGCACGCTGCCTTGGGGCGGCAACGTTCACGAGGCGCCCGTGGATCGCATCCGCGACATGTCCTTCGACGTGGTGCTCTACCAGTCCCGCGCAGCGTGGGAGAAGGAGCGCCACGAGCTGTTGTCGCCGGCGCAGCAGGCGCTGCCGCGCATCTACCTGGAGCACGACCCACCGCAGGAGCATCCCACCAACACGGTCCATTGGGTGGACGATCCGGGCGCTCTGCTGGTGCACGTGACGGCCTTCAACGCGCTCATGTGGGACGCGGGGCGCACGCCGTCGTGCGTGGTGGAGCATGGCGTGAAGCCGCTTGCCGAGGCGAGGTACCAGGGACGACTCGAGCGCGGCATCGTGGTGGTGAACAACATCGATCGCCGCGGCCGGCGCCTCGGGTTCGACGTCTACCGGCAGGCTGCCGAGGCGGTCCCCCTCGACCTCGTCGGCATGGGCAGCGAGCGGGTCGGCGGACTGGGCGAGGTCGCCAACCACGAGCTGCCGGGCCGCCTGGCGCAGTACCGCTTCTTCTTCAACCCGATCCGCTACACCAGCCTGGGGCTCGCCGTCATCGAGGCGATGATGGTCGGATTGCCGGTGGTGGCGCTCGCCACCACCGAGATGGCTACGGTGATCCGCAACGGCGTCAACGGCTTCGCTGACACCCGCCCGGAGCGCCTCCGGGATGCGATGCGGTCATTGCTGGCGGACCCGGGTCTCGCGACCGACCTGGGCCGCGAGGCCCGGCGCAACGCCGTGGAGCGCTTCGGCATCGACCGATTCGTTCGCGACTGGGAATCGGTGCTGGCCCGCGTCGCGTCCTGAGTCCATCCCTTCGCGGAAATAGCGGATGGTGCGCGCGAGACCCTCGTCCAGCCCGATGCGCGGGCGCCAGCCGAGACGCGCGATGGCGCGGCCGATGTCCGGACAACGGCGCTTCGGATCGTCGGTCGGCAAAGGTCGGCATGCCAGCCGCGACGGACTGCCCGTGAGGCGCAGCACGCGCTCGGCCAGCTCCCGCATCGTGATCTCCTGCGGATTGCCCAGGTTGACCGGCTCGTTGGTTCCGCTCGCCATCAGTCGAACCAGACCCTCGACGGTATCCTCGACGAAGCAGAAGCAGCGGCTCTGCTCTCCGTCGCCGTAGAGCGTGATGTCCTCGCCCGACAGTGCCTGCACGATGAAGTTGCTCACCACGCGCCCGTCGCCGGGAAGCATGCGCGGCCCGTAGGTATTGAAGATTCTCGCCACGCGGATGGACACCCCGTGCTGGCGCACGTAGTCGTAGCAAAGCGTCTCGCCGCAGCGCTTTCCCTCGTCGTAGCACGCCCGGGGGCCGATCGTGCTCACGTTGCCACGGTAGGTCTCCGGTTGCGGATGGATGTCCGGGTCACCGTAGATCTCGCTGGTGGAAGCCTGCAGCAGCCGCGCCCCGCGGCGGCGTGCGAGCTCGAGCATCCGCCAGGTGCCGACCACGTTGGTGAGCGTCGTCCCGATCGGGTCTCGCTGGTAGCAGGGCGGGCTGGCCGGGCTCGCGAGGTTGAAGATGGCATCGACGTCCAGGTCGCACGGCTCCATGACGTCGTGGCCGCAGAACTCGAAGCGCGGATGCGAGCGCAGGTGCTGGAGGTTGGCCCGGCGCCCGCTGCTCAGGTTATCGAGCGCGATCACATGGTAGCCGGCGCGCAGCAGCCGGTCGCACAGATGGCTTCCGAGGAAGCCCGCGCCGCCGGTGACCAGCACGCGGGCGTTGGAGGCGAGGGAAGTGTTCATGTCGGGTGTCCAGGCGATGGCCGTTGGGGCAGGGGTGGTCCGCGAAGCGATCACGGAAAGAGCACCTTGAAGCGCAAGGCGCCGCGCAGCCGCCAGAAGACGGCCAGGTAAGGGATGGCCAGCGAGGTGACGAGCATCTCCGCCACGTGGGAGGGAGCCCTGGAGGCGCCTTGCAGGCGGCGCCAGGCAAAGGCGAGGCAGAGCACGGTCGCCGTGGCGAGCAGGGTCACCGCGAGCACGCCGAAGCCCGCGGCCGCGGCAACCGGCGCGGCAGCGGTCGCGGCGACAATGGCCAGGTAACGCCACGGCGGCGAGCGACGGATGCGTTGGCGGTAGAGCCTCGGATGCTTCCGATAGAGAAGCGCGTCGAAGTAAACGTTGGCCTGTTGCCCGAGCGAGATTCCCCACCGGGCAGGTCGGACCGGATGGACGACGATCGCGCCCTCGGCCCGGCCGACGCTTCCGTAGCGCTCGAGCAGGGCGAAGTGCAGGTCGGAGTCCTCGCGCCAGGCACGAGTGAAGCGTTCGTCGAAGCCCCCGATCTCCTCGAGGGCATGCCGCCGCACGATGGCATTGGCGGTCACGAACTCCGCCGTCTCCAGACCCTGGGTCATGCGGGCATGATCGGTTGGGGGCCCGTGCACCGGCACCACCACCCGTCCGCTTACCGCAACGAGCTCCGGCGTCAGCGCTGCCAGCGCCTCGGCCAGCCAACGGTCGTCCGGGACGGTGTCGTCGTCGGTGAACGCGATGATCGGCGCGCGCGCCGCGCGCCAGCCGCGGTTGCGGGCGGCGGCGGGTCCGCGTGTCCCTTCCGGTCTCAAGTACCTTACCGTCGGAGCGCCGGCGGTTGCGCGGGCGAACGCGGCCACCTCCTCGCGGGTCTCTTCGCTGCGGCCGTCGTCCACCACCACGATCTCGTAGCGGTCGCGCGCGATGCCTTCCTGGGCGACCAGGGCAGCGAGGCAGCGACGGAGCAGTGCGGGGCGCCGGTAGGTCGCGAGTACCGCCGCGATCGCCGGCCGTGCGGCGGGATCGCTCGAGGACCTTCGGACGTCGGGGGGACGCGTGGCGCTGCTCAATGCGGCTTCTCCAGGAGAAACGAGCCGATCACCAGGGCGTCGAGCGGCGTGGTGTGGAACGCATCGATCGCGTCCTTGGGGGTGCAGACGATTGGCTCGCCGCGCACGTTGAAGGAGGTGTTGATCAGCACCGGCACGCCGGTCAGGCGGCCGAAGGCCTCCAGCACCTCGTGGAAGCGCGGGTTGGCCTCCCGGGAGACCGTCTGCACCCGAGCCGTCAGGTCCTGGTGGCAGGCGGCCGGAATGCGGGCGGCCTGCTCCGGCCTGACGTCGTAGACGAAGAGCATGAAGGGCGCGGTGCCGCCGTTCGCGCCCGCGGGCGTGAACCAGTCCGCCAGCCGCTCCTCGGGCACGGCGGGCGCCACCGGGCGGAAATCCTCTCGATCCTTCAGCTCGTTGATGCGACCCTGCATCTGGGCGCCGAGGGGGGAGGCGAGGATCGACCGTCCCCCGAGCGCACGCGGTCCGAACTCCATCGGTCCCTGGAACCAGCCGATCACGCGGTCCTGGGCGAGCAGGCGCGCAGTGGTGCCGGCCAGGTCGTCGAGCCGCTCGTACGGCAGCTTGGCCCAGCGCAGGAGCGCCTCGATCGATTCGTCGTCGTACGAAGGACCGAGGTAGGCATGGGACATTCGCCAACGGCGCGGCGCGAGCGGTGTCGTCGGATCGGCTTCGCGGTGGCCGGTGGCGCTCGCCTGTTCGCGCAGTCGGCCGTCGATCCAGAGCGCCGCGCCGAGCGCGGTACCGGCGTCACCGGCGGCGGGCTGCACCCAGGCGGCGTCGAAGATGCCGCTGTCCCGCACCCGGGAGTTCATGACGCAGTTGAGCGCGACGCCGCCGGCCATGACCAGTTGCGGCTGGCCGCTTGCCCGGCGCAACCATGCCGAGATGGCGAGCACCGTCTCCTCGAGGATGGCCTGCAGCGAGGCCGCGAGATCGAGATGCCGTTGCTCGAGCGGGGCACCGCGCCGTCGCGCCGGGCCGAAAAGGTCCGCCAGGTCCATCGGAGCGACCTCGTAGCGACCATCGCCCAGCACCCGGACATGCTGGCGCAACGCATCGAGGCCGGTGGCCCGGCCCATGGCGGCCAGGGCCATCACCTTGTACTCGTCGGAAGAATGGAGGAACCCGAGGTGGCTCGTGACCCGCTCGTAGAGCAAGCCGAGCGAATGCGGCACGCGAACTTCGCCAAGCGGCTCGTAGCGCCCGTCGGCGTAGACACCGTAGGATGTCGACGTCTCCTCGCCGCGACCGTCGAGGGTCATCACCGCGCACTCGTCGAACGGGCTGGCAAGGAAGGCGCTTGCCTGGTGGCTCAGGTGGTGGTCGACGAAGTGGAACCGGTAGGGCCCGTCGTGCCGGACATCCGCGAAACGCGCCTTCAGGTGATGTGGCGCCCCGTCAGCGAGCTGGCGCGGCGCGTTCACCACGTAGGAGACGAAGAGTGGATCCCAGGGATTCGCCCAGCGGGACGCCCGCGCCTCCTCGGAGCGATGTGACGGCTCCAGCGGCAGCTCGATCGTCGCGCCATGGGCCCGCCCTTTCAGGAAGCGACGCGGGTCGAGGCTGTAGGCGACATGGTCGACGTCGGCGAGCCCGATGCCGGCCTGGCGCAGGCAGTCGTCGATGGCGTGAAAGGGAAGCTCCCAGGCGCTGAAGGGCAGTGGCCGCTTGGCATGCTTTATCCGGGTGAAGCGCTCCTCCTCGGACGCGGCGACCGGCACGCCGTCGATGACCAGCGCGGCCGCGCTGTCGTGGAACGCGGCATTGATGCCGAGCGTGATCATGTCCTGCTACCTCATTGCGAGTGGATCGGAGTGGGAGGCTGCGCAGCGGCCGCTGATGGCGGTTGTACGCGGCGGCGGACCTCCGCCCGGCCGAAGGCGGTCGTCTCTTCGAGCAGCCCGAGTGCGGCATCGACCACCCGAGCCACCGTGATGGCGCGCAGGCATCGGTGGTGGCCCTGCGGGCACGTGCTGCGCAGGCAGTTGCGGCACGGCACGTCGTGGCTGAGCACCCGAGAGGGGACCCGCCACGGCGTGTGCTGTGGATTCGTGAGCGCGTAGAGCACCACCACCGGCGTGCCCACCGCGGCGGCGATGTGGGCGGGGCCTGTGTTGTTCGCGAGCACGAGACCCGCGTCCGCGATCAGGGCGCCGAGCTCGCCGAGCGAGAGCTGTCCCGCGAGCGAGAAGGCAGGGGTTGTCACGCCAGTCATCGCTCGATCGACCAGCGCTTCCTCGTCCGCGCCACCGGTGAAGACGATCTGCCAGCCGGCCGCCGCGGCGATGACGCTGGCGGCCACGCCGAAGCGCTCCGCCGGATAGCGTCGCGAAAGCGCGCTCGCGCCCGGATGGACCACCAGGCAGCGCTGGTCGGGACGGGCGCCGGCAGCGGCAAGCCGCGCCCGGGCGCCGTCGTGGTCCGCCGGCGTCGGCCGGAACACCAGCCGGTCGTCGCTCGGCCGCAGCCCCACCGAGGCCACCAGGGCGAGCTGGCGCTCCACCTCGTGGCGCATGCCTGCCTCCGGCGACTCGCGGTCCGGTACCCAGTCGGTGAGGAGGTCGTACGGATTCTCGCGGCAATGCGCTAGACGCAGCGGGATGCCGGCGAGGCGGCACATGAGCGCGGCCGGCAGCGCGCTCTGCGTGCACACGGTGAAGACAACGGCGGCGTCGAAGCGTCCTTCCGCGAGCCGGCGGACCAGCGCATGGTCTCTGGCGATCGAGTCGGCCGCCTGGGCCGCATCGGCGCTGCTTCCGGTGCCGGGACGACGAGTCCAGGGTGCGGGGTACTCGATCGTATCGTCGACGACGTCACAGAACGGCGCGGCGGCCGAACCGGAAGGGGACGCAAGCAGCGTCACGTGCGCATCCGGGGCATGCTCCTTCAGCGCGCGCAGCGCGGGAGAGGTCATCAGGACGTCGCCGAGGTTGTCGGTGCGTACCGCGAGGAACCGGCGGGCACGCGTCCAGGTGATGGTCATGCGCGGACCGAGTGCGAGGCGTCGCTGGCCGCGAGCATCAGTCGGGCCGCGTCCAGGAGGTTCGCGGCGCGGCGATGCGGCTCCCGCAGTGGCCCGCCGCGCCACACCGTCTCGTTGCCCACGTCGAGCAGCACGGTGCGGCAGCCGGCACGGCGGCCGGCCTCGACGTCGTCCAGGATGTCGCCCACCATCCACGAGCGCGATAGGTCGATGCCGTGCTCCGCGGCAGCCCGTCGCAGCAGGCCGGGCGCCGGCTTGCGGCATTCGCAGCCGGGCGCTGCGCCGACCGGTACCGGCGCGTGCGGACAGGCATAGAAGCCGGCCAGCCGGATCCCCCGTTCCCGCAGTCGCAGCTCGAGCGCCTCGAGCAGCCGCGCCAGCGCCGCGGAGTCGAAGCGGCCGAGCGCGATGCCGGGCTGGTTGCTTACCACGAATAGCAGGTATCCCGCATCGGCGAGCAGCCGCAGCGCCGTGGCCGCGCCGCGGGTGAGGCGAAGCAGCGCCGGGTCGACGTTGTACGGGACGTTCTCCACCAAGGTGCCGTCCTTGTCGAGAAAGACCGCGGGGCGTCCCCGGGCGTCGTCGTTCGCCGAGGCTGGGCGCGGTCCCGCGGTCACGGCCATGAGGTCTCTTCCTCCGGCAGGACCATCACCTCGGCGACCACCGATCCCCGGGGCATCGCCAGCATGAAGTGCACCGCCTCGGCGACATTGGCCGGGTCCTGCAACTTCGCCGGATCGAGATCGGGGAACCGGTCGAGCAGGAACGGCGTGCGCATCCCGCCCGCGATCACGGTGCCGACGCGAACGCCGCTCGAGCGCAGCTCCGAGTGCAGGGCGCGCGACAAGCCGAGCAGCCCCCACTTGCTGGCGTGATAGGCGCTCGCATTGGGCCAGGCACGCAGCGCGGCCGTCGAGGCCACGTTGACGATCATCCCGCCACGACCGCCATCGCCGCCCTTGAGGACGCCCAGGGCGGCCTTGCACAGCAGGAAGGGGCCCATCAGGTTGGTGTTGACCACCCGGGTCCAGGCGTCGACGTCCACCTCTTCGAGCGACCGGGTGACGTCGGTGCCGGCGTTGTTGACCAGCGCATCGAGGCCGCCGAAGCGCCGTGCAACCGCCGTGACGGCGTCGACCGCCTTGCCGGCATCGCCCACGTCCGCATCGAGAGCGAGGGTCGATCGACCCTCGGGGTCGGCTTCGCGCGCCACCGACTCGGCCTTGTCGCGGTCGAGGTCCAGCAGCGCGACGCGTGCGCCCGCCCGTATCAGCCGACGCGAGATGGCGGCGCCCAGGCCGCTGCCGGCGCCGGTCACCAGGACCGAGCGATCCGACAGGGTGGATGCCGATCGGGTAGCGGCGGCCGTCATTGTGCTGCCCCTTTCGCGGCGATGGCGCGCTCGCCGATGCCGCGGCGTTCCAGCGCACGGCCGGGGACCAGCACGGTTTCGCGCGCCCCCCGACGTGCGCCGGGACGGGGTTGGCGCACGGCTGCATAGACATCCAGGAGGCTGTCCACCACCCGGTCCCAAGTGAACATCGCGCGAGCGCGCCGCCCGCCCGCATAACCGAGCGCGGCGGAGAGCACCGGGTTCTGCTGCAGCTCCGCGATCCGCCAGGCCAGCGCCTGCGGGTCCCGTGGCGGCACGAGGAAGCCGGTGGCACCGTCGGCCACGGAGTACTTCAGGCCGCCGACACGGCTCGCCAGCACCGGGATGTTGCACGCCATCGCCTCGAGCGGCGTGATACCGAACGGCTCGTACCATGGCGTCGTCGCGAAGACGTCGCTCGCGGCATAGTGGCAACGCAGCTCGGCGCGCTGCCGGTGGCCGGTGAAGGTGACCTGGCCGGAGACGCCGCATTCCATCGCGATCCGGCGCAGCCGCCCGATCTCCGGAGTCTTCGTCTCGTCGGGCACCGGGCCGTCGCCGCCAACCACGAGCAAGCGCAGCCGAGCGGTCCGCGGCAGCAGGTCCCGGGCGAGCGCAATCGCTCGAATCACGTTGTCGATACCCTTGCGTGGCACCAGGCGGCCGAGCTGCAGCACGATGAACTCGTCCTGCGGCAAACCAAGCTGCTCGCGAGCGCGTGCCCGGGGCATCGGGCTGAACTCGCCACTGTCGAAGCCGCAAGGCACCATCGTGAGGCGATCCTCCGGGGCGCCATACAGTCGCGCGAGGTCGTCCCAGTCCTGCGGACACTCGGCGATGATGGCATCGGCATCGCGCACGATGGAGCGCTCGACCTCGATGCGCGCGATCGGAAACGTGTCCGCGTCCTGCTGGTGAAGCCGGCGCACCAGCCCGAGGGCATGGAAGGTCATCACGAAGGGCAGGCCAAGCCGGCGCTGCAGATGCCGGGCCACCATGCCGGACATGAAGAAGTTCGCATGAACCAGGTCATACGACGCGCCGGCGGCGATCCGCTCGGTGGCGCGGGCGAACGCGGGCATGTGCTCGAACATGGCCTCCTTCGGAATGAAGCAGGCCGGACCGGCAGGGACGTGGATGACACGCAGTCGGGGCGCGAGTACGACCTCGGTGGGGGCGCTCGCAGCGTCGCGCCGCGTGAACACGTCGACCCGATGGCCGCGCGCGGCGAGAATCCGCGCCACGTGGTCGACGTAGATGTTCTGCCCACCTGCGTCGGCACCACCGATGCAGGCCAGGGGTGATGCGTGCTCGCTGATCAGGGCAATGCGAAGCGGCTTGCTCATCTAGGCTCCAGAGGATTCGAGGAACCGCTGCTTCGGTCGGGCATGCCCTCGCGCTGCGGTTGCCGGGGCGCCGGCAACCCGCGTGCCTCTGCCCTCCAGGTCGCGGGATCGCGCGGACGCCGCCGGCACGCCAATTGCCCGCCGCGCCCATGGCTCCTGCCGGGTCCACGCCTTCGCTGCCTGACTCCTCCTCTCTTCCCGAGCCGGCTCCCCGCCCCGGATCCTTCGTGACCGTCGCGCGCGAACCCCGAAGGCGGGGATTGGTCGCCACCCTGTGGCGTTCCATCTGGCGCTACCGCTGGCGCACGATCGGGGCGCTGGTGCTGCTGGTCCTCGCCAAGGTGGCGAGCGTCTGCGTGCCGCTCGTCTTCAAGGCGGTGATCGATCGGTTCACCATGCTCGAAGGCCAGTACATGCCGGACGAGTCCGGTGCGCTGGTGCAGGGCGCGCAACTGGCCGCGCTGCCCGTCTTCCTTCTTCTCGGCTACGCGGCGCTGCGTTTCGCGAGCACGGTCTTCACCGAGCTGCGCGACCTCTGCTTCGCTCGCGTCACCCTGCGCACGGTGGCCGACTTCGCCGAGCGCGCCCTCGCGCACCTGCATCGGATGAGCCCGCGGTTCCATTCGCAGCGCAACACGGGAGCGCTGCTGCGCGACGTCGATCGCGGCACCTTGGGGATCGGCTTCCTGCTCGGCGCGTTGCTCTTCACCTTGCTGCCGACGCTCGTGGAGATCGGCGTGATCCTTGCCATCATGGCGCGCGGGTACAGCCACTGGTTCACCGGCATCATCCTGCTCTCCTTCGCGGTCTATGCCACCTATACGGCGATCATGGTCCGTCGTCGCATGAGTTTCCAACGCGCGGTCAACGAGCTCGATTCGCTTGCGAACGGCCGCTTCGTCGACAGCCTGCTCAATGCGGAAGCGGTACGGGTCAACGCGCACGAGCATGTGGAGCTGCATCGCTACGCCAATCTGCGAAAGGAGTGGGTGGAGCGCAGCGTGGACAACCAGAAGGCGCTCTCGGCCCTGCATCTCGGCCAGGGCGCGATCATCGCGTTGGCCGTCGGCGCGATCATGCTCCTCGCGGGGCAGGAGACCATGCGGGGCACGATGACCGTCGGCGACCTCGTCCTGGTGAACGCCTATGTCCTGCAGATCTGCCTGCCGCTGAATTCGTTGGGTTTCCTCTTTCGCGAAGCGAAGGACGCCGTGATCAACGCGGAGAAGCTCTGGAGCCTGCTGGGCGAGCCGGCCGAGATCGTGGATACGGCGAGCGCCCGGCCGCTGCCCCTCGCGCGCGGGGAGGTGTCGTTCGAGCACGTGGACTTCGGCTACGAGCCAGGGCGCCAGGTTCTCCGGGACGTGAGCTTCACCATTGGCGCCGGCCAGACGGTGGCCGTCGTGGGCGGCAGCGGCTCGGGCAAGTCGACGCTGGCCCGCCTGCTGCTCAGGCTCTACGACGTCGGCGCGGGTCGGGTCGCAATCGATGGCACGGACCTGCGTGACGCCACGCTGTCCAGCCTTCGTGCGGCGGTCGGCATCGTGCCGCAGGATACGGCGCTCTTCAACGACACCATCGGCTACAACATCGCCTATGGTCGCGAAGGCGCGTCGATGGCCGAGGTGGTCGATGCCGCCCGGGCGGCCCAGCTCGACGAGTTCATCGCCTCGCTGCCGCAGCAGTACGACACGGTGGTGGGCGAGCGCGGTCTCAAGCTGTCGGGTGGGGAGAAGCAGCGGATCGCGATCGCGCGGGCCTTCCTGAGGAATCCGCCGATCATGATCTTCGACGAGGCCACCTCGGCGCTGGACACTCGCGCGGAGCGGGCGATCCAGGCCCAGCTCGACGAGATGGCCCACGGGCGCACCACCCTCATCATCGCGCACCGGCTCTCTACCGTGGTCGACGCCGACCAGATCATCGTGCTCGATCACGGCCGGGTCGTCGAGCGCGGCCGCCACGACGAGCTGCTGCGAGCCGGAGGCCTCTACTCGCAGCTGTGGGATCTGCAGCGCCAGAAGCAGCAGTTCGATCGGCTGGAGCGGCGGCTTGCGCGGGTGACGATCGACTTCTCCGTCGTGGTGGCCAACCTGGTCGACGGCCTGCGCGCCATGGCCCACCAGGCGGGCGTCCAGATCTATACCGCGGTGGAGTTGGAGAATCCCCTGGTGGTGGGTGATCCCGGGGCGCTGTCCGAAAGCCTCTGGGACCTCGGCAGCCATGCGATCGAGGCAACCAGCCGAGGCGGACGGATCGAGATGCGGCTCGACCGCAATGAACGCTATGCAAGGCTCGCCATCACCGACGGCCGCCAGGCGAGGGAAGCGGCCGAGCCGGCGACCGTCGCGCCCGGCGCGCGCGACACGGCGATGGATCCGCTTGCCGTGCGTTCGGCGATCGAGCGGCAGGGGGGGCGGTTCACGCTGGAGCTGCCGACACGGCAGCACGGGATGCGCTTCATCGTGGAGATTCCGTTCGGTGCGGTGACCGAGGATCCGCGGCCGGGGCCGGCACAGGAAGGCGGACCCGACATGGCCGAACGCCGCCTCGACGGCGTCGCGGTGATGGTGGTCGACGACTTCGCCGACGCCCGCGAGTCGCTCGTGGCGGTGCTCGGCGTCGCCGGCGCTGCGACGATCGACTTCGAGAGCGGCCGCGGCGCCCTTGGCTGGCTGCAGGATCATCCGCACGAGGACTGGCCGGCCGTGCTGGTCTGCGACATCTCGCTGGGTGACGAGGACGGCTACGAAGTGATGCGCCGGATCCGGCATCTGGAGCACGAGCGCCAGGTGCCCCTCGAGCAACGGGTGTCGGCCGTCGCACTGACGGGCCTGGCGCGCCCGGAAGACCGCATCCGCGCCTTCATGGCAGGGTTCCAGGCGCACCTGGCCAAGCCGGCAGAGCCTCGCGACCTGGTAGCGACGGTGTCGAGCCTGGCCGGCCGCGGGGCCACCGGAACTCCGGCCCTGCCGGCAACTTCTGCCGCAAGACTGACAGGACCAACGACATGAGCAACCTGGATGGAACCGTAGCCCCGAAGAAAGCGCAACCGACCGGAAGCTTCTTCGGAAATGAAGTGGTGGCAAGGCGCGCGCTGCGCAGAGCACTGCCCGGAATCGAGTCGCAGGTCTCGGATCCACAGGTGTGCGGCAGCGGCTTCCTGCACATCGTGATGATGGATCCGGGGCTCGGGCCGGGCGACGTCGACTTCGAGCAAGCCATTCTCGCCGAGCACTCCGTCGGCGATCGTTCCCGCTGGGATGCCGACTATGCCGCCTTTGCCCGGGCCAAGGCGCGACTGAGTTGGACCTGTGGCCTGGACGGGCAGGCGGTGCAGACGCGGATGCCCCATCGGCTGCGGGAGGGCGATACGCTGCTGTGGGGCGCCATCTGCCTCGATGGCATCGTGATCGGCGTGAGCGGGGCGCACCCCTGGTACGACGAGGCGTTCGCGCTTGCGATCGCCGGCTGGTTCCGTGCCGAAGCCAAGCGCGCCGCGGCAGAGGCCGGCGCGGCGGGTGTGCTGTTCACGGATGCCGCGGGCTGAGGCGCGGGCCACAGCGTCGCCCTGAAGAACTCCGGCGGCAGGTCGACGGCTATCGCCGGTCAGCCGACGCCGAGCAGGCGTTCGACCTGCGCGCACAGGTTGTGGCCGATGAAGATATGGGCTTCCTGGATTCGCGCAGTGGTGTGGGAAGGCACGACGATGCGGACATCGCAAAGCGTCGCGAGCTGTCCGCCGTCGCGCCCGAGCAGCCCGATCGTGGCGACGTCGCGACGCCGTGCCGCGGCGAAGGCGCGCAGTACGTTCGCGGAGTTGCCGGAGGTGGAGATTCCGAGGAGGCAATCGCCCGGTCGTCCGAGGGCTTCGACCTGGCGCTCGAAGATCTCCTCGAAGGCGTAGTCGTTGGCGATGCTCGTCAGGGCGGAGGTGTCGGTCGAAAGCGCCATCGCCGCGAGCGGCCTGCGATCGTGCACGAAGCGGCCGGTGAACTCGGCGGCCAGGTGCTGGCTGTCCGCCGCCGAACCGCCATTGCCGCAGAGCATGAGCTTGCCGCCCTGCGCGAGGCTTCGGGCCATGAGGTCGGCGGCCATCGCCACCGCCTCGCCCATGGCCTCGAGACCGGCGAAGAGCGCGCGGTGCTCTTCCAGGTGATGCAGGTAGAGGAGCGCCGGCGAGGGCGTCGGGTCGTTCACGCCGATACCCGTCGACGGCGCAGTCCGAGCTCGTCGCGCGTGACGCACGCGGTGCCGAACTTGCCCACGACGATGCCGGCCGCCTTGTTGGCCCAGCGCACCGCCGACTCCATCTCGTGACCTTCGGCCAGGCAATGCGCCAGCACCGCGAGCACGGTATCGCCGGCGCCGCTCACGTCGAATACCTCGCGTACTTCGCTCGGTATGCGCAGGCAGGGTCGGTTGGCCGAGCAGAGCATCATGCCGAGCTCGCCACGTGTGACCAGAAGGTGTTCGACCTCGAGCTGCGCGCGCAGCGCATGAGCCTTCTGCAGCATCGCCTCCTCGCAGTCCCAGTCTCCCACGACCGCGCGCAGCTCGCTTGCGTTCGGCTTGAGGACGAAGGCTCCCCGGTATCGGGAGAAGTCGCTGCCCTTCGGATCCACCAGAACCCGGCAGCCGTTCCGGCTGGCGGCAAGGATAAGATCCTGGCAACGGCGCAGGCAGCCCTTGCCGTAGTCCGACAGGATCAGCCACCGGTGCTCCGGCAGCAGGCTGTCGACCAGGGTGTGGATCGAGTCGGTGCAAGCCTCGGGTGGTGCTTCCTCGAAGTCGATGCGAAGGAGCTGGTGGCGCATGCAGACCGAGCGGATCTTCTGTGTGGTGCGCAACTCCGGGGCAGTGACCGCATGCAACCTGATGCCGTGCTGGCCCATGAGGGCGGCGATGCTGCGCCCGGCCGTATCTTCGCCCAGCAGCGTCGCGAGCGCGACGTCGCTGCCGAGTGCGACCAGGTTGAGCGCGACGTTGGCGGCCCCACCGGCCCGCTCGAACTCCTTGCGCACGTGAAGGATCGGCACCGGCGCCTCCGGCGATATCCGCTCCACGGAGCCGTCCCAGTAGCGATCGAGCATGCAGTCGCCGACGATGAGGAGCGGGGAGGAGACGGGCCGGCGGGTGGGTGCGGCGGAGGGGGCAAGCGCCCCGGTGTGCCTCATGATCGTTCTCCAACACAGTGCTCGCCGATGCGCCGGACCAGCGCCGTGGTCGAGAAGCCGGACCGATAGGGCATCGCGATGGCACGCCCACCCCAGCTGCGCACCAGCTCGGCTTCCGCCAGCGACTCGATGTCATAGTCGCCACCCTTGGCATACACATCCGGGCGCACTTCGGCGATGGCGGCAAGCGGGGTGGGCTCGTCGAAGATCACGACCATCGACACGGCCTGCAGTGCGGCAAGCACCAACGCGCGATCCGCGGCCGGGTTGAGCGGGCGACCGGGTCCCTTGCCTAGTTGCCTCGCGGACGTGTCGCTGTTCACGGCGACCAGGAGCGATGCGCCTTCGCGCCGCGCCGCTTCGAGGTACTCCACGTGACCCCGGTGAATCAGGTCGAACACGCCGTTCGTGAAGACGAGCGGCCGGGCAAGGGCGGTGGCCGCCGCAAGGAGCTCGTCGCGGGCACGGCACTTGAGAGCGGCCGCCGGCTGCTCGGGCGCGGTCGTGACGGGCGTTGGCTCGGGGAAGCGGTTCTGGTGTCGCACCGCGACGTCGGGCAATGGTCGTACCCAATGCCTCACCGATCGCGCATCGACGCTTGCCGGCTCGCATCGCCGGAGACGCTCACGAATGCGTGGTCGTCGCGTGCGGAGCGGTCTGGGCGGGTCCCTGCGTCAGCGCCGTGGTGGGGCCGTGGAAGGCCTGCTTCCATGTGCTCAGGACGCCCGGGGGGATCACGCGACGTCGCGCAATGGCCCAGGGAAGCCCGGTCGCGAACCCGCGCAAGCCGTCGAGGATGGGTCCTTCGCGGCGTGACTGCGCAACCAGTCGGAAGCTTTCCCGGCAGGCGACACCGATGGGAAGCCGCATCCAGGTGATCCAGAGGCGATTGCGCAGCAGATGGCTCGCGCGCCGGGCCCGGTTGCGCGAGCGCGAGGGCTGGTGACAGGTGACGACCTCGGGGCAATAGACGAGGTCCCATCCCTGCGCCATCAGGTCGAGCGACATGAGGTACTCCTCGGCACCGAGGAAGAGGCGCGGCTCGTAGCCTCCGACGCCACGAAAGGCTGCAGCACGCATCACCACCGCGCCCGCCATGAAAGCGGCGAGGCGGCGGCCAGGCAGTCCGTCGCTCGGCAGCGCGCTGCGCGCCATGTGCTCGCAGGTCGGATCCGTCCGTCGCCCAGGGCCGACCAGGACGCGCGCCGCGACGGCAGCGACGCGCGGATGCTCGTCGAGCAGGTCGGCCGCCTGCTCGAGGGAACCCGGAAGCCACCAGGTGTCGTCGTCGCTGAACGCCACGTACGGCGTTCGGACCCGGGCCACACCGGCATTGCGACCCGCCGCGCCCAGGTTCGTCTCGGCAAGGACGAGCCGGACCTGCGGATAGCGCTGCAGCACGATCAACGGCGTGCCGTCGCGCGAGGCGTTGTCGACCACGATGATCGGCGGGCGGCCGGGCAGACGGCTCAGGTGCTCCAGCGTACGGCACAGCTCCGGCGCGCGGTTGCAGGTCAGGACGACGATGCTCGTTCGCTCAGTCATGAGTCGCCACCCAGTCGCATTCGAGGGTCCAGAAGCGCTCTGGCCGCCATGCATCCTCGTAGCCGCCCTCGCCGAAACCGCGCAACTGACTCGCATAGGCTGCCAGCGCGGCTCGCTTGGCGTCGAGCTTTACGCCTTCGCCGGACCGCACGCCGGAGAGCGTGGCGGGATCCCAGGGCGTGGCGACCACGCCGGCCGATGCCAGCTCCGCGAGCCGGCGCTGCAGCACGCCTTTGTTGCCGCGGTAGGGAGAATCCTCGTAGGCGAACCATCGCAGGGTCGCCGCGTGCGGCGTTGCCGGGAAGAGGGTGGCCAGAGCGGCCCGCCCGGCATCGTGGGCGAGAGAGTGGTCCGAGTGGAAGAGCCCGAGCGGAAGCAGCACCGGGACGGATTTCGCCGTGGCCCGGCGGGCGTCGATCGCCCGGCACAGCATCAGGGACACCTCGTTCAGGTCCGCGGTCCCGCCGTACTGGCTATCGAGGAAGTCGAGCCACACGGGGTGGGCGTCGAGAATGCCAAGCGCCTTCTCGTCTTCCCTTCTGCGGATGGCCATGGCCTCGCCTGCACTGTCGAAGCCGCAGCGGCGGTCCCAGTCCGTCGCCTGCCCCGTGTCGGCCGGCGTTCCCGCGAACACGGTGATGACCTGGCATCCGGGATTCGCGGAGAGCAGGGCGCCGCAGCTGAGGACGGCATCGTCGAGGTGTGGCGAGACGATGAGCATCACGTCGAACGGCGAGGGGCGCCGCCGGCGTCAGATGGCCGGCGGCGCCCAGGAGGCGGCAATCCGCGTGCCGGCGCATCGGACGGACGATGCAACCGGCAGGGAGCTGCGTACCGCTAGAACGGCGGCGGATTGGCCCGAAGCTCGGCTTCGGAGATGCCGCCGCCCGGCTCCTGGCGGCCGACGTCGTTCAGGGTGGTGAGGGAGAACGTTTGCCAGTCGCCGGTCACCATCTTCGCGCGGGAGACGCCAACCGGAATGAGCCGGCCGCTCGGAGGCGCGTCCGACGGGTAGTAGTCGGCACCGACGTTGACCAGGTACTTCGCCCTGTGGCGGTCATCCTCCCGGTTCTGATCGTCGACGATCAGCCGTGCCTCGAGCGAGACGACGATCGCATCGATGTTGTGACTGTCGATGCGCACGCGCGAGTCCCACCAGCCATGCATGTTCAGGCCCGAAATCGGCAGGGACGATGCCGAATTGTCGCCCTCCCGAACGCGGGCGCTCTGCGGGCACTCGTAGTAGTTCCCGTGCTGCTCGCACTCGATCCCGGCGTAGGAATCGACGTCGATCATCCGTTTCCATTCGCCCTTGCTCGTGAGGATGAACATCCTCAGGTTGCGCATCTCGACGCGGGTGTTCCGGGCTGAGTTGCCTTCGCCCTCCAAGGTCACGAACCAGGGCAGGACGTAGTTCCAGCCGTTCGAATCGACGCCGGCCTGGACATAGCCCGGTCCGCGCGCCCAACCATACTTGCGGTTCACGTTCCTGAGGGGATGGTCGTTCATCTTGCGCATGTCGTCGATCAAGGTCTCGACGATGTCGTACGCGCTTTGGGCCGACGGATCGTCTGGATCGTCGTTCCCGGCCGTGTCGTCGCCGTCGCCCTCCTCCTCCGTCGATTCCGCCTTCGGGCTGAGCGTCTTCGCCAGAACCATCTGGCGCACTTGCGGATCCGCGCTGATCACCGACTCGAACTGACTCATGTCGCCGGTGTCGGTGGCGGCCGCGGCGGTATCGGTGCCGTCACCGCCGCCGCCACCGCAGGCTGCCAGCAGCGCTGCGGATAGCGTCGTCGCCAGCCACAGCGGCGTCCGTGAGCTGCCGGACGGCCTCTGGGGGGCCAATGCGGTGCGGATGCGGGGGATGTTGCATGGGGGCAAGGTCATTTCTCTCCTGACTCTCTCGTGGTTCTGCGCCGACTCGTCCGCGCTCTGGCTCGCGAGCCGTGCCCGGAGCGCTCTGCAGGACCGGGCTTGTCGTCACGACGCTTTACGTCGTCCGACGGGGCGCGATAGTAACCACGCTATTGCCTGGAAAGGACCGGTTGAGGATGCCCCGTTGCTCTTCCTACCTCCTTCTTACCGTATGTTTACGTCTTCTTGAAGCTTCGTGACTTGACTCGGCGACAATTGTCGTCGTCGATGCCGAAGGGCAGCGCCTGCGGGTACCATCGGGATGGCAGCCGGCGTGCGACGAACTGGCAAAGGAGTGCATCATGACCGTGACTATCTATCACAATCCGAAATGCGGCACGTCGCGCAACACCCTCGCGCTGATTCGTCACGCCGGCATCGAGCCCGAGGTGATCGAGTATCTGAAGGAGCCGCCCTCCAAGCCACGGCTTGCATCGTTCGCCCAGGCCACGGGACTGGGCGTGCGGGGCCTGTTGCGCGAGAAAGGGACGCCGTACGCCGAGCTCGGGCTGGACGACCCGAAGTGGACCGACGACGAGCTGCTGGACTTCATGCAGCGGCATCCCATCCTGATCAATCGACCCATCGTGGTGACTTCGCCCGGTGTGCGCCTTTGCAGGCCCTCGGAGGCGGTCCTGGAGATCCTGCCGACGGCGACGGTCGCCCGGTTCGTGAAGGAGGACGGCGAGGTGATCGAGGACGACGGAAGGCGCGCGGGCTGATCCCTTCAGGACATGCTTGCGACCAGCTCCGCGAGTTGCTCCGTGCATTGCTTCCAGCCTTCGTGAAAGCCCATCGCCTCGTGCCGGTCCGCGTCTTCATCGGACCAGTGACGCAATCGCGCGGTGTAGCGGGTCTTGCCGCCGTCATCCTCGAAGGTGAGCACACCGGTCATGAAAGGCTTCCCGGAAGGCTGCCAGGCCTGCGAGTACGCGTCGGTGAAGACCAGCCGCTCGTTCCTCACCACTTCGAGATACACGCCGGGGCAGGGCATGTCATTGCCGTCCGGACTTCGCATCACGACGAGGCTGTTGCCGCCGGCGCGGACATCGAGCCGCGCATCCGGGGTTGTCCATGGCCTTGGGGCGAACCATTGCTTCAGAAGGTCCGGCTCGGTCCAGGCACGAAAGACCTTCTCCGGCGGCGCGTCGATGAGGCTGCTCAGAACGAGGTCCCGCCCTTCGCGGGTCGTCGTGGTTCTGGCAAGAGGCATATGCAGGGCTCCTGTGCGTGGTTTGTCGATTGCGGCCACCGGCAGTGAATCGGGACGAAGAGCTCGGAGAGCCGGCAGGGAAGGGCCGAAGAGACGGTTCCGTCGCGGAAGTGCTGCGTGTCTTCCTGAAGCTCGGATCGACTTCCTTCGGTGGGCCGGTGGCGCACCTGGGGTACTTCCGCACCGAGTTCGTCGACCGACGCAAATGGCTGGACGAGGCTGCCTATGCCGACCTGGTCGCACTCTGCCAGTTCCTGCCAGGCCCCGCAAGCAGCCAGGTCGGGATTGCGATCGGGCTCGGCCGGGCAGGGTGGCCGGGTGCCGTCGCGGCCTGGGTCGGCTTCACCCTGCCGTCCGCGGTGCTGCTCGTGCTGTTCGCGTTCGGCCTGTCCGGCTGGGAGCCGTTCATGGAGAGCGGCGCGATCCAGGGACTGAAGCTCGCGGCACTCGCAATCGTCGCGCATGCCGTGTGGAGCATGGCGAAGTCGCTGCTCCAGGGTGCGGCCCGGATCGGAATCGCCCTCGTCGCGCTGCTCCTGGTGACCATGCTGCCCGGGAGTTTGGGCCAGGTGGGCGCCATCGTGCTCGGCGGCCTGCTCGGTGTCGCGATGCGCCTTTCCGTGACGACGCCGAAGTCGGCAGGACACGCCGGCGCGGTTGGCCGGGGCGCGGCCATCGCGGCGCTGCTCGTTCTGGTCGTGCTGCTGTTGTCGCTGCCCGCGGTGGCAGCCTGGCTCGCGTCTCCGACCCTTTCGGCCGCGAGCGCCTTCTACCGTGCCGGTGCCCTCGTCTTCGGAGGCGGACACGTGGTCCTGCCCCTCCTGCAGGCGTCCGTGGTCCCGAGCGGCTGGGTATCCAACGATGCCTTCCTGGCCGGATACGGAGCCGCCCAGGCGGTACCCGGCCCGCTGTTCAGCTTCGCCGCCTACCTCGGGGCCGCCATGGCGGTCGGCCCCGGCGGCTGGTGGGGCGCCGCCGTGATGCTGGTCGCGATCTTCCTGCCGGCTTTCCTGCTCGTGGTGGGAACGCTCCCGTTCTGGCAGGCAGTGAGGGCGAAGTCTGCGATGCGGCGCGCCATGGCCGGTTTCAACGCGGCGGTGGTCGGCGTGCTGGCCGCCGCGCTCTACCACCCCATGTGGACGAGCTCGATCCACTCCGGGCTCGACATCGCCGTCGCGCTCGGGGCGTTCGGCCTGGCGATGTCCGGTCGCGTGTCGCCGGTCCTCATCGTGCTCGCCTGTGGCGTGGTCGGGTGGATCTTCCTGTGAGCGTGCTTCCCCGCCGCAGGCACGACTAGGCGAGGCGCTCACTTCGCCCGCATGAGCGGGGCATCCCAACCGCGCAGCATCCGGCCTTCGCGCGTGAGCGTCACCGCCATGCCGACGCTCTCGATCGAGACCCTGCCGTCCTTCTCCTCCACATACGCGCCGGGTTGGGTGTGGCCAAGCGCGCTGACGAGCACTCGCTTGCCATCGACGAACTCGAGCTTGTGGGTGCCGCCGGCCGATTGGTAGGTCCGCCCCGACATCGCTCCGGCCTCCTTGCGATTGAGGGTATCGAGAATCGCGGTGCGACGTTCTGCGGCTGCGTGCCTGAAGCGCGGCGCCTGGTCGGCTGCGCTGGCGGGCCATCCGGAGAGTATCGAGACGGCAGCATCGATCTCCCCGAGCGATGCCTCCGTCACCGCAAGCTTCCCCAGCTGCGTGCTGAACTCGTCGTAGAGCGGGCCGGCCACCGCCTTGCGCCGGGCGTCAGCCGCCTCGCGGATTCGCTCGGCCGCTCCGGGCGGCAGGTGGGCGGCCAGTTGCCGTGCCGAGCGCCGATCGATGTCCGCGAAGGCATCATCCCAGCGGGTAGAGGACTTGGCGATCTCGGCGACGATTGCCCCGGCAATCTCCTCCCCGATCGCGTCGCGCCGTAGCGCGAGCGCCTCCTCGACCCTTTGGCGTTCCTCGGGTCTCAACACGTCGGCGAAGTCGGTGGCCAGACGCTGCCGGGCGCGCTCGATCTGCACGAGGCCGTTCGGATCCGCTCTCGTCCCGCCGGCATCGGCCACCATGCCGTCTACCACGGCCTGCCGCATGGCGGCGGCACCGCGTTCGGCCGGTTGCGTCACCAGCGCCGCGATGTCGTCCTCGGGCAGATGCTGCAGGGCCGAAAGCAGCTGGCGTGCCGGTGCGGCGGCTGCCGCGGCCGCCATCGAGAGGTTGCTGGCGGCGCGCTGGGAGGCGGAGTATCCGGGTGCGGAGCCCGCCTTCGCCAGCGCGAGGTTCAGGCGCAGCAGGTCAGGCGAGGGCGGCATCTTCTGCAGTGCTGCCATCGCGGTGGTGGCCGACTCTCGAGCAGGGCCCACGGCCTTGACGAAGTTGGCGATCCGCCCGGCAAGCGTGCTCTGGATGCCGTTGTAGCGGCCGGAGAGCTCGCGGTCCTTTGTCTTTCGGCGGCATTCGATCGTCGCGCCGCGCACCGCCTGCACGTCCGCTTCGGACCAGCCGAGCATGGGCTTGCCGAAGGTCCGGGTCGTCTCCTCCGACACGAAGAGCTTCGCGAATCGGTGGCGATTGGAGAGGGCGTTGACCTGCCACTCGTCCTTGCCGTCGAAGCCCCGCGCCCATGCGGAGATCGCGTCGCAGCCGGGCAACGTGACGGCCGAGTCGGCACCGCCGGCGGACCATCCGACCTGTGGCGAAAGCGCGGCTGAGCATCCGATGAAGAGCGACGAAAGCGTCGACAACGTGCTGAAGCGGTGGCGTCTCGCCATCCTTGGGCTCCGGTACGTGATGGCGGTTGGCCGCGGTTTCCCGCCACGATCGTGGGCAAGCCGCGCGAGGTGCTCGCGGTGCTCGCATTCTTGTTGCGTGCGGCGACTGGAACATAACCCGCATGCAACGATGGCGGCAAGCTCCCGGAATGGCTGGGTGTGTGGTTTTCCGCAGCGGCTGTCCTTGCCGGTATCGGGTGGCAGATCGCATCCCGTGGGATGGCAGGCTCCTACGCGAACAACAGATGCAAGCCGCAGATGGCTCCCGAGACGCCGCCCATCACATCGGGCGCGGCCTCCAGTGAGCCGGCTCACATCGCCACCGCGAGCGATCACATCGCAGTCGCACCTCCTGAGATACTGGGTCCTGTCCGGGAAGTGTCCCGAAGAACGTGGTCTCTTCGAAGCTGCTCTACATGTCGCGCGAGTTCAAGGTCTGCCCCCGGTGCGATGTTCGCAAGCCGGTCGAACGATTCCCTCTCGTCAACAGAGCGCTCGCCACCCGACACGTGATCTGCAAGGCCTGCAAGGGCTCGCCCAGCAAGGTTCGATACTGGGAGAGGGCGGATTGCGGCTATGTCGAACGAGGGAACGCGAGCCCGCTTCGCTCCAGCGTGAAGGTGAGGTCGCGGCAGGCTCGCATCGAGTCCCTGTGTCGCCATGGCCGCTGCCTGGATTGCGCGAGCCCGGCCGACGCGGGCGGACTCACGATGCTGCGTCGCCGGGATTCGGCCGGACCGTCGCTGCATGACGCGCTCATCCTGTCCGACGCCTCCTTCGAAGCCGCACTGTCCGCAAGCGAGATCCGCTGCAGGCCGTGTGTGGAGCACGAGCTATGGATACGGGCGGGAAGCCCTCGGGTCCTCGTTCCCGGTGCCAACGGGGAGCTCGTGGAAAAGCTCCGGGTCAAGCCCGCGGAGCGGCTTTCCGCAATCGTTGCCGCGTAGCACCGGTCCGGACGTCCATCCGAGGACTCTGCGGCCCCGGAGTCATCCCGGCAGGACACTGCTCGTTGGAGAGCGCGTCAGCGCTTCCCTCGCGACCGTAGAGCGTGGTATGCGGCGCCAACGGCGGCACCGGAAGCGATCCCCATGCTGATACCCAGGGCGCTGTTGTCCAGCACCGTGCCGACCACCGCACCGATTCCGAGCCCGATCGCCATACCGGTGGCCATCGATGCGTACTCGTCCTTCATGCCCGTTCCTCCGACCTGCTCATTCTCAGGGCGCGGGCGCGCGGTGGTCGCCAAGCCCTGGACGCCGGCATCCGATTGCCTTGACAAGGACGAACAGGGGCCGGTCTATCCTGTCAGGATGGCATCGGCGTCCGGCGTGCCGCGCGCCCGTGCTTCTCGCCTGGCCAGGTAGCCGATGAGCCCGCCCAGCGTCGTCGCCTGCACGAGCAGGCTGAACACCACGACGACGTAGGTAACCCCGATGATGAGGTCCCTCCCTTCCACGGCGGCCGGGAGCGATAGGGCAAGTGCAATGGAGATGCCCCCGCGCAGGCCTCCCCAGGTCATGATCGGCACGGCGTTCGGCGAGCTCCTGCGGAACTCCTTGAACGCGAGGAACGGAGTTCCCACGCTCGCGAGCCGTGCGAAGAGAACGACCGGTATCGCAAGGAATCCGATCCAGACCTGGGACCAGTCGACCGTGAGGGCCACGACCTCGAGGCCGATGAGAGCGAAAAGGAGCAGGTTCAGCAACTCGTCAAGCAGCTCCCAGAACGAAAAGAGGTGCTCGCGAGTGCGCTCGGACATGGCCGCCTTGCCGACGTTGCCGATGACCAGTCCCATGATGACCACCGCGAGCGGCGCGCTCACGTGGAAGTACTCGGCCAGGCTGTAGCCTGCCGTGGCCAGCGCCAGCGTGATGATGATCTCGACCGCGTAGCTGTCCAGGTGACGCAGCATGAGTCGCGGCTGGACTACAGAACGTGTGCCCTCCACCTGCACTTGACCATCAGCCTGCAAGACGCCCAAAGCTGCGAGATGCTGGAGCGCGGGGCGAAAGCCAGTGCACCAGACGATGGCGTCGAAGGGCTCTTCCTGACCGTCCGTCCAGCGTACCCCGCGAGGGGTCACCCCAGCAAAAGGAGGTCGGCGCTTGAGAACGCCCCGTTCGCGAGCTTCTCGCACCGGCGCCACCATCACGATGTTCCCGAGATTGCCCGGCGGCATCGGGTCAAGCAGGCCTGCTTGCTGCGCCTTCCAACGCGCCGTCGCCCGCTCAAAAAGCACTCGACCATCGACGTCATCCGGCAGGAAGACCGGCTCCTCGAGCGTTACCCAGGTGACCTCTGCCACGTGCGAGAGCTCCGCCAGGATTTGCGCTCCCGAGTTGCTGCCGCCCACGACCAATATTCGCTTACCCTCGAAAGGCTCGGGTCTTCGATACTGGGCCGAGTGCAGCTGCACACCCTCGAACATATCCTTTCCGGGGTAGTCGGGTATGAACGGTGAACTCCAGGTGCCGGTGGCACTGACGACGGCGCGAGCGGCGATTGGGCCTGCATTAGTGTGCACGACCAGATGGTCCTGCTCGTCGCTCACGGAACTCACATGCACCGGCCGCAGGACCGCGAACTCGTACCGGCTCTCGTAGGTACTCAGGTAGCTCAGCACCTCGGCTCTCGTCGGAAACCCATCTGCCGCCGGCGGCATCGGCCAGCCAGGAAGTGAGCTCCACTGGGCCGGCGAGAAGAGTCTGAGCGACTCCCAGCCGTGCCGCCAAGCGCCTCCGGGGCCGCTTTCCGCATCCAAGAGAACAAACGACAGCCCGCTGCGCTTGAGGAAGTATCCGGTCGCAAGACCGGCTTGGCCGGCACCGAGGACGACGACGTCGACCTGTTCTGGAAGAAGGAAGCCTTCTCGGGACGCGCTCACTTTGTCTCCTTGCGCCTCCCAAGGCAAGCCTGCTGAAATCGTTTGCGAAATCTTCTGTTGCGCTATACGACGTTTCCATTATACTCGAAACATGAAAGAGGACGACGTCATCAAATCGCTTGCCGCTCTTGGCCAGCCTCATCGGCTCAAGATTTTCCGCGCCTTGGTCGTGGCAGGCCCAGCCGGCCTGACTCCAGGGGTCATGGCAGAAGGCCTCGGCATACCGGCGGCCACGCTGTCGTTCCATCTCAAGGAACTGGCCAACGCGGGTCTGGTGACGCAGGCAAGGGCCAGCCGGAACCTCATCTATCGCGCTGCCTATGAGCGCATGAACGACCTGCTCGGTTACCTCACCGAGAACTGCTGCCAGGGAGAGGAGTGCCTGGACCCGGCGGCATCTGCCTGCAACTGCTGATAGGGGAAGTGCCATGAAGCGATTCCATGTTCACCTGCACGTCGAAGACCTTTCGGTCAGCATCGGCTTCTACAACAAGCTGTTCAATGCCGAGCCGGCGCGACTCGAGCCGGATTACGCCAAGTGGATGCTTGACGACCCAGCAGTCAACTTTGCAATCTCGACGCGCGGCGCCAAGCCTGGCATCGACCACCTGGGCATCCAGACCGACAACGCCGAAGACCTCGCAGTGATGGAGCACCAGGCCGAGGAAGCCGGGATGACCCTACTGGATGCCGGCCAGACTACGTGCTGCTACGCACGCAGCGACAAGTATTGGGTCACGGACCCTCAGGGTGTCGCCTGGGAGGCGTTCCGCACACTCGAGAACATCCCGGTGTTCAACGAGTCGCAACCTATCGCATCGGCTAAGGTCTGTTGCGCCGCTTCGGGTCCCGTTGTCATGCCAGTAGAAGTCTCAGCCACGGTCCGCTCTTCATCCTGCTGTTGAGCGCTTCATGCATGACAAGACTTACGACGTCCTACCCATCTTCACTGGCACTTCTGCGCGTTCCATCCTGGCCGAGGGGGCTCCCGCCTCCTCCCGGGGCGCTTCAGGGCCTACTCGGCCGGCAGCCAACCGAGAGGAGTGGCCAAGCCCTTGCGCTGCAGGCTCTGGAGAAGCTGCGGCTGCCTACTGAGGACGCGCTTGCCCATATCCGCTAGTTGACTCATGACGACCTCCTCAGAAGCCACTCTTGCCGCTCCGCCGGCACCGGCCATCAACTTCTTCGAGCGCTATCTCACCGTCTGGGTCGGCCTCTGCATCGTCGCGGGTATTGTTCTCGGCCAGCTCTTTCCTCGCGCGTTTGAGGAGATTGCCACCTTAGAGGTGGCCAAGGTAAACATCCCGGTCGGCATCCTCATTTGGGTAATGATTATCCCGATGCTGATGAAAATCGACTTCATGGCCTTGGGCCAGGTGAAGTCTCACTGGCGCGGTATCGGCGTCACCCTCTTCATCAACTGGGCGGTCAAGCCGTTCTCCATGGCGTTCCTCGGGTGGATATTCATCCGCCACCTTTTCGCGCCGCTGCTGCCGGCGGACCAACTCGACAGCTACATCGCCGGTCTCATCCTTCTCGCGGCCGCTCCCTGCACAGCGATGGTCTTCGTCTGGAGCCAGCTCTGTCGCGGCGACCCGTACTTCACCCTCTCGCAGGTGGCGCTCAACGACGCCATCATGGTCGTCGCCTTTGCGCCCATCGTCGCGCTGCTCCTGGGACTTTCCTCCATCACCGTGCCGTGGGATACGCTGCTGACCTCGGTGGGCCTCTATATCATCATTCCCGTCATCCTTGCGCAGCTCTGGCGCAAGCGGTTGCTCGGCAAAGGAACCGCTCATTTCAAGCGGGTGACAGACCGCCTCGGGCCTCTCTCCATTTCTGCCCTCTTGCTGACGCTAGTGCTGCTTTTCGCCTTTCAGGGCGAATCCATCATCCAGCAGCCGCTCATCATCGCGTTGCTGGCGGTGCCAATCCTGATTCAGGTCATCCTTAACTCCGGGCTGGCCTACCTGCTGAACCGCCGGCTCGGCGTCGCACACTGCGTGGCTGGTCCATCGGCACTCATAGGTGCCAGCAACTTCTTCGAACTCGCGGTAGCCGCTGCCATCAGTCTGTTCGGCTTCCAGTCCGGCGCGGCGCTGGCGACTGTCGTGGGGGTGCTCATCGAAGTCCCCGTGATGCTGGCGGTCGTGGCGGTAGTCAACCGCTCGCAAGCCTGGTACGAGGCGGGGCAAAAACCTGCTTGAGAGAGAACACCATGTCTGAAATCACCATCTACCACAACCCGAAGTGCGGCACGTCCCGTAATACGCTGGCCCTGATTCGCCACAGCGGGGCCGAGCCCCACGTCATCGAGTACCTGAAGACGCCCCCTAGCAAGGCGAAGCTGAAGGAGCTCATCGGAGCGATGGGCATCCCCGTGCGGAACGTGCTGCGCGAGAAGGGCACGCCCTACGCCGAGTTGAAGCTGGATGACCCGGAGTGGTCCGACGAGCAACTGCTGGACTTTATGCTCGAGCATCCCATCCTCATCAACCGGCCCATCGTCGTCACACCATTGGGCACGAAGCTGTGCCGGCCGTCGGAAGCAGTCCTCGAGATACTTCCGGCGCCGAAACTTCCCCCCTACACCAAAGAGGACGGGGAGGTGGTCGTCGATGACGGAGTACGCCGTGCTTGACGACGAGTCAACCTTTCCAGCCCTGGATGCGGAGCACTTCGATGTTCCCACCATGGAGCGCCTCGCGGCGCGAACGCCCTCGCAGCACCGCCCACGGTTCTTGATGCTGTACGGTTCCTTGCGTGAGCGGTCTTATAGTCGCCTGCTGACGTTCGAGGCCGCCCGTCTGCTGCGGGGCATGGGGGGCGAGGTGAAGATTTTCGACCCCACTGGCCTTCCGCTGCCCGACGCTGAGCCCGATACCCACCCGAAGGTCCAGGAACTGCGTAAGCTCGCCGCTTGGTCGGAAGGTATGGTTTGGACGTCTCCCGAGCGGCACGGCTCGATGACGGGCATCATGAAGGCCCAGATAGACTGGATTCCGCTGTCCCTCGGGGCCGTGCGACCAACACAAGGGAAGACGCTCGCAGTCATGCAAGTGTCAGGCGGCTCGCAGTCTTTCAACGCGGTGAATCAGCTGCGGGTCCTTGGCCGCTGGATGCGCATGGTCACTATCCCGAACCAGAGTTCAGTGGCCAAGGCGTTCCTGGAGTTTGACGAAGCGGGGCGTATGAAGCCTTCGACCTTCTATGACCGCGTGGTCGATGTGATGGAGGAGCTGTTCAAGTTCACCCTGCTCATGCGGGACGTCAGCCCATACCTGGTGGACCGCTACAGTGAGCGCAAGGAAACTGCTGCTGAGCTTTCGAGGCGAGTGAACCAGAGGGCTATTTGAAATGAAGCCAAGCTTCGAGGTCCAAATGCGGCAAGCTACCCCGACCGACTGGCCGGTGGTCGCCGCCTTGCTGCAGGCCAACGAACTGCCGCTGGACGGGGCAAAGGCACAGCTTCACACCTTCTGGGTGGCTGCAGCCGAGGACGGCGCGGTGTTGGGAGTAGCCGGTCTTGAGGTCTACGGCGAGGTTGGGCTGTTGCGTTCGGTCGCCGTCAAGCCGGAGCGACAGCGCCTGGGAGTCGGCAAGGTACTGGTTGCACACGTTCTCGGGGAAGCTGCGCGTCTCAAGCTTTCCTCCGTCCACCTGCTGACACTCAGCGCTCCCAATTACTTCGTACGGTTCGGATTCCAGGCCAAGTGCATTGACGATGCTCCCCACGGGCTTAAGGTATCCGAGGAGTTTCGAGGTGCCTGTCCGGCGGGCGCTTCGTTCCTGTCCCTGGACATGACAAGGCACACGGCTCGGCTGCTTCAAGAGGACAAGGAGTTGGAGGAGGTTGCCCAACGCCTTGTTCTACAGGCAAGGTTGACCTGTCCCCGCTGCGGCTACGCCAAGACGGAGACAATGCCGACGGATGCCTGCCAGTGGTTCTACGAATGTGAGAACTGCAAGGCCCTGCTAAGCCCGAAGAAGGGCGACTGCTGCGTGTTTTGCTCCTACGGCACGCAGAAATGTCCGCCGAAGCAGAACGACACCTTGTCCTGCTGCGGACCGTGAGGTGAGAGTGAAACCCGGCGGCCTTGTGTCTGGGGGCGGGTACAGTGGTCGCCCTGGCGGCGTCAGCCACAGGAAACGTGGTTCAGCTCGTCACTCTCAGCTAGTCCCGTCGGCAATCGACTCAGTCTGCCGCGTGTCCTGCCGCGATTACAGCCGCGCCGCATAGTGCCAGCCCAACGCCTGCGAAATCAGTCCAAGCCGGGACGATGCCGTCCACAACCCAAAGCCAAAGGAGCGCGGCAGAGATGTAGACGGCTCCATAGGAGGCGTAGACGCGTCCGCTGGCAGCGGGATGAAGCGTGAGGAGCCAGACGAAAATCGCTAGGCTGAGCGCGGCCGGCAACAGTAGCCAAACGCTCGCCTTACCCGTGGCCCAGAGCAGGGGGAGATAGCAGCCCACGAGCTCAGCAATGGCCGTGGCAAAGAAAAGGACGAAGGCGCGGGCGAAGGACGTGAGCCTGTCCGGATTTTTGTGTGTGAGGGATAGCATGACGAGAAGGAGTCACTATGCCTATCCCGAAGAAGTCCCGCAAACCGGTGCCTGGCACGCCGGAGAATCCCCTGCCGTCGGTTCCGAAGGA